>JAGAWT010000007.1 GCA_018110985.1 Oscillospiraceae bacterium
CGCCGCAAAATCACCTCTTTCCGTCGCCTCCGGCTCCTACCAGAGGTGATTTTGCGATTATCTGCTTAATGTCATATTTTTTGAGGGTGAGTGTCCAAGATCATTGACAAGTGAACATTTTAAAAAAATATTTTCCATACCGGTTTGAAAAATGTTTTTCCATACCCGGAAATGGGCAGATATATGGTTTTGGGGTGCAAATAATGTCCGGGAGGGTCAAAATGACGGGTGGGAAACGGTTTTGCAATTATTTTGCCGTACCCTTGACATCCTGCCGACAAAAAAGTATAATGATTGATATATACGGCTTTACGAAAAAAAGACGATCAGCGGGAGGTGCCCGGAATGACATCCGTACTTTTTGTCTGCCACGGGAATATTTGCAGGAGCCCCATGGCACAGTTCATATTCGATCACATCGCAAAGGAGAACGGCAGGGAAGGAGATCTTTGCGCCTTTTCCGCCGCCGTGAGCAGCGAGGAGATATGGGGAGATACGGGAAGCCCGGTGTACCCGCCCGCAAGGGATGTTCTGCGCCGTCATGGCATACCGTTCGGAGAGCACTATGCTGTACAGATAAGGAAAGAGGACAAGGATAAATACGACCTTATCATTGCCATGGACAGGTCAAATGTACGGGGGGTAGAGCGTATCTGCGGAAAAAGCGGCAAGATACACCTGCTCCTTGAGTATGCGGGGGAGGATCGTGACATTTCCGACCCCTGGTACAGCGGAGATTTTGAAAGAGCCTATGAGGATATATACAAAGGCTGTTTGGCGCTTTTTAAGTCTCTTGTCGGATGACCGCTTCTGCACACTTATTACAGTTTGACATACGAGGCTCCCGCAGCTGATGCGGGAGCCTTTTTCGACCCTTTTGCAGCTGGCTGACAGCCGTCGGATATGAGTGTGGGCGATATATTTGTGAAATGTGTACAATTTTTTTCGGAAAGTGCATATTCGTCAGAATGACTATTGAAATCTGAATTATAAAAAAGTGGTACACTTATATTAAGTATAAGGAGAAGTATGCCCTCCGGGCATTGCACATAAAAAACAGTGGTTCATGACCTTTAAGGTAAGGTGAATTATATAATGAAGGCTTTCATAAAGAGAATGGTCAGCGGAATATGCGCTGCTGCCATGTCCCTGTCCTCGGTTTCTCCCGCAGTTGTTGTCTTTTCCGTGGAGAGCGGGACACAGGCACCTGCGGAAACAGCATCAGCCGCCGATACTGCCGGGCAGGTCTCATCTTCCGAGACCTCCGCACCCGCAGCAGCAGACGGAACAGCAGGTGAGAGCGGATCACAGAGCTCAGTGGATGCCGCAGCACCGGCTCCCGGGACTACTCCCGAATCCATCGGCTCAGACGGCAGTGACAGCTTGACAGATACCACGCAGACAGACATAAGTTACACCGTAACATCCTATTGCGGCTTTATATCCATGACCCCGGAGGATCCGGCGGCATGGTCTGGTTCCGTGCTGGACATATATATCCCCTCCGACGACAGCATGATAGTCCTTGATACTCTGGGCTTTTTTGCGGCGGACGGCATTTCCCATGCTCTTGATATATCCGTGGTATCTGCTCCTGACACTGCAAACGGTGAAGAACTGGCGCTATACGGTGTAAAGAACAATGAATTGTCCGAGACGCCCCTTATAAGCCGTGCAAAGGCAGGGGACAAGGTGCGGGTGCGCTCCGATGAAACGGAGGGCGCAGCTCTTGTGAAGCTGCCGCCTCTTTCAAGGGAGCTGACAGGTTCCGTGGCTGACTGCACCGTTACCGCAAAGGGCACATTCCCCCAGAACGGCGTATTCGGCGTGACAAGCCTTACGGAAACGTACCTCATGGGCGCAGTGGAGAAAAACGAACTCATACACCCTGTAACTGAATTGCTTTTCGGCTTCAATACAAGGGTGAACCTGGGTGTTGCCGAATTTGTCCCCGCAGAGGGGGAAAGCGTGGAAATATCCCTTACAGCACCCGCTGTTGACGAGGCTGCCGCAAGGGGCGACCTGCTGCGCATACTTGCCATAGAGGATGACGGCAGCATTTCCGAGATCCCCGCATTCGTGAGCGAAGGCACTCTCAGCTTCACGGCTCCCCATTTCTCTGCCTTTGCTGTTGTGAGCGACAGGACAGCCTTCACCGTGGAAACGGAGACGGAGGGAGTCGGATTTGCCGTGAGCTGCGGCGGTGACAGCGGTATCCCCCGTGATGCGGTGCTTACAGCCATTCCTGTCAGCGGGGAAGGCTATTACAGTAATATGCTTTCCGCACTGGGCTGGACAGAGGAAGAACATATCTATTACAACAGCTTTTTTGAACTTAGCCTTTCGCAGGGCGGCGAAAAGCTCGTGCCCAAGACACCTGTGACTGTCAATATCACCTTTGATGACACTGTTGAGAACAAGCAGGGTCTTAAAGCCGTGCTTCCCGGTGGAGGCTCCTGTACGGCTCCGGAGTGCAGAGTGAGCGAAGAAGGCGTCCTCAGCTTTGAGGCGGCAGATCTTTCCGTTGTGGGAGTGCTGGGCGCTATGCACAAGGTGGCAGAGGAAAGCTCCGAAGTGGTCGAGGTCGCAGTGTACAGCCTTGAAGAACAGGGCAGCACTGTCGCCGTGGAGAACAGCGCATCCGTTTCGGCTGCGGAAGAGGGCATTGAGACCGTTGTGGCATATGAATTCTCATCAAGGGAGGACAGCGTCACAGAAGCAGCCGCAGAGATAAACGAGCGTGAATCTATTTCTATCTACACTGTTGAAAACAATATGCCCGACAAGGTCATCGTGGAGGATATCACGGGCACCGATGAGCTCTACACGCTGGATGACAGCGTTACAGCCATTGCGGTGGTGAGGGACACGGGTCTTCGCAGGCAGAACTTTGAACTCTATCCCGACGCACAGGATCCGGGCAGGACCGTGACCCTGGACGGCATGATGCCCAGGGAGGCTGCCGCTTCTGCCGTTGATGTGACGGACACCCTTTCGGAGAACGGAGACGAGGGCGAGGTGCGCCTTGCCGCCTACGACATCACCATTACGGAGGGGGATAAGGAATATCAGCCCGTGGAGGGCAAGCCCATAAGCGTGGAGATAACAGACCCCCGTATAACTGCGGGTGAAGACATAGCCCTCCGCCATATCCTGTCCGACGGCAGCTTTGAATACATATACGACCTCGTTGTTGAGGAGGGAAGGGCCAGCTTTGAGGCAAAGGGCTTTTCGGTGTATGAGATAGTCGTTCCTCCTGAGCCGAAGGAAAAGCACACAGATGCTCTTGAGATCAGTGAGCTTACTTCGGAAACGGGTTTTTATCTTTATAACAAGCTCAACAGTGACAGGTATTTCCGTAATTGTATCAGCACAGGAGACTCTAATCTTATTGCCAAGACCAATGCTCTCACTGAGGCATCTTTATGGTATTTTGAGAATACCGGCAGCGGAGAGAACAAGTTTTATCTTTATACATATCAGGATGAGGTCAATAAGACAGGCAAAGTATATATGTCCATGAATAATTCGGGAAAAATGAGCCTTAAAGAAGAGCCTGACAGTGAATTTACCGTAGAGATATACGGTGAAAAAGGAAAATTCTATATTTATCATAAGAAATACGGAATCAACCAATTCGGAGGAGAAAACGGAAAAGGCTTTGGCGGATGGGACGGGAAGGATAACGGGAGCAAGATCTCAGCCAGATACCCGGATAGAATAACCGAAGACCCCCAGAACCTTGACGGACTTGAATTCGGGCTTGTTCTGTACAAAGGGACCACAATCGACATCATCTCCGTAAGAGCTGAACAGGTCACCGATAACAAAGGCGTTACCAGATTAAAAGGACAGAAGCTTGGGATCATGAACGATCCTCTGAATCCCGGTAAGCCGGTATTTACCACCGGCAGCGACTATGATTCCGTTTCCATATGGAGGTTTACGGCTGTTCCGGGTACAGAAGGGTACTACATCACATCCGAGACCGCTGACGGCGTGAAATACATGTCTACACCGAGGATGACGGCACAGAAAACGGTTACTACGAATTTCAGAATACCTACACAGGCAGATATCTTGCCCCGGAGATAGGAAACAATCAGCTGGTCTCCTATACGAAGAAGGGTGTCAACCTGGAGGGCAGGAGGAACGGCGGCTACAGCTCCACCATAATGGCATGGGACAAGCCTTATTATCAGTATGCGGCACTGGCGGTGGTGCCGCAGCCTGACGGTACCGACATCACAAAATGCGTCCCTCTTTCAAAGGCGGGCGAGTTCTACTTTGCGGTAATAGAAAAGAGGGACGAAGAAAACCTTCTTTCCACTGTTGAGACCGTTGACAACACACAGCACGGCATAACCATGAAAATGGTCAATTTTGCCAATGTGAAAGTAGAGAATAATACCAAAGAAGTAAAGGAAGAAATAGGAGCAAAGGACGCGACATTTGCCTCAACTACAAGCAAGGAACAGAACGATGTTATGGGCATAACCTCTTCCTTGTATACGGGCAAGATGCCGAATACGGTCTTTGCCGATTCCGGTAAGGGCAACGGACAGGCTTTTCCCGGGCTGGTCAGCAATACCCTCAAGGAAAACGGATACCCTGATGTTACCTTTACAGACAATCCCACAGTTACGCGAAAGTCGCTCGGCGAACTGTTTTCCGGGGCTGTGAAAGTAAACAACCTTTTCCTTGACAAGACATACAACGAAAGCGGATACTTTGAGTATTCCTGCTCCAACAACTATGCCTATCTTGATCCCACCACCAATAAATTTGTGGTGTATGACCAGGTGGGAACTGTGAACTCGGGCGGTGACGCATACAGTCACGGTCAGTTTTTGCCGTATAACACTATCGTAAAAAGAGAGAGCGGCGGCAGTCTGTATGGTGTTGTATCGACCTCCAACCCGCACACCAGGACAAATGAATCGGAACAGGCACTTCCCATCACAGACCCCAGATTCAACAAGCCTCTGTATGAAGTACAGGGCACCACCGATTATTACTTCGGGATGGAGTTTTCTGCCGATTTCACACAGACAGCAAACGGCTGTGATGCCTGGGGCAACGACATGATCTTTGAGTTTACCGGAGATGATGACTTCTGGCTCTATGTTGACGGAGTGCTGGTCATAGATCTGGGCGGTATACACAAGGGACTTTCAGGTTCTGTTAATTTCAGGACAGGCGATGTTAATGTAAACGGCCAGTCTACAACTCTGAAGGAGCTTTATGAGGCCGCCGGTGCCGATGGATCTGTTTTCAGGGAAAAAGACGGGAAATATGTATTCAGGGATTACACAAAGCACTCCATGAAGCTTTTCTACATGGAAAGAGGTGCAGGTGCATCCAACCTTCATCTGCGCTTTAATCTCAGTGAGGTAAGGGATGGTCAGGTAAAGCTGAGCAAAGAGGTCAAGGATCATAACGGTAAGGATTTTACCGGATCCGATGCCTTTGATTTCAGCCTTGTAGACTATCCCTTCAGGATAGGATACTATAAAGCCCCCGCCGCAGAAGGAGGAGAGCCAGACGGCCCTTATTATCTCACAGACAGTAAGAGGGAAAACTTCAAAGAGGTGCCTACGGTCACTTATCCCAACAGCAGCAGAACGGTGCGTTATTTTGAAACGTACAATGGCAAATATTCAAATGTATTTGTCATAAATGCGGGAGAGACCATAAACATCAATTTCCCGGATAAGACCATGCGATACTTTGTGGAAGAGCTGAATGTAAACAGCAGCATTTACGAAAAGGTGGAATGCAATGATGACCCGCTTGACTCCACAGAGGAAACTGCAGGAGAACAGTACAAGGATTACAAAACAGATACTTATGAGGTAGGCGAACAGCCCCTTGCGGTATTCAAAAACTATGTCAGGGAAGACGGGATACGCTCACTTGAGATACAAAAGGATCTTGTAAAAAAGGATCCTGTCACCGATACATATAAATATGCAAACGACGGCAGTGACACAGCTTTCTTTGATTACAGGCTGTATCTGGGTGATGAATTCTACTCTGTCAACAATCCGGGACAAAGCCTGCCTCCTACTTATATGCACAAGTATTATGTAAAGGATCCCGACGGTGTTTACTGCAGATGGGATCCTGATCAGAGCAGGTTTGTTCCCATCAGCGGGATCAAGGATCCAAAAAATATCCCGGAAGCGTACATGGACTCTGCGGTATTCTATACAGGCCCCAACGGTACTATCTCCATGATCCCCGCGGGCTACACCGTTGTGGTGCCGGAGCTCCCCGTAGGCACACAGTTTAAGGTGGAAGAAGAAAATGTTCCCGAGGGATATATACTTGAAGCACGCAGCGGGGAAAAATACAACTCACTGTACGGATCGGGTGAAAGCTATGAGGGCGATGCACGGGGCTATATCAATTACAGTGATACTTCATCATACGGCTCCGATCACGACGAGGCTGCACAAAATGCGGGAAAGATCATCATAAGCAAAAACGCAAAGGTCATTGTGTGCAACACAAAGGGCTTCGGCTTTACTGCAACAAAGAAGTGGAGCGATGATGCTTATGTCACCGGAAGACCACCCATTTTCCTTGCCCTCTACCTCAAAAAGAGCGGCGAAGAAGCAAGACTGATAAGCGGCAGTGTGCGCAGGATCGAGTATCCCGATACAGAATGTTACTGGTTCTATTATGATCTGGCAGAGGGAGCGGACAGCATAGGAGACTATGAAGTCCGTGAGGTGGATCTCACAAATCCCGTATACGATCCCGGCGACAGCAGCATAGTTTCCTCCTACTCTGCTATCACACCTGTGGAGCAAAGCGGGTTCACACACCTTGCCGATACTCAGGGCGGTCCCTCGGACTTTGATTATACCTATAAGGTGAGCTATGAACATGATCCCCACAAGGATAATGTGCGTACAGCCACCATTACCAATACCCGAACAGTGGGAATAATGGTAAGGCTCAGCAGATGGATTGGGCTTGACCCTGGCAGAGAGCCTACCACAGAGACCCTTCTGGAGGGCGGTGTGTTTGAGCTCTGCCTTGAAGAAGGCACGAAAAGAACAGCTGTGGGAACATATACCTCTGATGTTAACGGACTTGTGACTATCCTCTATGATGCAGAGATCACAACGGACGAGAACAAAAAAAAGGTCTACGTTTTAAGGCAGACATCTGCTCCCGGCGGCTATATGGGGTTTGGGGATGAAGTCAGATTCTATGTCACAAAAGACGGCGATACCGAAAAACTAAATTGGCTCACTCCCGTGACCGATGAGGGCTGGGCGAACTGCAGAGACGGTACCGCTCTGGAAAAAATGACTGCCTATATCAATATCTACAACAAGACCCGAACAATAAGGGCAGCCAAGTATGACAAAGCGGATCCCGAAAGTCAGACGGGTCTGGGAGGCGCAGTCTTTGCGCTGTACAGGCAGGTGACCGACTACAACACAAAGCTGCCCAGAGCCGATTATTACCCCATTGAAAACTATGAGAGACTGGTCAGCGACGAGGGAACGGGAATTATCGTAGCCCGTGACGAAAACGGCCAGCCCCTGATAGATCCCGCTACAAACAGACCCTACGGCATAAACGAGTACCTTGCCGACGGCAATTATTACCTTCGTGAGCTGACAGCTCCCGCAGGTTATACCAAGCTCACCGAGGATATACTCATGACCGTGGCCAACGGACGCATCTATGTATCGTCTTCCTATGCAGGTGTGGCAGAGAAGTATGCCGACACCGACACCGCCAGGGCAAATGCTGTCTGCGAGCTTCAGATCTACAATTCAAAGAACGATGTGAAGCTGCGCATAACCAAACAGGTCACCGGTGCCTTCGGCGACAAGAGCAAAGAGTTCACATTCAGCTTTACAGTGGGAGACGGAAACGACATCATCACTGCATACACCACGATGAAGGACGGCGTTTCGGGTACGATCCATTCCGGAGAAACATTTACCCTGAGCCACGGCGGATCAATAGAGATATCTCTTCCCGCCGGCATACAGGTAAAGATCAAAGAGACTGATGCCGATGGATACAGCGTCTCCATGGCTCTCAACGGTACGGACGCAGACAGCGATGTGCCCTTTATCCTGCAAAGCGACAGTGAGCTTGTGGTAACAAATAAGCTCGATGTGACCATACCCACGGGTATCAGGACGGATCAGACCGCATCCGTAACAGTCTTTGCCGGACTGCTGGCTGCGCTGGCACTGATGGATATCCGCAGAAGAAGATCCCGCAAAAAGTGATGAATGACACTAAGCACCGAAAGAGCCGTTTCCCCCGGAGGAAACGGCTCTTTTTCGTGGATCCGGGTTCTGCCCGCTGCTGATATGGCAGGGATAACCGAGAAAGAAAAGTTACCGGGCGGTGCAGCTGCTGCCTTTGATATGCGCTCAACGGGTGGCTTCGGGCTCTGCCCGAAAATAATACTTGAATATTCCGGCATATTATGTTAAAATGAAAGGAGCCTGCCTGCGGCGGGGCGGATGTTGTCACGGAGGAGAGCATTGACTTTATTGCGACATCTGTATATTATACAAAAAAGGGGAAAACAATATGACAGGATCGATAATATGTATACTGGTGACTATCATCTGCTACATGGGAATGATGATAATCATCGGCGCTGTCTTTTCAAAAAAGAACAGCAATGTGGGGGATTTCTACCTGGGAGGGCGCAGGCTGGGACCTATCGTTTCGGCCATGAGTGCGGAGGCATCCGACATGAGCAGCTATCTGCTGATGGGTCTGCCGGGTCTGGCGTATCTCTGCGGCACGGCAGAGGTGGGCTGGACGATAATCGGGCTTGCGGCAGGCACCTACCTTAACTGGCTCATAGTGGCAAAGAGGCTCAGGGTCTATTCCCATAAATGTGAGGCTATAACCATACCCGATTTCTTTGCGAACCGATACAGGGACAAGAAGGTGCTGATGGCTATATCTGCGGCTATCATCCTTGTTTTCTTCGTGCCCTACACCGCATCAGGCTTTTCGGCCTGCGGCAAGCTCTTCAATCAGCTTTTCGGATGGGATTATCACTTCGCTATGGTGATAAGTGCGGTGATAATAATCGCATATACCTCTCTTGGCGGATTTCTGGCTGCCAGCTTTACAGACCTTATACAGAGCATAGTAATGACCATCGCCCTGATAATACTTGTCTGCTACGGTGTCAGCACCGCAGGCGGCTTTGACGCTGTCATAGAGAACGCCAAGAGAGTTCCCGATTACCTTTCCATGACATCCACCGTTACGGCGGAGGGCAACCACGTTGCCTTCGGCGGCTTTTCCATACTTTCCACACTGGCATGGGGACTGGGCTACTTCGGTATGCCCCACATCCTGCTCAGATTCATGGCAATAAAGGATAAGGACAAGATAAAGGTATCCAGAAGGATAGCATCCGTGTGGGTGGTCATAGCCATGAGTGTGGCAATGTTCATAGGACTTGTGGGCAGCACTCTCACCGCAAACGGCGTTGTAAAGACACTTGGCAGCTCCGCAGAGTCGGAGACAATCGTCCTCGAAATGGCAACGGTCCTCAGTAAGCACGGCATACCTGCGGCTTTTGTGGCAGGCATCATCTTTGCGGGCATACTTGCCTGCACCATGTCCACATCGGATTCACAGCTTCTGGCAGCATCCTCAAGTATGTCGGAAAACATCATGAAGAGCGTTCTGGGCATAAAAATGAGCAGCAGGCAGTCCATGCTGGCAGCAAGAGCGGTGCTTCTCGTTATCGCCGTACTGGGCATCATACTTGCATGGGATCAGAACAGCTCTGTTTTCCGTGTGGTATCCTTTGCATGGGCAGGCTTCGGCGCTACCTTCGGTCCGGTGATGCTCACCTCCCTTTTCTGGAAGCGCTCCAACAAATACGGCGCCTGCGCAGGTCTTGCAGTTGGCGGTGTGATGGTGTTCCTCTGGAAATTCGTCATTGCGAAGGCAGGCGGCATATTTGCGGTCTATGAGCTCCTTCCCTCCTTTATCTGCGCTCTTATCGCCATAATCGTGGTATCTCTGCTGACTAAGGAGCCCGAAAAGGAGATAGTAAAGGAATTTGAGGAAGTACAGGCAGAGCTTGCAGGTCAAGGCAAATGATACAGGATATTTACCCTTCAAGGCTTGATAACAGCTACATCCCCCGCAGCTTCGGTGAGGATGACATCATCATGTGCTTTGATGATAATGACTGCCTCCTTGCGGCCGATGACGATCAGCGGATATCTTTCCCCACAGGGCGGGAAATATCCGCCAATGAGCCTGTTTACCTCTTTTCCGTGGACGGCAGAGGATGCTTCCTTTCACCTCTTGACAATGTGAGCGCAGACGGGTTCGTGTATAAGGGTCTGAAACAGCTCAGGAGCTGCGGCTCGGGAAAGTGGCTCTTTGCTGCGTATACAGCTTATCACCTCAGAAAATGGTACAGTGACAACAGCTTTTGCGGGCGGTGCGGCAGCAAAACGGTACACAGTCCCCACGAAAGATCCCTTGTGTGCGGCTGCTGCGGCAATACCGTATACCCGCGCATAAACCCCGCAGTCATAGTGGGGGTCACAAAGGGTGACAGTATGCTTATCACCCGCTACCGCAGAGGATATGCCCACAATGCGCTTGTGGCAGGCTTTACGGAAATAGGGGAGACCCTTGAGCAGACCGTGGAGCGTGAGGTAATGGAGGAAACGGGAGTAAAGGTAAAGAATATCAGGTACTACAAGTCACAGCCCTGGGGTTCGGCACAGGATATTCTTGTGGGCTTTTTCTGTGAGGCTGAGGAAAGCGCCGTCATACATATGGACGAAAAGGAACTGAGGTATGCGGAGTGGGTAAGGCGGGAGAAACTTGTGCTGCAGCCTGACAGCGCCAGCCTTACAAATGAGATGATGAGAGTGTTCAGAGACCAAGAACCGCCTTTCGGGAAAGGAAGACAGCCATGACAGAGCTTGCATATGTCTGCCCCGTATGCGGCAGGGTCATGAAAAGAGAGGAACGCAGGTATGTATGCCCGCAGGGTCACAGCTTTGACATAGCAAGGAAGGGGTATGTGAACCTGCTCACCACTTTGGGACACAATCCTGCCACTGCGGGGGATGACACCGTTATGGTGCGGGCAAGGACTGAGTTCCTTGACAGCGGGCACTACGGAAGGCTGGCGGAAAGGGTAGGGGAGATCATCCTCGCACACCGCCTTTCAAGTGTCATAGACAGCGGCTGCGGAGAGGGCTACTACACCTGTGTGTATGCAAAGCACTGCCCGGAGACCCGTTTCTACGGCATAGATATATCAAAGGCTGCCGTAAACCACTGTATGACAAGGGTACACACCGGGAATACCGTCAATTGCAGCTTTGCCGTGGCATCATCCTTCGGGCTGCCCTTTGAGGATCATTCTGCGGACGGGATAGTGAGCACCTTTGCGCCTGTGGATGACAGGGAGTATTCAAGAGTGCTGAAAAACGGCGGCGTGCTCATAGTGGTATCTCCGTCACCGAGACACCTTTACGAACTAAAGGAAGCCGTTTACGACCGCCCCTATGAAAACCGCCCAAATTCCTACGGTCTTTCTGATTTTGACGAGGAAAGCTCCGAGATACTTGAATATGAAACGGAACTTGATTCCCAAAAGCTCATTTTCGACCTTTTCTCCATGACGCCCTATTTCTACAAGACCTCTGCCCGTGATACCGAAAAGCTGAGGGGGCTTGAAAGGCTGAGGGTCACCTGCGGCTTTTGCATACAGGTGTACAGGAACCGTATATAAAGCAGAGCTTTTATACTAATTCTTCCTCGATGTATAGACGATCTCCAAGCCTCAGATCCCTTATATTCAAGCATTTGCGGCTTGTTTCTTGTCTATACATCGGTCAGCGATCAGTATGAAACTACACTTTTTAGGTGTAGTTTGTTAACCGGATCGGGACAAATATTGAACGGTTCGTCCATAATCACAGCAAAAAATGGTCAGTCTGACTTATATGTGAAAATTAACCTGTGATAATTATGAAATATGCACAAATAGCATTGCAGGAGCGGATTATTACAACTTGTAATAATGTATAGATATTGAATAAATATCAGAAATTATCATATTTTGCTCTTTTTTTTAGATTTATTGTGCAGTTTTACCCTAAATGTTGACACACAAAAATTGCTATAGTAAAATTGGCTAAGAAGACACACGGAGAGTGTCTGTGGAGACGGGGAGAAAAAGTCCCCGGAAAAATCTATGTGCGGCATATCGGGATGTGCTGCACCGGTTTGGCGGAAAAGAGCAGTGCCTCTGCGCTTTCTCTTTGCGCCGGCTATAGGAGGAAAGATCATGAAAAGAAGGATCCTTGCAACAGTTCTTTCGGCTGCGACCATCGCAGCAACAATGACAGGATGCGGCGGCAGCAGCAGCCCCGCAGCTCCGGCACCTGCCGCAGGCGGCGACAGCGGTGCCGCTTCTTCAAGCGGTGTGCAGGAGATACAGTGGATGTTCTGGGATGACCTGAACGCCACTTCCGACCTTATCTCTCTTGGGTATAAGGACACTATCGAAAGATTCAACAAGGACTATGAGGGCAAGTACCATGTAACGGCTGTGACCACCAACCTTGAAGAATACTATTCCAAGCTCAACGCTCTCGTTGCTGCCGGTGAAACTCCCGATGTGTTCATCGTAAGCCCCGGCCCCAACCTTACAGACTATGTTGAGCCCGGTATCATAGCCCCCCTCGATGACTATCTTGCAAAGGACGGCTGGAAGGATACCTTCACAAGCGATGCCGTTTTCTCTCAGCAGACCTACGACGGAAAGATCTACGCCGTTCCTCTGAACACTGCTGCTGCCTGCTGCTTCTACAACACGGAGATGTTTGAGAAGGCGGGTGCAAAGGTGCCCACCAACTGGGACGAGATGATAGATACCTGCGACAAGCTCCAGGCTGCGGGCTACACTCCCGTTACCATTTCCGCAGGTACGGCATGGTGCCTTTCCATGGTAGCAGGCTATCTCTGCGAGGCAGAGGGCGTTGACCTTGCAAAGCTGGCTGACGGCTCCGCTTCTTGGGAGGACGGAAAGCTGGAGGCTGCCGCCAACAAGCTGGTACAGTTCTCACAGTATTTCCAGAGAACGGCAGCAGGCGATACCAACGACGTTGCTACCGCAAACTTCTACAATGAAGAGGCTGCCATCCTTATCCAGGGCTCCTGGGCCATCGGTCAGATAAACGGTGAGAACCCCGCCTTTGAGGACAAGTGCGGCGTGTTCCAGTTCCCCGGCGTTTCCAGAGTAATCGCCAAGTCCGACTCCCTCGCCATGAGCGCTACCACCAAGTACCCCGAGGCTTCAGCAGCTTTCATCAAGTACTTCACCGATGACACCGCTCAGAAGTACACCGCAGAGGTGGGCGGCAAGATCCCCGTAACAAAGGTACAGTACGATGCCGAAAAGGCTCCCGCACAGCTTGCTTATGTTATGGACGTATTCAGCGGCGCATCCGGCACATTCGGCTTCTACAATGAGTCCATGCCCACCACCGAGACAGGCGCACACTTTGACGATACCATGGTCGCTGTGTTCCTGGGTGATATGACACCCGCACAGGCGGCAACGGATATGGAAGAGTATTACAAGGCCAACTGCAGAAAGTAAAAGCTCATACGGGGTGCCCCCGGCACCCCGTTTTTTTACACATCAAAACACAGTTCATGTTATAGAAAGAAGTGATACAGTTTGGATAGACTTCTGAGGAACAAGGCTGCGATCGTTGTTTTTATGGCTCCTGCGTTCATACTGTTCACGCTGGTGCTCTTCATACCCATCTGCCAGTCTGTCTACTATTCCTTCTGTGACTACAAGGCGATCACACAGCCCGTATTCATAGGACTTGACAATTACAAGGCAATGCTCAGTGACAAGACTCTGGGCTTTGCCATAAAAAATTCCCTGTTCTTTCTGGTGTTTTCCTGCGTATCACAGCTCATAGTCGGCTTGCTCTATGCGGGACTGCTGACCAATATAAACAAGGGAAGGAACCTTTTCAAGAACATCATCTACCTTCCCTGCGTGCTGTCCTCTGCGGCTCTGGGTCTTTTGTGGATGTTCATTTTCAGCCCGAAGCTGGGTATCAACCAGATAATAGAAAAATTCGGCGGAGAAGGCCCCCTGTGGCTCATGGATACCACGGGTACCATAATACTCCCCATGTGGGTCATAGCCTTCGTTTCGCTGTGGCAGTATGTGGGTCAGTCCATGATGCTCTACATGGCGCAGATCTCCGGGATAAGCAAATCCCTTATGGAGGCAAGCTACATAGACGGATGCACCAAGCCCATGACCTTCAGATACATAACCCTGCCCCTTATCAGACCCATGGTAGCCACAGCAATGTCCCTCAATGCCATAGGCTCCCTCAAATTCTTCGATCTTATCTTCAACATGACAGAGGGAGGACCCAACCACCGCACGGAGGTACTGGCTACACACCTTTACCAGCAGGGCTTCAAATACTTCAAATACGGCTACGCCAGCGCTATCGGCGTTCTGCTTCTGGTGATGTGCCTGCTTGTCACACTGTTTATCAACAAGGTCGTAAAGACCGAGCAGTATGAAATGTAAGGAGGGGAAGAATATGGATAACACCATCACGGCAGGCGGTCCGGCAAATGGCAGCGGCTCCTCTTCATCCAAGGTCATAGAGGAGAAAAAGAAAAAGCTGACCCCTGTGCAGATCATCATCTACATTTTCCTTATAGCAGTGGCGGTAATATACTTAGCCCCTCTTTTCTGGGTGTTCAATGTGTCCTTCAAGACCAACAGGGAGATCTTCACGGCTCCTTTTGCTCTTCCCAAGGACTTTACCTTTGAAAACTACACCTTTGCATGGACAGCCGGAAAGCTGGGCATATCCACTCTCAATTCCTTTATAGTCTGTGTCATAACCCTTATACTCAGTATGTTCATCGGCTCCATGGCAGCTTTCGGCATAGGGCGTATGCGCTGGAAGCTATCAAAGCTCTGCATGACCTATTTCCTTACGGGAATGATGATCCCCGTCCACTGCGTGCTAATACCCCTTTTCACCAGGTTTGCAAAGGTCGGTCTTTCAAACAATCTGCTGGGACTTATACTCCCATACCTCACCTTTGCGCTCCCCATCACCATTTTCATTATGACGGGATTTTTTGAGAGTATGCCCAACGAGCTCATAGAATGTGCTTGTATGGAGGGAGCGAATATCTTTGATATCTTCTTCAGAATATGTCTTCCTCTGGGAAAAACGGG
Organism: Oscillospiraceae bacterium; assembly: GCA_018110985.1. GTDB lineage: Bacteria > Bacillota > Clostridia > Oscillospirales > Ruminococcaceae > Huintestinicola. Next base: position 15,290 of record JAGAWT010000007.1, read on the forward strand.
TCTTTTCGTGACCGGACTTATGACATTTGTGGGGAACTGGAACGAGCTTCTCCTTGCAATGGTATTTATATCCGATGATACGAAGAAAACTCTGCCCGTTTCTCTTTCAAAGTTCGTAGGCCCTTACAATACCAATTATTCCCAGATGTTTGCAGCCATAATCATTGCCATCATTCCTACCATCATAGTTTACTGCGCTTTCTCCAACCAGATAGTAGACGGTCTCACCGCAGGTGCGGTCAAGGGCTGATATACATGCAGCTTCGTATAAGGTCATATCATATATGATCTTTCGTCTTTTCTGTCTGCAAAAGAGCACCCGATAACGGTCCGTGACCGTTATCGGGTGCTTTTGTTTATACTAATTTCTGACCGATGTATAGACAAGAAACAAGACACAAATGCTTGAATATAAGGAATTTGAGGCTTGGAGATCGTCTATACATCGAGGAAGAATTAGTATTATATCCTTTCTTTCAAAGGCATATCACCTCCTGTTTACCGAAAGGCGCACAGACCCTGCCGCAGGAGCCGGCAGACCGGATACAACGGGGACAGGTGATCCTTCCGGTGCGTAGATCGGTGCGGTCACCTCTGCCCTTGCGGTGTCTCCCGCATCGGTCACATGGAAGATACATGAAATCAGACAAACTATATACTTGAACAGCCTGCCGGGATGTGGTATACTGGAAATGATACAAAAAGAAAACAGGAGAAGATCGGATGAAGTATGAAAACATTACAAGGGCAAGGTTTATTGACCGCCCCAACAGGTTCATAGCTGTTTGCGAAATAAACGGCGTGAAAGAGACCGTCCATGTCAAGAATACGGGGCGGTGCAGGGAACTGCTGGTGCCGGGCTGTGATGTGTGGCTCACCGCTCCGGGAACGGCGGGGAGAAAGACAAGATACGATCTGGTGGCAGTGAGGAAGGAAAACGGACTTCTTATCAATATGGACAGTCAGGCTCCGAACAAAGCCGTTATGGAGTACCTTTCGGCAGCGGGTTTCGACAGGGTTCTGCCCGAATACACCTACGGCAGCTCCCGTATAGACTTTTACCTTGAAAAGGGGGATGAGAAGACCCTTATGGAGGTAAAGGGCTGTACACTGGAAAGGAACGGTACAGGGTATTTCCCCGATGCTCCTACGGAGCGTGGCATAAAGCATATACACGAGCTCATAAGGGCAAAAAAAGAGGGGTACAGAGCCGTTCTTGCCTTTGTCATACAGATGGAGGGCATAAATGAGGTGCGCCCCAATACGGAAACTCATCCGCAGTTCGGGACTGCGTGGGATGAAGCGGTCTCGGCAGGTGTGGACATAGTTTTCTTTCTGTGCAGCATAAAAGAGGATGAGATCCTCATAACAGATCATATAAGGAAAAAGGAAAATGAAGGATAAAGGATACGAACTTACGATAAAGGCGGCATTTACGGGATACATAGTGCAGGCGATAGTCAATAATTTCCTGCCCCTGCTCTTTGTGAGTATGCAGGATGAATACGGCATACCCCTTTCAAGGATGACATTTCTCATAACGCTGAATTTCGGCATACAGCTTTTTATAGACCTGTGCTCAGCTCCTGTAATAGAAAGGATAGGATATCGGGCATCCATGATAATATCGAACGCCTGTGTCATCGCAGGGCTCATACTGCTGTCCTTCCTGCCGGATACGGTACCGTCCCCCTTCTTCGGCGCTGCAGCTGCGGTCTGCATCTATGCCGTGGGCGGAGGCTTGCAGGAGGTGCTTGTGAGCCCCATAGTTGAGGCCTGCCCCACAAGGAACAAAGAGGCGGCTATGAGCCTCCTCCACTCCTTTTACTGCTGGGGCCATGTGGGTGTCGTGCTGTTGAGCACCCTGTTCTTTGGCGTTTTCGGCATAGAGAACAGAAGGATACTCACCCTTTTGTGGTGCCTTGTGCCTGCTGCCGACCTTATACTGTTCACCTTTGTGCCCATCGCATCTCTGCCCGGGGAAGGAAAGGGTGAAAAGGGCGGTATAAAGGCGCTGTTCTCACAAAAGCTGTTTCCTGTGATGCTTCTGATGATGCTCTGTGCGGGAGCCTCGGAGCAGGCTGTGAGCCAGTGGGCTTCTGCCTTTGCCGAAAAGGGTCTGGGAGTTTCAAAGCAAATGGGCGACCTGCTGGGACCCATGCTTTTTGCAGTATGTATGGGCACTTCAAGGACTATCTACGGTATAAAAGGCCACAGGATCGACCTGAAAAAGTTCATGTATTCCTCTGTGGTGCTGTGCATACTGTCCTACATAGTGATAACAGCAGTGAAGGATCCCATTGTCACCCTGCTGGGATGCGGCCTTGCAGGCTTTTCCGTGGGGATATTCTGGCCGGGTGCCTTCAGCATGGCTTCCTCCGACATAAAAAACGGCGGTACCCTTATGTTCGCACTTCTGGCTCTGGCAGGAGATCTGGGCTGCGGAGGAGGCCCTGCACTGGCAGGCGGTGCCATGTCGGTCTTCGGCGGGAATATGAGGGCAGGCATAGGAACGGCTGTACTCTTCCCCGTTCTGATGGGGCTTGCTCTGCTTATCAGAGAAAAACGGCATTAGATCGGCAGTGAAGCACTCTTAACTGCTCCGACGCATCTCCCTGCCCGCCTGTGACCGATCCCGGCACTGCCATATTGACCGAAAACAGGTACGGCTTTTTCCTTCTTTTATACAGTGTTACACAAAGCTGAAAAATCCTCTTGTATTCCGCCGAAATATGTGATATAATCAAGACTGCTCTGTTCCCCGCCTCTCAGGCGGGGAACATCCGGTCACTCAGCCAAAACGGAAAGGAAGCGCAGGATTTGAATACAGACCCAAGGGGAGGATGAACACGTCAGACACGTTCACCCATGAGAAAAGACAAAAAACAGTACAAGAAGGAGAGTCGCCCGCAGATCAAAGCATCTGAGGCTCGTTTCCTGCCTGTGCAGCGAGACGGCCGTGACGGGCAAAAGTTATGCTGATAAAAAGATATTTTTCCATTCTCAAAAAGGAATTTTCCGGCTACAACGGCGCAAAGCTGGGGAAGGATCTTCTGGCGGGAGTTACGGTGGCAGCCGTAGCACTGCCCCTTGCGCTGGCATTCGGTGTGAGCTCGGGAGCATCTGCGGCAGCAGGACTTGTAACAGCCATAATATCCGGTGTGTTCATCGGTGCGCTGTCGGGAGCCTCCTACCAGATAAGCGGTCCTACGGGAGCCATGTCCGCCATACTTATCTCACTGGTGGCGCAGTACGGCATACAGGGGATGTTCATATCCAGCTTTATTGCGGGTGTGATACTGCTGCTCTGCGGCATCTTCAAGCTGGGCGGCCTTGTTTCCTATCTGCCCTCTCCCGTCATAACGGGCTTTACCAGCGGCATAGCGGTGATAATAGCGCTGGGACAGGTGGACAACCTGACGGGGCTCCACGGAACGGGGCTGAGCAACATAGAGAAGATTGTGAGCTACTTTACCACCCCTCAGAGCCTTGACCTTACATCACTTGTCATAGGCTGCTGTGTCATAGCCTTTATGTTTGTCTATCCTCAGAAGCTGTCGGCATACTGCCCCGCATCGCTGGCTGCCATTGTCCTTGCTACCGCAGCCAATATGATCTTCAAATTCGATGTTTCGGTGGTGGGAGAGATACCCAAGACCATTTTCCTTGCGGACAGGCTCGATTTTTCCGCAGTTTCTGCGGGGGATATGGTGAACATGATAGTACCCGCTATTTCCATTGCTGCACTGGGACTTATAGAATCCCTCCTCTGCGGTGCATCCGCAGGGCGCATGAAGAATGAACGCCTTGATGCGGATGTGGAGCTGGTGGCTCAGGGCGTGGGAAATATGCTGCTCCCCCTCTTCGGCGGTGTACCCTCAACAGCCGCCATCGCAAGGACGAGCGTGGCAATAAAGAGCGGCGGTGCAACAAGGCTCACATCTGTTTTCCATGCGGCTGTGCTGCTCCTTTCCATGTTCGTTCTGGGCGGGGTAATGTCCATGATACCCCTGAGCGCTCTTGCGGGAGTGCTGATAGTCACGGCTGTAAAGATGAACGACTTTGCGACCATAAGATCCATATTCTCCAAGAAGCTGCGCTCTGCAAGCCTTCAGTTCCTCATCACCATGGCGGCGACCGTGGTCTTCGACCTTACCCGTGCAATACTTATAGGAGTTGCGTTCTCCCTCATACTCTTCGTGGTAAAGGTATCGGATATGCAGGTGACTGTGGCGGAGATAGATCCTGAAAGGCTCGACAGCACGAAAGCAGATCCCGAAAAGCTGAAATACACAAGTGTTGTCTACATCACGGGTCCCCTCTACTTCGGCACCTGTTCAAAGCTCGAGGAAAAGATAGATTCCCTTGGCGACAACTACAACATCATCTTTTCCATGAGAGGCGTGACCGTTGCGGATATTTCGGGTATAGAGGCGCTGCATGAATACTGCCAGCGGCTCATCTCCGAAGGCAGGATGGTCTACTTTTCCTGCGTTCAGCCCCCTGTGATGGAGCTCTTTGAGAGAATGGGGCTGAAAGAAAAAAGCTACAACTACGAAATGTTCTTCTGGAGCACGGACAAGGTATTTGAGCACATATCATCACTGTGATATACGGCAAATAACCTCGATGCATAGACGATCTCCAAGCCTCAGATCCCTTATATCCAAGCATTTGCGGCTTGTTTCTTGTCTATACATCGGTCAGAAACAAGTATAAGGCATCCGCCTGCGGTCTTTACAGACTTGGGGCGGATGCCTTTGTCTTTTGCCGTTCATTTTTTGCAAAAATAATTGACATAAATATATTTGTGTGATAGAATTTAGGAAAATGCCGAGCTGATGCGTATAGATCATTTATACCTTATTTTTTTAGTAGGAGAACTCCCCCGCCTTAGGTGCCTAAATGGTTCGGGGCGGTGCATACCGGATCGTCTGATACGGATAAATGAAAGAAAGGGGTCCTGATAATGAGATTTGTACACCTTGCCGATCTTCACCTGGGAAGGAGGGTCTGCGGCTTTTCACTTATTGAGGATCAGAAATATATCCTTGACAGGATATTGGACATGATAGGCGAAGAAAAGCCGGATATTGTCCTTATTGCGGGAGATGTCTATGACAAGCTGTCGCCCCCCGCAGAAGCCGTAACACTGCTTGACAGCTTTCTCACCGAGCTTTCCCGAAGAGGGATAGAGACTTTCATCATATCCGGTAACCACGATTCTCCTGAGCGTATCGCCTTCGGTGCAGACCTGATGAACAAGAGCGGCATACATTTTTCACCTGTGTATGACGGAAAAGCTGCGCATTTTACGGTAACGGATGAATACGGCGAAGCTGATATCTATCTGCTGCCCTACCTGCGGGCTGCCGAAGCACGCCGCTTTTTCCCCGATGAGGATATACCGGACACTGCCGCTGCCGTTTCGGCAGCCATCAGGGCGATGAATATGGACAAGAGCCGCAGGAACATCATTATCTCTCACCAGTTCGTACAAGGCGGCGAAACAAGCGATTCCGAAAGGGGAGCGGTAGGTGGAACAGACGGTGTCCCCGCCGATGTGTACAAGGACTTTGACTATGCGGCACTGGGACATCTGCACAAGCCCCAGGCGATGAGCGGCAATGTGCGCTACGGCGGCACGCCCCTCAAATATTCCGTATCGGAGGCAGAGCACAAAAAATCCCTTGCAGTCTGCGAGCTTGGAGAAAAGGGAACACCCGTAAAGACGGTGCTGCGGGAGCTTGTGCCGCTGAGAGATATGCGGATGATAAAGGGCAGCTTTGAGGATATAATGTCGGAAAGCTCCGATGACTTTGTTCAGGTCATGCTTACGGACACAGAGCGCATACCCGATGCGCAGAAGAGGCTGCGGGCGCAGTATCCCCGTATAATGGCGGTGAAGTACATAAACGAGCAGGAGCGTGAGCCGATCGGTATAACTGAGGAGAGCGCAGTCCGCACGGTGTCGCCTTTTGAACTGTTCGAGAGCTTTTTCCTCGAAGCAAACGGAAAGAAAATGACCGCTGAGCAGAGTGAACATATGCGTGGATTGATAGACAGTATATGGGGATAAAGGAGGGCTGAGCATGAGACCTGTCAGACTAAAAATGGAAGCGTTCGGACCTTTCATCGACGAATGTGAGATAGATTTCAGCGAATTCGGAAGCAGCGGGCTGTACCTTATAAACGGCAGCACAGGTGCGGGCAAGACTACTGTCTTTGATGCCGTGACCTTTGCACTGTACGGGGAGCTGAGCGGAGATAACCGCACCGGTAACATGATGCGTTCAAAGTACGCATCTCCCTCTCAGGATACCTATGTGGAGCTTGAATTTGAGTGCGGGGGAAAGAGATATACCGTTAGGCGCTCCCCCTCTTATACAAGAGCCAAAAAGCGTGGAGATGGCATGACGGAGGTGACAGGGTCGGCGATACTCACCCTGCCCGACGGAAAGACCGTGGAAAAGGATGTAAAGGAAAAGATCGAGAAGGAGATAATCCAGCTGGACAAGGATCAGTTCTGCAAAACAGTGATGATTGCGCAGGGGGAGTATCTCAAACTGCTGTTTGCAAAATCGAGTGAGCGTGAGCCGCTGCTCAGGACCCTTTTCGGAACAGAAAAATACGAAATACTCAGGAAAAGACTGGGTGATGAAAAAAAGAGCCTGGACGAAAGGCGCAGGGATATCAAGTACAGAATAGGCTCCCATGCCAAGCTGATAAGGTTTGAGGATGACCCTGTGCTTGAAGAAAATGCCGGAGAGCAGGCAGAGGCTGCCAATACCGCACAGCTTGCGGAAATAGCCGAAAGGCTCGGAAGGCTGGGCGAGGAGCGCAGGGAACAGCTTGAAAACGGCAAAAGGGATGAGGCTGCAAGGTACGAGGAGGCACTGAAGGAGCTTGAACATGCGGTAGAATGTAACAAAAGGCTCCTGGAGCTTGCCGAAAGGACGAAAGAACTTGAAGAAGAGATAAACAGGGGCAAAAAGGAAGAATACAGACTAAAGGGGGAAAGCGAAAAGCTGAAAGCAGGAGCTGAAAGCCTTAAAGCCGAGAAAGACACCCTTGAAGATGCCGAAGTAGCCCTTGAAAAGTGCAAAACAGACAAGGAAAAGGCAGAAAAGGCTCTTGAAGATGCGAAGGCTCTTGAAAAGAAAGTGAAAGCTCTTTCAGATGCCCGTAAGGCGGCAGAGGAAAAAGCCGGGACACTGAAAAAGCAGGAAGCCGAAAAAGGCTCCTTTGAAGAGCAGCACAGCAGGCTTTCGGAGGAAACAGAGCAGCTTCGCAGGCGTGCGGCGGAGCTTGACGGCGCAGAAGCAGACCGTGTTTCGCTTATGGAGCAGAAGAAGGACATTGATGAAAAGCTGGAAGCACTGGACACACTTGACGAAAAATGCCGCCGGCTTGCGGAAGATCTCGAAAAGCTGGAAAAAGCCGCTGCCTCATCCAAAAAAGCCAATGAGGATCATGAGGAGAAGAACGATTATTATGAGACCCTGAGCGACAGTTACCTGAAAGGGCAGGCAGGCGTTCTCGGAGAAAGGCTGGAAGAGGGTGTTCCATGCCCCGTCTGCGGTTCCGTACACCACCCGATGGCAGCAGCCAGAGGTAAGGATGTGCCCTCAGAGCAGCAGCTTGAGGCGGCAAGATCTGCACGGGACAAGGCTAAGCTGAAAAGTGACGAAGCAAAAGAAAAGGCGGACAGTCTCAGGGGCAAGTGTGAAAATGCAAAGGCCGAGCTTGACGAAAAAGCAGACAGGCTCCTGGGCAGTCATGAGGACATAAGGGCGAATGTCCTTATGTGCCGCGGGGAGCTGAGGGGAGAGCTTGACATACTCAATGAGAAGATAAGGGCTTCGGAGGCTCTCATCAATGAACGCAGGGAAAAGCTCGAAAAGGAAAGGAAGAACAATGATGAGCTGAAAACCCTCGCCGGCAGGATAAAGGAGCACGGGGAAAGGTGCGATGCACTGTCCAAGGAGATCAGCACCGCAAAGGGACAGTGTGACGAAATGGAAAAGGCTCTTTCCCATGAGCTTGAAAAGCTGTGCGGTGACGGCTCAACGGAAGATGCGGACAAGAAGGCAGCAGAACTTGTCAATAGTGCAGTATCGGCTCTTGATGAGGCAGAGAAAGCTGTAAAAAGTGCAGAGAAGCGTGTTGAAAGAAAAAAGGAGATAGCCGCAGCACTTGAAGGTCTGGCGGAGAGGGAAAAGGAGATCTCCGAAGAAACAGCAAGGGTCGGCAAATCCCTTGCGGCAAATGAAAGATCCGCAGAGGATGCACGCAGAGATACGGAAGAACTCAGATCGGAGCCGGGCTTTGACGGAACTGATGAAGCACTCAAGGAAAAAGAGGACGCAGTGGCAGTGCTCAAAAGGCGCATTGATGACATGGGAACAGAGCTCGGAAATGTCAAAAGCCGCATAGAGACCAACCAAAATGCGGCAAAGGAACTGAAAAAGGACGGAGAGGAGCTTGCAGCCGCAGACAGGAAGTACACCATGGTGGAGGAGCTTGAAAAGACTGCATCGGGCAATTTGGGCGGGCAGGACAGGATCTCTTTTGAAACATATGCCATGCAGGAACATTTCAGTGGAATGGTGAAATATGCCAACCGTCTGCTCATGCAGATGACTGACGAACATTACTCCCTGAAAACCGCTGTTCAGGAAAGGAAAAACCAGAAAGCAGGCCTTGATCTTGAACTGTTCGACCACTGGAACGATACCTCCCGTGATGTAAAGACCCTTTCGGGTGGCGAATCCTTCCTTGCGGCTCTGGCACTTGCTTTGGGGCTTGCGGAGGAGGTGCAGTCCCATAAGGGGGGCGTGCAGCTGGATTCCATGTTCGTGGACGAGGGCTTCGGTTCTCTGGACGGGGAATCGCTGGATCTGGTGATGAATGCGCTGGACGAGCTCTCAAACAGCAGCAACAGGCTCATCGGCATAATAAGCCACGTTGAGGAGCTTAAAAACCGCATAGACGACCGGATCACCATAACCAAGGACGCCGTAAACGGAAGCAGTGTGCAGATAAGCTGCTGAACAGCGCAGGGCAAAGTATAAGGAGGTACCCTATGGACATCACATTCAAGGCAGATGACGGCAAATTCAATCTGCGTGTGGGAGCACTCATATACGGCGGCGGGAAGTTGCTTATGGCATCAAATCCCGCAGAGGGAGACAGTGTGTTTTATTCCGTGGGGGGCAGGGTAAAATACGGTGAAACGCTTGAGGAAGCGATACGCCGTGAGGTCTTGGAGGAAACGGGCATAGACTGCGCCCCGAAGCGCATGACCGCCATTCATGAGAATTTCTTTGTGAATATTGAGGGCTATCCCTATCATGAGATATCCGTATATTTTCTTTTTGAGGATGAACGCTTCAATGAGATAAGAACAGGTCACCTTACGGAGGACGGACCCAACGGGGAAAAGCTGGTTTGGGTCAGCCCGGATGATGAGAGCATCACTGTTTTCCCCGCTTTCTTCAGGAGCAAAGACATATTTGAAGACAGGGGAGTAAGGCACTATATCACACGGGATGACAGCCGGGCATTGTGGAAATAAGCGATGTAAGCCCCTGCGGGCAGCCTGCCGCCGTTTGGGTGTTGTTCTGCTTTTCATGTTAAAAAACCGAGATGGCCTATTTTTTAGTCCATCTCGGTTTTTATTCCGGCTTTTTTTACAGCACCTATTTTTCATGACTCACGGATCATTTGAATGGTTGCGTTGATCAGAGGATGTTAATTTTACTGATCGACGGTCCATTTTTTCTGCCAGATCTTTTCAATGTCGTCCGTTTTGGATTTTCTTATCATGAAGATCCCAGCAAAAGCAAGTATCGCAGAAATAATTATAATAGATACAGCTACGAATGTCTTGCTGCCTTCAGGTGCAGCGGTCACAATGCCTGATTCATTGATAGTGGAATCAGTAATGAAATTAATAAAGTCATAGATCGAATGAGCGATCATCCCCGGAATGATCGAGCCTGTCCTGAGATAAATAGCTGCAAGAACAAGTCCTGCACATATTGCCATCAGTATCTGAGCAATGGTCATAACAAGGTCAGCTCCGGCTGTTAAGTTGGTAACGTGTATAACTCCGAAAATTACCGACGAAATAATAACTACTGTCCTTGACCTGTTGTTGCCTTTAAGGTACTTCATCCCGATAGCTATCAGCATCGCTCTGAATGCAGTTTCTTCGTTGCAGCCCGCCATGACAGCAAGACACAGATAACTGAATGAAGGCTTGAATGAAAATCCGCAGCTTATAACATTAATAATAACTGCACCTATAATGACGATAATCATAGGACTGGTGATTATAAGCGATTCTTTCAGTGAAACACAGGGCTTGAAAACGCCTTCAAATCCCGGTGAGAACCAATTGTCGAACAATACCAGCACCACTATGGCTAATACTGCGACCAAAATATAACCAACAGTTCCCGGTACTATACTGCCAAGTTGGGATAATAAACCCAGAGGAACAGTAAGTATCATTGCAAGTACAGGGCTTTTTTCACACAGAGAGTGCTTTTTTTCTTTTTTTGCTTCCATTGCTGCATCTCCTTTTCTAAATACATTTTTTACTTGACCAATGCTTTCCGAAAGATACATCCGGTAAGATCTAAAAAAATACGTCCGTCATACAGACAGGTATCATTTTGTACAGGTCACAATAAATCATAGCACGTTTTATCTGAATTGTCAACAATTCGATAAATAATCACTACCCAAAACTTAGCAACCTTAAATAATGCCAAAGGCAGCACTTTAAACTTTGTGTAAAATACCACTTGACAAACCGAATTCACCATAGAAATCATAAGTGGGTATTTATTCATGCCGATGTGCAGTTTTGATATACCTTCATGATTTGTCATAAAACTCTTGAACGTCATATATAGTGCGCTGCAAATCAAAGATTTAAAATGCACTACCTGATTAATTTCTGCCCATAGTTATTATCTCGGCAATTATATGATCTGAGTGTGATGCAGATGATCCTTCTATACGCATAGGCGGAATTTGTTGTATCATTCGACACAAACGGCGGTTCGGCGGTATCTTCACGGACCATTGAAAGTGGAAAAACGGCATCAAGACCCGCAGACCCCGAAAAGAGCGGCTTCGCATTCGAATACTGGACACTCGGCGGCTCTGAGTATAACTTTAATACGCCCGTAACGGAAAATATCACGCTTGCGGCTGTATGGACACCGGCTCTGGAAAAGCCCGAAGTTCCGGAAAACACTTCATTTGTATACGACGGAACCGAGCAGAAGTTATGGGATCTCAGCTTATCCCACAAATAAGCATACCGCACAGTCATTCTGCCGTGCGGTATGCTGTTGTTTTATGACCCTTCTGTGACATTTTATACTGCAATTTCCAACAAGTACACACCGACAAAAAAATCATTGACAAATGAGGTGTTATGGTGTAAAATATAATGAGGTATTGCCATACAATGGCAGCAAAAAGGAGACTGGGATATGCTGGATATAAGGTTTCTCCGTGAAAACCCGGAGACAGTAAAGGAAAACATCAGAAAGAAGTTTCAGGATGAAAAGCTCCCCCTCGTGGATGAGGTCATAGAGCTTGACAGGCAGGCAAGAGCCACACAGACCGAAGCCGACGATCTGCGTTCAAAGCGCAACGCCCTTTCAAAGCAGATAGGAAGCCTTATGGCAAAGGGCGAGAAGGAAGAGGCAGAAAAGGTAAAGGCTCAGGTGGCGGAGTTCTCCGCAAGGCTGGCTGAGCTGGAGGCTCTGGAGCCCGAGCTCCAGGAAAAGGTGAAGAAGATAATGATGGTGATACCCAACATTATCGACCCTTCTGTTCCCGTGGGAAAGGATGACACGGAAAATGTGGAGCTGGAACGCTTCGGCGAGCCCGCAGTACCCGATTTTGAGGTGCCCTACCATACGGACATAATGGAAAGACTGGGAGGCATTGACCTTGACAGCGCAAGAAAGGTGGCAGGCAACGGCTTTTACTACCTTCTGGGCGATGTGGCAAGGCTCCATTCCGCAGTTACTGCCTATGCAAGGGATTTCATGATCGACAAGGGCTTCACCTACTGCATCCCTCCCTTTATGATCCGTTCGGGAGTGGTAACGGGAGTTATGAGCTTTGCGGAAATGGATGCCATGATGTACAAGATAGAGGGGGAGGATCTCTACCTTATCGGTACTTCCGAGCACTCCATGATAGGCAAGTTCATAGACACCATACTGCCCGAGGAAACTCTGCCCCAGACACTTACCTCCTATTCCCCCTGCTTCAGAAAGGAAAAGGGAGCACATGGTCTGGAGGAAAGAGGAGTTTACCGTATCCACCAGTTTGAAAAGCAGGAAATGATAGTCATCTCCAAGCCCGAGGAGAGTATGCAGTGGTTCGACAGGATGTGGCGCTACACCGTTGAGCTCTTCCGCTCCATGGATGTGCCGGTGCGCACCATAGAATGCTGCTCCGGAGACCTTGCCGATCTGAAGGTGAAGTCCATTGATGTCGAGGCATGGAGCCCCCGTCAGAAGAAGTATTTCGAGGTGGGGAGCTGCTCAAACCTGGGAGATGCACAGGCACGCAGACTGGGCATAAGGGTAAAGGCAGACAAGAAGAAGTATTTTGCCCACACCCTCAACAACACTGTGGCGGCGCCTCCGAGAATGCTTATAGCGCTGCTTGAAAACAATCTTAATGAAGACGGCTCCGTTAATATCCCCCAGCCCCTGAGAATGTACATGGGCGGCAAGGATAAGATAGTACCTGTCAAGTGAGGAAAGCTATGGACTGTAAATATATTTTCGTGACCGGCGGAGTTGTCTCCGGTCTGGGCAAGGGCATAACAGCCGCATCCCTTGGTAGGCTCTTAAAGCAGAGAGGCTACCGTGTCACCCTGCAAAAATTCGACCCATATATAAATGTTGACCCCGGCACCATGTCACCTTATCAGCATGGTGAGGTATTCGTCACCGACGACGGTGCGGAAACGGATCTGGATCTGGGTCACTATGAGCGCTTTGTAGACGAAAACCTTTCGGTAAACTCCAATGTCACAACGGGAAAGGTGTACTGGACGGTGCTTAACAAGGAGCGCAGGGGAGATTATCTGGGCGGTACGGTGCAGGTCATCCCCCATATCACAAATGAGATAAAGGACAAGGTCTATCGTGTGGCAAAGGAGACCAACACCGATATCGTCATCACCGAGATCGGCGGTACGGTAGGCGACATAGAGTCCACCCCCTTCCTTGAAGCCATCAGGCAGGTGGGAACAGAGGTGGGCAGGCAGAATGTCATCTACATCCATGTGACACTGGTACCCTACATCACAGGCTCCGAGGAGCTTAAATCCAAGCCCACACAGCATTCCACGAAGGAACTTCTCTCCATAGGCATACAGCCCAATATAATCGTGTGCCGCAGCGAGAAGGAGATCCCGGAGGATATGCGGAAGAAGATAGCACTTTTCTGCAACATCCGCAGCGAGGATGTTATACAGAACCTGACAGCACCCTCCCTCTATGAAGTGCCTCTGTGGCTGGAAAACGAAGGCCTTGCCAAGGCTGTGTGCCATCACCTGGGTCTGGAGGACAGGGAACCGGACTTAGAGGAATGGAAGGAAATGGTGCGCCGTCAGTGCAGCGCCTCCAAGCGTGTCACCATCGGCCTTGTGGGCAAGTATGTTATGCTCCATGACGCCTATCTTTCCGTAGCCGAGGCGCTGCGCCACGGCGGGATAGTGAACGATGCCGAGGTTGATATAGAGTGGATAAACTCCGAGGAGATAACCCGCAAGAATGCGGCAAAAATGCTCAAAAACTGTGACGGCATCATAGTGCCCGGAGGATTCGGCGACAGAGGCATAGAGGGCATGATAGAATCCATACGCTATGCAAGGGAGAACAAGGTCCCCCTCTTCGGCATCTGTCTCGGTATGCAGATGTCCGTAATAGAGTATGCAAGGAATGTGCTGAACCTTGAGGGAGCCAATTCCACGGAATTTGGTGAGACTCCTTATCCCGTCATAGATATAATGGAAGATCAGAAGCACATCACCGAAAAGGGCGGCACTATGAGGCTGGGTCTCTATCCCTGCAAGCTGGCAGAGGGCACCATCTGCCGTGAGGTCTACGGCGACGGGCTTATCTACGAGCGCCACAGGCACCGCTGGGAATACAACAACGCTTTCAGGACACAGATGCTGGAGGGCGGTCTGGTAATAGCGGGCATATCTCCCGATGAGAGACTGGTAGAGATAGTCGAGCTCCCCAGAAGCGTTCATCCCTGGTTCGTGGGCGTTCAGTTCCACCCAGAATTCAAATCCCGTCCCAACAAGCCTCATAAGCTCTTTGCAGACTTTATCAGGGTATCCCTTGCGGGGAAAAAATAAGCAGCCGTCTTTCTCCCGAAAAGGAGAGGATAATGAAAGATAACATCAGATATATAGACATAGGTCTGAACCTTTTCTGCTCCCAGTTTGAGGGCAGTGAGGAGGAGATCGCGGAAAATGCGCTGAATGAGGGCGTGGATTTCATAATAACCGGCAGTTCCCTCAAAAGCAGCACCAAGGCAGCCGCTTTTGCCCAAAGTCACAAGGGAGCCTGCTTTACGGCAGGCATACATCCCCATGATGCCAGATCTGTGGATGAGCGTACTATGGGGCAGCTTGAAAAGCTGTTGGTCATGCCGGGAGCGGTGGCAGTCGGGGAGTGCGGTCTTGATTTCGACAGGATGTTCTCTCCCGCAGATGTACAGAAAAGGGTGTTTGAAAAGCATCTGGAGCTGGCTCAGATAACGGGGAAGCCGCTTTTCCTCCACGAAAGGAGCGCCGCCGTGGATTTCTACACGATCCTGTCCTCTGCTCCGGAGCTTGCAAAAAGGTCGGTGGTCCACTGCTTTACGGGAGACGAAGCCACTGCGGAGATGTACCTGAAGCTGGGGTGCATGATAGGAATCACGGGTTGGGTCTGCGATGACAGGCGAAACGGTGATCTGCTGAAGGCTTTGAAGATCATCCCCCCCGACAGGCTTATGGCGGAGACCGATGCACCCTACCTGCTGCCAAGGGGAAAGGGGCTGAAAAACCCCAATCTCCCGGAAAACATAAAGTATGTGGTGGATAAGATAGCAGAGGTAAAGTGCATAAACAAAGAGCTTTTGCGCCGAAAGATACTTGAAAATACGATCGGTTTCTTTGGTCGGCAGGCCAACAGCAACTAAGGCAGGCCGACAGCAACTAAGGCAGACCGACAGTCCAAGGCGAAGCCGACGGACATTATGGCAAGATAAGTCATCCGCAGCAGATATATGTCTGCTGCGGATATGTCTTTTCGGCTCCTGAAATGACTATAAGGAGATGAGCAGGGTATGGATATCAATATCAGAAATGTTACAGCAGATGATTATGACAGTCTGTACGAACTCTGGACAAGCAGTGAACAGTCAAAAAGGGCGCTGAACCCCGCAGATGACAGCAGAGAGGGAATAGAGCGGTATCTGAAGCGTAACCCTGCCACATGCTTCCTTGCATATACGGAGGACAGCAAAACAGTCGGTGTCATACTTACGGGTCACGACGGCAGAAGGGCTGTCATACACCATATGTGTGTCCATCCGGACTATCGCCGCATGGGCATAGCTCACAGGCTTGTCCGTGAAGCAGAAAAAGCCCTGCAAAAGGAGGGCATCAACAAGATATTCGGACTTGTTTTCAAGGACAACGAAATAGCAAATGCGTTCTGGGAAGCAGAGGGATACACGCTGCGCACGAACCTGAACTATCGCAACAAGAGCCTCAACAAGGATGTCCCGCAGGGAGAATGAACGACAAGAAACGAGCCGTAAATGCCTGGATATAGAGGATCTGAGGCTTCTATACATCGAGGAAGGATCAGTATGATCCACGCTTTGTCCGGACAGATAACAAACCGCCCCTCTTTCGAGGGGCGGTGATCTTTTTGCTTCTGCTCAGATGGAATCCACGGTGAACACAGCGTTGCCGCCGCTTCTCTTTGCGTTTCTGATAACATTGTCCATCTTGACCAGGAGGCCGGAAAGGTTCTGGCAGTCTCCTGCGATGTAGTGGTAGATGCAGCCGGAGCAGGTGAGCTGTATAGCAAGGTTTGCTACGGTGTAAACATCGGACATGGACATAAGGATGTTCTGTGCAAGTCTTGTAGCCTGTACGTCGGATACATCCTTGTTGAATACGAATGCGAAGCAGTTGCCCTGGATGTTGTAGATCTCAGCGTACTGGGTGTACTCCTGCTTGAGCCTTTCTGCGATCTGTGCAAGGTACTCATCACCGAAGTCATAGCCGTAGGTATCGTTGATGATCTTGAAGTTATCCATATCGAATACCGCAATGTTGAAGGTATCGGTATCGAGCCTTTCACCGATATCGTTATCAAGAGCATAACGGTTCTTCATGTTGGTAAGGATGTTGGTGAAGGCGATCTCGGAAACCTTCTGCTGTGAGTGCTTGAACTTGGATGCGGCAGCCTCTGCCTGCTTGGTCTTCTTCTCCAGTTCCTCTCTTCTTCTCTTGGCAACTCTTGAGAAGATGATGATGGCGATCTCACCAAGGATTACCAGACCAACGATGATGGCGTTGGTGATAAGGGAGAGCTGTATAACTCTTCTGGAAAGGTTCTGCTGATTTATGGTGTTCAGGGAGATGGCAGCTTCAAGCATCTCGGAGGCTGTGAAGGCGATAGGCGATACTTCCTGAGAATACAAAGCTCTCATGGATGCGGCATCAAGCTGACCCTGACCCAGCAGGAGCTGGAACTGCTGGAGCTTTGTACGGTAAGCGGATATAAAGGTCTTTGCGTGGGTGTAGCGTCGCATTTCCTCATCGGAATGGAACTCAAGACTTTCAAACTCACGCTCATTTGCCTCTATGGAGTCAAAGTAAAGGGTGATCTCATTAGTGTTGGTGGTGGTAGTTCCTACTCCGCCAACGATCTCAAGTACGTTCTCGTTTACCTTTCTAAGGTCATCGTTCATACTTGTGAGCATATCCATGGACATGGAGCTGGCTCTCTGATAACGCTGGGTACTTGCTGCTGTCTGAAGATTGAGCAGCAGGATTATCGCACCGAATACCGCCAGGATGATACCTGCTACAAGGTATGCTCTTCCTTCGCTTCCCGATGAGGAGGGTGCGGCTTCCTTCTTGTTCTTTGCCATTGTATGACCTCCTTAATCAGTTTTGCTGCGGGCTTACCCAGAGCTGGATGATCTCGTCGTTGATGTTGCTGCTGTTGACGATCATAGCACCGGTATCATAAGTTTTTGCGAGACTTTCGCCGCTTCTGAAAGCGTCGATATATCTTACACCAAGGTAACCCATGTTGTAAGGAGACTGAACTACTGTTGCAGACAGCGTGCCGTTCTTGATGTAGGTCAGCTCGTCATCAGAAGCATTGAATCCGATCACCTTTATCTCGCCTATCTTGCCCAGCTCTACGATGGCATCACACACACCGAGGGTGGAGTTCTCGTTTGTGGCGAAGATGAGGTTTATCTCGGGGTTGCTCTGGATCATGTTGATGGCTGTATCCTTTGTGCCGTCTCTCTGACCGTTTGAGAAATCCTTCTTCACTACGTTGTACTTTGTGACGGTAACAACATTTCCGTCGGCATCGGTGGAGAAGGTGGAAGGACCGTTGAGCTGAGAAAGTGCGGACTCAAAGCCCTCTATACGGCTCAGGGCGTTGGAAGCGGTGTTGGAGTGTCCGATGATGCCCACATTTCCGCTGGCACCCAGCTCCGCAACGGCTTCTCTTCCCGCGATCATTCCCGCATTGGTGTTATCGGAACCGATATAGCTCTGAACACCGGGATAATTTACATTGGATGAAACTACGATAACGGGGATTTCCGCATTGTCAGCAGCCTGGAGCACGTCGGAAAGCTCCGTGGGGCTGTTGGGGGCAAGAACTATCCCGTCCACATGCTCATCCAGAGCCTTTTGTATAAGCTCCTTCTGACCTGCCCAGTCGGACGCTGCCTGTGCACAGGAATAATCTATCTCATAACCGATCTCCGAACCCGCATCCTGTGCGCCCTCTTTTAAAAGATCCCAGAACTGAACGCCCTGTGCCTGCGCTATAACTGCTATCTTACCGCCCTGCTGAGCCGGTGGTCCGAACTGGCAGCCTGTGGCGGAAAGAGCCAGCGATATTGCCATAGACGCAACGGCTATGCGGTGTACAAGCCCTTTTCTTCTGTTCATAAAAACAGAACCTCCTTGCATGGAATTTGCACCGTTACTGCGGTGCACCATAACTCCCCTCTCCGGGGACTTTATGTCACTCTATAATTCTACCATATTTAAATCATAATTTCAAGAATTACAGACAAAATATGTAGAAATATTATTTACAAATTTAACAAAAAATTTTTGTGTATTTTTACGGTTATTAGGTGAATTTGACGAGCGGTCTTGTGTCATGCCCGATAAGGGTATCATCGACCCTGTTCAGCATGATGTCCTTATACTGACTGACCCTCGGAAAGTGCGTCTGCAAGCCTGTTTGCAATGGCTGTCAGATCCTCCTCACCGTAAAACTCAAAGCTGATGATCCCCTTCTGACCGCTGCTCTTTATCTTCACGCTGCGCCCCAGCGCATTTTTGAGAGCCAGCTCCGTTTCCTCATAGTAATGGGGGCGGGATACGGGCTTTTCCTTTCGTGGGTCATCCTCATTGCCGGAGTTCAGCAGCTCCACCATTTTTTCCGTCTGGCGGACATTGAGCCCCCTCTTGATGATCTCCTCCATGGCAGGCACTGCGTTTTCCCCGTTTTCCAGAGAAAGAAGAGCCTTTGCGTGGCCTGTGGTTATCTCTCCCTGTGCCAGCTTTTCAAGCACCTTTTCCGGGAGCCCCAGCAGCCTTACGCTGTTGGCGATGTAGGAGCGGGATTTGCCGATGGTCTTTGCCAGTGCTTCCTGAGTAAGATCACAGCCTTCAAGCAGCGCCTTTATGGCAAGAGCCTCCTCCACAGGGTCAAGATCCTCACGCTGGACGTTTTCGATGAGGGCTATCTTTTTTATCTCCTCGTCGTCTGCGTCACGCACGATAACGGGCACTTCCCTGAGCCCCGCCATGCGGCAGGCTCTGAAACGCCTTTCACCGGCGATTATCCTGTAGGTGAGACCGTCTGCACTGGTGCGGACGATGATAGGCTGTATAAGCCCGTGCTCCCTTATGGATTCTGCCAGCTCACCAAGCTTGTTCTCGTCAAATGATTTTCTCGGCTGTTCACGGCTGGGTTCTATCTGCGTTATACGCAGGGTAGTCACCTCATCGCCGGTGCCGTTGTCGCCTAAAAGGGCATCGAGCCCCCTTGACATTGCCATAGTGTTCTCCTGTTAGAAGTAAGATGTAAGGGACCGCATAAACGGTGTCAATAAAACACACGATCGAGATACAGTCCCTGCGGCGGAGCAGTTATCCCCGCCCTGCTGCGGTCACGGGCTTCGAGCACTTCTCTCATGCTGCTTATACGCCCCTCGTTTATGTAAATGAGGGTACCGCAGATTATGCGCACCATGTTGTAGAGGAAGCCGTCCCCCGAGATGCGGACCGTAACGGTGCCGCCCGCCCTTGTGACCTCTGCTCCGTCTATGAGGCGCTCCATATTGTCCTTTACGCCCAGAGCCCCGCAGAAGGATGTGAAATCATGCCTCCCGAGCAGAGCCCTGATCTCCTCATCCGCCCTTTTTTCATCGAAAGGATAGGGATAGTGGAAGGCTCTGTCCGCCTTGAAGGGGCTCAGAACGGGAACATTCTCTATCAGATAGATGTATTCCTTCCCCTTGCAGGAGTAGCGGGCGTGAAAGTCCTCCGGTGCCTCCTCGGCACTGTACAGGGCTATGTCACGGGGCAGGAAGCAGTTCATGCCGCTTACGATATTCCTGCATGGTATATGGGACTGTGTCACAAAGGAAAAGCAGTATTCATTTGCATGAACTCCCGTATCCGTCCGTGAGCAGCCGTTTATGACAGTCTTTTGTCCCGTCAGGCGGGAGAGGCAGTCCTCTATCACGTTCTGTACAGCAACGGAATTGTTCTGCCTCTGGAAGCCGTGGTAGGCGGTGCCCGCAAAGGCGCAGACAGCCCGTATGTTCCTCATCAGTCGTCAAGGCACTCATCAAGAGTCCTGAAGATCTCCTTTTTGTCCATATCCTTGCCGATGAATACCAGCTTTATCTCTCTGTCGCCGTATTCCTCATCCCATGTGGCGGCAATGTCCGGATACTGCTTGAGAAGTCTTTCACGCTCACGCTTGGGAGCGGCTGCGAACCACTTGCCTGACATGGTGGCGGTTATCTGCACTCCTGCCTGCTCGAAAACATAAGCGTCATCCCTGCTGTCGGAGAACCAGAGCATACCCTTGCAGCGTATAACGGACTTGGGCCAGTTTCCGACCCACGCCTGGAGCTTGTCCTTGTTGAAGGGGCGGCGGCGGTGGTAAACAAAGGTGCCTATGCCGTATTCCTCAGCCTCTCCCTCGCCGTGATGGTGGTGATGATGATGGTGATGTCCGTGGCCGTGTTCCTCATGCTCATCATCATCGTCGTCATGGTGATGGTGTTCATGATCGTGCTCGTCATCATCATCGTCATCATGGTGATGGTGCTCATGATCGTGCTCGTCGTCATCGTCATGGTCATGATGATGATCGTGTTCATCTTCATCCTCATCGTCTTCGCTTATCTGAGCCTCATAGGTCTGAGCCCAGCCTGCGGAAGTCACAGCCTTTTCAAAGTCGTATACACCGGTGTTGAGGATATCGGAGACAGACACCTTTCCGTAGGATGCCTCAATTATCCTTGCGGTGGGCTGGAGAGCTCTTATCATCGCCTTTACTCTGCCAAGCTGCTCCTCATCCACCTTGTCCACCTTGTTGAGTATGATGGTAGTGCAGAATTCTATCTGCTGTATAAGAAGGTTCTCTATGTCCTCTTCATCTATGCCCTCCTTGAGGAGCGCATCGCCGCAGCCGAATTCCGTTGCCATGCGCAGCGCATCAACTACGGTCACCACGTTGTCAAGACGGCACTCTGCGGGATAGCGGCTGTCTCCGGACTTGCCTTCAAGTACGGAAATGGACTGGGCAATGGGCATAGGCTCGCATATACCGCTGGCCTCTATGAGGATATAGTCAAATCTGCCTGTTTTCACAAGGTCGTGGATCTGGTTTATCAGATCCATTTTCAGTGTGCAGCAGATACAGCCGTTCGAGAGGGGAACAAGGTTCTCGTCTTCCTGTGTGACGGAACCGCCCTTCTGGATGAGGCTCGCATCTATGTTCACCTCGCCTATATCGTTTACGATAACGGCGCATTTGTAGCCCTCCTGATTGCTGAGGACATGGTTGATGAGAGTGGTCTTTCCCGCTCCGAGATAACCCGTAAGAACGGTTATGGGAACGAGTTCTTTTTTCTTGCCTAACATTTGCTTTGCCTTTCTAAATTCTTCTTTGCAGAAACGGCTGTCTGTATCAGCCCTTGTTTACAAGCTCCAGTGTATCTCTTGCGATGAGAAGCTCCTCGTTGGTGGGTACTACCCATACCTGTACCTTGCTCTCGGGAGCGGAGATCTTCTTCAGCTTTCCTCTTTCCTTGTTTGCCTCGTCATCAATGATTATGCCGAGATTCTCCATGTTTTCGCAGGCGCCCTTTCTTGTGGGAGCGTCGTTCTCACCGATACCGCCGGTGAATACGATGGCATCGGCACCGTTCATGGCAGCCATGAAAGCACCTATATACTTCTTGGTCTGGTATTTGAGCATTTCGTTTGCGAGAGCCGCACGATGGTTGCCTTCAGCGGCTGCGGCAGATACATCACGGTTGTCGGAGGAAACACCGGAAATACCCAGCAGACCGGACTTCTTGTTGATGTACTCGGACATCTCTCTGGGAGAAAGGCCTCTCTTCTCCATAACATAGGTGATGGCGGAGGGGTCTACCGCACCGCAGCGTGTGCCCATGAGAAGACCGTCAAGGGGAGTAAAGCCCATGGTGGTATCTATGACCTTTCCGTACTCTATTGCGGAAATGGAGGAACCGTTGCCCATGTGACAGGTGACTATCTTGAGATCCTTCAGATCTCTTCCCATCGCCTTTGCCACAGCGGCGGACACAAAGCGGTGGGAGGTGCCGTGGAAGCCGTACTTGCGGACGTGCAGCTCCTCATAATCCTCATAGGGGAGGGCGAACATATATGCCTTTTCGGGCATGGTGCGGTGGAATGCAGTATCAAACACGACTGTCATGGGCACGCCCGGCAGCACCTTCTTGCAGGCACGCAGAGCAAGTGCGGCACCGTGGTTGTGTACGGGAGCGATGGCTGAAAGCTCGTCTATCTTATCTATTACCTCATCCGCAACGATAACGGTCTCGGAGAACACGTCTCCGCCCTGCACTATGCGGTTTCCTATGGCGCCTATCTCATCCATGGAGGAGATAACAGCGCCCTCTCCCTCGGTCAGCACCTTTACCAGCTTCTCGAAAGCCTCTGTATGGGTGGGGAAGGAGACATCCTCCTCTATGCTGACGCCCTTTGCCTTGTGGGAAATATGGCCGTCTATACCTATTCTGTCGCAGTTTCCCTTTGCAAGCACGCTTTCGTCCTTCATGTCAAGAAGCTGGTATTTAAGAGAAGAGCTTCCTGCGTTTACTACCAAGATCAGCATTTGTTTTCAACACTCCGTTTCAAATATTTGCATTACCCTTCCGGGCATTTCCATAAAAAGTCCAAATTTAATTGTACCATATGTTTTGCAAAAAATCAAGGACTTTTTTGAAAGTCGGCACGGCAGTGAAGTCGGGCGCTCATATGACTTCTCCTGCTGTGTTTTCTCGGGGTTTTCCGGAATGCAAGACATCACTGCGGCCGAAAGTATACCTGAAAGCAGGTTCACAACCTAATATTAACCTTATGAGTTAATCGGAAAATCAAATTAAATTATGATTTACTGTTAATCTGAATGGTTCAACGTTGTGCAGGTTGTACAAAATATGTCACATAAGCATATACAAATAGTAGAAAATATGTTACATAATAGAAATTTTCTTGATTTTTACCCTTGTATGTAAGATAATATTAAGTGCAGGGGGTCGGCTAAAACCACCCAAAAGTAAATGCTTCGTATCCCGGATACGAAAAAGGTAAACAGAGAAGTTACCATGCAGGAGGAAAAGACTATGAACAAGAGAATTTTCAGCACGGTGTGCGGTGTGGTGCTGGCAGCATCACTCTTCACGGCTTGCGGCGGCACAGCACCCGCAGGCTCATCCGACAGCGGCAACGCAGGTGCGGCTGACAGCAATGCGAACGCAGGCAGCGATGCAGCGGCTCCCGCTGCGAGCAGCAGCGGATTCAAGCGTATAGCCGATATCGACGCTGCGGCTCTCAAGGGCACTTCCATCACCCTCTACACCCACGGCGGCAACAGAGTC
The DNA here is from genome assembly GCA_018110985.1 of Oscillospiraceae bacterium. Classification (GTDB taxonomy): domain Bacteria; phylum Bacillota; class Clostridia; order Oscillospirales; family Ruminococcaceae; genus Huintestinicola. Next base: position 38,786 of record JAGAWT010000007.1, read on the forward strand.
CTGGGTGAGGAGAAGAAAGATGAGAACGGCAACACCTACCGTGATGAATCCTACGCTTACATGAAGCACGTTGCCGAGAGATTTGAGGAAGAGTACGGCATCCATGTTGATCTTCAGGTAAATTCCACCGAGGACGATATCAGACCTCTCCTCCAGACCAACGACCCCGGCATCGACATCTATACATCTCCCAACTGGAGCATTGAGGAATGGCAGCAGTATGCTATCCCTTACTGCACTCTTGACGAGGCTAAGGAGCTTTACGGCGACTATGCCACCACCATGGTGAACGACGGTACCAATGTTTACTCCCTCATGCCCGCAAAGACCTACAACAACGCTGTTGTTTACAACGAGGAGACCATCAAGAAGGTGGGCTACGACAGCATCCCCACTACTCAGGCTGAGTTTGAGAACCTCTGCCAGGCTCTCCGTGATGCAGGCATAGACCCCATCGCAATGCACAGAGTTGAGAACTGGCCTCTGTCCACCATCAACGATTTTGCAAACTATGTTGCAGGCTCTAATGATGCTTATCCTTCCATGCTCAAGTCCGATGAGCCTTTCAGCGAGTCTCACCCCATGGGCAAGACCATAAGGATGTACACCGACTGGAAGTCCAGAGGCTTCTTTGAGGCTGATACCTATACCGACTTCGGGGTTGCCATGGACGTTGTGGGCAACGGCAAGGCAGGTATGATGCTCTTCGGCGCATGGGTAGTTCCCCAGATCCAGGGCCGCTGCCCCGAGGGAACAGATCCCTCCGTTATCAAGTTCGCTCCCGCACCCGATTTCGGCAAGGGTCAGTATGTAATGGCTTCTGCTGCGGACGGCTACTCCATTTCCAAGGGCTGCGACAATGTTGACGCTGCAAGACTCTTCATAGAGTATATGTCCGAGGATGCACAGTATCTGGCAGACAGCGGCTACATCGCAAACAAGAAGGGCGTTGAGCCTATAGTTCCTCCTCTGTATGACATCATCGACAAGGCAGTTGAGGCAGGCACCTGCAAGGTACTTTACACCTACGCTACCGACCAGAACTCCATCAACAACGAGAATGTCCTCACCGAGGCTAACCTCCTTGCAGATGTGAAGTATGCCGGCAACCTCTTCGACGCACTTGATGTTACCAAGCAGCCCGACTGGTCAGCTTACGATGCACAGGTAGAAAAGCAGAACAAGGCTTATGTTGAGGCAAGAGAAGACCTTGGCGTTTCATGGCAGTGATGTCTCCGTGACCGGGAACTGCACAACAGATAAGATCTAAGCAGTACGCTCTTCGGGGTAAGAACAGGTTCTTACCCCGTTTACTGCACCCGATAAACCGTTAATTTTAACTACCAAAAGGATAAATTATGAAAGAGAAAGACAGAACCAAGCTTATCTTCATAGCTTCCTTCCTTATCCTGCCCGTCCTGCATCTGATAATTTTCTCCTATGTTCCCATCATAGGAAACCTAATTGTCAGCTTCACGGACTGGAAAGGCTTCGGAGACATGAACTTTGTAGGCATCCGCAACTACAAACGACTCTTCACCAACACAGAGTACATCTCTATGTTCAAAAACTGCCTCTGGTACCTTCTTGCCGCCATACCCCAGCTGGTATTCGCCTTTTTCCTGGCGGTGGTGATAAACGGTAAGTTCAGAGGGCTCAACATTTTCAAGGGTATACTTATCCTCCCCTATCTCCTCAACGGAGTTATCGTATCCACTATTTTCATAATCTTCTTCCAGAACAGCGGTTCACTCAATGCTATTCTTGAGATGCTGCACCTGAACGGTCTCCAGCACAAATGGCTCCAGGACCTGAAGATAGTGAATCCCTCCATCGCATCCATCAGTATCTGGCGCTACTACGGAATGAACTTCATCATGTTCTTCGGGGCTCTGCAGAATATCCCCACGGAGCTGTATGAAGCCGCTGTTATCGACGGCTGCACCAAGATGCAGGAGATACGCTACATTTCCATACCTTTTATAAAGAGAGTTCTCTTTATAAACATCATCCTCAGTATCTCCGGTTCCATCCAGGTATTTGAGATACCCTACATCATGCTCAACGGCTCCAACGGAACTCTTACCCCCGTTATCCAGATCCAGCAGAGTATGTACGACAACAGGGTCGGCTTTGCGGCAGCACTTTCCGTGCTGGTATTCGTCATCGTTATGATAGTTATCACCGCCCAGCGACTGCTTGTCAAGGACGATTGAGGGAGGCACACATATGATCTACGAAAGCACTTTATACAAAATAGTAAGGTATGTGTTCCTTGTCCTGGCATCGGTCTTTGTACTTGTCCCCCTTGTCCCTCTTGTCTTCATGGCTTTCAAGAGCGGCAGGGAAATGCAGGAAACATCCGTTCTTACCCCTCCTTCAAACTGGCTCAATTTCTATAATTTCGGATATGCCATCGAAAAGGGACATCTGATCAAGGCGTTTATCATCACAGCCATTATCCTTGTCATATCCCTGACTATACAGATCCTTTTGACCTGCATGGTTTCCTATGTTCTCCACCGCTTTGATTTCAAGCTGAAAAAGGTGGTACGGACAGCCTTTACCCTTACCATGTTCATACCCGTCGTTGCGACCCAGACACTCATTTTCCGCATGATGCACGCTGTCAAGCTGGTAAACACCATGTGGAGCGTTGTTATCCTCTATTCCGGAGTGGGCATAGTCGGGATATACATCATGCTAAACCTCCTCGACAATGTTACCCGTGAGATAGATGAGGCCGCATGGATAGACGGCGCTACCTTCCCCTACACCTTCTGGAACATCGTCTTCCCCCTTATGAAGCCCGGGTGCACGACCCTTCTCATCATCCAGGGCATCGCCCTCTACAACGATTTCTACATTCCCAACCTCTATCTCAACAGGGATGTACAGACCTTCACCATAGCCCTGTACAAGTTCTACGGCTCCATGTCCACGCCCTTTGAGATCGTTTCTGCGGCTATCATCATCGGCATGATACCCATCCTTATCGTATTCATCGCCCTCCAGAAATACATTTACAGCGGCATCGCAGCCGGCGCCGTAAAAATGTAGGTCGGCACAGCCGACAGCAATCGGGCAGCGCCCGCAGGCAGGGCATTGGATCAGCTTATCCTCCCCTTAATAAACATACCGCACAGCCATTTCTGCTGTGCGGTATGTTGCTTTTTATGTATTGTTCTGCCTCCTTACCATGCAACATTTGAGATATCGTAGCCGTAGGAGATATAGTTACTGCCGCTGATTACGAAGTATCCTATATCATCGCTGTAATATACATATCTGCCGTAGCGGTCCGTACCCTTATATACTGTGATGCAGAAGTCCCATCCGAGATAGATGTAGGAGTCTCCGCCGTTGTAGGAATAATATCCGATCACGGGGTCGTAGAAGATGCTGCCGTAGAACTCATCCTCGCCCTTGTACTTTACATTTTTATGTCTGTAATAATATCCGTAGCAGTCTTCATAATAGATCGTGTAGTCATTCGAGTTATCATAGGATATGTCTCCGTATTGATCTATATAAACAGCAGCACCTGCTGTGGAAATTATCGCTGCGGATGCCGCAACTGCTGCTATACCCGCTGTAAGAGCCTTTATCGTGTTTTTCATATTTTTTCCTCCGATTTGTTTTTTGTTTTCCTTTCGGTGATTCAAATATTACCATAAACACGCAGTATATTCAATATCCAATATGTCCGTGATCTGTAGCGAATACGACACCTGACCGGTCTTGTGTAGCTTAGCTTACGAAAAACGGTGAAATTGTCGGCAGTAAGTGCTGACAGACACTTTGCTGCCTCTATTCCTTAGTTTTGCGTGATGCTCCGTGAGTGCAGAAGGAGCCCCTGCAAACAGCCGTTGCCGTTTGCAGGGGCACAGTGTTGGGAACGAATATCAGATGCGTTTATTTTTGAAAATGTCTTACAGGGAACAATCACATGGATATAGCATGGGAGTAACGGGTCGCAGTCGGTCGTACCGACGGGGTCGCAGTCGGTCGTACCGACTAATAATCGCCTGCAAACTCCTGCGCTCTTTCAGGGGGTATCAGAAGGGCTGCGCCTTTTTCTATGTGAAGCACCTTTGAAGCCGTTCTTGCCGCATTTACTGCAAAATGGGTGGAATATACGATGATCCTGCCCTCTGCCGCCAGCTCTTTGAGGCACTCGCAAAGCCTCCTGCGGTTTTTTGAGTCAAGGCTTGCCTCGGGCTCGTCAAGTACGACCAGATCCGGCTCGGACACCAGCGCCCGTGCGATGCACACCAGCCTGTATTCACCGCCGCTTATGCGGTCGCAGGCAGTTCCTGCGAGATCCTTTATCCCCATCCTTTCAAGTGCGGACAAAGCCAGGTCACGATCCTTTTGGGTTGGAGAGGAGAGCTTCCCCAGAAAAGGGGCTCGCCCCAGGACCACGGCATCAAGGCAGGAAAGGGGCAGGGGAGAGGCGGAAAGCTGCGCAACAAAGGAAATGCGGGGGATGCCGTCCCCCGTGAGCTCCCTTTCTCCCGAAAGGGGTGCAGCGGCTCCCGAAAGGCATCTCAGAAGGGTGCTCTTTCCGCTGCCGTTGTCTCCCGTGACCGCCAGTATGTCTCCGCTTTCAAGCTCGAAGGAAACGCCCCGGAGTATCTCCTTTACTGCACCTTTTTTATCACTGTAGCCACAGGAAAGGTCTTTTGCTGTCAGTTTTCTATCCATTGCTTCTCATTTTCCCCAGTATCAGCAGGAACACGGGGGCTCCCGCCAGGGCGGTTATCACGGAAAGGGGTATCTCCGAAGCGGTAAGGCAGCGGGCAAGGGTATCTGCCAGTATCATCATGCCGCCTCCCGCAAAGAGGGATGCGGGGATGACGGCAGAGTTGTCCGCACCCCAAAGGGCTCTCACCATATGAGGCACCAGAAGACCTACCCAGCCTACAAGACCGCACATTGACACCACAGCCGCCGATACCAGTGACACACACAGCATAACAACGGCTCTCAGGATGTGGGGGCGCTCTCCCATGGCTCTGCATTCCTCATCCGGCAGCATCAGCAGGTTTATCCTCCACCGCAGAAGGATGAGCACGCCCGCACCTAATATTATAAAGGGGGCTCCTGCGGCTATGGTGCGGACATTTGCCCTTGCCATGCTCCCCATGAGCCAGAAGGTGATGGCGGGCAGCTCGTCCATGGGATCCGCTATGTACTTTACAGCCGACACCAGAGCATTGAAAACGCTTGATATGACCATCCCCAGCAGCACCGTTCCCATGATGCTCCTTTTTTTTATCCCGCTTATCATAACGGGGATGCACACCGCCACGCCGAAGGCAAGGGCGGAAAGCTGGACTCCCCCCGCACCTGCCCCCATGAGCATTGCCAGTGCTGCACCGAAGGAGGCGGCAGAGGAGATGCCTATGGTATCCGGGGCTGCCAGAGGATTAAAAAAAAGGCTCTGCATGGACACCCCTGCCACAGACAGTCCGCCGCCCGCCAAAAAGGCCAGTACCATACGGGGCAGTCGGATATTGAAGACTACGGTGCGTACCGCCTTTTCGGCATCCCCGCCGGAAAGGAGCTCCCACAGATCGGACAGGGTGACGGTGTACCGCCCCACGCAGAGGGAGAACACTCCCACTGCCAGCGGGAACAGCACAAGAAGAAGGTTCTTTAACTTTTTCATAATACACGGATAAAATCTTGACAAAAAAGTTCGGATATGATAGAATGTAAAACAGGCGTTACTTTTTCTGCACATCATCTGTGCGGAGGAGCTCTATGGTCTCAAGGAAACGCTCAACGCTGTCAAATTCCTTGTTTACGGACGCAAAGCGCACATAGGCGACGCTGTCCAGCTTTTTCAGCTTTTCAAGGGCTATGTCGCTTATCTGGGCTGTGGAGATCTGACCCATGGGAAAAGCAAGGCTTTCTATCTCATCAGCGATCCTCACTATCTCCTGACCGGAGACAGGACGCTTTTTCACCGCAAAGGACAGCCCTCTTATGAGTTTTGCCTTGTCAAAGGGCTCGTAGGTGTTGTTCTTTTTCAGCACCAGAAGCTCGGGCCGCTCAATGCTCTCATAGGTGGTAAAGCGTTTGCCGCAGACTGTGCATATCCTCCTGCGGCGCTGCTTGCCCTCGTTGAATCTGGAATCTATGACCTTTGTATCCTCGTAATCGCAGTACGGACAGCGCATGATCTGTTCTCCCTTCTGTATTCCGTAGATGTCCCGTATTATGATTATAAGGCAAAAATCAATAAATGTCAAGCGGTTATCCTACCGCAGGAGCTGCATATGAAAACTAACGGCGTAAAAATTTTCGCCTGCTATACCATAGTCCTGTTTCTGTGCGTGCTGGGGCTGTCAAAGCTCTTTGTGAAGGCTGCTCCCGCCGCTGAGCCCCCGGTCGTGTCCGAACCTGCAGATGTTGTGGCGGAGCCGGAGGTAAAGGAGATCCTCCCCGAAAAGGATCCCCCCGAGGCGGACAATACATGGGCTGTGTTCCTTGTCAACCAGAAGAACGGTCTCCCCGCCGATTACGGCGATAACCTTGAAACTGCACTGGTATATGAATCCTACAGGGATTACTATATGGATGCAAGAGTGCAGAAGTATGTGACACAGATGTTTGAGGATGCCCAGGAAGCAGGCATAGACCTGGTAATGGTCTCCGCATACAGAGATGTGGAACAGCAGGAGAGGAATTTCCGCAGCAGTGTGCAGGACCGCATAGACAACAGGGGCATGACCGAGGAAGAAGCCTACGAGGACACTCTTTCCGAGGTGGCGCCCGCAGGTCACAGCGAGCACAACAGCGGTCTTGCGGCAGATATAATGGTATCCTACATGACCGATATGTCCGATGACGGCTTCAAGGACACCGAAGCCTATGAATGGCTGAAGGAGCACTGTGCGGACTACGGCTTTGTGGTTCGCTACCCGGAGGGGAAGACCCGTGTCACGGGCTACAAGTTTGAGCCCTGGCACTACCGCTTTGTGGGAAAGTATTATGCAAGGTACATGACCGAAAAGGGCATAACTCTGGAGGAGCTCTTTGAAGAAAAGCACTGGCTGGACGAAGAGGGCAGAGCCATATACCACAACTTCACCGACACTGCGGAAGGACCCGCAGCGGAAAGCACTGTCACCGAAAACACGGGTGAAGAGGATCCCGAAAGATCATCCGACGATATATAAATCAAAACAGATCATCAAAAAAGGAGAAGATCAAAATGTACGAAAACATCATTGACACCATCGGCTTTATCAAGGGCGTTGACAAGGAAGTGGGGGATGCCATGGCTCTTGAGCTTGCAAGGCAGAAAAGGAACCTGGAGCTCATCGCCAGCGAGAATATCGTTTCTCCCGCAGTAATGGCTGCCATGGGCAGCGTCCTCACCAACAAGTATGCCGAGGGCTATCCCGGAAAGCGCTACTACGGCGGATGTGTGGATGTGGACATAGTGGAGAACATAGCCATAGACCGTGCAAAGAAGCTCTTCGGTGCAAAGTTCGCCAATGTACAGCCCCATTCCGGAGCACAGGCAAACACGGCAGTGTACTTCTCTCTCCTGCAGCCGGGTGATACGGTAATGGGCATGAGCCTTGCAAACGGCGGTCACCTGACCCACGGCTCACCCGTGAACATTTCCGGAAAGTACTTCAATTTCGTTTCCTACGGTCTGGGTGCCGATGAAAAGATGGACTACGACGAGATCGAGAAGATGGCAAAGGAGAACAAGCCCAAGCTGATAGTTGCAGGTGCTTCCGCTTATCCCCGTGTAATAGATTTTGAGAGACTGGCAGATATCGCCCACAGCGTTGGCGCTCTCCTTATGGTGGATATGGCTCATATCGCAGGTCTTGTGGCAGCGGGCGTGCATCCCTCTCCCGTGCCCTATGCGGATATCACCACCACCACCACCCACAAGACCCTCAGAGGACCCAGAGGCGGTCTTATCCTCACCAATGACGAGGAGCTGGCAAAGGGCATAAACAAGGCTATATTCCCCGGCACACAGGGCGGCCCTCTCATGCATGTCATAGCTGCAAAGGCTGTTTGCTTCGGCGAGGCTCTCAAGCCCGAATTCAAGGAATACGGCAAAAAGGTTGTAGAGAATGCCCAGGCTCTTGCAAAGGGACTTCTCAGCCGTGGATTCAATCTGGTCTCCGGCGGCACGGACAATCACCTCATGCTTGTGGATCTTCGTCCCTTCGACATCACAGGCAAGGAATTCGAGCACAGGCTGGATGAGGTGTATATCACCGTCAACAAGAATGCTATACCCAACGATCCTCAGAAGCCTTTCGTTACGAGCGGCATCAGAGTAGGTACTCCTGCTGTCACCACAAGAGGCCTTGACACCTCCGACATGGACAAGATAGCAGAGTTCATGTACCTCACCGCCAAGGATTTTGAAAACTCAGCCGATGCCATCCGTGCAGGCGTGGAAGAGATTTGCAAGGCTCATCCCCTCTATGAGTGATAAAGATATCAGATGATAACTCAGCCGTCCCTGCTGCAGCCTTGTCGGTTCGTAACAGGGACAGCTTTTTTGCCGTGGTAAAACAGATACAGTTCATTGGGGGTGTAATACTGATCCGTCCCCCGATGCACAGACGATCTACAAGCTTCATACTAATTCTTCCTCGATGTATAGACGATCTCCAAGCCTCAAATCCCTTATATTCAAGCATTTGCGGCTTGTTTCTTGTCTATGCATCGGTCAGAGATTAGTATCAGATTCCTTATGCCCAAGCATTTTGCGGCTTGTTTCTTGTCTGTACATCGGTCAGGGTCAGCATAAAAATGTTCAGAGAAATGATGCGTAAAAATCAGGAGCTCAGCCAAGAAGAATGTACAGAGCTCTTGAAAAGCGAAAAGAGGGGAGTCCTTTCGGTCCACGGAGATGATGGCTATCCTTACGGCGTGCCCCTCGATCACTTTTACTGTGAGGAGGACGGAAAGCTGTATTTTCACGGTGGGAAGCAGGGTCACAGGGTAGATGCCGTAAAGCGCTGCGACAAGGCATCCTTTTGTGTCTGTGACAAGGGCAGGCAGACCGAAGGAGAATGGGCTCTGGATTTTCGCAGTGTGATAGTTTTCGGAAGGATAGAGATAATAGAGGACAGGGAAAAGACCATAGAGATATCACGAAGGCTGAGCCGCAAATTCACCGATGATGAAGGCTATATAGAGGATGAGATAAGGCGTGCAGGCGCAAGGACGCTGCTTATGGCACTTGTGCCGGAGCATATGACGGGAAAAAGGGTCAGGGAAGCATAAAGCCTGTCTCCTACTGGTGTATGTCTTCGTCCTTTCGATAATAAAAGCCCGCAGGCAGCTTGTACGGCTGTTTGCGGGCTTTTTCAACGGGTCAATACCAGCTTGGCTGCTGTGGGTCATACCGACCTGAAAAGCATCTGAAGGTAGTTGTAGATATGGGGCTTTACGCTTGTGGGGTCGTGTCCCGTGGACTCCATGACATGGACAAGGTGCTCTTCGCCGTTCTGCTCCAGGATATCCACATAGCTTGCGGGAGAAGAGCCTACCACGCCGTCTGCCTTTGAATAGCTGATAAGCAGCGCCAAAGGCTTGTTTTCGGGGAAGGAAAGCTCAGCAGGCGTTATCTGACCGGGGTGCATCGGAGAGCCGGGTATAGTCACAAGACCGGGAGCGGGGCAGCAGGCACCCACATATCCGAAATAGTCGCTCATTTGGGTAGCAATGAAAAGGGACTCTCTGCCGCCCATGGAAAAGCCCGTTACAGCCCTGTTCTCCCGTCCCTCCTTTACAGGGAAATTCTCCGTGATAAAGGGGATAAGGTCGGTCTGCAGGTCGTTTATGAAATTGTCATAGGCAAGGGAGTTTTCAAGATCCATCGCCGTGCAGTAGGGATTGTCCTTGCTGCAGTAGATGTAGGGCAGAACAACGATCATTCTTTCCGCCTTGCCTTCGTTTTGCAGGTTGGTGAGGATACGGGATATTGCCACATTATCTCTTGTCATCCAGTCCTCATTGTCCCAGAAGCCGTGGAGGATGTAGAGCACCGGGAAGGTCTCGCCCTCCTGCGCATCTGCGGGCATGAGCACGTTTACACGGCTTTTTCTCTCCACCGTCGAGGAATAATAGGTGTACTTTTGGAATTCGGGATAGACCACACCCTCCTCTTTTCTGTCGTAGCCCTCAGGGGGCAGTTCTGTTATCAGGCTTGCAAACCTTTCCATGCTTTTCTCCTCCTCTTTCTGTTCTTCTGCTGTCTCTGTGCTTTCAGCGGTCTCCTGTGCGGCATCCTCCGTGATCCGGACGGATGCTTCCGTGTCCGCCGCAGTGCTTTCCGCCGGTGCTGCCGTCTCCTGCGGAGAGCTTTCGGCATTCCCCGCATTTTGGGCTGCACAGCCGCACATTATCGACATACACACCAGAATTGCCAAGAGCTTTTTCATTTTATCACCTTTCATTATTTGTATTTCTCAAGATCGGGGAGTTCATCAAGAGTGATGACCCTCTCGCTGTTGTAGACTGCCTTGAGATTTTCCTTGTCATTCTTGGTGATGAAGTCAGTGTGCCATATCATGAACCATGCCCATATGTCTCCGTCGCTCTCAAACTTCTCCACGGGAGGCACATTGCCGCATTCGTGGAATGCCATGGGCTTGTCCGCCACATTCAGGAGCTTGTTCCATGCCTTTATGTTGGTGCTGTTGTCGTAGGTGTCCGAGCCTATGAAGTCCACATATTCGTCTCCGGGGTACCAGCCGCTCTTGACCTCTCCGGAATAGCCAAGTACCCAGATAAGGTTGTCAAGACCGTATTCGTTGGTGAACTTGTCGTACATGAGCTGCCAGAGGGCGATGAAGTTGTCCTTTCCTCCCTTGCCCCACCAGAACCACTGTCCGTCAAATTCGTGGAAGGGTCTCCACAGAACGGGGACATCCGCATCCTCCAGCTTCTGCAAAGCCTTTGCCGCCTTGTCCCAGCTTTCGGTCATTTCCTTGTATTCCGCTGTGGAGGGGTCAAGGAGCTTGGAAAAATCGGGAGTATCATCAAGGCTTTCACGGTAGCCGCTGCTCTTTACTCCGGTATGCCAGCAGATGGTGACGATACCGCCCTTTTCATCCCATTCAACGGCACGCTGAACAACGCCGTCAAAGTCATTGTTCATAAAGTCGAGCCCGCGCATTGCAGGCAGCTTCCCCGTGTTTTTTTCGATGTAGTCCATCTCATAGTCGGGGCTGCCCATCCATGTGGATTCCTGCTGACAGCTGAGCATATTCCTGCCGTACACATCCGTGATGTACTTGTAGACCTTTGCGGTCTTTTTGGTGGCATTTTTGTTGGACAGAGCGTAGCCCGAAGAAGATGCTTCTGCCTTTGCGGCAGCGGTGCCGCCGTTCCCGCCGGTCTTGCAGGCACCCGACAGAAGGGCTATGGTGAGTGAAAGGGTGATGGAGATAATGTTTTTTGCTATCATAGGTCGTCCCTCCGTGAAAGAAGAAAAAGTCTGTTAAGCACAGTATATCATAAAATTTCTCTCTTTGCAAGATAATTTTAACATTTTTTCAAATTAAATTTTCCTACATCAATTTTGAATTTTCTGCAGAAAGTATATTCAATATCGAAAAAAATATTTTAGATAAATATTTAAGTCAACACCAACATTATCTCTGTCTTGCCTGATACACTTTTAAAGCCGGAGGATCTGCGGATCTCCCGGCTTTTATTTTGCCAATTCAGCAGTGATCCTTCCGAGAACCGAAAACTGCTCCTGTGTAAGCTGCTTCCCTGTCTGGGCATTTTTTATACGGTAAGAATCCACCAATGCTTTTATAGTTTCGGTTTGTGCCTCTGTAAGACCATGGACAGAAACTGTGCCCTGATGCTTCATACCGCAAAGTGTATCCATAGATACATTGAATACGCTGGCGATAGAGCGGAGTGTTTCAAACGGCGGTGTCATGAGATTTGCTTCATACTTGCTGATCGTTCCCTCAGTGACATCGAGCAGTTCACCGAGTTTCTTTTGGGTTATCTTGCGTTCTTTGCGTAATGATCTTATCAAAGCACCCAGATCGTACATTTGATATCACCTCAAAATTCTTATTTGGAATATTATATAAAATAATACTTGATTTTTACGAAAGTTCATGATACAATATATTCGTCATGCGAAAGTTATCCCGTGAATTGTTCTAAATCAGAAAGTTTGAGGGTGTTTCCGATGAGAGAAGCAAGTATAGTATTAACGAATGAAAGCTGTTTTCAGCTGCTTGACAAAACGGAAAGTAATTCCATAGATCTGTTTCTGATAGATCCGCCTTATGAAGTGTCAAGAGATACAAATTTTCAGTCCGGCAATGCGAAGGGGACAGATACCGACAGATTTCGTGTTTCCATGGATTTTGGTGAATGGGATATTAATTTTACCGGTTTGGATATAGTCATAAAAGAGGCTTATCGAGTGCTGCGAAAGGGCGGTACTCTCATCTGTTTTTATGATCTGTGGAAAATAACAACACTAAAGGATTATTTTGATAATGCCGGATTCAGACAGCTTCGTCTTATTGAATGGATAAAGACAAACCCGGTTCCGCTGAACAGTAAAACAAATTATCTTACAAATGCCCGTGAGATCGCCGTACTCGGCGTTAAGGGGGGGAAACCCACTTTTAATTCCGAATATGATAACGGGATCTACAAATATCCAATATGTCACGATAAAAATCGTTTCCATCCTACTCAAAAGCCGTTGGCTCTCATAGAGGATATAATAATAAAGCACTCGAATGAGGGCGACACTGTGATGGATTGCTTTTCGGGCTCCGGTACGACAGCTGCAGCTTCATACAATCAGGGGAGAGATTTTATCGGGTGTGAACTTTCAAAAGAGTATTATACGAAATCACTTTCACGACTTGAAAGCGTAAATATTTCAGTACAAGAGGAAGTGATGATATGACCGATAAAGAGAAAAATAAAAAAATACAGGATATGGTAAGTGACCCCGCTCTTGGTATAGATGAAATAATACGCTATGTAAAAGGAAATTGTCAATCAACATCCTTAACACCTACGACATTGGGAATGCTTTTTGAAAAATATGCTGATGTAAAGTACGATCCGACTGACCCTACATCATGCTTTTCTGAAGAAATAGCCATAGAAGAACTGAAGAACATACATCCCGGTTTTGAAAGCTCAAATGGTTGCCAATGGGCACGTTCCGATAATTCCTATCTTGGGAAAAAATATATCATCATACGAACAAAAAAGGCGGAAAAGTTTCAGCTATAAAACTGGATGGCCCGAATAATAACTCTGTAAAGGTGTATCGGCATATCCGCAATGATATAAAAAAGGAGATCTCAAAGCATACCTGTGTGATTTTGGATGTATCTGCAAATATTGAGGTAGACCATAAAAACGGAAGATACTCTGACCTTGCCAACATATCGGTTGACAGTCAAAAAAAGGAGGATTTCCAGCCATTATCCAAATCAGCCAATGACGCCAAGAGACAGCACTGCAAAAGGTGTGTGGAGACCGGTAAACGATATAATGCACAAAGGCTCGGCTACAAGGAAGGCTGGATCGTTGGTGACGAGAATACATCCAATTGCATAGGATGTTACTGGTACGACCCAAAAAGGTTTAATGAGCTTATATCAAAAGATTATAAAAAAATAAAATAGTATAATAAATTACCGGCAGTCTTCTTTATAGCGCAATTGTGTTAGAAGGTGCCGGTGATCCTGTCGAGTCTTTTTATGAACTTTCTGTAAATTTCCTGTAATAACATTGTATTCCGTTTTTTCGTAAAGTATAATGATATAACGATGAGGAAAAGACAGACCTACCAAGAAAAGAGTGAGCTTTCATGGAAGAAGACTCCAGGATCATAGACCTGTACCTGAAAAGAGATCAGAGTGCCATAACCCTTACCGCCGAAAAATACGGCGGACGGCTGAAAGCGGTCGCAAAGCAGATAACAGGCGATGCCTTCATGGCGGATGAGTGCGAGAACGACACCTACATGGAGGCGTGGCAGAGCATCCCCCCAAATGAGCCCCGCACCTACTTTTTCCCCTATCTCACAAGGATAGTGAGGCATATAGCCCTGAACCGCTGTGAAAAGGAAAATGCCAAGAAGCGGCAGGGGAACCTGTCGGAGCTGACAGAGGAAATGCAGGAATGTATATCCTCCGGTGAGGATCTGGAGGGAAGTGTAGTGGATGAGCTCATGCTCTCCAAGTCCATTAACGGCTTTCTTGCATCTCTTGATGAGGACAAGAGGAATATTTTCGTCAGACGCTACTACTTTATGGACGACATAAAGGGGCTTTCACAGCGCACGGGCTACTCCGAGAGCAAGCTGAAATCCATGCTCATGAGGATGAGGGAGAAGCTGAAGGAGCGTCTGGAAAAGGACGGCATCGACTTCTGAAAAAATTTGCGGATCTTTTTCAAAAAAAATGCGACCTGCCCCTGCTGAAATCTGCTTATATCAACAGAGGCTGTTAAAAAGGAGTGAAGACCGGTGGACGGAAAGGTACTTCTTGAAAAAATGGAGCTCATAGATCCCGCTTATATAGCGGCGGCAGAGGATATGACCGCCCCGAAGGGAGAAGGAGAGATCCTGCTGGAAAAAATGGAGCTTATAGACCCTGCCTACATAGATGCGGCAGACAGGATGCCCGAAAGGCTCCCCGTACCGAAGCATAACTTCGCATTCCTTGCAGCCTGTGTCCTGATAGCGGTGGTGTCCGGGGCTATGATGCTCATGTCTCCCGCAGAAATGACCCGCATAACCGAAACGGGTGCGGCAAGCGTATTCGGCGGAGATGTAAGAATGGCTGTATTCGCCGTCTCTCTGCTGGCGGCTGCGGCTGACTGCGGTATCATCTACAAGAAGACCCGCCGCAAATGAAGAAGATCACCTCCCATATTTGATATACCCCCCATAGAGAAAACCTTGCATCATTTTGGAATGCAAGGTTTTTTCGTTGTGAACGTTTAATGAAGACATCAAATCAGACAGGCTTTTTCGGGAAAGATATGTTAAAAGTGACACATAGTTTTTTTGCGCTCCCTATTGACAAAATCAGAGTTTAGGTGTAAAATAATATTAGTTAGGATAGTCTAACGGCTGTGTTTATCCTCAGCCGGAGGGCTTTTATTCAAAGGTATTAGTTAGCTTATTTTAACTGCTGCGGGGAGGAGTTTTTTGATGCCACTTAATTTTGCACCGATCGACACCGAGCATACCATAAAGAAGGTAGGCGGTCCTTCAGATGTAAGGAGCCATCTGAGCGACATTGGCTTTGTGCCCGGAGGCACTGTAAGGATCATAAGCTCCGTGGGAGACAATCTCATAGTAGATGTAAAGGGCTCCAGAGTCGCTCTGAGCGGTGAGCTTGCCAAGAGAATAATGGTATGACCGTATCTTCCATCGGGGGAGCCAAGGCTCTTCCGGTGGAGATGTTTTGACTATGGGGGCACTGCCGCCCCAGTGATGAAGTACATAATGTCCATAGCTGCGGTCTTTTTTTTTAAAGGCTGCATTTTATGGCTCTCATTATAAAGGAGAAGGATGCAAATGAACCTGAAAGATGCAAAGATAGGCAGTACCGTCGCCGTGGTGAAAATAGGCGGCGAGGGCGCTGTCAGACGCCGTATCATGGATATGGGGCTCACAAAGGGGACAAAGGTCACCGTGCGCAAGGTGGCGCCTCTGGGAGATCCGATAGAGCTTACGGTAAGAGGATATGAGCTCTCTATCCGCAAGGAAGACGCCGAAAAGATAGAAGTTACGGAGGCAAACGACTAATGAGCACCAAGATCGCACTTGCCGGAAATCCCAACTGCGGCAAGACTACCCTGTTCAATGCACTTACGGGTTCCAACCAGTTTGTGGGAAACTGGCCCGGAGTAACTGTGGAAAAGAAGGAAGGAAAGCTGAAAAAGCACAGCGATGTTATCATCACCGACCTTCCGGGCATATACTCCCTTTCTCCCTACACCCTTGAAGAGGTAGTGGCAAGAAATTACCTCATAAACGAAAAGCCGGATGTCATACTCAACATAGTGGACGGTACCAACCTGGAAAGGAACCTGTACCTGACTACACAGCTCACGGAGCTGGGCATCCCTGTGGTCATAGCAGTCAATATGGCTGATGTGATGCAGAAGGACGGTGTTACCATCGACCTTGACAAGCTCTCAAAGGAGCTGGGCTGCCCCGTAACAAAGATATCCGCCCTGAAGGGAACAGGTGTGGAGGAAGCCGCAGAAGCTGCCCTCAAGGCAGCAGGGAAGAAGGGCGCACCTCAGCACAGATTCTCCGAAAAGGTGGAAAGCGCTCTGGAGGCTATAGAAAAGGAGATCCTGAGCGGTGTTCCCCAGGAGAAGAAGCGCTGGTATGCCATAAAGCTCTTTGAGCGTGACGACAAGGTGACAGAGTCCGGAGCTGTGGGGAAGGACAGCCTTTCAAAGGCGGAAAAGTACATCAAGGCGGTGGAGGATGAAATGGACGACGACAGCGAGTCCATCATCACCAACGAACGCTACGAATACATAACCGGGATGATCTCCGGCCTGCAGCAGAAGAAAAATGCCGGAAAGATGTCCGTTTCCGACAAGATAGACCGTGTGGTCACCAACAGGATCCTGGGTCTTCCCATATTTGCCCTTGTGATGTTTGCTATCTACTACATTTCAATGGTGACCATAGGTCTGGGCGCTACGGACTGGATGAACGACGGCGTTTTCGGTGACGGCTTCCACCTCTTCGGCATAGGAAACAGCGAGACCGCAGCCGCAGAAGAGGAATACGGCGATGCCGATGCCATCATAGCAGGTGCCATAGCAAGAGCCGCAGAGCTGGGTATAGACACTGAGGCTGTGGAAGAGGCAATAGACATCGGCAGTGAGGATTTTGACAGCGCTGCTGCGGCTTCCGCTCTCAGAAGCATGGCTTCTCAGATAGACGGCGAATTTTCTTACACCTTGGAGGATGAAGAAACTCTTGCGGTAGAGGATGCTGTTGCTTCATCCGAGGATCTTGAAGCCTCGATCGCTGCTTTTGAAAAGTACAGCGGCGGTGTGGATCCCTCGTCCTACGGCGTATGGGTGCCCGGTGTGCCCGTGCTCGTGGAGGGACTTCTCGGAGATGACTGCCCCGAATGGCTCCATTCTCTCATAATAGACGGTATAGTAGCCGGCGTTGGTGCTGTACTGGGATTTGTTCCCCAGATGCTGGTACTCTTCCTGCTCCTTGCCTTTGTTGAGGCCTGCGGCTACATGGCAAGAGTTGCGTTCGTGCTTGACCGTATCTTCCGCCGCTTCGGCCTTTCCGGAAAATCCTTCATACCCATTCTCATCGGTACGGGCTGCGGTATCCCCGGCATCATGGCATCAAGGACCATTGAAAATGTCCGTGACCGCAGAATGACCATCATGACCACCACCTTTATCCCCTGCAGTGCGAAAATGCCCTTTATCGCCATGATAGCAGGTGCCATTTTCGGCGGCTCACCCATTATCGCAGTTTCCGCTTTCTTCATGGGAATGGCAGCCATAATCATATCCGGCATAATCCTGAAAAAGACAAAGGCGTTCGCCGGTGAGCCTGCTCCCTTTGTAATGGAGCTCCCTCCCTACCACCTGCCCACAGTAGGCAATGTTCTCAGACCCATGTGGGAGAGAGGCTGGTCCTTCATCAAGAAGGCAGGAACAGTTATCCTGCTGTCCACCATCGTTATCTGGTTCCTCTCGGATTTCGGCTTTGTAGACGGAAAGTTCGGTATGCTCTCCGAGGATCAGCTTGATCTTTCCATACTGGCAGGTCTGGGAAATGCCATCGCCTGGATATTCACTCCTCTGGGCTGGGGCAACTGGCAGGCTGCAGTGGCTTCTGTTACGGGACTCGTGGCAAAGGAAAACATCGTGGGTACCCTCGGTATCCTCTACGGCGGCGGAGACGGCACTGTGTATGATTCCATCGCAGCAGCCTTCACACCCGTTGCAGGCTATTCCTTCCTTGCCTTCAACCTCCTCTGCGCTCCCTGCTTTGCGGCTATCGGCGCTATCAAGCGTGAGATGAACAATGCAAAGTGGACATGGTTCGCAATAGGCTATCAGTGCGGCTTTGCCTACATCGTAGCATTCATTATATACAATATCGGAAACCTTTTCTCCGGTGCATCCATAGGCGTATTCAATGTCATCGGTGCAGTGCTTGCATTTGCTCTTGTGGCTTTCGGCATATTCATGCTGGTAAAGCCCTATAAGGAATCCACAAGGCTGGAAGAAAAGATCCCCGCAGCGACCTGATCGCAGCGCACCGATATCACAGACCGGAAAGGAGCGTAAACAATGCCCTCATGGATAATAGCTCTCATACTGCTCATACTCGTGGTTGCGGGAGCTGTATACAGCATCATAAAGGATATGCGCTCCGGCAAATGCTCCTGCGGGCATAAGTGCGGAGGCTCCTGTAGCGGCTGCAAGTATTCCAAGGCATATGCGGAATACATGAAGAAAAAAGCAGCCCGTGAAAACCACGGCTGACCTTCGGGACAGACCCTTTTGCCGGGGTCTGTCCTTTTTTGCAAATTGTTGGTTTGTCCTTTTTTGTAAATTACCCCTTGACAACTTTCGGAAAATGTGATAGACTGTATCCATGCTTTTGAAAGAGGTGGAAGGATGAAAAGATAGTTCACTTTTGTTTGCATTGATTTTTCTGCGGCAGGGTATCCGTGCCGCTTGGTTAGTGCTGTCAAAAGTGGATTATGTTTCGTCATAACCTCTTTTTGTCATATATGGATATTTTTCAGAGCGGAGGCATATACACGCTGACGGTCTGCCGTGTCGTTTCGGCTGATGATCGCTGTCGGGTATGAATGTTTCCTCTTTCGGGGTTTGCACGGAGCATAACGGAACTGTTTGGCAGCAGACAGTTCCGCTTTTTTTGCGGAACACCGAAGGAGGAATGAATATGTCTCAGATAAAGGCAGATATGCTTACATTCGGCTATGAGGGCAGCCCGGAAAATGTTTTTGAGGATGTGTGCTTCACTCTCGATACAGACTGGAAGCTCGGTCTTATAGGAAGGAACGGAAAAGGAAAGACCACTCTCCTGCGCCTGCTGACGGGAGAACTAAAGGGGAGAGGGGTGCTCACAAAGTCGGTGCCCGTGGCTTATTTCCCCTACACCCTTACTCGGGAGCAGATGAGCCTTACAGGGGCTGAAATAGCGGAGGATATACGGAAAGACTGCGAGATCTGGCGTGTTATATGCGAGCTTTCGGAGCTTGAAGAGGATGCGGAGATCCTTTACCGCCCCTTTGATACCCTGAGCTGGGGTCAGAGGACAAAGCTGCTCCTGGCAGTGCTTTTTTCGGGTGAAAATGATTTCCTGCTCATAGATGAACCTACAAATCACCTTGACGGTGCGGCAAGGGAAAATGTCCGCCGCTATCTTTCCGAAAAGAAGGGCTTCATACTGGTGTCCCACGACCGTGATCTCCTTGATGCCTGCACCGATCACATACTTGTGCTGAACCGCAGCACGATCTCGGTGCAGAGCGGGAATTTCAGCCTGTGGCAGGAAAACAAGGAGCGGCAGGACAGATCTGCGGAGGCGGAAAACGAAAAGCACCGCAGGCAGATAACAAAGCTGCAGAAGTCCGCAAAGAGGACATCCGAGTGGGCGGACAGGAACGAAAGCACAAAGATAGGCTTTGACCCTGTAAAGGAACACGACCGCTGTATCAGTGCACGTTCCTACATTGGTGCAAAGACGAAGAAGCTGCAGAGCCGTGCAAAAAACACTCAGAAGCGGATAGAGCGGGAGATAGAGCGGCAGGAGGGCCTTTTGCAGGATATAGAGGAGATAAAGAGCCTGAAAATGGCACCTCTTACCCACCACAAGGAAACAGTCGTGGATATAAATGGGCTGACCCTGCGATACAGTGATGCTGCCGCACCTGTGTGCCGTGAGCTGCGCTTTGACATAAAGCAGGGAGAAAGAGTGGCTCTTGACGGGGCAAACGGCTGCGGAAAGTCTACTCTTATGGGTGCCGTACTGCAAAAGGCGGGGCTTGCGGAAAGGGATGACAGTCTTGTATGTGAAGGCACACTTCAGACCGCATCGGGACTTGTGATCTCCTATGTGCCGCAGGATACATCCGATCTTCGGGGCAGCATAAAGGAGTTCTGCATGGAAAGAGGACTTGATCTCAGCCTTTTCTGCACGGTGCTGAAATATCTCGATATCGGCAGAGAGCGGCTTTCCGGGGACATTTCCGACTTTTCCGCAGGGCAGAAGAAAAAGGTGCTCATAGGGGCGAGCCTTCTCACTCCTGCTCATTTGTACATATGGGATGAACCCCTGAACTTTGTGGATATCATCTCACGGATGCAGATAGAGGCACTGATAAACACTTTCAGACCCACAATGCTCTTTGCGGAGCATGACAAGCGCTTCCGTGAGAACATAGCCACAAAAACCGTTTATATGAGCCGATAGGAAGTCTGCTGCCAAAAAGCTGTGTCCGGCAGGTCATACGGGCACGGCTTTTTTGCCGGAGGACATCAGGATCTGTCTATACAATACCACGGAATTTTCGGCTCGTTATGTTATGTGATTGTACTAAATCAACAAAAATCAAATTGTGTCTTGATTTGAAAAAATCCTTGTGATATAATTTACTTTGGTGTATAGACAGATGAAATTCAGATTTACGGGTACCGAAACAGACAGAGAGCTCCTGCGGATATTCAAAGCCGTAGCAGTGGGCGATCTGCTTATCTTCCTTCTGACACTGCCCATTTACGGGTTCAGTTCAAGGGTGGTGCTGGGGCTCCTCCTCGGCACGGCGGCAATGTCCGCAAATATTCTGCTGCTGGCATACAGCGTTGTTCACAGCGTTGACAGGGGCAGCGAAAAAAGAGGAAAGAGGTACCTTTTTTCCTTCTATCTCCTGCGCTTTTCCATAATGGGCGCAGCACTGGCGGCAGGCTTTATTTTTCCCTGCTTTGACAGCGTATGCACCTTCATACCTCTGCTTTTTCCCAAGACCCTGTACACCCTCATGGGCGTGAAGGATCATCTTGCTTTCAAAAAGAGCGAATGGGGCAAAAAGCACAACAAATGACGTGATAAGTAAAGTCGGTGATAAAATGTACAATACCGAGCTTTCCGTGGAGGTCGCAGGCCCCCGAAAAATGATAACCTTCTCCCGGGGCGGAGAAGAGCTTTTTGCAATTTCGGAGACTGTGGTCACAGGCTGGCTTATAATAATAGTTCTTTTTATCGTGATAAAATTCCTCACCAAAGACCTGAAGG
This sequence comes from Oscillospiraceae bacterium, assembly GCA_018110985.1. Lineage (GTDB taxonomy): Bacteria > Bacillota > Clostridia > Oscillospirales > Ruminococcaceae > Huintestinicola. Next base: position 60,126 of record JAGAWT010000007.1, read on the forward strand.
TGAAGCCTGAATCCAAAAGACAGGTGCTGGCGGAGTGGTTCGTGGAGTTTTTCACGAACCTTGTAAAGGAGAACATGGGAGAGAGCATGGCGGGCTTCGCACCCTACATCGCCACCATATTCACCTTTGCACTGACAGGCTCACTGATGAGTGTCATAGGCTTCCGCTCCATGACGGTGGACATAAACTGCACGGGTACATGGGCGCTGCTGACCTTTATCCTCATAACCTACTACAAGATAAAGGCGAACGGTGCTCTGGGTTATTTCAAGAGCTTTGCTCAGCCCGTGGCGATCATAACGCCCATAAACATACTTTCGGAAGTGGCTACACCTACTGCCATGGCTCTGCGTATGTTCGGAAACATTTCCAGCGGTATGATAATCTCGTCCATCATCTATGCGGCGCTGACGCTGCTCAGTAACCTGCTATACAATGCAGCAGGGCTTTCCTTTGCCCTTTTTGACTACTTCAAGGTCTTTCAGGTGGGTATCCCCGCAGTGCTGTCGGTGTACTTCGACTTCTTCTCGGGCACCATCCAGTCCTATGTATTCATCATGCTCACCATGGCATATGTGGGCGATGCGGCAAAAACGGAATAAACAATAAGCTAACATAAATTCAGGCGGTTTCCCGCCACGGAGGTAAACAAAATGCAAGGTATGACAACAGAGCAGGTAATGCTCATTGCAAAGGCTATCGTTCTCGCAGGACAGGGTATCGGTGCAGGTCTTGCCCTTATCGCAGGTATAGGCCCCGGTATAGGTGAAGGCTACGCCGTAGGAAAGGCCATAGAGACTATCGGCAGGCAGCCCGAAGCCCGCAGCGCCGCAACTTCCACAATGTTCATCGGGTGTGCTGTGGCAGAGTCCACCGGTATTTACGGACTTCTGGTAGGTATCATCCTGCTGTTTGTAAATCCCTTCCTCAAGTTCCTTACTGTCTGATCCGGGCGTGACTTAAAATGAATGTAAACTTTGAATTTTTCAGCATAGAGCCTACCACTGTCATAGGCGTGCTGCTCAATACATTCATTCTGCTGCTGGTGGTAAAGAAATTCCTCTTTGAACCCGTAAACAAGGTGATAGAGGAGCGCAAGGCTCAGGTATCTAAGACCTATGTGGAGGCTGACAATGCCCTTGAAAACGCTCATAAGCTGGAAAGCGAATATGAGGAGAAGCTGTCGCAGGCGAAGGAGGAATCCGCAGAGATAGTCCGTGCGGCTTCCGAGCGTGCAGGAAGAAAGGGCGAGGAGATAACCGCTGCCGCCAGAAAGGAAGCGGATGCCATGATCGCCCGTGCAAACGCAGAGATAGAGCATGAGCGTGCAAGAGCTGTAAGCGAGGTCAAGGGCGAGATAGCCGGAATGGCAGTCGAGCTTGCGGAAAAGATCATAGGCAGGAATGTACAGAGCTCTGCGGAGCAGGACAGGCTCATAAACGACTTTATAGATAATATATGATGTATAGATCCCGGATCGGAGCACAGCGCAGATGAGTATGCAGGTTTTCTCGGCAGTTTACGCTGCCGCACTTATGGAGATAGCCCGTGAAGACGGGACGGGAAAGCTCATCTTTGATGAGCTGAATTCCCTGTCGGAACTGGTCTCCGGCAGTCCCGAGCTGAATGAGGTCTTGTGTTCTCCCACTTTTTCGGAAGATGAAAAGTACGACGTGGCAGAGTCTCTTTTTAAGGGGAAGCTCAGCCGGACGGTGCTGAATTTCCTTTATGTCCTCATAGAGGAGGGGCGCACAAGCGGTCTGTCTGACATAGCCTCGGACTACAAGAGGCTGTACTACGAACAGGAGGGCATCACAGAGGCGGTGGTCACCACCGCAGCCGGAATGAGCAGAGATGCAGCCGAAAAGCTGAAAGCCAAGCTGGAAGCCAAGTACAAGAAAAAGGTGCTCCTCAGCGAAAAGACAGATCCCTCCATCATGGGCGGCGTGATCGTGCGTGTGGGGGATGAAATGATAGACGGTTCTCTCAGAACAAAGCTTGACCGCATAGGAAAGCAGATGTGAGTATACAGGATCTTCTTGAATTGAACGGACTGTCTGTTGATATGCTGCGCAGACTTTCATACAAGTCTGGGCTCGGCAGGTCACTTACAAATACCATTCACAGATTTGACAGGGATGAATTGCTCTCGGAATTGTTTTTCGTGTCGGAGTGGCTTCAGGAAGAGATCGGCAAAAACGATGTCACTGATTACAGAATAAAGAGCAGATCATCTATTATCAGGAAATACGAACGGTATTACCCTAACAGACCGGTGATAAGTACTTTTAACGACATTCTCGGATTCAGGGCTGTATGTGATCGGTACGACGGTATCGGTATTGCCGGAGATGAGCTTTTCAGGACGGTGGATATGTCCGGCGGCAAGACCAACGATGACGGCTACAGAGGCGTACATATTTATTTCCATATAGACAATTATCACTATCCAATAGAAATACAGTTCAATACAATTTTTGACAGACAGTTCAATGATTGGCTCCACATGGACCTTTATAAAAAGGGTTTTTCGGACAACATAGGCCAACAATTAAGAAATTCCTATGAAAAAGGGCTTATAAGGGACTATAACGACATTAAAAAGGAACTTCAAAATGTGTTATCTTATCGCAAAGGACTTTAATAAAAACGGATGTACTGCATTCAAGACTGCTCCGGGGAGATCCCTTTCGGGGTTTGTGAAAAGGCTCGAAGAAGAAAAAAACAATGATGACATAGAGCTTGTTGTCATAAGCAGGCCTGTAGCTTACGGGGAGTACGCTCCTTACAGCTTTGTACACTCCGAAGAGGATTTTCGCAGTGCCGTTCTGAGTATGAGCCGTAAAAAGGTCTGAGTGCGGCAAAAGCTATCAAAGGAACACCAAACTTATATAATGGAGGTTTAACTGATGGATCTTCGTCCTGAGGAAATAACCGGAATAATCAAAAACAGGATAAAAAATTTTGACCGCCGTGCAGAACACGCAGAAGTGGGAAATGTGGTATCCATAGGTGACGGCATTGCCCGCATCTACGGTCTTGACAACTGCATGGCAGGCGAGCTCCTGGAATTTGAGAACGGCGTATATGCCATGGCCATGAACCTTGAAGAAAGGTTCGTTGCCGCTGTTATGCTGGGCTCCGATACCGAGATAAAGGAGGGCGACACCGTAAAGTCTACGGGAAGCGTTGTAAGCGTACCCGTTGGTGAAGCGGTGCTGGGCAGAGTAGTAAATGCGCTGGGTCAGCCTATCGACGGCAAGGGTGAGATATTCACCACAGAGCGCAGCCCCATAGAAAGACCCGCCTACGGTATCATAACAAGAAAGTCCGTTTCCGTTCCCCTGCAGACAGGTATCAAGGCCATAGACTCCATGGTGCCTATCGGAAGAGGGCAGAGAGAGCTCATCATCGGCGACAGGCAGACAGGAAAGACTGCCATTTGCCTTGACACCATCATAAACCAGCGTGACAAGGGCGTTCTCTGTGTCTATGTTGCCATAGGTCAGAAAAGCTCCACGGTGGCAAACGTGGTGGAGACCCTGAGAGTAAACAACGCTCTTGACTATACCGTGGTGGTCGCAGCAAGCGCATCTGAGCTTGCTCCCCTCCAGTACATAGCTCCCTACACCGGAGTTTCCATTGCGGAATACTTCCTGCGTCAGGGCAAGGATGTGCTCTGTGTTTACGACGATCTGTCCAAGCACGCCGTAGCTTACAGAACACTTTCCCTTCTTCTTAAAAGACCGCCCGGAAGAGAGGCTTACCCCGGAGATGTATTCTATCTCCATTCAAGGCTTCTTGAAAGAGCCTGCAGGCTCAGTCCGGAATACGGCGGCGGCTCCATAACCGCACTGCCGGTCATAGAGACACAGGCGGGAGACGTTTCCGCCTACATCCCCACCAATGTCATATCCATTACTGACGGACAGGTATTCCTTGAAACAGATCTTTTCAATTCCGGCATAAGACCTGCCGTAAACCCCGGCATCTCTGTTTCGAGAGTAGGCGGTTCGGCTCAGATAAAGGCAATGAAGAAGGTGGCAGGTTCCCTGAAGCTCACCTATTCCCAGTACAGAGAGCTCCAGTCCTTCTCCCAGTTCGGTTCCGACCTTGACAAGGATACCAAGGAGCGTCTTGCTCTGGGTGAGAGAGTTGTGGAGGTGCTCAAGCAGGACAGGAACAGCCCTGCGGACGTAGCCGATCAGGTGATGATAATCTATGCCGTCACCAACGGATATCTTGAAGATGTTGAGGTCGGCGACATAAAGGAATACGAAGCAAGGCTCAGGGAATATGCGGATCAGAACAAGCCCGAGATCTCCGAGAAGATACATTCCGACGGCATCCTCGATGAGGAGACGGAAAACTCTCTCAAGGAACTTTTGAAGGAATTCACAAAGAAGTTTATCGGTGAAAAGGAAACGTCCGGCAGTTAAAAAAGCGATGTTACCTGCACCAAAGGAGAATAACTATGGCAAACGACAAGAACAAAATCGCAGCGGGCATACTTGCAATACTTTTAGGAGGTCTCGGTATACATAAGTTTTACCTTGGCTACACGAAAGCAGGCATCATAATGCTTCTCGTAAGTCTCCTCACGTTCGGTGTCGGCGCGGTCGTAATGGAGATAATCGGTATAGTTGAGGGTGTTATCTACCTTACCATGAATGACGATCAGTTTGCGGCTACATATTTATCTGCGTCAAAGGAATGGTTTTGAGTCTTCCCACCTGATCATCTGATATTTATCTTTTTATCTGAAAAGGCGGTACTATGGCAACCGGTAATATGAAAGGGATAAAGCGCAGGATAAAAAGCGTGGAGTCCACAATGCAGATAACTAAGGCCATGCAGCTGGTTGCATCCTCAAAGCTGAGGCGTGCAAAGGAAAGAGCTGAATGTGCCGCACCCTATTTCAACGCTCTGTACGAGACCATGAGCGACATCCAGTCGGAAAACCCGGAGTTCCTTTCTCCCTTCAAGGGGTCAAAGGAGACGGGGCGCACCCTTCTGGTGATAATCGCAGGTGACAGAGGTCTGGCGGGAGGCTTCAACTCCAATGTGTTCAAGCTTGCCGATGCCCGTATACAGGCTTTGGGCGGCGCTGAGAACGTAGAGCTTTTCGCCATAGGCAAAAAAGCCTGCGAATACTATGTAAAGCGGAAATACACCATGTTTGCGGCTTATTCCCAGATTGCCGAGAACATCAAGATACACGACACTGCGGAATTTGCCGATGAGATCGTTTTTGCCTACAAGCACGGGCGGTTCAGGGCTGTGGAGCTTTTCTACACCAACTATGTTTCGCCCATTACCCAGACGGCGGCATCTATTTCCGTTCTCCCCATTGACATCCCCGCAGAAACGGGAGGACTTCACGAGATTCCCGTATATGAGCCCTCTGCTGCGGATGTGTTCGATCACATCGTGCCCCGTTTTGTCAGCGGTATGCTGTACGGCTCCATCATCGAATCCTTTGCATCGGAACAGGCTGCAAGGCGAAACGCCATGGAAAATGCCTCCGACAACGCAGAGGAAATGATAGACAGGCTGTCCCTCAGCTTCAACCGTGCTCGACAGGCTGCCATCACCCAGGAGATAACAGAGATCGTAGGCGGAGCTCAATCTGTATAGGGCACACAGGCACGCAGGCACGCAGGGCGTGCACCCACTAATGAACTAAGTCAGGGTTGCACGGGATGTTTTGTTTCGCAGTTTTGCATATCTTACTTTGATCTACAAAGGATTTAAACAATGAACAATTACGGAAAAGTCGTACAGGTCATAGGAGCTGTAGTTGACATACGTTTTGACAAGGATTCTCTTCCCAATCTGCTCAATGCCGTTGAGATAGATCTGAACGGCAGCAAGCTGGTCTGTGAGGTGGAGCAGCATATAGGTGACGATGTGGTACGCTGTGTCGCCATGTCATCCACAGACGGTCTTCGCAGGGAAACTCCCGCCTACAACACCGGCTCTCCCATCACCGTTCCCGTCGGAAAGGAAACTCTTGGAAGGATATTCAACCTTCTGGGAGAACCCGTGGACAACGGTGAGCCCGTAAAGACCACCAAGAGAATGCCCATCCACAGAGCTGCCCCCTCCTACGAGGAACAGACTGTTTCAAACGAGATACTTGAAACGGGCATAAAGGTCATCGACCTTATCTGTCCCTATCTCAAGGGCGGAAAGATAGGTCTTTTCGGCGGTGCGGGAGTCGGCAAGACTGTCCTCATCCAGGAGCTTATCAACAATATCGCAAACCAGCACAACGGTATCTCTGTATTTACCGGTGTCGGAGAGCGTACAAGAGAGGGCAACGACCTTTACACCGAAATGAAGGAATCCGGCGTCCTTGACAAGACCGTTCTTGTTTACGGTCAGATGAACGAGCCTCCCGGAGCAAGAATGAGAGTAGGTCTTTCCGGTCTTACCATGGCGGAGTATTTCCGTGACACCGAGGGTCAGGATGTCCTTCTCTTCATAGACAACATTTTCAGATTCACACAGGCAGGCTCCGAGGTCTCTGCCCTTCTGGGAAGAATGCCCTCGGCGGTGGGCTATCAGCCTACTCTTGCTACGGAGATGGGCGCTCTTCAGGAGCGCATAACCTCCACCTCAAAAGGCTCCATAACATCCGTTCAGGCGGTCTATGTTCCTGCGGATGACCTTACAGACCCTGCTCCCGCCACCACCTTTGCCCACCTTGATGCCACTACCACTCTTTCAAGGTCTATTTCCTCACTGGGCATATATCCCGCTGTGGATCCCCTTGATTCCACTTCAAGGATGCTCTCTCCCGACATCGTCGGAAAGGAGCACTATGAAGTTGCAAGAGCGGTGCAGACCATTCTCCAGAGGTACACGGAGCTTCAGGATATCATTGCGATCATGGGCATGGACGAGCTTTCCGACGAGGACAAGCTGACCGTTGCAAGAGCAAGAAAGGTGCAGAGGTTCCTTTCCCAGCCCTTCCATGTGGCAGAGCAGTTCAACGGCTTCCCCGGCAAGTATGTTCCCGTAAAGGAGACCATAAGGGGCTTCAAGGAGATAATCGAGGGTCAGCACGATGATCTTCCCGAATCCGCCTTCCTTTATGTCGGCACTATCGACGAAGCAGTAGAGAAGGCAAAGAATAAGGGTTAAATATGGCTAAATTTCATTTGACTGTCATAACCCCGGAAAAGACATTTTTTGACGGGGAAACAGAGGAAGTCATACTCCGCACCACAGAGGGCGACATAGGCATACTTGCAAACCATATCAGCCTTGTGGCGGCTCTGCCCTCCGGACCCATGAAGGTTAAGAACGAAGACGGCAGCTTTCATGTTGCTGCGGTCTCCGTCGGCCTTGTGAAGGTGGGGAAAAACACGGTGAATGTCTTTGCGGATGCGGTGGAATGGGCTGAGGACATTGATATCGAATGGGCACGCCGTTCGGAGGAAGCGGCAAGAAGGCGCATAGAGGCAAAGCAGAGCGAGCGTGACCTTGACTTTGCGGAGCTGAAGCTGAAGCGTGCCCTGAACAGGATAAGCGTTCACGAACAGGCACAAAGATAATAAAAAGACCGGCATCCACCGGTCTTTTTTCATAAGGAGGAGAAGCTATGCCGCTCGCGATAAAAGAAAAAGAGGACTGCTGGGAATTCCTGCGCAGGACAGATCTGCCGATTTTCATCTATGGCATGGGAGACGGTGCCGACAAGATACTTAAAGTTTTCGAGGAATACTCCATAGCTGCGGCAGGGTTCTTTGCCAGTGATGAATTTGTCAGAGGCCACTCTTTCAGAGGGCACCTTGTCCACAGGCTGCGTGACATTGAGGAAACGGTAAAGGAATTCATAGTTGTCCTTGCCTTTGGTGCGGGCTACGACAGCCTTTACAGCAGGATAGAGGATATAGCGGCACGGCACACTCTCATAGCCCCGGATGTACCTGTTGTGGGGGGAGGGCTGTTCACTTTGGGCTATGCCCTTGAAAACCGTGCCGGGCTTGAAAGAGTATATGAGCTTCTGGCTGATGATATGTCGAAAAAGACATTTGAAAACATCATCAATTTCAAGATCAGCGGAAAAATACATTATCTTACGGAGTGTACCGCAGATGAGGATGAGATAATGTCCCTTCTGCAGCTTTCGGATGATGAGTATTATGTGGATCTGGGCGCATACAACGGGGACACAGTGGCAGACTTTATCAGGGGGACAGGGGGAAAATACTCACATATATACGCTGCGGAGCCGGATAAACGCAATTTTTGCAAGCTGGAGAGGAATATCACAGCCGAGAATGTGACCCTTATAAATGCGGCTGCATGGGATAAGGACGGTACGTTGGAGTTTTCCGGCAAAGGGGGCAGAAATCCCTCTGCTGCGGACTTTTCCACCGACAGACTGAAAGCCGCATCAAAGGAGATACCCGCTCTCAGGTGCGACAGCATGACAGACCGTGCCACCTACATCAAAATGGATGTGGAGGGTGCGGAAAGAGAGGCTGTGGAGGGGGCAAAGAAATTCATAGAGCAGGGCTGCAAGCTGAATATATCCCTGTATCACCGCACAGAGGACATTTTTGAACTCCCACTTCTCATCCATGACCTGTGCCCGCAGCTAAAGCTGTACATCCGCCACAAAAAGTACATTCCCGCCTGGGAAACTCTGCTTATCGGCATCTGATACTGATTCTTCCTCGATGTATAGACGATCTCCAAGCCTCAAATCCCTTATATTCAAGCATTTGCGGCTTGTTTCTTGTCTATACATCGGTCAGAAATCAGTATGACAACATCCGTGATTCTATTGACAGTGTTGGCACGATGTACATGGCTTGTATGGAAAGATCGTAGTTTACAGGTGTGACCCTGATCGCAGACGGAGTCCGCTTGTTGCTATACTGCACAAAGTAAAGATTGTACAGCTTTCCTGTATTGACATTCAGTTTCAGCGGCAGGACATTCGGCTTGATGTCAAGCTCCAGCTTTTCAATAAGCTCAGTCGCCGTACCCTCCCAAGTCGGATTATCCGCATTGATGAAATTGCCGATTGCTTCATGTGCGGGTTCGATGTATCAGAAATGTATGCTTTTATAAAGATTTGCTAATATCGCCCCTTGGTCTATTGACTGTTTTTTATTATCGTGATATAATAATTAAGGGTGAGCTTTATGCGTTTTTACATAGATTTTGAAAATGTCGGGAGTACTGGTCTTGTTGGAATCGAATCATTGACAGAAAATGACTGTGTAAGAATTTATTATAGCAACAATCCGAACGTTGATATGTATACTGTGGAGAATATCATACATTCGTCAGCAAAAATTCAATTTGTGAAACTGCCTGATTCCCTCAAAATGATGAACCTGTCAAATGCTCTTGACATAGTTTTACTTACTGATATTTCAAGAATTGCTGGTACATTAGGCTCAAATTATGCAGTTGTAATATCAAATGATAAGGGGTATGATTCGGTGATATCTGAATTAAACCAGACAAACCAAACGCATAACATATTGCGTTCAGACAGCATAAAAGCTTTTTCTGCACTTAACCCTGCAAATAACGGTTCGGCATCAACTGTTGTCGATTATAACGCATTAGACAAGTTGTTTATGCAGACTTTATCGAAGTACATTCAAGATAAGGAAAAGATTATTAAAATCGTAAGCTCTTCTAAAACGAGATGTGAGATCAACAATCGTGTAAATCAAACTTTTGATAGTAATCAATCAAAAGTTATCATGGGCGCTTTAAAACCAATTATCAAAGCGCTGCCAGGACAATAATTAAGTGACTGCTCTGCACCTGCGCCAACAGGTGTGACCCCTGATCGCAGACGGTAAATATTAAGTCATGACAAGATATTTCATCTCCTTAACCCGAAATGATCTGCTATGATATCGCACACTTCTGCTCTTGTGTCTTTCCCGTCATCTTTTCGCACGACTGTGAAAAAGCCGCTGTTTGCAAACTCATCATAGCGCTTTTGACATAAGGAGAAAGACAATGAGAAAAATATACGCATGGGAACCCTGGTTCTTCATTTTCTTCGGGATATTCCATCTTCACAGGATATGGGCATTATTTTCACGGGAAGCCTATGCTTCATTTTGGATGGGGATACTGCAAAACAAAGGGGTATCGTACTTCCTGATAATGGGTGTGCTGGCATCGTTATGTGTTTTAGGTATCACGGTCTTTATAAAGAACAGGAAACACAATTTTTGGTGGCGATGGGTATACCTTTTCGGCGGAGGCTATCTTATATTCGACTTATTTGCGATCGCAGCCGGAATAAAGTTTTGGAGCGATCTGCTTGCATTGATGTTTGACACAGCTTCACCATATTGGAATGTGATATGGATGACCTTTATCCTGATCGGTGCATTATCCTTTGCTTTGGGTGTGTCCTTACTGTACAAGAAAAGGAATATGAACAAAACGGATAACCTTCACTAAGAGGGTTATCCGTTTTGTGTGCTGATCTATTCCCACTCAATAGTTGCGGGGGGCTTGGTAGTTACATCGTAAACAATGCGGTTTATGGAGCGCACTTCGTTTACTATTCGGGAAGATACCTTTGCCAGCAGATCGTAGGGCAGGGGAGCGATGTCTGCGGTCATGAAATCAGTGGTAGTGACCGCACGCAGGGCAAGAGTATAATCATAGGTGCGGCCGTCACCCATAACGCCTACGGAGCGCATATTGGTAAGCACCGCAAAATACTGGTTGATGCTCTTGTCAAGGCCTGCTTTTGCTATCTCGTCCCTGAAAATGAAGTCCGCATCACGGAGTATATCCAGCTTTTCTTCGGTTATGTCACCTATGACTCTTATGGCAAGGCCGGGTCCGGGGAAGGGCTGACGGTCTACAAGCACATTGTCAAGACCCAGTTCACGCCCCAGCGCTCTTACCTCATCCTTGAAAAGCATTCTTAGGGGTTCTATTATCTCCTTGAAATCCACATAGTCGGGGAGACCGCCCACATTGTGGTGAGACTTTATGACAGCCGCATCTCCCAGACCGCTTTCTATGACATCCGGATAGATGGTACCCTGTACAAGGAAATCGACTGCACCTATCTTCTTTGCCTCATCCTCAAACACACGGATGAATTCCTCGCCTATTATCTTTCTTTTCTGCTCCGGTTCCGTAACTCCCGCCAGCTTGCTCAGAAAGCGTTCACCTGCGTTCACTCTCACGAAGTTCAGACCCCAGCCCGCAAATGCCTGCTCTACCTCGTCGCCTTCGTTTTTCCTCATCAGACCGTGATCCACGAAGATACAGGTGAGCTGAGGGCCTATCGCCTTTGCCAGAAGTGCAGCGGCAACGGAACTGTCAACGCCTCCGGAAAGAGCCAGCAGAGCCTTTTTGTCTCCAACCTTCCTGCGGATATCCTCAATTGCGGTGCGGGCATAGTTTTCCATGGTCCAGTCACCGCTGCATCCGCATATCCTGCGCACAAAGCTGTAGAGTATATCTATACCGTGCTCGGTGTGGTTCACCTCCGGGTGGAACTGCACCGCATACAGCTTCTTTTCGGTATTCTCCATGGCAGCCACGGGACAGCTCTCCGTGTGAGCCGTTACAACGAAATCCTCGGGGAGAACGCTTATATAGTCGGTATGGCTCATCCATGAAACGGATGAGCTTTCAAGACCCTTTGCCCCTGAGAAAAGCTCACTGTTCTTCTCGTAGTGTGTAAGAGTCCTGCCGTATTCACGGCTCTCTGCCTTTTCTACCTTTCCTCCAAGCATATACGCCATCAGCTGCGCACCATAGCATATACCCAGCACCGGCACGCCCATGGAAAGGATCTGTGTGTCGTAGGAGGGAGAGGAAGGATCGTAAACGCTGTTGGGACCCCCGGTAAAAATGATGCCCGCAGGGTTCAGGCTCCTTATCTTCTCTATATCCGTTTTGTATGAATAGACCTCGCAGTACACTCCGCATTCTCTTACACGCCTTGCGATAAGCTGATTGTACTGTCCGCCGAAGTCAAGAACTATGATCAATTGATGTGCCATACTCCCGGTTTCCTTTCTGTGTGTGTTTCCATATATTGAAAACTGCTCTTGAAAGCATATATCTTACCTGTTCCCAAGCCTTCTGTTTGCTACCTTTGTCTGTCTGAGAAGGTCTCTGAGAGCCTGATTTCTTACCCTGTCACGGTGTTCCGGCTTTATGAGATAGTACATAAAGCTTTCCAGTATATCCACCGCATTCATCATCCTGCCCTCTATCTTGAAGTTGGAATAGCCCATGGGAACATACTTTTCGTAAAGGTCTTTTACTGAGATATGTGTGCTGTAATGAACAGTGTCCCAGAACATAAGGTTCATGTTCTCGCAGGGGAATTCCTTGCCCAGCATATTCTTCATGGGGTTGCTGCCGGGTGAGAAGGTATCATAGCTGTTTGCTATCTGAAGCCTGCCAAGGAATTTGTAGTGATCCCTTCTGCGCTTGCAGGCAGGGGAGCAGTAGGGGTTCACAAGGAGCTCTATCTTGTCCTTGCGGGGCATCTCCTCCAGCTCCTCAAAGCGGTTGTTCCAGTTGTAATCCAGCACCACCAGCTTATAATCCTTTTCAAGTTCGTTCAAAAGCTGCTGCTTGTTCTCTATCTGCTTTACTGTGGAGGAAATGAGCGGGTATCTGGGGTACTTCTCTCTTATGTACTCCTCCAGAAAGTCCACATTGACTATGATCTCATTGAGACCGTTTTCCGCCGCCTTGGTGATGAAATTGCAGAACTTGTCCGAAAGATGTTCCTTTGTGATACAGGGATTAGTGAAGGTGTAGCGGATAGGCACTCCTCTTTTGTTGTATTCCTTTATGAGATAGGGCACAAAAGGCGGCTCCACCGTGCCAACTGCCGTTCTGCCGCCGTTCCAGAGGGCGGGAGGGAAGCAGCCGTAGGAGGATGCTATGCGCACATCATCGTAAAAAAGCTCCTTGTGCTTTGCAAGCAGGTCGATGATGTACAGGTTCATACGGAAATTGCCGCAAAAATCCGGCAGATGGAAATCTATGCTCATTCTATCACCCTATACAGATCGGAGGCGTTTTCTTTAGTGGCGTATTCATTCACACTTATTACCTCTGCCTTTACCGTTCTTGCGCCCAGCGCTATCTCTATAATGTCACCGGCCTTCACATCAAGAGATGCCCTTGCGGGTCTGCCGTTTACGGAAACTCTGCCCGCATCGCAGGCCTCATTTGCCACAGTTCTTCTTTTTATGAGCCGTGACACCTTTAAGTATTTATCCAATCTCATATGGATCTCCTTCAAAACTTCCCGCAAGTCTGTCTAAAAAAAGAGCGCACGCCGCCGAAAAGCGGCATGCGACGATCGTCCCCCGAAAGGGAACGGATAAGCACATTGTGCGATTTATGCCTCTACAGCGTCCTTAAGAGCCTTACCGGGCTTGAAAGCGGGAACCTTTCTTGCAGGGATAGTGATCTTAGCCTTGGTCTGAGGGTTAACGCCGTTCTTTGCAGCGTGCTCTCTTACTTCAAATGTGCCGAAACCAACGAGCTGTACCTTGTCACCGGACTTGAGTGCATCGGTGATGGAAGCGATAGCAGCGTTAACTGCAGCCTCGGAATCCTTCTTGGAAACGCCGCTCTTTTCTGCAACTGCTGTGATAAGCTCAGATTTGTTCATAAAATAACCTCCAGTAAACTTAAAGTGTCCTTACACTTCATTTTTCGCCCTTTGCCAATAGGTGTCGAGCGTATCTATGTCAAGATCGCACATACTGCGACCCTCACATCTTAACAATTCCTCGGTCTTTTCAAAACGACGGATGAATTTCTCTGTGGCACGGGTAAGAAGCTCCTCTGCATCGTATCCCCTGAGCCTTACCACATTTACTGCGGAAAAGAGCATATCTCCCAGTTCCTCTGCCTCATGCTCCGCATCGGCACTGCGAAATTCCTCTATCTCGCTTTCAAGGGCTTTCAGCGCCGCTTCCGCATCAGGAAGATCCATTCCCGCACGCTTTGCTCTCTTGCCCACCTTCTGAGCTCTCATAAGAGCGGGGAAAGCACGGCTCACGCCCTTCAGGGTGTCGGTGTAGGTCTCCTGCCCGTGGGACTTCTGCTTCATGTCGTTCCAGCTTGAAAGGGCTTCGCCGACCGTATCCGCCTTCACATCTCCGAAAACATGGGGATGACGGTATACCAGCTTCTGCGCCACATCGTTGACGGTATCGGAAAAATCGAAATTCCCCTGCTCCGCTTCTATCTGTGCGTGAAAGACCACCTGCAGCAGCACATCACCCAGTTCCTCCCTGAGGTGGGCGCTGTCCTGCTCGTCTATTGCCTCACAGGCTTCATAGCACTCCTCTATCATATCCATCCTGATAGAGCTGTGGGTCTGTACCTTATCCCAGGGACAGCCTTCCTCCGAACGAAGTATACGCATTATCTCTATAAGGTCATTTATATCGTAGCGTTCCTTGAACTCGAATTCCATAGCCATCCCCTGTATTACTATATTATACGATTGTTTCCCACTTTTCAAGCCCTTTTGTCAAAAAAATAGGAAATCAGCATTTTAACGGCTATATAATCGGATAAAACCCGAAAATTAGCAATTTTAACCATATAGTCTTAAAATATCAATACTCTATCTTCTTTTCGATATATGCCGCAAGATCCTCTATCTTTACTCTCTCCTGCTGCATGGTGTCTCTGTCACGGACAGTGACCGCATTATCCTCAAGAGTATCAAAGTCGTAGGTGATGCACAGAGGCGTGCCTATCTCATCCTGCCTGCGGTAACGCTTTCCTATCTGACCGGTCACGTCGTACTCGCAGACAAACTTCTTCGTAAGCTGCTCGTAAAGGGCAAAAGCCTGATTGTTCAGCTTCTTTGTGAGAGGGAGAACAGCAGCCTTTACGGGAGCCAGTGCAGGGTGCAGGTGAAGGACCGTGCGCACGTCCTTCTTGTCGCCTTCGCCTATCTCCTCCTCGTCGTAGGCATCGCATACGATGGCAAGAAACAGCCTTTCCACGCCCAGTGAGGGCTCTATAACATAGGGGATGTACTTTTCGTTGGTCTCGGGATCGAAGTATTCAAGGCTCTTTCCGCTGACCTTCATGTGCTGCGAAAGGTCATAGTCCGTTCTGTCGGCTATGCCCCAGAGCTCGCCCCAGCCGAAGGGGAAGAGGTACTCGAAGTCGGTGGTAGCCTTTGAATAGAAGCTGAGCT
Organism: Oscillospiraceae bacterium; assembly: GCA_018110985.1. Lineage (GTDB taxonomy): Bacteria > Bacillota > Clostridia > Oscillospirales > Ruminococcaceae > Huintestinicola. The sequence continues at coordinate 75,337 of JAGAWT010000007.1, forward strand.
CCTCCTTGGAGTGGTCTCTCAGGCGGAGATTCTCCTCCTTCACGCCGAGACCCAGCAGAAACTCTCTGCACTTTGTCCTCCAGTATTCAAACCATTCAAGGTCTGTGCCGGGCTTGCAGAAAAACTCCAGCTCCATCTGCTCGAACTCTCTTACACGGAAGATGAAGTTCTTTGCGGTTATCTCGTTTCTGAAGGATTTACCCACCTGTGCCACACCGAAAGGCACCTTTTTGCGGGTAGTCCTCTGTATGTTGAGGAAATTCACGAATATTCCCTGTGCAGTCTCGGGACGCAGATAAAGCTCGTCCTTGGTATCCTCCGTAACGCCCTGATAGGTCTTGTACATAAGGTTGAACTGCCTGATGGGAGTGAAGTTGTGCTTTCCGCAGACGGGACAGTTGATGCCGTGCTCGTCTATGTAGGCTGTAAGCTGCTCATTTGACCAGCCGGCGGGGTTTTCACCGGTGGCATCCTCTATGAGCTTGTCCGCACGGTGCCTTGATTTGCACTCACGGCAGTCCATGAGGGGGTCGGAAAATCCGCCCAGATGACCGGAAGCCACCCATGTCTGGGGATTCATGAGGATCGCACTGTCAAGACCCACATTGTAGGGGGATTCCTGGATGAATTTCTTTCTCCATGCGTTCTTGATGTTGTTCTTCAGCTCCACGCCAAGGGGACCGAAGTCCCATGCGTTGGCAAGACCGCCGTAGATCTCGCTTCCGGGATACACAAAGCCCCTGTTCTTGCAAAGATTTACTATCTTGTCTATATTCTTTTCGGATGCCATTTTGATTTCCTTCCTTTATCCAAAGCAGATCATTCTCTGACTTTTATTGCTTTTCTTCTGTTTCCTGCGGCTGCCCGCTCTTAAAAGGGCACCTTCACGCTTTCGAGCACCTTGGCGATCGCCCCTGCCTGATCCGAGCAGGCGGATTTTCCCTTGGGTGTAAGTATTATCCTGTGGGAAAGGACATAGGGGGCGAGCTTTTTGATATCGTCGGGGATAACATAGTCCCTGCCGCTTATCATGGCATAAGCCTTTGACGCTCTGTAAAGGGCGATGCTCCCTCTGGGGCTCACGCCCAGACGTATGTAGTCCATGTTTCTTGTGGCCTCGGAGAGAGAAACTATATAAGCCTTGAGCTCTTCCGTGCACCTTACCGTGGAAGTTTCTTCGGAAAGGGCGATTATGTCCTCGCAGCTGATGACGGGAGTAAGCTCCCTGGCACTCTGCCGTTTCTCGTTTCGCTCCAGGATCTCCGCTTCATCCTTTCCCGACGGGTAGCCCATGCTTATCTTCATGATGAATCTGTCCATCTGAGCTTCGGGCAGGTGATAGGTGCCGTAGGTCTCCACGGGATTCTGTGTGGCAAGCACCATAAAAGGGCGTGGAAGTGCGTAGGTCTCACCGTCTATACTTACCTGACCCTCCTCCATGATCTCCAGAAGTGCGGACTGGGACTTGGGGCTGGCACGGTTTATCTCATCCGCCAGCAGAAAGTTGCAGAATGCCGCTCCTTTCTGAAAGGATCTGGTGTAGTCACCCGGATTTATAAGAGTAAAGCCGGTGATGTCGGTGGGCATAACGTCGGGTGTCATCTGGAGCCTTCCGAAAACACCGCTGCAGGAGCGTGCAAGGGCGGACACAAGCTGTGTCTTTCCCACACCGGGCACATCCTCTATGAGAACGTGTCCTCCTGTGAGCATAGCTGTAATGACAAGCTCTATGGAGTCTCTCTTTCCCACTATGACCTTTTCGATATTTTCCACAAGGGCATTAATTTTTTCATTTCTCTGGGCAGGTCTTTCCATATATAAACTCCTGTCGGTGTAGTTCTTTCGGGATCAAAAGCCGGGAGCATCCCTGCTTATTTTTCAGACCATTATTGATAATATCACATTTAAAGCCGCTTGTCAATAAGGAATAAGGGGATTTTTCCCATAAAATGCGCTCTTTTGTCGGCAGATGTGCACAATGCACAATATTATGAACCGGGATTTATGATTATTCACAAAGTTTCGGGGAAATGAAAAATCCCGTTACCCTCGTTTGTATGGATGTATAGAGGGCAGGGAACAGCCTTGCCGATACTCTGTTCAGGCAGCGGTATCAAAGCATACGAAATAAGCCAAAGACAATGAAGGTGATGATATGTACAATTCGGGCAATGTCAGCCTATATGACCTGAGACAAGAAAGCACTCCCTTTACCCACCTCCTTGACGATATGGGGCTTCGGGTGAACCGACCCTCTCCCTACGGCATCACAGGCAATGAGCAGATGTTTATCATACTCTGTGACAGCCCGAAGGAGAGCCTTGCAGTCATAAAGGAGATAAGAGGGGAGAGCCTTGCGCCGATAATGGTGCTCTATTCCCGTTACAGCGAGCTTGAAAACGTGCTTGCACTGGAAAAGGGAGCGGATCTCTGTCTTAGTGCGGATATGGGGCAAAGGGAGCTGAGAGCAAGGATTAAGGCTCTGGGGCGCCATACGAGCCGCATAAATGAAAGCGAGAACAGCACTCTTACCAACGGTGTCATCAGTATGGACACACGCCGCAGAGCCGTTTTCAGAGGAGGGGAGTGTGTTCCCATGACCGCTACGGAATACGGCATACTGGAATACCTGCTGTCCAATGTGGGGGATGTGTGTCCCGTAGAGGAGATATACCGCAATGTATGGCATGAGAAGCCCTTTTCCATCAAAAAGACGGTGGTGGAGCATATCCGCAGGATAAGGTGCAAGCTGGAGCCCGATCCCCACAGACCGTCCTATATAAAGGCGGTAACAGGTGTGGGATACTGTATGGTGGGCGTAAGCAATGTGGCCGTATGACCCCCGAAGGAGGATATATCTGTCATGAATGATCTAGTGCGCTCGGCTGCGGCGGCAGTATTATGCAGTCTGGCTCTTCTTTGTGCCTCTCCCGCAGCCGGAGCCGTGACCTTTATAGAAGGAAGGGCACCCGCCGCAGAAGCCGAAAAGACAGCGCAAAAGGCTTTTAAAATGGACAAGACCATATACGGCAGCTATGATGACATGAAGCTGGGAAACGGCTTTGCTCCCTATGTGCTCGACAGCGACAACAAGCTCCGACCGATGGAAGGGGTATACCTTTACCCTGTGCTGAACGGGGAAAAGATAATAGGCGGTGTTTCGGTGACGGAGACAGACGGCGGGGGGATGACATTTTCGGCAGGAAAGAACCCCCTTCTCATAAAGCTGAACGACACGGAGACTTCCGTAAACTCCCCTGCAAGGATCATCGTACACGAAGGTCATTTTATAATGGTCGGTGATGAGCTTGCCGACACCTTCAAGGAATACCCCTTTGATAAGGATGAATACGAAAGGGCGCTCTCCGCATTGACAGGTGGCAGCATGGAGTTTTCCGGGCGTGAGTACAATATCGCTGTGGAAGGTGCCGGATCCCTTGAGAGCCTTGTTTCGGATGCAGAGGATGATTTTTATTCCTTGAACGGTGACATTTACTGTATAAAGGACGGGAAATTCCAAACAGGCTGGCAAAAGCACGGAAAGTATACCTATTACATGGACAGCAGCGGAAAGGCAGTTACGGGGAAGAAGCTGATATCGGGCACTATGTACAGCTTTTCGGACAAGGGAGTATGCAAAGGAACATTCAGCGGAGGATACTCCGATAAAAAGGGAGTACGCTTTTTCAAGAACGGAAAGGTGCTGACAGGCAGTCTGAAGATCAACGGAAGTTCATACATCACCGACAGCAAGGGATATATCATGAAATAAAGAGAAACAAGGCAGCCGTATAGCAGCGGCTGCCTTGTATGCCATTTATGTTCAATTCCCGGAATAATATTCCATCTCTATACGGTTTTTCTCTATAAGGATGGTGTTCTGGTCAAGGGCGGCGAGGATCTCATCTCCCGCTCTGTGGACGGTCTCCGCATCCGCACCGTCAAAGTAGCAGACTATGGTGTATTCGTGGGTCACATTGTGATTCTCATCTGTCCATGAACCTGTCGCATCCATAAGAGTGTAGCCCTCAAAATGCTTCAGACATATATCATCAACTATTTTCCGTGCCTCCTCCTCGGAGTATCCGGGGCTGTTGGTGTCCTTGTCATTGGTGCCTATATACACCACATACTGGGTATCATACAGGTCTTCCGTGACCGAAGTGTCTGCGGGTTTTTCCTTTGTGACGGTGACAACACAGAAAACAGAAAGGCACAGGCTTATGACCGCCAGAGCTATGGATATGATATTTATCTTGTTCATGAGCTTTCTCTCCCTTTTTCAAATATGATCGCTTTTGAGTGTCGTGTTACCATAATAATAATCATACAATATATCACAAGCGTTTTTTATTTCACTAGATCTTTTCTCACCATCGCTATGTATAATGATAACAAAATCGTATTCACCATATTTCAGGTAACTGTCAAATGTAATGTCATTTTCAAATTCCACTGTCTGTAAGTTATGTGGAATACAAGAAATCTTAAATTCAGTTGATATTGCCCCCGCAAGCATATCATGCAGCATAGTCTGAACTTTTCCATATACTATATGTGGTGCATAATCATCTATAATGTATCCATATAAGCTTCGCACATAAAAAAATAGTGATTGGGGATGCTTTGAGTTGCAACAATAATTCCGTTATACTTGTAATTCCAAGTTTCTTGCCTGTTATGATAGCTGTATTGTGGATATGTCTCAGACAGAAACATTTTACCATCATACACATAAAATTCAAGATTATATTTCTTTTCCATGTGTTTTATAAGTTTTTTTCAGGCGGGTCTGATTGTAATGTCATATCCAAAAACGGAAGAGTAAAATACCTGCCATTGTCGGAAAAAAGGTTTTAGGAGCATAAGGTGTCTGGTACAATATTATTATTCCTAGTATGAAAAGAAACATTATTCCAACAGATAAAATAATCATTTTTTTCAATTTAGTATTTCTCATAACCAGTTCCTCATAAAAAAAGCGCATCATAAGAAAGAAAATCAAAAAGTTTATTATCTTCTCTTTTTAATTGCTTTTGAAAAACCCTGATCAACTATTTCTGAAGGCATCCACATCAGCATTGTTTATCTCTGTCAGTTCAAGACCACCTTGATATAATTGTAAATGCCGTTCTTATTAAGAATATAGTTGTCTATGCATGTCCAGAATAATCTTTGATAAAGTATGCATATAGATTATCATTAATAATATAGTATTCCCCTTTTCTGAAATCGCCTATCTCTGTAGCACTAAGCGAGCCTCCTTTTTTGTATACTATACATATAACATATCCAAAACTATTTCTTATAACATAAACTGTTCCTTTAGTATCATCGGAATAAACAGTAGAATATGCAATATAACAATTTATAGCATGAACCGTTTGCCCATATATATGATTATTCCAAATATCCATTGCATTTATATCTACCCGACAATTATTCTCACTTAGAAAGGATATTGTATACTCAGAAAAATCCACAAACGCTTGTTCATTTTCTTTTATATATTCGCATGTTTTTTGAAAATCATCTTTGACATGTAAATATTTAACGAAATCGGATATACATATCCACAAGTAAGGAAGAAAAAACAAGAAGCATACCAACAATGTCCAAATCTTTTTTTTTGATTTGTTTTGCATCATATTCTTTCCCTTGCTTTTTATACTGAAGGTTTAATTGATCCCGGAAGACCAGGGAAACCACATCCATTACCAAATCTTACTATTGAATTTGTTTGTCTATCGGATCTTGTCAAGAAAAGCCATCGTCATTTACGGCGGTGGCTTTTCCGTACTTTTTGAGCTACTTGTCATACTGACTTCTGACCGATGTGCAGAGGAAGGATCAGTATCAAACCTCTACGATAGTAGCCATAAGACCGGGTGTTGCGCCGATGGCGTTGGACTCATCCGTGTCGATGTGCATAGCCTTGGAATAGTTCTCGCTTACTCTGATGACCACATCGCCGAGGATAGCCTTTCTGTTTTCGGTCTCCACCTTTACCCATACAGACTGACCGTCCTTTACGCCGAACTCTTCGGCATCAGCAGGTGTGAAGTGGATATGGCGCTTTGCAACTATAACGCCCTGTGCAATCTCTACCTCACCGCAGGGACCTACTATCTTGCAGGGAGCGGAGCCGTCCAGGTCGCCCGATTCCCTTATGGGAGCGGAAATGCCGATGCTGCGGGCATCAGTTGCGGAAAGCTCTACCTGATCTGCCTTTCTGCAGGGACCTAAGATAGAAACGTTCTTGAGAGTGTTCTTGGGGCCTACCACGTCAACTCTCTGCTCGGAAGCGAACTGACCGGGCTGGGAGAGCATCTTCTTTACGGTAAGCTCAGCACCCTTTCCGAAAAGGGTCTCCAGTGTCTCCTTTGTAACATGGACATGGCGGGCGGATGTCTCAACGAGAATTTCCTTTGACATAAAAGGTCTTCCTTTCTGTTCGTCGGCAGGCACAATGGCACTGACCGGAAATAAATAACTTATTATATCAAACCGTTTTACGGGTTTTTATCTAAAAGGTGTGGGAAAAGGTGACGATGATGAGGAACGCCAGTATGCACAGCCAGGGTATGGAGGTGAATACAAGACCCCATGTGCGGCTTTTTGAATAGGCAGAGGATGCAAACACACGTCCCTTTTTCTTTATGTAGAATTTGTAGCCTGTGGCAAGGGTGAACAGCAGACAAGCCATTCTGAAAAGCCCCATAACGGAGGATGAAACTATCACAGGCACAAACTGTCCTATCAGCCGGTTCAGCTCTGCCGCATATTCAGTCAGCTTGGAGGGATCCTGCAGCATATTGCGGTACAGATCCGTAAGCTGTGTGATGTCTACCAGTTCCATGGATGCCAGCAGCACCGAGGAAAAGGTGTTGTTCATCACATGGAGTATGATGCCCGGCATGAGTGAATCCGTTTTGACAGCTATGACCGCCGCACAAAGCCCGAATGCCATAGCCGAGAAGCATTGTCCCAGATTCTGGTGGCAAAGCCCGAAAAGTATGGATGAGAATATGATGCCGAAGGCATTGCCGTATTTTCGCAGTCCCTGCAGCAGCACTCCTCTGAAAAGGAGCTCCTCCACAACGGGACCCAGAATACAGGTGTCAAGGAAGACTATTACCTGTATCCACAGGGGTCTGTTCCCGGTCACTGCCTTTTCCAGCACATCGGGATCCATTTTCGGAAGAAATCCGCCGAAAACCGAGGATATGGCGGTGACTGCCGCCAGCACCAGAACTCCGACCACAGCGCCCAGACCCGAAACACCGAAGGTAAGGGCACCGTCTCTTATGAGATCCTTGCCGTCAAAGCCCGAAAAGCGCAGCTTTTTGAAAGGGTCATAGCCTGTGATCGCCATTCCTATAATGATCGCCAGTATCTCTCCCACCATGGGAAAGGCGTAGGAGCTGAGGACGTTCAGCCTCGGGTCGGAATAGAATACCGTTCTGCCCGCATCAACTGTTTCCTTGTCGAAGCCGCCGCCTATATAGGCTGAGCAGAGGTACTCCGCTATGGTGCTGAACAGATTGAAAAAGGCCAGAAAGGCTATCATCATCAGTGACAGCCTGGCATAATAGCTCCTGAGCCTTTTCTTTTCATTGTAATCGGGATGATCCATATATATATCCTAACATGGTTTGTATCTTGCCTCTTGTTTGCCGAAAGCAGGGATCCGGCTCTTTACGCTCTCAGGACACTGAATATGTGCTCTCTTCTTCGGGGCTGTGAGACCGTTATAAGAACATATCTCTGGAAATCGGCTGCGATCTGCTCCGTATCCGCCTTTGAGGAGGTGTAGAGAGTGGCTATCTCGTCTCCCTCATACACATAGTCTCCCACAGTCTTAAGGAGCCGTATGCCTGCGGTGTGATCCACGGCATCACCCTTCCTTCGCCGCCCCGCACCCAGAGCAAGAGCTGCAAGTCCTGTGCCTTCCGCATCTATGGCGGAGATGTACCCTTCGGAGGGGGCATAGACCACGGCGGTATCCGCTGCCTTTCCCATAAGGGAATATTTGTGGAGAGCCTGCGTATTTCCTCCCTGCATGGAAACGGAGCGTTCAAAACATTCAAAAGCCTTTCCGCTGTCTATTGCCTTGTTTGCCATTTCCCTGCAGCTTTCAATGTCTCCCTTTCCTGCGATATACAGCATATTAGAGGCAAGGTCAACACAGACATCCCGCAGGGCGCCTTTTGTCCTTCCCTTGAGAACATCGCAGCTTTCAGCCACTTCAAGTGCATTTCCCACAGCCCGCCCCAAAGGCATCTCCATGTCGGAGATAAGGGCAGCACTGCGCTTTTTGAATTCCTTTGCCAGAGAGAGCATACTTTCTGCCAGCTTTTCGGCTTCGGGAACGGTCTTCATGAAGGCACCGCTCCCCACCTTTACATCAAGAACGATGCCGTCGGCACCCAGAGCCAGCTTCTTGCTCATTATGCTGGAGCAGATAAGGGGTATGCTGTCCACGGTGGCGGTCACATCCCTGAGGGCGTAGATCTTCCTGTCCGCAGGCACCAGATCCTTTGTCTGACTCATGACCGAAAAGCCCGTTTCACGGACTATCTTTACAAACTGGGAGTGGGTTATGTCGGTAAGAAAGCCGGGAATGGATTCCAGCTTGTCGATGGTGCCGCCCGTGTGACCCAGTCCTCTCCCGGACATTTTAGGCACATATACACCGCACGCCGCACAAACGGGGGCAACCACAAGAGTGGTCTTGTCTCCCACACCGCCGGTGCTGTGCTTGTCTATGCAGATGCCGCCCACCTCACGGCTTATGGAGTATACCTCGCCCGAATTCATCATGGCAAGGGTGAGAGCCCTTGTTTCCTCGGTGTCAAGCGAATTGAAGCACACAGCCATCAAAAAGGCGGACATCTGATAATCAGGGATGTCGCCTTTTGTGAAGCCTATGGTCATGAAGCGAAGCTCATCTTCCGTGAGCTTCGCCCCTCTGCGTTTTTTGAGAATTATATCGTATGCGTTCATTGAACATTGGTGCCGGGGAAATAGTAGGCAAGTATATCCACATAGGAATAGCCCTGTCTGCCCAGTATATTAGCCCCGTTCTGACTCATGCCCACTCCGTGGCCGTAGCCGTAGGTGGTGAAATTGAATACTTCCTCAATGGGATCGTAATACACATCGAATGCCCATGATTTCAGTCCGTAGTGCATAAGACCCTCTCTGAACCTTCTGCCCGAAATGGACATAACATCATCAAGATAGATCTCGCTTACATATTTCCCGTCGTGGTACGACATTATTTTTATCCAGTTTTCAGGATCCTCCGAAAGGGTTATCCCGCAATAGCTCTCTATAAAGTACTTCATCTCGTCCTTGGTGTACTGCACAACAATACCCCAGTTGGGATCGTACATGGAGTCTATGGGAGTTTCCACGCTTTCCAGATAGGGGAAATTGCCGCCCCATACATTGGATGCGGATGCGGTGGTGCCTGCTGTGGAGGCGGTGTAGACCGTCTGAGCTACACGTCCGTTGTAGTACACGCACTGACCGAATACTTCATCCACTGCGGATTTTATGGTCTCCGGGACGCTGTATTTCACAAGTACGGAGGGCACGAGCCCGTTTACATTATGGTATTTCACATAGGAATATGCAGCCACAGCCTGAGCCTTCAATGCCTCATAGCTGAAAGAGGGCGACATTTCCGTGGCGCAGATCATGCAGACGATGGAGTAGGCATCTACCTCCTGGGTCTCTCCGCCGAAGTTGACGGTAAAGACCTCAGCCCCATTGTATCCGGAGGGGACAAGATAGCCCGCTCTTCTGGGTGCTTCGGGGATCTCGGGAGCTTCCTCGCCCTCGGGGGCGAACTGTTCGCCTATGCCCTCCTCGGGAAGGTCTGAAAGAGCCATTACGGTATCATCCTGCAAAGGCATAAGGGACGGGGTGTCGAAGTTATACACCACATACTCTGCCTCATAGGAGCCGTCGGAGGACTGACCGTAGAGGGACAGGTCGCCGGGACGATAGACAGTGGTCACCTCCGGGGGCTGCCAGTCTATTACGCTTTCGGGTATCTCCTCAAAGATAAGCTCGTCCTTTTCCACTACTTCCTTCACCGTGGTGACCTCCGGGTCGATGTCCACGGGAGGAAGGACGATCTCTTCCTCTATGGGGGCTACGGTCTCCGGCAGAAAGCTCTCGGGCTCCGCTACGGGAGCTTCCGTCACTACTGCCACAGGCTCTATTTCCTGCTTTACCTCGTTCAGGGGGACGATGTTCAGGTAGTCAAGGGAGTCGGCTTTGTCGCCCACAGCCTCATACCTGCTCTCGGCGGTGACATAGCCCTCTACCGCCTGTATCACAGCCTCGTCCGGCTTTTCAGGCGATTCGTAAACGGGGGCAAGAGTCACGACCGGCTCTGTCTCCGTTACGGGAAGGCTCTTCACAGTGACCTTTGCTTCCATAACCGGAAGGGTCACATCCGTCTGCTCCTGTGCCGTGTCTTTCTGGATCTCGGCATTGCTGACACTGTCCGGTATGCGGAATGCAAATACAGAAAAGGTCCCGATCGCAGCCAGCGCCACAATGCCGGATAGTACTGCCCGTATTTTTTTCATGATTCTCTCTCCTCATGGTAATGGGGAAACGGTAAGCGATGATCTATTCTTCTATATAGGTGCCGCCGTTATACTTGTAGTATATGGCGGGCCACTTGGGGTTCTCGTTCTTTTTGAAATTGGTGGTGTCAAGGCCTTCTGCGGTCTCTCCGGGTCTGAGCATCCTTGCAACTATGACGTGCCTTGAATCGTCCCACTCCGTGGAACAGGTGGAAAGGGTCAGGTACTTGTCATCCGCATTGCAGTCTATGCCCGTGTCGAACCAGCTTCTCTTCATTATCTCGGAATAGAACTTATCGAAGGTGTACTGCCCCTCATCCTCGAAATTAACGAAATTCTGGTAATCGAACACTTCACGGCCGTCGTCGTGTTCCGGATAGATGTTTGTCACAAATGAGGATATTATAACATAGGTATCCTCGGAATAGTTGGTGTTGAAATAGATAAAGGGGTTTTTCTGCCAGTATCTGTAATCCCAGCGGTAGGCGTCAAGGTTGCCGAACATGGTGCCGTCACGCTGATTGTGGGCGTAAAGGGTCACATTGTCCGTGCGCTCCCAGTCTCCGACCACATTCCTGTAGTCTGCAAAGCAGGTGCCGCAGGAACGCTTTTCGCCGTAGAAATTGTGGGTAAGGTAGAAGTCGTTGTCGCTGCCCTTCACCACAGGCTCCTCCACACAGCCGGGTATGCGCACAAAGCCCACTGTGTCGGGGTTTATCTCTAAAAGACCTGCGGCTGCGGGGAGTATGTCTCTCGGCTCGTGTACTTCCTCCGTTACCGTCTGCGCCTCGGATACCTCTTCCCATGTCAGGTTGTCGGAGGGAACAGTGTAAGCAGGCTCATCCTTCTCTGTGGCGGAGGCGGCGGTTATGACCAGCGTCTGTGCGCCGTTCAGGGAATTCTGGGAATACATGCTCCGCAGATCGTCGTGGTTCTTCTTTGCTTCGTATATCTCATAGAGGTAGCTGCCCAGTATAACGAGGCAGACTGCCATGACTATGACCGCCGTTATGGTGACGAGCTTTCCGGAAGTCTCATTCCTTGTGTCATCCCCGTGGATGATGAAATTGCGGTCCAACCAAGCTTTAAAGCCTTTTTCTTCTTCTTTTGTGCTCTTGCCCTTTACGCTTGCCGCCTTTTTGGGAGGAGCGGCGTGCTTCGGGACATATGCCCCCTTTCCTGCAGCAGGCCTGCGGGGGGGAGCCTTAGGCTCTTCAAAGCTTTGTTCACTGGCAAATGACATATATCAGACCTCATTGTAGAAGTGATTTTCAGAGGTTTCGCTGTAATGATCTTTTAAAAAGCGCAGTCCTCAGCTGACGGAACTTTCACTGCTGCTTTCGGTGGCGCTTTCTTCAGCCGTCTGTGCAGCAGCGCTCCCCGGCTTTTCCGAAGTATCCGAAGTCGTCTTGAAGACTATGGTCTGCCACCCGCCCTCATCAAGGGTGGTAGTGGTCTCGGTCTCTGCGGCGCTCTCGGAGGCGGTCTCGGAAGAAGTCTCGGTTTCAGTTTCCGTTTGTGCTGTGGTCTTCTTCTTTTTCTTCTTTGTGGCGGGAGCCGTAGTCTCACTTTCGGAGACAGTGGTAGTGGTGACCGATTCAGTGGTGGTCACCGTAAAGGCAGTTGTCTGTCCCGCAACTGTGCTGCGGGCTGTCCTGCCGTAGAAAATGGCATCCCAGTCTATCTTCTTGGCGTTGGGGTTCACTCTTGCGCCCTCAAAGTCAAAATCAGAGGGCTCTTCTCCTTCTCTGAGCCGCCTTGCGATCACCACAAAGCGGGAGTCGGAATACTCGTTGGAGCAGGTGGAGAGCACCAGAAGCTGATCCCCGTATTTGACATCCACCGTGGGGATTATCTGGTTCCTTTCGTCCACTTCCTTCATGTACCACCTGAAAGTGGCACGGTTTGAAAGCTCCTCTATGTAGTCGTGATAGTGGAATACCTCTCCGTAATAGTCCTGCTTGGGGTAGACATTGGTCACGAAATAGGCGAATATCACATAGTCGCCCAGACCGTACTCCGTGTTGAAGGTGACGAAGGGGTTCTTTTTGTAGAATTCCACATCATTTTTGTAGTATTTCAGGTTGCCGAACATGGTGCCGTCTTCCTGATTGTGGCCGTAAAGCACTATGTTGGGAGAAAAGCGCTCTGCGCTCAGGGTGCAACGGTAATCAACAAAGATAGCCCCTGCCTTGTTGGACTTGTTGTCGTAGGTATGCGTAAGGTAGTAGTCGTTGTCCGTGCCCTGCACCACGGGATAGTAGATATCGCAGCCGGGGAGCTCTATAAAGCCCTTTACATCACCCGATACCTCTATAAATCCCTTCATTACGCTTTCGTTGTGCTGGAGCCTTTCCTCCGTGGTAGGGGGGACGGTCTCCACATTGCCGTCCTCATCTATGGTGGTGGCGACAGTGGTGGTCACCGATTCCATGATGTGGGTAAGATCCTTCTGCGCTTCGTTTGACTGTACAAGAGTGCTGACCAGCATCACTCCCGCACCCAGGAACACCAGGCTCGCCGCCAGAAAAATACATTTTCTTATGACCTCGCCCACGCTGTCTCCCTTTTGGGGGAAAAGGCTGCCGAAGCCGCCCTTTTTCTTCTTTTCGGTGCCTGCGCTTTTTTTGCTGTCCTTCGTACCCTCCGCATCTTCTTCTGCGTCGGGTCCATCGGACATATTGCTGTCAGTGCCGAAAAGATCCTCGTCCTGCCTGCCCGCCTTTTTGTCACGCCCGGACTTCTTCCTGTCCTCTACCGCCAGCCTGGCGATCTCGGATTCCACGCTTCCCGTGGCATCTATGCCCTTGTCGCTGTCGTAGATGACGATCATGCCGTCGCTGTCCACCACAGGGGTCTTTCCGTTGGAGACAAAGTTCACTGTCTCTGCGATGCCTTCACCGGCTATCTCTTCCGGGCTTTTGTCTGCCGTGCTCTCAAAACCCTGACCAAAGGCGGTCTGCTTTTCAAAAAACTCCGAAAGGCTGTCTTTTTCGGAATATTCGTTCAGGATCTCGTCAAGGAGCTTTTCGTTCTCCCTGAGAACGTCCGCTCCGCCTATATTGTCATCCGTCATATAATCATGAGGTGACACTTCGCCCTCCGGCTGTATGTTCTTATCCTCGGACATGCTATCTTCCCTTACCTGATCTTCTTACCTGCCATAGTAGATATAGCTCCAATCCGGTTCCTTCGCATCCGGGTTGAGCTTTGCCGCAGAGGTGTCCACCTCTTCGCTCTCGTCCTGTCTTACTCTTCTGCCCACCACGATGAGCCTGGACTGATCGAACTCGTTGGAGCAGGTGGAGAGGGTGCAGTACTTGTCGGTCTCATCCGTATCCACTCCGGTTATTATCTCGGAGCGCTCCATGATGTGATCCATCCAGTTGTCGAAATTGTACTTTTCGTGATCCCTTACAAAGATGATGAAATTCTGATAGTCGAAAAGCTCATCCTCGGGGCGCACCTGATAAGGCTCCACCTCCAGCACGAAGGTGGCGATTATCTTGTAGACATAGTTGTGGTAAAGGTTTGAAAATTCAAAGGTGGGATGATTTTTGTAAAAATCGAAATTGGACGTGTTTTCCTTCTTTATCTTGTACTTGCTGAGAGTACCGAACATGGTGCCGTCCGCCTGGTTGTGACCGTAGAGGATTATGTTGTTGCACTGGTTCTGGGTGTAGTCGTTGACCTTTCCTCTGTAATCGGCAAAGATAGTGCCGCCGTAGTAGCTGTTGCCGTAGAAATTGTGGTTAAGGTAATAGTCATTGTTGTCGCACTGCACCACCGGGTCGTTTATCATGGTGCCTCCCACACGGATCCAGCCTGCGGTGTCGCTGTTCTGGTTCACATAAGAGCGCAGCTCGTCCCTTATGGTCAGCTCACCGGATTCCTTTGCCATGGTGTACACATATTCCGGCTCTGTGGCCTCGGTGGTGGTCTGTGTGGTGGTAGTCGCCGCAGTGGTGACTGTGGTTTTGGCTTCTGTGGTGGCCTGCGTTATGACCACAGTTTCCTGAGGAGTTGTCTCCGTCTGGGTATTTTCCTCTTTTTTGCCCCCGCAGGAGGCAAGGATGACACACAACGCAAGTGCGCCCATGATCTTTTTCTTCATACTATCCCGTGATCCTTAGCTTTTTCTTCAATATATTGTACGGAGCCTTATCGGTTGACATAGCTCCAGTCAAATGTCCTTGCATCCGGGTTCAGGGAGGCGGCAGAGGTATCGACATCTGCGCTTTCGCCCTTTCGCACCTTTCTTGCAAAGATGACGAACCTTGAGGGCTCGAATTCGTTTGAGCAGGTGGACAGGGTGAGAAATTCATCGCTCTGCTTCACATCCACCCCGGTGATTATCTGGGACCTTTCCCTAATGTCGGAGATGAACCTCTCATACCGTGCATCATCCGAAAGGTCTATGTAATTATGATAATCGAATATATAACCGTCTGCGGTCTGTCTCGGCTCTACCTCCGTAACGAAGTAGGCAAAGATCTTGTAGGTGTCGCTGCGGTAATTTGAATTGAATGTTATGGTCGGGTGAGCCTTGTAGTGCTCCAAGTTGTTTTTGTAGTCCTTCAGGCTGCCGAACATGGTGCGGTCTCTCTGGTTGTGGCCGTAGACTACAAGGTTGTCCGAACGCTTTTTGTCGGTGAGGACACACCTGTAATCAAGGAAGACCGTTCCCGCCTTGTTGTAGGAGCCGTCAAAGGAAGTGGTAAGGTAGCGGTCGTTGTCGGCTGCCTGTACAACAGGGAAGTCCACCTCCGTGCCGTCTATCTTGATATAGCCCACAGTCTCAGGGTTCAAAGCCAGAAGCTCCTTTGCCCCGGGCATTATCTCATGCCCTGTCAGGCTGTCCACACCGCCCACCACGGAATCGTAAAGATCCTTCAGGGATGAATTCAGCTTCTGGGCGGAAATGGAGAGATAAGCCTCACGCCCCAGTATGACACCGCAGCCTATGAGCACCAGCACACAAAGCTGAGTGAACAGCTTGGACAGTATCTCCTTTAAGCCGTCGCCCTTCTGTATAAAGAGCCAATGGCTCCTTTTCTTCTTTTTTTTCGCCCGAAAAGCCTTTTCATAGCTTTTTCTGGCGCTTTCTGACATTGCCACTAAAACTCAGACCTCCGGCAATGGATTTGTGCGGGTACAAGTGCACACAGTAATATATTACTATAAATAAGGCGTTTTGTCAATCGGATTTACCGATTTTCGGCAAATTGACAAATGACTGTAACCGTATTGTCACAATCGAAAAGGAAAATCTATCCGTAAACCTTTCGGACATGACAGAAACTGACAGGTGTGACTGTATTATATACACGATACATTTGAAATATACGGCTGATCGTTTATATTAACAATATTTATGCCGTGTATGACCGTCAAAAAATGTCATTTTCAAAGCCCTGTCCGTGGAGTATAATGGGAGCATCAAAACACCGTGTTTTCATATAACTAAGGAGTGATATCCATGACGGCAAAAAAGATAAGAAGAATGGTTTTTATGCTCACAGAGCTGTGCGAGCTTTTGCTGGAACTGGCAGACAGCCTGGAGGAGGGGAAAGGATGAGGCATACAGGATGGAAGGATCTGGCAGATGCGGTGGTGAACACCGCAGTGGAGGATCTTTGCGCAGTCTATACTGCGCTCGATGCGGATCCCCGAAACAAAAAGGCGCAGAAGAAGCTCCTGCGCCTGAAAAAGTTCTTTTATTCCGACTATTTCGGGATACTTTCGGATGAAGACCCGACCTATGTGATGAAGAGGGTGAGAAAGCTGTGCTGCGGACAGACGGCTTTGTGCCCCGATCCCTGACATCCGTATCAGTACTGGATGATGCTGAGGAGAACGCCCGCAGCAACAGCAGAGCCTATAACGCCCGCAACATTGGGGCCCATGGCGTGCATGAGAAGGAAGTTGGTGGGGTCTGTTTCCGCTCCGACCTTCTGGGACTGCCTTGCAGCCATGGGAACGGCGGAAACGCCTGCGGAGCCGATAAGGGGATTTACCTTTCCTCCGCTGGTGACATACATTATCTTACCGAAGAGAAGACCGCACGCAGTACCTACGGAGAAGGCTATGACACCGAGTATCATTACCTTGATGAATGCCCATGAGATCACCTTGTCCGCAACGGTGGTAGCACCGACGGAGATGCCAAGGAAAATGGTGATGATGTTCATAAGCTCATTCTGGGCGGTCTTTGAAAGCCTGTCCACTACGCCGCTTTCCTTGAAAAGGTTGCCAAGCATCAGCATACCTACCAGAGGAGCAGCAGAGGGTACGAGCAGGGCGATTATGATGGTAACTGCAATGGGGAATATCATTTTTTCGGTCTTGGAAACGGTGCGGAGGGTATCCATATGTACCCTGCGCTCCTTTTCGGTGGTGAGCCTGCGCATTATGGGGGGCTGTATCAGGGGCACCAGAGCCATATAGGTGTAGGCAGCAAGTGCAATGGTGCCGACTTCAACGCTTTTTCCGCCGGATGCCAGCAGCTTGGATGCAACATAAATGGATGTAGGACCGTCTGCACCGCCGATGATGGCGATGGAGCCTGCCTCCGTTGCATCAAAGCCCAGCAGTGCGGCACCGATGAAGGTAAGGAATATACCTGCCTGAGCGGCAGCGCCCAGAAGGAAGGACTTGGGGTTTGCTATAAGTGGGGTAAAGTCTGTCATACAGCCTATGCCCAGGAAGATGAGAGAGGGATAGATCTGGAGCTTTACTCCGAGGTAGAGCATATCCAGCAGACCGCCCTCATGCAGTATCTTGCCGAAATCAAGCTCATGGCCCGCATCTATGTTCCACAGCTCCGGGTGGTACATACCGGTGGAGGGGAGATTGGTGAGCAGCATACCGAAGGCTATGGGCAGCAGGAGCAGCGGCTCAAAGCCCTTTTTTATGGCAAGGTACATGAACACGAGCGAAACGAGGATCATGACCACATTGCGCCATGTAAGAGAGGCAAAGCCCGATGTAACGGCAAGGTCGCCCAAGGTCTCAAAAAACAGTTCCATACAGCGCCCCTCCTTATATACTTCTCATGCTGTCTGCCATTGCAGCGGCGCCCCATGCGCTCCTGCCCTGTACAGCAGCCGGTCTGATGCCTGTGATCCTCAGCTTCCTGCCCGTTTCTTCGGAAATGGCAGCCACAGCAGCCGCTATGACCGCTACAACTTCTGTATCATCCGTATATGACGGAGCGGGGATATCCCTTGTAACGGGCTCCGCAGCGGGAGACGGCATCTCTCTTTTGACATCGGCGGGAGCCGCTGCTTTTTTCTTTTTAGCATCTGCCGCTTCCATGATCTTACCCATGACAGAAACGGCAATGATCAGCAGCAAAAGTGCCACAAACACTATGAGCAGACCGGAAACGACCACCGTTCCGATATACCCCCATTCCATTTGCATAATATTCATCCTTTCGGGTGCGATTTGGTATTTTAACGCAACTCATTTTATTATAGCATATCTTTTCACGACTTTCAAGCGGATTTTGAGATTTTTTTTACTGTGTTTGTTCACTTGTCAATGATCTTGGACACTCACCCTCAAAAAATATGACATTAAGCAGATAATCGCAAAATCACCTCTTGTAGGAGCCGGAGGCGACGGAAAGAGGTGATTTTGCGGCGGCTCACCACATCACCGAAAGATGATCTTCAAGCACTTCGTTCGGTGACTTGTATTTCAGGCAGACCTTTGGTATGCTGTTTGAACGCTTGTTGTACGCTGCCAGCTGTTTTCTGCCGTCTTCTAAGCTATACATCCGCAGTTTGCTGTAAAAACGTTTACCGTCCTCACGGTGCTGCCTCTCTACCTTTCCGTTATGCCTCGGCGTCGCTACCCTGATGCGATGGTAGATGATATCA
>JAGAWT010000008.1 GCA_018110985.1 Oscillospiraceae bacterium
AATGTATGCCGTGCGAATGCCTTTGAATCCGCGAACATGGCGGTTATCCCGGTTCATGATGTTTGTACTGTATCTGATACGATATCGCTCAGAATTTGATTTTAGCCAGCTTGTAAATGTATCCTGCCTGAGAGCTGTCAGTCCGTTCATGCCGCACCATTGTGAATATCCTCCGTACAGATCGTTCGATGTGGCGGAGAATGTATCACCGAAAGTGATGTAATCGCTGTCTGTGAGATATTCCGCTATGTTGCAGTTCTCCGCTGCCAGCTCGTTAAGGTTCGCCCGGCTCTTGTCAGACAGCGTGAACTCATAGTTGTTGGCTATGAGCCGCCGCAGTCCGTCGAACATCCAAAGGAAGATACTTTCCTTTTCTACTGATAGTTTTTCGGTCAGATCGGGATCTATCACTCGGCCGGGCGGTACAGGTTTTGTTGTGAGTATCAGCATTCGCCGGATGAAGCCGTCGGATTTGTCATACAGCGCCCTGGGTGAGCCGTTTCCGAGACATATGAACCTTGAATAGAGTGATATCTGCCGTGACTGCTGCCCCTTCGCCTCCACCTCTACGGGTATCTTCGATGTGATAAGGTTCTTGATGATACCTGTGGATGGCAGCGCTGTCATCTGCATATCATCATCTATCATAACGAGTTTGTTTATCAGCTTGTATCGGGAGAACTTGTCTGTCTCTATGGCCTGAAAATTGCCTGTGACCGCCGAATCTCCGAATATGCTCTTGACTACGGCTCCCACGCAGCTTTTGCCCTCGCCGCCGTTTCCTATCAGGAACAGTGCCTTCTGTGCTGTTGTGGTGGGTATCAGGCAGTAACCGAGATACTCCTGTAAGGTCAGTATATCATCGGGCTCCAGCATATCCAACAGGAATCTCAGAAAGCGTTCCGGTCGTGATGCATCGGGATCATAGCAGACATTCAGCCTGTTTCGGCAGAATCTCATACCCGCGCTGAATGTACCGTCGGTACGGAGCACACCATTTTTGAGGTGTATCTCCTTGTCGGATATCTTTATCTCCTTGCGGTAACACGCCATTCTCATGGCTTTTATTATGCTCTCTACCCTGCGGGCTGTTCCCGTGGAGATATGCTCCTTGATCGAGTTGTAGATAATACTGGTCAGTTCCTGCTCATCGACTGCACCGTTCAGACTCAGAAATGTATCATCAATATACATCAAAGGCATATTTCCGAGAAATATCCGGCAGAACAGCGGCTCGTTGATCTGTCCCTTCTTACCCAGCCAGACAGGTACTTCGTCCGTCACGGTATTCTTGTAATCTATGCTCAATTCTGTTCACCTCCTCCCTCAGATCACGTTTCTCATCGTCTGTACCATAGGTCAGTATGTCCAGAAGATAGTCCACATGATCTTTATTGTATATGCTTTCGAGGAACAGCGGATCCGGCGGCATATCCGGACTTTTCGGAGCATTTGCCTTCTCCCAATCCTCCAAAAGCCTATGATACTCGTTTACCGTGCGAAAAGCCTTTGCATCCCACTCCCTGAACTGTTTCCGTTCAAGCTGCTGCTGTCTGATACGGTTAATGCGTTCAAAGTCGGGCGGCTGTCCTGTATCCAGCCCCAGCCCGAAATCTGTGTTGATACGTTTTGCCGCATCGACAGGCTTTTCATTGAAGATCGCCTGTACAAGGTCTATCACATCACCGTGAGCTCCGCAGCCGAAACAGTGATAGTTGTTCGGATACAGTTTCATCGACGGGTGCTTATCATCGTGGAATATGCAACGGCACATCCCTCTCCTGCTCTCTATCCCGTAGTATTCAGCTGCATCGGGAACGCTTACGCTGTTCTTTATGGTCATAAAGTCTATCATTTTGTTGTCCCCTCTCTGTTAGCGTGTCCTGTCGTCATCACCAAGAATATAGTTCAGTCTGTATCCGTCTTCCCTCATATCTACAGCTTTTTCAAAGTCAAGGTGCAGACCTAATCTTTTGCAGAGATACTTCCCGACCTCGATAGCTGCAAGGTAGAACTTTTGCCACATGGAGATATTTGCCTCTTTCTTCTCGATCTCCTCATCCTTCTGAGCGATAGTCCGTTCGAGACCTGATATTTTGGCTTTATCTTCCTGTTTGCTCTTCTCAAGAGTTAGTATCCGTTCCATATCGTCGTTATGGGTATCATCTGCCCGTTTCCGTATACGCTCTGCCTCTTTTCTGACACGTTCGAGCTCTTTGTCTTTGTCAAGAAGCATCTCGTCCATTTTATGGTTATCATAGGTTAGCTCATCGATTCTCCATTTCAGACTGTCACGTTCCTGTTCAAGGAGATCATACCGATTGCAAAGGTCATACTGTTTTTCGTACATCTTCCTTGCTTTATACATCATATCACCGGCATCATCCGTGCGTTCTTTTATGCGTTCGTTCGATTCGCGCTCTTTTACAGCTATGCTGTCTTCACGCTTATCAAGCTGTGCTTTCTTGTCATCAAGGACTGCACATTTCTGCTCGTAAGTCTGTATGATGTGCTCTGCTTCGGTCTCCTTTGCGGCAAGAGCCTGCTTTTCATCCATGAACTGCTGATAATCCTCATCGGACAATACATATTTGCCCGTCAGAGTTCTTCGCCCGGGCAGCTCCGTATCATCAGCAGCGATCTCCATTTCCCGCAAGGTCTCCATTTCCTCTTTCAGTCTTACATACTCTTTGTAATCCTCAACAGACATAGAGCCGCGTGACTTTTCAGGCGCTCTTATACTGATACCGTGCCGTTCGGCTATATCCTGTAATACAGCACACTCGGCTTTACGCCATCTTGCTATGGAATCCTTACCGTTGCCATAGCCCATCTCCTTCAAAGCCTGAGCAATACCGTTCTGTATCGGAACACCTCTTTTGTAGTGACCTATCGGGATATAGTCGATATGCAGGTGCGGTGTAGCCTCGTCCATATGGAGCACAGCATTGAATACGATGAAGTTCGGATTTCGTTCCTGAAAGCCGTTCATATACTCTACAAGACAATCCTTTGCAGTCTCGGCATCAGCTGTCCCAACGGCTGTATCATCCTTGCAGCCGATCTGGACTACATCTTCATAGAAGCTATTGCGCTTATCTGGTGAAGTAACTACATTCGTGGTAGGCGGACGACCGAACTGGTATTCAAAATACCCTGTATCAATGTGCCTGTCCTTTCTTTTCTGCCTGCTGTTGTATTTCTCGACAGCCTTGTCGAATATTTCGTGATACACTTCATCTATGGGCTTGTTCACAAAAGTGATGTTATCACGGATCCGTGTCTTATCCACATTTTTCGCAACAAATGTGCGATTGTTATGCGAAAGGCTGCCCTTTCCCTGGCAGTGGGATAAACTTTTTTCTGACATTTTCTTAAAACCCCACCTTGACATTTGTTCAAATATGCTGTACAATGTAAATATATTCAGTTACCTGAATTATTAGAATACATTATACTATACTTCGTTAGTTCTGTCAAGTGAATTCAATAAATTTACATTCATATTTCTGAACTTTGGCAACTTTGTCATATTGAGAGGAGAAATCTGTATGTTTTACGAGCGATTTATACAAATGTGTGAAAGCAGAGGGGTAAAGCCCACTCCGGTACTGAAATCTCTGGGTATTTCACCCGGTAATATGGCGCGCTGGCAGACAGGTGCGTCTATCAATTCAGCCACACTGCAGAAGATAGCAGACCATTTTGAAGTATCGATAGACTATTTTCTCAGTGACGACCTTACTGATGATGATCTGCAGCGTATGGCAGAAAATGTTAAGATCTCCGGCGTGGAATCTGCTATGGTAACCGCCAAGAACTATCCCGACTTTGTCAACAGCATCATGTCAGGCAAGGTGATAAGCCCGGATACGCTCAAAAGAGTGGCGAATTACCTCAGATGCCCTCTGAAATTCTTTGTCCGTGAAGATAACAGCGTACTCGACAGCGGCAGAGAGGATAACCCACGGCTCAGTGACAAGGAGCTGATAATAGACATTTTGTCACGAATTCCCGCATCTAAGGGCTACAAGTATCTGCAGGTGACTATTTCACGAACGATAGCAGATAATCTTTCCCGTAACGGTATATCACTCGATATGCTGCTTGAAACTAAAATAGCTGCTGAAAAAGCCCGGGATCTTTACGATAAGACTACTGATAACACAAAGATACTGGCCTTTACCAATTCCGACCTGATAAGGATATTACAACATTTCCCCATTACCTACGATACTTTGTTCACGGGTATGGAATGATACGACAACAGCTCACTCCGCAGACTGAGTGAGCTGTTCATTTTTGTGAACATACTTATGGAAGAAAACGACGGCTCTGCCGCCCAAAGCTGCCCGCAGGGCAGCGCATTATTTTCGGTCTCCGACGAAAATAACGCCATAGTACTTGTGACATTGAACTGTTCCTCAACAGTCACAGTTCAACCACCGCTCAATAGCGGTTTGTCACAAGTACATGGCGCTCTCCGAGGGCGTGCCGCCGTTGGCGGCGAATAAACGGACGGCGCTTTCGCACTATAAACGATAATGTATGTATATCTGCATATACATATGATACAATTGGTACTTTCGTACTATACTTTTGTATCCGTTAATTTGTAGTATCAGCATATCGCAGATGAAGGGTGTTATCATCATGTGTTCTCTATGATTGTGCGTACTCTTTATCATATGTTTCGACAACGTGCTGTTTTATGCTGTATTTCGTTTTTCCCGATGCATTCTCCGCTGTTGTACGATCATGGCGGACAGTGATTCCGGCGCTTTTTTACGATAGTGTTTTTATACTTGTAATTCCGAATAAAATGTGATATAATAATATGAATCATATTCTATTGAGTAGGGGATCTATCATGATAACAGGTATCATCAAAAATAAAATAGATAAGATCTGGACCGATATATGGGCTGGCGGTATCACCAATCCGCTGACGGTCATTGAACAGCTTACATATCTGATGTTTATACGCTCTCTCGATGAAAAGGAGCTTGAAAACGAGGAATTTGCCAATATGACGGGCGATACTGCCGATCTGATCTTTCCGCAATCGGAGATCGGACAGGCTATGCGTTGGGGCAAGTTCAAGGACAAGGATGCTCGTGATATTTTCAGCATTATCTCGAAATATGCTTTTCCTGCGGTAAAGAAAATGAAGTACGGCAAGCTGCCTGATTTTGACGATAAGGGTGAGCTGATAGAAATTCCAGACCGTGAGGACGGGAAGCAGGTGCAGACAGCTTTCACTCGCTATATGGATAGTGCCGTGTTTGTTATACCAAATGCACAGGTGCTGCAGAAGATCATCACGGGGCTTGACGATCTCTATGAGCATGATATAGCCGATCTCGATATGCAGGGCGATCTGTATGAGTATATGCTCGGTAAACTCTCTACGGCAGGTCAAAACGGACAGTTCCGTACTCCTAAGCATATCCGTGAGATGATGGTGGAGCTTGTTGCACCCACTCCCGATGATGTGATATGCGATCCTGCCTGCGGTACAGCCGGATTTCTCGTTTCTGCGGCTGAATATATCCGTAAGCATTATGAGGACACCATGACCGATGAGCAATGGGCTGACTTTGCTACAAAGACCTTTACGGGCTACGATACCGACCAGACAATGCTCCGTATATCGGCTATGAATCTGATGCTGCACTCTATCACTAATCCCGATATTGACTACAAGGACAGCGTTTCAAAGCAGAACAGCGTTAGCGGTAAATATACGGTCTGCCTTGCAAATCCGCCGTTCAAGGGTTCTGTTGATGCGGAGAGTATCAACGACAACCTGAAAGCTGTCACAAACACAAAAAAGACGGAGCTGCTGTTCCTTGCACTGTTCCTGCGTCTGCTGCAAAAGGGCGGCAGATGTGCTTGTATCGTGCCTGACGGTGTGCTGTTTGGTTCGAGCAAGGCGCACAAGTCTATCCGCAAGGAACTGATCGAAAATCATCAGCTCAAAGCCGTGATTTCCATGCCCAGCGGTGTTTTCAAGCCCTATGCAGGAGTTTCAACAGCGGTGCTGGTGTTCGTTAAGACCGATGCAGGCGGTACGGATAACGTGTGGTTCTATGATATGAAAGCGGACGGCTTCTCCCTTGATGACAAGCGCTCGGAGATTGCTGAGAACGATATTCCCGATATTATCGCCCGATTCCACAACCCCGACGGTGAACGTAACAGGGAGCGCACGGAGCAGAGCTTTTTCGTTCCGAAGCAGGAGATCGTGGACAACGACTATGACCTGTCTATCAACAAGTACAAGAAAACCGAATATGTGGCGGTGGAATATCCTCCCACATGCGAGATCATGGCAGACCTTGACGGGCTTTATAAGGAGCTTGGCGGTGTGCTGTCGGAGTTGGGGGGATTGCTGAATGGCTAAGTTATCAGAAATATGCACTATAAATATGGGGCAATCGCCCGAATCAACAACATACAACGAAAACGGAGAGGGATTACCTTTTTTTCAAGGCAATGCTGATTTTAGTAAAATCCATCCCAATGTTAGAGTTTGGTGTAACGCTCCCAAAAAGATAGCTCATAAAAATGATATTCTGATTTCAGTAAGAGCGCCAATTGGAGCATTAAATGTTGCTGATTCCGATTGTTGTATCGGTCGAGGTCTTGCTTCTCTTTCTGTCAATAACAGTGTTAGTGTTGCAGAATATATTTGGTACGCATTAGAGAGTAAGGTTGATTATTTAATTTCAATGGGGACAGGCAGCACATTTAAGGCGATAGGAAAGAATATTCTGTTTGATTTAGATATTCCTCTCCCTCCCCTCGAAACCCAGCGCCAAATCGCCGCCAACCTCGACAAAGTGACCCACACAATAGACCTCTGCAACGCTATCCTTGAAAAGCTTGATCTGCTTGTCAAATCACGGTTTGTGGAGATGTTTGGTGAGCCTGTGTATAATACAAAGCATTTCACAACAAAACATGGCATTGATATTTTCAAATTGTCAAATGGTAAACCAGTGCCAGAAGAAAAGCGAATGGAAGACGGTATACCAGCTTTTGGTGGGAACGGAATCTCGTGGTATACTGATGATGTATTATATAATAAAGATACATTGGTAATTGGACGTGTTGGTTTTCAGAGCGGAAACGTTCATTATGCTAAAGCGCCTCTATGGGTTACTGACAATGCTATGTATATAAGCGAAATGATAGATAATAACTTTGATTTGACATTTCTCTGTGATTTAATGGAACATATAGATTTTACAAGATATCAAGATGCAGGAGATTTGAAAAAAATAACACAGAAACCCTTTATGAACATGGAATTTATTGTTCCACCGTTGGAATTACAAAAACGGTATGTATCTTTTGTTGAGCAGACCGACAAATCGAAATTGGCAGTCAAGCAGGTGATTGAAAAGGCTGAAACGCTGAAAAAGGCACTGATGCAGGAGTATTTTGGATAGGGAGAATTTTTATGTACACAGTTTTTATTTCTAAATATGAAAATGACC
Source organism: Oscillospiraceae bacterium (assembly GCA_018110985.1). GTDB lineage: Bacteria > Bacillota > Clostridia > Oscillospirales > Ruminococcaceae > Huintestinicola. Next base: position 7,506 of record JAGAWT010000008.1, read on the forward strand.
CGACTCCATATGCAATCACAAAGGTTTTGTCAGCATTTAGTAAAAAATGCGATTACAATTGTGTTATTCTATCTCCAGGATATATGAGTAGAAACCCTGATACTATAAATCAATATATTTATAATTTATCTGGCATATTAGAAAATACCCATGTCGGTTTTTTCTATGGGATGAATGGTAACAATACTGTGAATAAGGGGACTAATACTATCAGGGAAGAACATGTAAGGAACGTTTTGCACTTAAAAAATGCTCAATATTTGTATATTCAATGTATTAACCATAAAGACCATAGAAAAATGATGTTTTTTATAAAAAATAAATCTATGCCGATAGTGTTAGAGAAGAAAAATATGCAGTGTTTTTTAGATGATTCTACTGTATGTGGTATTTTGATTGGTTCAAGCAACCAGAGTTTGAATACATATTATGGTGGTGTATATGGGAACCCGGCTAATAAAGGTGAAGCTGATATACTTATGTATTATGAGGATGATAAAAAAAGCATTTCCGATAGCATTTTGGAATTGGAATCAAATGTTTATAACGATCAGATAAATAATCACCATCTATTTCCGAGAATCAGAGTATCTAAAAGCATTGATGTCCCCCAAAATACAAATGAATGTGAGTTTGAGAAGGAGTATTTTAAAAATATACTCAAAGATTTTTTAGAAAACAATCTGACATGATAGTGTTAGGAGAGTGACCTTATGTCCAACTTCGGTTTCCTATTGAACAAAACAGAATACAAAATGTTCTCTGCGGCTGCACAGGAAGCCGAAAAGGTCTATGCAACCTCTCCTGCTATGTGTGCGGTGGGCTGCCGCAAGGCTTTGGAACTCGCCGTGAAATGGGTGTATTCTGCCGATAACACGATCAGTATGCCCTATAAGGACAATCTTCAATCGCTGATACACGAGCCGTCATTCCGCTTCGCCCTTGACAGCCAGACTTGGGGTAAACTGCCGTTTATCATCAGGCTCGGCAATCTCTCGGTGCATACGGATAGGGCTGTCAACAAGGCTGATGCTCTGCTTGCACTTGAAAGCCTGTTTGAGTTCATCGAATGGGTGGACTATTGCTATGGCTCGGACTATGTGGAACGTCACTTCGATCCTGCCCTTATACCGACGGAAAAGGTCGTGATCGACACCAAAAAGATCAAGGAGCAGGAGTCTCTTATCGAGCAGAAGGACAGCGAGATCAAGGCTTTGCAGGCGAAAATCGCCGAAATGTCGGCTACGCTTACCGCCGAAAAAGAAGAAAAGCAGGAAAGCCGTACCTTTACCCCTGCCGATCTTTCTGAATTCAGGACACGCAAGATATACATTGATGTAGACCTGAGATCAATGGGCTGGAAGTTTGACGGTACTGATGCCGATGTGTGGGAGGAATATGAAGTTACCGATATGAACGGTGTTCTCGGACAGAAAGGTTACTGTGACTATGTGCTGTTCGGGCGTGACGGTCTGCCCCTTGCTGTCATTGAAGCAAAACGGACAAGCAAAGACCCCAATATCGGAAGAAAACAGGCAGTTCTCTATGCCGACTGCTTAGAGCGTAAATTCGGGCGCAGGCCGATGATGTTCACCTCAAACGGCTTTGAAACATACTTCTGGGACGATCTGTCCTCTCCTCAGCGGAAAGTCAGCGGTTTCTTTACCAAGTCCGATCTTGAAAAGCTGATGAACCGCCGTGAAACACGCAAGAAACTATCAACAATTCCAATAGATGACAGGATCACAGACCGCTATTATCAGAAAGAGGCTATCCGTGCGGTATGTGAGCATATTGAGGAGGGCTTTCTCAAGGATTTGCTTGTCATGGCTACGGGTACAGGCAAAACGAGGACGGCTTCAAGCCTGACCGATGTTCTGAGCCGCGGCGGATATATCACAAATATCCTGTTCCTTGCTGACAGAACGGCACTCGTCAAGCAGGCAAAGGACGATTTCAAGAATTATCTGCCCGATATGTCGCTGTGCAACCTGTGCAGTAATAAGGACGACAGAAATGCCCGTATCGTGTTCTCTACATATCCTACGATACTGAATGCGATCGACAGCACCAAGACAAAGGACGGCGTACCGCTGTTCTCGCCTGCACACTTTGACCTTATCATCACTGACGAGAGCCACAGAAGCATTTTCAAGAAATATCGTGCGATCTTTGAGTATTTCGATGCAATTATGGTTGGTCTGACAGCAACACCGAAAACCGATGTTGACCGCAACACCTATGATTTCTTTGAGGTCGAGAACGGTGTGCCGACTTATGCCTATGATTACGAAACGGCGGTCTATACAGATCATGTGCTTGTGCCGTACTATAACTATGAGGTCAAGACAAAGTTCCTTGAAGAAGGTATCACCTATGACGATCTCTCCGATGAGGACAAGGAACGCTATGAGGATGATTTCGCTGAGGACGGCTATGTTCCCGACTTTATCCCCTCGGCACAGCTCAACAAGTTCGTGTTTAACGAAACAACGGTGGATACTGTCCTGCAAGACCTGATGGAGCGTGGTATCAAAGTCCACGGCGGTGACAGGCTCGGAAAGACGATCATTTTCGCTCAGAACAAGGAACACGCTGAGTTCATCGTACAGCGTTTCAACAAGCTCTATCCAAAACTTGGCAACGGACATTTTGCTCAGCGTGTAACCTGTGATGACAGCTATGCCCAGACGATCATCGACGATTTCAAGATACCCGATAAAATGCCCATTATCGCTGTTTCGGTCGATATGATGGACACGGGTATTGATGTGCCTGAGTGTGTAAATCTTGTATTTTTCAAGAAGGTACGCTCAAAAACGAAATTCTGGCAGATGATAGGCAGAGGTACAAGACTGTGCAAAGACCTCGCCTGCATTGACGGCATAGACGGCGAATATGAGGGCAAGTGCCGCTTCCTGATCTTCGATTACTGCGGTAACTTCGAGTATTTCAGAGAACACCAAAACGGCTATGAAACAGGTGAAACAAAGTCCCTGACCGAAAATATCTACTGCAAGCAGGTGCGGTTGGTGTTTGCTTTGCAGGACAGCAGTTTTTCAGATGATGCCTATCAGGATCTCCGAAAGCAGTTGGCAGATACCTGTCAAGGGGGAGTGTGCGCTCTGTCCTATGACCTTGTATCGGTAAGGCTCAAAACAGAATATGTGGAGAAATTCAAGAAGCCCGAAAAATGGGTATCTCTGTCCGATATGGATATACTGGAGCTTCAAAAGCATATTGCTCCACTTATCACCACGAACGACACGGACGAATACGCAAAGCGTTTTGATAACTTCATGTACGGAATGATGCTTGCCAATATCGACAAGCTGCCGACAATGAACTATCTGAAAAATCAGCTCTATCTGACCGCTGAATTGTTGGAGCGAAAAGCAACGATACCTCAAGTTAAGCAGAAGCTCACGCTTATCAAGGATATTCAGACAGATACATTTTGGGAGAATATCAGTATCCTGACGATGGAAAAAGTACGGCAGGAGCTTCGTGACCTGATGCAGTTCCTCGTTGATGGTTCGGTAAAACCTAAAATATTTACCAGACTTGACGATCCTGTGACCGACAGCAAGGAAGGCGATGCACTTGGTGCTGCCTATGATTTTGAGGACTATCGCAAAAAGGTGAACCGCTATGTTGAGGAGCACAAGGACAATGTTGCGATAAGCAAGCTCTATCACAATCAGCAGCTCACCAAGGATGATTTTGCGGAGCTTGAACGGATACTTACCAAAGAGCTCGGTGACAGCGAGGATTACAAGCGTGAATATGGTGACACTCCTTTCGGTCTGCTTATCAGAAAGATCGCAAAACTCGACCATGAAAGTGCTATGGCTGCATTTTCACAGTTTATCAACGACAGCTCACTCAACCAAAGGCAGATTGAGTTTATCCATAAGATAATAACTCATATCGAAAACAATGGATATATCGAGGATATAAAAATACTCATGCTTCCGCCATTTGACAAGCCTTTCAGCTTTATCAAGATGTTTGACCAGCAAACCAGGGCTGCGTTGATACAGACTATAGAAGGAATAAAGAATAATGCTGTTAAGGTCGGTGCATAAGCAGATATGGCATACATCAGAAAAGCACCCCACCACACACCCACATTTGCCTATATATCGCCATTTACACACCTATACACCATAAAAGACAATACTAAGGATATTACAAAATGAACCACCTGAGCGGATCAATACCTTTTCGGGTGGTTCATCAAAAAGCTATCAACAGAAGTATGACCATAAGAGGGGAGTTGTCCTTTGTTTGTCCTTTATACAGTTTAAAAAAGAAGGACAAACATTATAATAACTTGATAAGCATGATTGCCTCAAGGTGCTGTATCAAGCGGTTTTGTGGAGAATCGTCGAGGATGCGAAATGCGCGAAGGTCAATTCGATTCCCGTCATCTCCACCAGGTCGGCAGTGCCGACAGCCATACCGCAGGTAATGCCTGCGGTATGGCTTCTTTCATATAAATGCGGTCAGGTTCTCGGGATCAGTCAGGCATTGTAAAGCCCGCAAGCAGCGATACTGGTGCCTGCGGGCTTGATTTTTATGCCGGGTACACCTTTCAGCCTTGTTCCGCCTTTTTTCGCATACCCTTGTTGATAACAGGTGCAAGGTAGCCGTAGAGAACGACTGTGAGAGCGGAGCACACGAAGCCCTTGACAAAGGTAAAGGGCATATTGAAAACGATAAGACAGGTGAGGAGTCCGTTTACATTGGGGTTTATCTTCTGGTAGGCTGCTATGATGTCATCGAGCGGCATGAAATTCTGGTAGAAAGGATAGGTTATGAAGTAGTTGGCTGGCAGGGAAAAGAGCGCCATGGTCACACAGCCCGCAAGAGTGGCTATTACAGCACCCTTTTTAGTCTTATTATGCTTGTAGATGAGCCCTGCGGGTATCACCAGACCTATGCCCACAAGGAAATTGGCAAGCTCACCTATGCCTGCCGACTGGGACATAAAAACATGGATGGCATTTTTTATCAGGCATACACATACGCCTGAAACGGGGCCGCAGGCAAAGGCAGCAATGAGAGCGGGAAGATCCGAAAAATCAAACTTGATGAACGGCGGCATGAGCGGCACGGGAAACTCAAATGCCATGAGCACGGTAGCCAGGGCACCTAAAAGAGCCGTAAAGCACATCCATCTTACATTGTCTTTTCTTTTCATAATGATTACTCCTTTTTCCGTACACAAAAGCCGCCCCGGGACATGGGGCGGCAAAAAGCTCGTGTACATAATGTTTTTCTCATCCGGACTCTGACCGTCGGTAAGGGAATCGCACCCTTTCATGGCAAAATGCCTCGCAGACTATACTGCCGGTGGGGAATTTCACCCCGCCCCAAAACATATTAAATTGTAGGAAAGGCTGTGCGGTACTTCTTCCGACACATCCTTTCATCTCCGGCGCAGTCTCTGACCTCCGCCGCTGTTTCTCAGCACCTGCCGGGGGTCATTCCTCGGTCTCGGACTCATCGACCAGGAGGGAGAGTACCTCGCCGCAGGCGGGACATACGATGTCGCCGTTGCCGAAGCTGTCCTCATCCACATAGATGACCTCGCCGCACTGAGGGCAGGTGACCTCGTAGAGATCCTCGTCATCGTCGTCGTCATAGTCATCAAGGTCGTCATCCTCGTCGCCGTAGATGTCTTCCTCAATGTCGGACACAACATCGGAAAGCTCGAAAAGGTCGTCCTCCAGGTCATCAAGCTGCTCTCCCTGTGCATCGGCCTTTGCGGCGATGGCGGAGAGAAGGTCTGCCATGGCGAGAGTTATCTCATCGTCGATCTGCTTGCCCTTTATAAGACCCATGAGGTAGGCTGCTTTTTCGGATAAAGTATTGTAATCCATTAGATCACGCTCTTTCCATGTATTCGCCTGTACGGGTGTCTATCCTTATCCTGTCGCCCTCGTTGATGAACAGGGGCACCTTGATCTGTGCGCCGGTCTCAAGAGTAGCGGGCTTTGTTGCGTTGGTGGCAGTGTCTCCCTTGAAGCCGGGGTCTGTCTGAGTTACCTCAAGCTCAACAAAGTTGGGGGGCTCTACTGCGAATACCTTGCCCTTGTAGGAACATACCTTGCAGATCATCTGCTCCTTTACGAACTTGAAGCTGTCGCCAAGCTCGGAAGATGAGATGGGCACCTGCTCATAGGACTCGGGATCCATGAAGTAGTAAAGCTCGCCGTCGGAATAGGAGTACTCCATATCCTTTCTCTCAACAAAGGCAGTGGGGAACTTGGCAGAGGGGTTGTAGCTCTTTTCAACTACGGAACCCGTGATAACGTTCTTTACCTTTGTTCTGACAAAAGCAGCGCCCTTTCCGGGCTTTACATGCTGAAATTCTACTATCTGGAGAACATTTCCGTCCTCCTCAAAGGTCATACCGTTTCTGAAATCGCCGGCTGTGATCATAAATTAACCTCCATTGGATATAATCTTCAATTATGATACCATATAATCCAAGCATTTGCAATAGTTTTTTTTGAATTTTTGGGTTTTGAACAAAAAAAATTATTTTTCTCCCGTGATTTGGTCTAAAAATCCTGTCCCGACTGCCTTCTTTCTATCCTGCGCCAGTTCACAAAGCCGTAAATGTCGTTGGCAAAGAAAACGATAAAGCAGATAAGCGTGGTCACGGCGGAAATATCTTTCATAGCGGCATAAGCCCACAGAACAATGAGCACAAGGTCGTTCATCGCATAGACAAGGGCATAGAACGGGTTCCTTCTGAAAGTTAGGTAGGCAGCACCAAAGCTGGTAGCTATGGACACGGTGCTCCAGAAAAGGTTTGCGGTGTTCAGAGCTTTCAGTATAAAGTAGAATACGGCTGTTACGGCTATCGTCAGCAGAAGCAGCAGCAGGGGCTCATATTTTTTCAGGCGGGCAGTCTTTACCTCGGCACTTCTGGCGGAGGCGGGGTTTTTTATCCATTCCGCAAGGGACAGAGCCGCCATGGGAGCGGACATCCCCATGTAGGTTATCATTTCTCCGTAGTACCTCTCCTTGAAAGAGATGATACCGTAGAGCACAGCAAAGACGATGAGCAGCGCCTGCCCCAGGGGCAGCCCCTTTCCGCAGATAAGGACAGCCGTCACTCCTATGACGGAGGTCACAAGGACCAGCAGCGCCGACAGGAACTTTGCCGGCACCCCCGAAAGGCACAGACCGGACAGGACGTAGCTTATGGTCAGGATCGTTACCGATGCCGTCCACAGCAGCCGTTCAAAGGTGTTAAAATCCCTCAGGGATATTTTCATTGCTTTCATATATCATATCTCCCGTAAAAATGTCCCCTGTATGTACCTTCACACAAGCGTGTGACCTGACGGTACATAAAGGGGACTATGTTTTGAAACATATCCTCCGCAGCCCGGTGGCTGCATCTGTCGGTACGACCGACAGCGACCCGCAGATGTCTCTTTCCGGTGCGCTGACATACGGGCACGGCAGCTTTAAAAAATGAATGTTTTCCCCGTGGAGCACTTTCTGACAGATCAGACGGCACCCACCAGCAGTTCATAGGTGACCCCGTACTTTTCTGCGATGTCACGGGCATAGCTCATGCCCTCAGGAGGTGCCTTTTCAAGCTCGAAGGAGCGCTTCCCTCCCTCGTTTTTCACTCGCAGTGAAACGGCTCCCTCTTCTCCGCACTCACGGCATATCTCCCCGCACTCTGCTCCGAGACGGTGCATATGGGTGTTGTAGATGACACGGGAATGCTTTTTCAGCAGTGCCTTCACCGCATCTCTCGCTATATATGCTCCTTCCTCAAAGGATGTGGTGGAGAATGTCTCGTTCAGGAGCACAAGGCTGTCGGCGGTACATTCGGAGTAGATGTCCCTGAACCGCACACATTCCTCCCCAAGCCGCCCCAGATCCATGGTCTTGTCCTCATCGGCAGGGAAATGGGTGTATATACTGTCTGCGGGGACATAGGAAAAGTCCTCCGCAGGGACATATATGCCCGCCTGTGCCAGCACATAGAGCAGCCCCACAGCCTGTGTGACAGTGGTCTTTCCGCCTCTGTTGGCACCCGTGAGTATGTAGACCCTTTCATCCTCCGAAAAAGTCAGGCTGTTCGGAACTATGGATGAGGGATCCTCCGAACTTACAGCCAGCTTCAGGTTGTAAAAGCCCTTTGCATCCATGAGGGCACCGCTTTTCTCCGAAAGGCGGGGACGGCAGAAGCTGTGCCCCTTTTCCATCATGCCCTCGGTGAACTCACAGAAGCGGATGTAGAACACAAATTCGGGAACGAATCGTGAGATATCCACTATCGCTACATTTGCATATCTTGACAGCACATCCCGCAGCTTTTTCACAAGGGATGAAAGCACACGGTTCACTGCTGTCTCAAGATAGAAGGTGGCCTGCTTAGTGCCGTCGTCGCCTGCGGTGCCGAGCATGGTCTCCGCAGCGGGGCTGTCCGCATGGGGCATATATCTCAGCGACATGGCTGATGCCTGCTTTTCAAGGAAACGGGTGATCTCTGCGGCAGCGCCGTCCTCTATGGGGTCGAAGGTCATGCTGCTGTCGGCGGCGGTGTCATTTTTTATCCTGTTTTTTGAAGATATGGCATCCGCAAAGTGGGAGAGTATCCCCGACTTTTTGAAGGGCTTGCTGTTGACGCTTACAAGACCCACGCTCACAGCCTCAAAGCGCTGGTTGACATTCACTCCGAGGGTGACGCTCTGCACCTCCGAGGCTTTGATCTTCAGACTGTCTATGTCCTCTTTCATCTGCGTGAAAAAGGCTTCGTCGTAAAGGGCGGAAATATGCTCCCTCAGCCTTTTCAGCCCCTCCGAACGGATATCCTCTTCTTCAAGGCATTTCTTCATGGACTCCACACACTTTATGTAGTTGTCCAGCTCATCGAGACGCTTGAAAAGGTGCCATATCCCCAGCTCCCTGTCGGAGCCGGGGTAGACGGGAGCCTGATTGCGAAAGTATTCGAGCTGCTCGAAAAGACCGGTCATCTTCTCTCTGAGAGATCTCAGCCGCAGCAGATCCTCAAATACCTCTGCCCTGTATCCGCAGTCCTTACGGGAGGGGGTCATGCGGGATATGACCTGCATTATCATCCTCTGCTCCTTCGGGTCGGCGGTCAGGGCCTTCACAAGGACATCAAGCCCCAGATCGTGGCAGGCGGTCTCGCTCAGTTCCCTGTATGCTGCATTTTCGTCCGTGTAGATGATACTGAGATTCATGATGATCCTCCACTGACCGGGTCGGTGCTGCCGACTGCGACCATCGGTACGACCGACAGCGACCGGGTCGGTGCTGCCTGCCGGTGCTGCCGGTGCTACCGACCTGATGCTTCCATAAGGGCAGTCATTATCTCGGGATAGCGCCACTCGTAGGTGGTGCGGTCAAGCAGACCGAATGCCTCTCCGCTTACAAAGGCATTGTTGTCCCACCATACACAGGGTATGCCCATTTCAGATGCCCTGGTCACATAGTAGCGGGCGCAGGCGGCTCTGTCTGCGGTGTTGAAGCGGTTCCTCATGCCGAATTCACCTATTATGACGGCTCTGCCCTTGTCGATGAAAAGATCTTTCAGGGCCAGCATGAGATAATCTATGTCGTGAGTGTCGGCGGAGTTTTCTGCGCTCCAGGTATCCTTGGCATTTTCGGGTTCAGCCAGTGCAAAGGCGTAGGGCAGATAGGCGTGGACTGAAACTATCACCTTGTCGTCATCGGGCAGCTTTATGTCCTTCAGTACCGCCTCGGATGAAGAAGCGGCATAGCCCGGCACCATAAGGTGACGCTTTTCGTTGTTGCCTCCCTTGGAGCGGATGGTCTCTACGAACGCACTGCCCCAGTCGTTTATTATCTGCCTTGACTCCGCATTTCCGCCGTTCCACTCCATGGGAGTGCCTCTCAGGCGAGGCTCGTTGAATGCCTCGAAGATAAGGCGCTCGTTGTAGTCGGCAAAATAGTCGGCTATCTGTGACCAGAGGGAAACTATTATCTCCTTGTTCTCCTCTGCGTGCTCCGCATCGGGGTACATCCACTCTTCATGGTGCATATTGAGAATGACGAACATATCATCCTCAAGAGCCCAGTCTGCCACTTCCTTCACACGGGCGAGCCACTCCTCGTCTATCTTGTAGTCGGGGCCTTCTCCGAACTTGCCGTCCCATGTCACAGGCAGCCTGAACACGTTGAAGCCCTGGGCTGCGGCGCTGTCTATCATCCTGCGGGTGGTGAGGGGCTGTCCCCAGGCAGTCTCCCAGTCGGCGGTGCTTTCGTTCCCGGTAGGGTCGCTAATCTGTGCATCAAATGTGTTCCCCAGGTTCCAGCCTATTCGCATTTCCTTTACAAGCTCCGTGGAGGGTATATCCCTCATTTCCCCCAGTGCGGGATTGGGCTTGGTTTCCTCCGTCACTGATGTTTCGGCAGGGCTTTCCGATACATCTTCTCCTGCGGAGGATCCGGTGCAGCCTGCCGTGCTCACAGCCATAAGGACTGCGGCACCCAGAGCGGCTGCCTTTCTTTTAAGTATGTCCATAGCATCACACAGGGCGGTGAGGCTCTGCCGGCGCCGCCCTTTCCTTTCATTGGCTTTTTCTCAAAGCATATGATACCACTTTATTTAATTGAAATCAAGCTTTATTTGTTAACATACCAAAAAACATACCGCTGTTCATCGGTGTGAGGGAGCATCCCCTGCGGTATACGGGAGATATCAGCGGCTGCCTGCCGGTGCAATCATGGTGCCTGTCGGTGCAGCCACGGTGCCTGTCGGTGCTGCTACGGTGCCTGTCGGTGCTGCTACGGTGCCTGTCGGTGCAGCCATGGTGCCGGTCGGTGCTGCCGACCAGCTGTCAAATTCCACGCCCTTTTGTATCACAAAGCTGATGTCATGGGAGCCTTTCAGCTCCATATCTGTGCAGAAAAACTTGTGATCGCTGCTGTCTATTTTTATGGCTGCTATCCTTTCGCCCTCCGGGGAGCCTTCATGCACTTCTATTATGCCCTTTCCCTTTGCCGTTACTCCTATGTAGGACGTACCCTTTCCGAAATCCGCTCCGCACACATAGGTCCAGCCCGCAGCATCGCCCTCGGAAGCGATGCTCATACCATCATCGCTCCGATGATAGTCTATGCCGCTGCACGCAGCCATGGTCTCGGCTTCCACAGGCTCAAAGGGGTCAAGGGGCTTTATCTGTTCCGTGCCCTTTCTGTCGCCGTTCACCTTTTCTATGCTGAGTGTGTTCTCATCCACCACGGCTTCATTGACACATATGTTCCTGAAACCGCCTGTTGTGCCGAACTCCTTCTGATTCAGCATTGCGTGATAGAAAAGGTAGTACCTGCCGCCGAACTTCTGCAGATGGGTATGGTTGTTGCCGTATTCCATGCCCTGTTCACCGGGATTCTTGAAATAGCAGTCTCTGTACTCCCAGCTGTCATAGTCAAGAGGAGTTTTGGTGGTCATGTAGACCATGCTGCACACCGGAGGTGGAGCTCCCTTTACGGTTGTGTCCCAGTCGGGGATATGGCTCTGCCAGTCGGTGTTGTAGGTGTAGACATAGGTGCCGTTTATGAAATTCAGTTCATTTGCCTCAAAGTGATACTGGCAGGGCAGCTTGGTTATCTCGCTGTCAAGGGAGATAAGGTCGGCGCCCAGTCTTACTATCCTGCCGTTCTCACCTCCGCCGCAGCCGCCGAAGGTGAGCCAGCCCACACCGTCGTCATCTATGACGGCTCCGGGGTCAAAAGGCACCTTGCAGCCTTTCAGACCCTTTGTGTGTCCGTCTATAAGTGACTTGCCCAGAGGGTCGCTCCAGGGACCCGTGGGAGAGGTGGAGGTCAGGACGCCCGTGCCCCAGCCGCTGTTTGAAAAGTACATATAGAAGTGGGTCAGACCGTCGCTTTCCTTCCTTGACACAACGGAAGGCGCCCAGGATGCCACTATCCACGGGGCTATCTCTCCCACATTTATCCGCCCGTGATAGGTGAAATTCTTCATATCGTCGGTGGAGAGCATCACAAGGCTTTTTATCTTTTCGTAGGAGTTTTCGCCTGCGGTGCCTGTCTCTTCAAACTGCTGCTCGTCACAGGTGCCGTAGATATAGAGCCTCCCCTCATATTCCACGGATGTGGGGTCGGCACAGAAAACATTGGATATTATGGGGTTTGTGTCACCAAGGTCCTTGGGGCTTGCCTCCGTTATCTCGAGCTCGGGGGCATCGCTTGGGGACAGCACTCCGTTTCTGAACATATCGGAGCCGTGAGAAAAACTGCATCCGCCGCTCAGTGCGCAGAGAAGAGAAATGATAAGCGCAATGGTCTTATTCATGATACTCACCTTTCAGAAACTCCGCCACCTCAAAAAGGTCGGAGAAAATGCGGCGTGCTTTTTCTCTCATCTCGTCATCGGGAGGCAGAAGATCAGGCACCATTATGGGGATAAAGCCGCCGGCATATGCGGCTCTTATGCCGTTGTAGGAGTCCTCCACAACATAGGTGGAGGAGGGAGCCGCACCCAGTCTCTTTGCGGCTTCAAGGAAGATATCCGGAGCAGGCTTGCTCCGTTCCGTCATATCTCCTCCAACTATCACGTCAAAAAAGCCGCTCAGACCCCCGTCCCTCACCTGTGCCTCTATAAGGGCGCTGCGTGTGGATGAGGCTATGGCGGTAACATATCCCTCCGACCGAAGGTAAACGAGCAGCTCCCTTATGCCGGGCTTCAGCGGCAGCCTTCCTCCGTCGCAGCGGCGGTGGTACTCCGCAGACTGCTCCTTCTTGTAGGCATCATACGGGAAATCCTCCCCGAATTCCTCCAGAAAAATGCTCCTGGATGTCACGGCATTCACGCCCACAGTCCTCATATAGGCTCTTTCGATGTCCCTTATGCCGTGCTCTGCTGCGACCTGCTTCCAGCAGGAATACACTGCCCTTTCGGAGTCGAATATGACCCCGTCCATATCAAATATCATGCTTTTCATATCATACTGATTTCTGACCATAGACAAGAAACAAGCCGCAAATGCTTGAATATAAGGGATCTGAGGCTTGGAGATCGTCTATACATCGAGGAAGGATTATTATCACACCGCCGTGGTGACAGCCCTGGCAAAATAGCCTCTTTCCGCAAGCTCTGCTGCCGCTTTTTCCGCACTGTCCATATATTTGAATATCCCGAAAAATGCGGAGCCGCTGCCGGACATGAGGGGGCTCCCTCCGAGGCGGGAGATGCACTCCCTTATCACCCTTCTGTCCTCCGGGGGGGCGCAGGGCTCCTCAAAAATATTGTACAGGAAAAGGGTTCCCCGTTCGTACAGACCTTTTATCTCACCTGGGCTCATGTGGTGCCTTTTGGGGAGACTGTCAACAGCTTTGTATGCCTCTGCGGTGGAGACCCCTTCTTCACCCTTTGCCACGCACAGGAAAAGCCTTTCGGAGGGCAATGGCTGCATTTTGTCTCCGATGCCGGTGCAGAGAGCTCTCCCTCCCTTTATGCAGAAGGGGACATCTGCTCCTGCGGCTGCACCCGCCTTTATAAGGGCATTTTCCCCAAGAGCCGTGCCGTAGAGCTCATCAAGACCCGTAAGAACGGCGGCGCCGTCGGCACTGCCGCCACCCAGCCCCGCCTTTGAGGGGATATTTTTCCTTATGTGTATGTGCGCCCCGCCTGAGATGCCTGCCCTTTCAAAGAAAAGGCGGGCTGCACGAAAGGCTATATTGCCCTCTCCGTCGGGGACATCCGCAGCATCGCAGGAGACCCTTATATCATCCGCCTTTTCAAGGGATATCTCATCGAAGAGGTCTATCCTCTGCATGACGGTCACAAGCTCGTGATAGCCGTCTGCCCTCTTTCCGATGCTGTCAAGGTAGAGGTTTATCTTTGCATAGGCTTTTATATCCATATCATTCTACCGTGCGGACATTGCCGCTGTCGTCCATCTCTGCGTGTCCCTTTTCCACAAGCTCCGACTCTATATTGTCACTGTTGATGGAAACCGGTCTGAGCAGGAAGGCGGGAACATCCTTTCTTCCGTTGTCGTAGCCTTCACCGTTGTAATAGCACTCAAAGTCCCAGCCGGCTGCCTCTATCATCTTTTCGTCGGGTTTCTGATCGTTCAGGACGCTGATACACAGCTCATAGGCTGCCGCTGCCTCATTCCGGCTGGATTTGTATACCGTCATGGTCTGTCTGCCGTCCTTTATCATGGCAAGGTTTTCCTCGTCTGCATCCTGACCCGTCACGATCGTGTCAAAGCTGCCGTAGGTGTTTTCAAGTGCGGCGACCGCTCCGCTCGCCACCGTATCGTTGGGGCAGAGCACCGCATCCGGAGCGTCCTTGCCTTCATAGTAGGCTGAAAGTATGCCCTGAAGGCTGTTCCTTGCAGTGTCGGCATCCCAGTTTTTTATCATGGTATCCTCGGGGCTGCGCCTGCCGGAGGGTATCTGAAGCACGCCGCTGTCTATGTAGTTATCCAGAACGGACATGGCGCCCTTGTAGACACTCTCTGCGTTAAGGTCGGAAATATCACCCGAAAAGATCTCCAGAGTGAAATGCCTGCCCTCCGCATCCTCAAGACCCAGCTTATCCACTATGCACTGTGCCTGGAGCCTGCCTACTGCCTCATTGTCGTAGGAAACATAGTAGTCCACCGCATCGGAACCCATAAGGAACCTGTCATACGCCACCACGGGTATATCCTTTTCATCGGCAATGTCCAGCACCTCGCTCAGGGAATCCATGTCCACGGCGGAGATCACCAGCATGATCGCACCCTCATCTATCATGGAGCGCAGGCTCTCGGACTGTATGGCGGGATCGTCGGAGGAATACTCCACCTTTACATCAAAACCGCCCTTCCTGAAATTCTCTTCAAGAAGGCCTGCATCCCTTTCCCAGCGCTCCTGCGCACGATTCGGCATGGATATCCCCACAAGACGGGTCACGGAGCGCTCCGGCTCGGGCGGCCTGTTTTCCTCTATGGGCTCTATCTCTCCGCCGGAGCAGGCACACACGGCGGCTGCGGACACTGCGCAAAGTATAGAGATCATTCTGTATTTCATGATAGTTCCCCCTTTATGCGGAGAAGGTCAGATGTCATTCAATGTCTGCATGGTGTATTTCAAAATTGCCTTGTTTATATGATTTTAACATATTTCTTTTCAAATATCAAGTATTTTTATGAAATGTCATAAATAATATTGCGGAAAGGGAACGTTAATATTTCAAACCTTGACAAAGGGCAAAAAAATGTGATACATTTAAAAATGTCTTTTGGATCAACGGACGGTGAGTTCGAGACCTTCCTCACCTAAAACAAAACTAAAGGAGAATCTGTAATGAAAAAGAAGACATTGTTTATCGCTCAGAGCGGTATGATAGCCGCTCTCTATGTTGTGCTGACCATGCTCAGCAGTGCCGCAGGACTGGCTTCGGGAGTGGTGCAGGTGCGTATTTCCGAGGCGCTGTGCATACTTCCCGTGTTCACCCCGGCAGCCATACCCGGGCTCTTTGTGGGGTGCATCATATCGAATATTCTGGCGGGCGGCGTGGTCATGGATGTGATCTTCGGCTCCGTTGCCACACTTATAGGTGCGGTGGGGACATATTGCCTCAGAAAGCACAACCGCTTTCTTGCATCCGTTCCGCCCATAGTGTCCAATATCATCATCGTGCCCCTTGTGCTCAGATATGCCTACGGTGCTCCGGATGCCCTGTGGTTCATGATGCTCACGGTGGGAGCGGGGGAGCTTATCTCCTGCGGGTTCCTGGGGCAGATCCTTTACACCCTCATGGAGCGTACAAATGCGGTAAAGTCATGAGCCTGCGGGCAGAACTGCCCCGCCGACAGCCGTATGACATTATATATATTTCAAACTTCTTGCTCAATGTATCGGATACACACGGATAAAAGAAAGAGGTCAGCCGATGTATAAGACCAGGCAGCGTGAAATGATAATAAATTTCCTTATGAATACGAAGGAAAAGCACGTTACCGCCAATGATATCTGTACTTACCTCAGAGGAAGTGAAGGTTGTTCTCTGGGTCAGGCAACGGTGTACAGGCACCTTGAAAAGATGGTGGATGAGGGCATAGTCACCAAGTACTCCATAGAAAACGGGATGCCTGCCTGCTTTGAATATACGGGAGACGGTCACAGGGACGGGATCTGCTTCCACGCCCACTGTGAGAAATGCGGAAAGCTTTTCCATTTCAGCTGTGACGAGCTTGAACAGATAGGAGAGCACCTTTCCGAACACCACGGATTCAGACTGAACCCGCTCCGCACCGTTTTCTACGGCATCTGTGAAGACTGTGCGAAGGCGGAAGAAGAGTGATCCGGAGCCTGCTTTCAGCAGGACGGAGGCTGCAAAAAGCATGATCCCCGCTGATACGGCGGATGCCGATACAGAAATATTGCCCCGAAGCGTTTCAAAGCGCTTCGGGGCATTGTGTTTATTTGTGCTTCTAAGACAGATCAGAATTTACTCCACAATTCCATTTGCTTCTGATCGTTTTCTTCCTTCTTCTCGGAGAATAAGAATCGTTCGGAATCACAGCCTTGCTTGTATAAAGAATCTGCTGTTTCGTCCAATTCGGGAGAGCCGAATGAATCGTACTCTTCTTCCGTGATCTCGTAATACCTGTTATACCATGCTACCCAGGTTACCGCACAGGCAAGGACATATTTATCCAATTCGGGAGAATAGCCGACTGAATAGTATTTATCCCGGTTGATTTTTTCGTTATCCAGATGCATAACGGAGCCGCTCCTTAAAGAACCAAATTATATCATCAACAATTATAGCATAGGAATGAAGTCCCGTCAATAAATAATACTATCTCTGACCGATGTGGGGAAGGATCAGTATAAATGCCATAGTATTTCCGACCTTGCATCAGAAATACTATGGCGAAAGACTTCTGTATCGGCGCCGTTCCTAAAGGATGATATCCAGGCGGCGGTATATCAGGAGTAGATATCTTCGTACTGCTGCTTTTGCAGACCGTCTGCCACGCCGCTGCCGTAGACAAGGTCCACGTCTTCTGCATACACATCCAGGAATCTTTTTATCTCATAGGGAGTGCGGGCGTATTTTCCGCTGAATATGCCCCCCACATAGCAGCCAACATATTTTTCTCCGGCAACCTTGCTGTATTCGGGCAGTACACCGTAGGAACGCCCGTTCAGATAGATGTAGTAATCAACATCATCTGCTGCATAGTCGGGACGGGAATTTTTCAGCAGATCCGTGATATCATAATGTGAGAGAAATAGTTTTAAGTCGACCCCAAGCAAGATATCGCTGTCGGTGCTCATGTTTTGGCTGTCATCTGTATAGCCCACGACATTAGAGCCGTTGATCACATCCTTCCCGGCAGCTTTTTCGTACATCTTCACACTGTACATCCACACAGTGTGAAGAAAAAGATCGTTGGGGGATAAGGCTGCTGTTTTGCTCTGATCCTGAAAGCCGAACCGGGAAAGGTCTTCAAAGCCGTATTTTTCCAGGCAGGCAACAGTGTTGGTGTAGGTCTCGTTTATCGGGATCATGTAGGGGTTTTGTCTGTAATGATTGAGCCATATGGCTATGAATGCGGTCCTATGGCGCTGCGTACCGTAGTAGGCCTCTTCGGGCTCTGCCATCACATCAGCCTTTACAGCCTCCGCAAGACTGTCCTCAAAGCCTTCGGGAAGGTCCTTTATGAAGGTGTAGGCATCTCTTTCACTTTTTCCGTCGGGAGAGAACTGCCCGTATTCGCCCATAAGCGTTATGCAGTTTTCCAGCACCGGCTGCTGTACTGCTTTTCTGCCGGGCTTCAGCCTGCTGATAAGAGCTGCATAGGCGTTTCCTCTGGCGGTGCGCATCTCCTCGGTAACATCCACGGGGAGAAGTATGTCGAAAAGGTCGGCGGGGACATCGGGATAGGTTCTTGTTATGCTGCGCCCCAGCGTGGTCTTGTAGGTCAGCGTGACAGGATAGCCCGTCTGTGCTCTGATATCCTCTTTGCGGGAATCGAGTATAGCTTTGTGGAACCGTGTCACCGCCTCTATGTTAGCTTTGTCATAAAGCACGGGGCTGGCTGCGTAGCTGCCGTATTCTGACGTGACGATGCCATTCCTCCCGCTTGTAAGGTCCATCCCCTCTCTTCCGAAGCCGATGTAGTCTATCTCCACGCTCCTTACGGAATCGGGGGAGGGGACATATTTCCCTGCACCGAAGGCTTCTGTCGCCTCTATGACCGTAAAGCTGCCGATTGAAACGACGACGATGGCTGCATAGAGTGCTGCGGCACGCCACAGCTTTTTAAAGCCCCTGTTCTTGATGACGGTAAGGACAAAGTAGAATATAACCGTAACTATGACCATGGGGATCAGCATTTCCGTGTCGTCAAAGCTCATGAACAGGAAGCAGAGGCAGCTTATCAGAAGCACCATAAGTATGGTGTAGAAAAACTCATATACCACAGGCTTTCCGGTGTCCTCAGCCCTGCGCTTCCTGTATACCAGATAGGCAAGGACGGCGTAGACACAGGCGGCCGCAAGTACCTTTATCAGCCAGATGACCATTTCCCCCGCAGAGCCTGTTTCAAAGAGCTCATCGAAAAAGTATATGACTGCTCCGAGAGGGGATGTGAAGGGCAGGAGCTTGTAGACCGTGTCGTCAAAGGACAGACCGTAGATGTTTTCGGTGACGGTATGGGTCACCATGGCTATAAAGCCGGGGATTATGCAGTTTACGAGCACGATGTTGAACACGTTTTCCAGCATTGCCCCGCAGAATGTCATCACAAGGGTGCTGATGGCGTAGTACAGCAGCATGATGAAGAAGGCTGCAGCCGCTGTCTTCAGAATGGGCGGGAAAATATCGGTAAAGAAGGTCTCACCCAGCTCCAGTGCAGTGCTGCCCGGGACAGCTGCGGAAATCATGCTCCTATGCAGTCCGGAGGCTGCAAGAGTGAGCAGCAGACCCAGTGCCGTACTTGCTATGTAGGGCAGGGTGTAGGTGAGGAGACCCGAGAAAAAGTCGGATATAAACCGCTGTGTGGTGGTGACGGGAAGGGAAAAGTGCATATCCGTTTCCGTCTTTTTGTACAGGTAGGGCATGGAGAGCACCGCTGCCACGCTTCCGCAGAGAAGTGCTGCTCCGGAGGTAAGTGCGCCGATGACGCTGTAGATACCTATATCCGGCTGGATGTCCAGCAAAAGGCTCATTATGAGTATGAGCATATTAAGGGGCAGACCCACAAAATACAGCACTGCGGATACTATCATCATCTTCTTGTTCCGCAGGAGCCCCTGTTTTATGCCGTGGAATACCTTGGGGGAGAAAATGGGTGAAGCCTTTGCCGTGTTTCCCTGTGTGCTCATAGTGCTTCGCCTCCTTCGGTGATCTCGTCCGCCTTGTAGCCGAGACCCTCCATCTCATAGATGAAGATCTCTTCAAGGGTCATGGGAATGATGTCAAGGAACATGGGGGAGTAGGGTGCAAGATATTCCTTTATCATGTTTTCGTCGCCCCTCATGATTATGTGGCATACCGAGCCGTTTTTATCAAAATGCAGGATATTGGGGGACACGAAGTCCTCTTTGCTGCGGTTTTCGGGGAATGCCGCCTGTACCTTGTGTATATTGCCCTTTACGCTGTCCAGATCCCTGTTGAATACGATCCTTCCCTTGTGGAGCAGGGCTACGGTGTCGCAGACCTCGTTTATCTCCTTCAGGTTGTGGGAGGATATGACGGTGGTGAGGCCTCTGTCCAGTATGGCATCCACCAGCATCCTCTTGACGATTATCCTCATGGTGGGGTCAAGACCGTCAAATGCCTCATCCAGAAGCAGATAATCCGTCCTGCACGCCAGTCCGGTTATGACTATGGACTGCCTTTTCATTCCCTTGGAAAACTTGTCTGTACGCTTGTCCATGGGAAGCTGCACCTTCTTTGCCAGCTCGTCGAACACCTCATCCGAAAACTTCGGATAATAGCCCTTGTAGAAGTTTTTCAGCTCCTTCAAGGTAAAGCGTCCGAACTGTACGGTCTCATCGTTTATGAAAAACACCTTTTCCCGTACCCTTGCGTTGTCAAAGATCTCCTCCCCGTCTATGAGCACCTTTCCGCCGTCGCTCCTGTAGGTGCCGCTTATGAGCCTAAGAAGGGTGGATTTCCCTGCGCCGTTTGAACCGAGAAGCCCGTAGGACACTCCCGTTGGTATCTCCAGATCTGCATTGTCCAGAGCAGGGACACCGTCAAACAGTTTGGTCACACCGCTCAGTGTTATCATTTCCTCACTCCCGTTTCCTTTACTATCTCTATCATTTTCTCCTGTGAAAGCCCGCTCTTGTGAGCCTTCACCGCTGCCTCCTCAAATTCCCTGCAGGCATTTGACAGTATCACGTCCTCATGCCCTCCGGAAAGAAAGGAGCCCTTTCCCGGCACCGAATAGATGATGCCGTCCCTTTCAAGCATACCGAAAGCCTTTGCCACGGTGTTGGGGTTTATGCTGTACCGCTTGGACAGCTCCCTTACGGAGGGGAGCTTTTCCCCGGGGGACAGGAGCTTGTTTGCTGCCAGCTCCGTCACCCCTCTGTAGATCTGCTCATAGATCGGTACCCTGCTCTGGGGGTCTATACTCATCAATTATCATCACTTCCCCGCTGCACTGTTTGTTGACTGTGCTGTATTAGGTGTACTATATGTACTAATACAGATAATAACATCAAAAGACCTGTTTGTCAATCTTTTTTGAGAAATTTGTGATATCTCACATAATATGCCTTTGTTTCTGCCGTGGTTTTGCATATAGTGTACAATAGTGCGGAGGGCAGACCGGAAAAGGGCTTTACACCCGCCTTTATTGTGATTACTTCTGTGTTTTTCAGGGGCATGGGAAGAATATTTAGTGATTTTACACAAAGAAGTAAGAAAATGTTTTATTCAAAGGGCGTTCAATAATTCGTTGACAATAAAGACGAATTTTGTTATAATAAATACAATTGCGGTAATTATGCGCCGGTGAGTT
Source organism: Oscillospiraceae bacterium (assembly GCA_018110985.1). Taxonomy (GTDB): domain Bacteria; phylum Bacillota; class Clostridia; order Oscillospirales; family Ruminococcaceae; genus Huintestinicola. The sequence goes on from JAGAWT010000008.1 coordinate 28,538, forward strand.
GTGCTATTTGACCTCCGGCAGCGTGAAATAAAGTCCGGTGGGAGGAATAGCTATGGAAAGCTACAATGACTACGACAGGTTCAAGCAAAACTGTAACGCTTTCAAGGATGTATTTTTCGACACCTATTTTCAGCAAAACGGCATCTTCTGCCACCCTCTGCTCGAAAATATGATCTATGTCCCCTGCAGCCCCGAGGAGCAGAAGAGCAACGGGCTCAATATCTGCCGAATGAGGGATATGCTCATCATGAGCAGCAATGCGGAGGATTTTGAGCCCTTTGAGATAAACAAGGCAAGGCAGATAGCTGCCGAAAACGGCTTTGTGTACATTGCCGACCTTGTGGATCCCAAGGCATTCAAGGCTGCGGACTGGATGGTAGACGGCAAGCACGACACTGTCATCGTCAGCGAAGAGGATATGAGGAAGAACAACAGACCCTATGCCCCGGTTACTCCTCTTACCAATGTGACCCTCCCCTTCAAGAAGGTGGAGTGCGCCTTCCTGTACAAAAAGGGAACGGTGGAAAGCCCTGCTTTCATGACCTCATCCGACATCGACGAGATGCTGACGGGTCACCTGACCGAAGCACTTAAAGACTTTGAGAATATAGAGATAGCAGGCAGCGCTTCCTTTGATATCTACGGCGCAAAGGCGGATATGGATCCCAATGAGTCACGCTGCGCAAAGCTGGACAAGTCCCTTTCCCTTCTTGATGCGGTCACCGAAGAGGTGGGGAAGAACAAGGATGCCCTGAACGCTGCCGATTACAAGTTCGACCTCAGAGAATTTACTCTTGCGGGTCTGGAAATGGCTGCAAAGAAGTGCGGCATAGCCCATGATCCCAAGTCCTTTGAGGGAAAGAACACCCTTGAAGAGCTGAAAGAGCAGTTCAGGAAAAATGTGTCCGAAAAGAACACCTACGGCTTCAAGTACGCTTCCCCCGACGAAAAGTCCTATGCTGACAAGCTCAGAGCCATAGAAGGCTCCGATGCGGATGCGGAGACTCTGAAAAAGGATATAGCTTCTCTCCTCTGCCTGCGTCCCGTAAAGCCTGCAGTTTTCAACCTTGCAAGGGCGGTATCTCCCGCAGATGCGGAAAACGTGGAGAACATAGCCGAGTTCTGGGGAGTTTCCTCTCTTGACATCCAGGGGCTCCAGAAGTATCTTTCAGACAGCTATATCCCCGCAGATGCAAGGGATGAGCAGGGCAGGATATGCTGCGGCAGCGCAAAGGCAAGGTTCATCCTTGACGAACTGAAGACCGCCGCAGAAAAGTACAAGATAAAGAACATCCCCGCCATAGACGAGCTGGGTACCTATATATCCGACGAGGAAAAGGAGCAGCGCACCTACAACGGCACTGTCTTTGACACCGTGGAGGATATGAACAAGGCTCAGGAGAACGAAAAGAAGCTGATAGAGGAATGTGAGGATCTCTCCGCCCTTGATGAGGAGGAGCTTTCCAAGCTCAGAAAGCTCATCTACGGCACCACTCTTGACAAAAAGACCAAGGGCAAGTACCTTCTGAAAGTAAAGCTGGCGGAGCTTGATGCTGAAAAGAACAAGGCACAGCAGATGCTCATAGGTCTCGGCACCCGCAGCATGCCCGAGCTTGAAGGGATAAAGGAAAAGCTGTCCGGTATGAACGAGGCATCGGTCAGACCCTTTGCGGCAAAGGTGGAAAATGCCATCCTTTCCGCACAGGCGAAGGAGCTTTCGGAAAAGTTCGCATCCATTCCCGACAAGGCAAAGGCAGAGGAGCTTGACAAGCTCCTTGAAAGCGGAAAGTACGACCCCATGTTCACCCGCCGGTACAGGGCAAAGCTGAATGATGCCCGTGACGGTTTTGCAAGAAAGGAACTTGATGCGGTCACCGCAGGTCTCGACAAGGCTGAAAAAACCGCTCTTGCGGGCATAAAGGCAAAGATAGATGCTCTTTCCTGCCGCCCTGCCGTAAAGGCACAGTATCTGAAAGCTGTTACAAAGAGAGCCGATGCCATAGAGGAAGCCGAGGTGAGCTCCGTATTTGCGGACATAGACAAGGCAGACAAGGCAAAGTGCGACAGCCTGAAGAAGATCATCGAGGAAGGCAGGTACAGGAAGCAGTACACCGACAGGTTCGCAGCCTCCATTGACCGCCGCCTTGTGGATATAGAGAACGCTGAGTTCATAAAGAAGTGCGATACCATACCCACCATGGACAAGGCTGCCCTTGATGCCGTTACGGAAGAACTGAAGTCCGGGAAGTATCCCGCAGAGATAAACGAAAAGTACCTCAAAGCCGTTGATGAGCGCAGCAAGGTGCTTATCAGGAACGAGGCGGATGCCATTGTCCGTGATATCGACAAGGCTGATTTTGCCAAGCTGGACGAGATGCTCAAGAAGCTGGCGGACGGCAAATTCCCCGAGGAGCTGCGCAAAGAGAAGGAAGACCTTATCGCCAAGAAGCGCAAGACCCTCTACAACGAGGAAGTGGACAAGCTCTGCAGGGATATCGACAAGCTGGACAAGAAGGCGGCCCTTGAACTCAAAGAGAAGCTGGGCAACGAAAACTACGACAAGGAATATGTTTCCAAGTACCTGCACAGGATAGATGAGCGCATCGACAAGGTAGAGCGTGAAAAGGCAGAATCCCTTGCAAAGGATGCGGACAAGCTGGACAAGGCTGCCATCGAGAAGCGCACCGAGGAGATAAAGGCTCTGGGCTTCAAGGAGGAGAATATCAAGCCTTCTCTGGAAAAGCTCCGCAAGAGGGAGATAGACCTTATGAAGGCGGAGCTGGAGACTCTCTGCAAGAATATCCCCAACACCTCCCGCCCCGAGCTTGCAAAGCTGAAGGAAGCCCTTTCCTCCGGCGATTTCGACAAGGAGCTCTCCGCAAAGTATATCGAGCAGATAGACAAGCGCACCGAGGAGCTTATCAAGAAGGAGCTCTCCGAGCTCTGCAAGAACATCCCCGGCTCTCCCAAGGAGAAGCTGCTTGAGATGCAGAAGAAGATCGCCGGGACTCCCGAATACGCCGTTCCCGGAAAGGCGTATGCAGAGCAGATCGAGAACCGCATAAAGCAGATCGACAAGGCGGAATTCGACAAGCAGATGCAGGAGATAGAAAAGCTGGACAAGAAGGCTCTTGCCAAGTTTGAGGAGGATCTGGAGAAGAGAAAGTCCTCCATGGATCAGAAGACCTACGACAGCGTACTCGCAAAGGTGGGCGAGAGAGGCGACTTCCTTGACAGGAAGGAACTGGACGAGCTCATCAAGGGCGTTGAGGGCGCAGATCTGACTAAGCTCCACGACCTGAAGGAGAGCATCACCGACGGCGATTTCGACCCCAAGAACACCTATACCTACATCAAGAAGATAGACGATGCCATCAACAACAGGCACGTAGAGTATTTCTCGAAGCTCACCGCAAACATCAAGACCCTTTCAAGGGCAGAGCTTGTGGTGCTGCTGGAAAAGATAGAAAAGAACGAGAACCACTGCCCCGACGATATGCTCGGCAGATATGTGGGCATGGTAAAGGCAAAGATAAGAGATGCGGACAGAGCCGAACTGGATGTAAAGTGCCAGGGTATCAGGAGCTTCTCCGAGTACAAGTGCTTTGAGTACATCAAGGACATCAACGACATGGATATAGATCCCGATGCAAAGAAGGATTATATCAATCGTCTGGAGCTCCAGATCACCAATCTGCGCACCCTGCAGCGTGACAACTATGTTACACGCTTTACAGAGCAGCTTATCGCAAACGGCGTTCCCGAGGCTACCTTCTATATGCCCACCGAAAAGACCGCCACTGTTTTCGAGCAGCGCTTCCGCAGCGTCACAAGCTCCTTTGCCAGCCTTTCAAGCCCCTATGAGCTGGGTGTCATCATCTTCCAGGCACAGCCCGACAACAATGACGAAGCCTACATGGTAACTCTTGATTACCTCTACTACCATACCAAGAGCGGCTTTGACCGTGTTGCCGTGGAGAGCATCGACAAGTTTGAAGGAAAGAACACCCTCTTCAAGAAGACCCTGTCCCTTGTGGAGAAGAATTCCGGAAAAACTCACGAGCTGCCCCTCTCTAATGTGGTGAAGAACGCAGAGAACCTTTCCAAGGCACTCAACAGCCTCCTGCGCATCATGCAGCACGACATCAGCGAGATAAAGCTGAAAGAGGCTGCGGACAGAAAGGCTATGGAGGACGAGAAGCAGCGTGAGATCGAGCAGCGCAATGCCGACATCGCAAATGCAAGGCGCAAGGCAGCGGACGAGGAAAAGCGTGAGGCTCAGATAAAGGAAGCGGAGCAGAGGACAGCAGCCGAAAAGGCGGCTGCCAAGGCGGAGGCTGAGGAAAAGGCAAAGAACGAAAAGAACGTAGACAAATTTGCCGAAATAAAGGCTATCAAGCCCATCGAGATCGTAGTCTCCAAGTCGGTAACACCGACAGGCACCACGGCAGCACCCGCAGCCACTGCGGCTCCCAAGCCTGCGGAGGCTCCGAAGGCTGAGGACAAGCCCAAGGCAGCAGAAGCCAAGCCCGCAGCTGTATCGGATGTGAAGCCCATCAAGCCCATTGCCACCGTAGTCTCCAAGCCGTCAGCTCCGGCAGGCAGCACCGCAGCGCAGGAGGCACCAAAGGCAGCCCCGGCAGGCAGCACCGCAGCACAGGAAGCGCCAAAGGCAGCACCCACGGGCAGCACAGCTCCGAAGGCAGAAGCACCCAAGGCAGCAGAAACGGCAAAGCCCGTGGACAAGCCCAAGGCGGATGCTCCCAAGCCTGCCGAAAAGACCGAGGAGAAGCCCAAGATCAGGTTCTGCGACCAGTGCGGCGCAAAGATACCCAACGAAAACGCCAAGTTCTGCATGGAATGCGGCAACAAGCTGACCAAGTGATAAGGTAACGGCGAGGCCGTACTGAAAAAGACCCACTGCCCGATATCCACCAAGGTGTCGGGCGGTGTTTGTAAAACAAGAGAGGGATAAAAGAGAATGATATGCAAGACCTGCGGTTACCCCGTACCCGACGGTATGTCACGCTGTGCAAACTGCGGCGGGGAGGACCTTGCAGAGGAAAAACTGTCTTTAAAGGATCTGCTGACGGCGGAAAACCTTGAAATGATCGCAGCCGTCATAGGGGCGGTGCCTGTCGCACTTATGGCAGCAAGCGGCATTATGGGGATATTCTGTGAGATAAAGTTTATAGGGCTGTTCTTCCGCATCATAAGGGCGCTCATACAGATACTTGTCACATTATGTGCGGCTGGGACAGCAGGCTATGTGGGCTTCCTTATGTACAGGGAGCGGGAAATGACAAAGCCCGGCGGCATAGCAGCCATGGCGGCGGCGGTGTTTGCCCTCCTGTCCTGTATAGGCATACTGGCGGATGTGGGTTTCCTGAAAGCCCTTTGCGTCCTCTCCCTGATATGCACTCTGGAGATGATCCCCCGTGTCATCATCAACAAAAAGGGTCTGGGCGGGAACATAGACTTAGCCGCAGACATAGCAGTATACCAAAGCTATTTCAAGGCTGCAAGGCAGGCGCAGACCGACGAACAGCTGAGACAGGCGAACATGGCGCAGAGATCCGACACCTCATACTTTGACGGAAAGGGCTTTGAATGTCTAGGCTACACGCTGGCGGCTTCCATACTGAGCTGTGTCACCTTCGGCATCGCCTTCCCATGGATGTGGTGCCGTCTGCGCAGGTGGATGTATTCCCACACCGTCATAAACGGCCGAAGGCTCACCTTTACGGGTACCGGCGGACAGCTCATCGGTCTGTGGATAAAGTGGTTCCTGCTCACTATCGTGACCTTTGGCATCTACTCCCTTTTCGTATATGTGGATATGTACAAATGGGAGACAAAGCACCTGTTCTTTGAGGATGAGCACCCGGTGAACGGTCAGGTGAACACCGGCTCCGTCTTTGACGGCAACACGCTCCAGTTTGTGGGAACAGAGCTGCTCTGCGGTCTGCTTATAGTTTTTACCTTGGGCATAGGCACCCCATGGGCTGTGGCAATGATGGAAAAGTGGAAGATGCGCCACACCGTCATAAGCGGCCTCAAGCTGGACTTCGACGGCACCGGGCTCCAGTTCCTGTGGCAGTGCATAGTCATCTTCTGCCTTACTCTTGTCACCTTCGGCATCTATTCAAGCTGGGGGATAGTTCGCATGAACAAATGGATATTCGGACATACCTTCGCTGCAGCCGGAAGATCTTACGACTAATACTAATTCTTCCTCGATGTATAGACGATCTCCAAGCCTCAAATACCTTATATTCAAGCATTTGCGGCTTGTTTCTTGTCTATACATCGGTCAGAAATTAGTATAAACATTAAGAAAGACTAAAGGAGGATATTATGAAAAAGTATATCGCTGAATTTATAGGTACCTGCGTGCTGGTAACACTGGGCTGCGGAACTGCCATGCTGGTAGGCTGCGATGCCGTGAACGGAGGAGGCTACATCCTCACTGCCCTGGCTTTCGGTCTTGTGATCGTGGCAATGGCTTACAGCATAGGAAATGTATCAGGATGCCACATCAACCCTGCGGTGTCTCTTGCCATGCTCATGAACAAGTCCCTTTCACCGAAGGACTTTGTGGGCTATGTCTGCGCACAGGTGCTGGGTTCCTTTGCAGGCTCCTTCCTGCTTATGTGTGTATTTGATCTCGGCAATGTAGAGGACAAGACAGGCGGGTTCGGCTCCAACGGTCTTGCGGGAGTAAACGGCAGCTTTGTGGCAGGTCTCATAGTTGAGATAGTCCTTACCTTCATCTTCCTCATGGCTATACTTGGTGTTACATCCTCAAAGCAGAAGCACGGCTCCTTTGCAGGCGTGGTGATAGGCCTTACACTGGTGCTTGTCCACATACTCGGCATAGGCCTCACAGGTACCTCCGTAAACCCTGCAAGAAGCATAGGCCCCGCAGTAGTGGCAGCCATCAACGGCAACACCGCCGGTCTCGAATCCCTCTGGGTATTCATAGCAGGACCTCTCGCAGGCGCAGCGCTCGCACAGGTAGTCTACAGCTTTATCGAAAAGCCCGAGACCAACAAGTGACTTCCCGCAGAAAGCTCATCTGTACACGGGATATAGAAGAACAGACAGAACAAAAAATGCCCCCGCAGTCCGGTCAATATGACCGGCTGCGGGGCATATCTCATATCAGGATCTCATCACGATCATTGAGCACACAACGCCTATGGCGACAAACAGTGATCCAAGAGGCAGAGACCATCCTGAAGTGCTGTCGGCGGCGATCGAAAGGATGATAAAGACAAGGGCTGCGGCGCCCGAGATCATACCTGCTGCGGAGATCGCCTTCTTTGTTGTCTTTTTCATGCTTCATCCCCCTTTTTGAGGATGACTTTTTCCTTGAATTCCCTGATCTTCTCCATTCTGCCCGTGGTGTAGAGCAGACCCATTCCCATGGTGGCAAGGGGCATACCGAAGGTGAAGCCTTTCAGGAAGCCCGTAAGGAAGTTGTCGGGGACGCTTATCTCATTGAGTATGAAATTGACGGTGAGCCCCACTATACCCAGCACAAAGTAAATGCAGACTATGCGTGCCCTCCTTTTCTCTGACTCGTTCTTGTAATCTGCTGCCATAAGCAGAGTCTCTCTGGTATCCTTGTTCATCATATCGCTTTTCCTTTCTCCGTTGAGTATTTCCCGGAGATCGACTTCATACAGATCGGAAAGCTCTATCAGTATATCAAGATCGGGCATATTGTTCCCGGTCTCCCAGCGGGAGACTGTCCTGCGGGTGACACCCAGCCGTTCGGAAAGCTGTTCCTGGGTAAAGCCCTTCTCCTTGCGGAGAGTCTGAAGAAATTTTCCGGTTTTGATCTGATCCATTTTGTCGTCCTCCTGTGATCTCAGTATAAGGCAAAAGGATGGATTATGAAAGGACACGAAGCGTCCAAAAATGCCGATGTGATGGGATGGGACACAACTTGTCCCATGGGACGGAGACTGTCCTGCGGTGTCATTTCAGAAACAAATGCACCGCTGCGTCGGCAGTCCGGGACTGTTTTTACTCAGCGCTCACAGCCGATCTGAACGGCATAAGGGGCAGGCCGTTCCCTCCGAAGACATTCACCTCTCCCCAGTTTATCCACTGATAACGGACAGAAACGGGGGTCTCGGTCTTGTCAGATGACAGGATGACCCTGTTATCCGACAGAACAGCCTTTGCAGGATAGAAAACACCATACTCGTCCTCTATCTCAAAGCCCTTTGCATCGCCGATGCTGTGCAGCCCAACGCCGTTCTCAGTGTCGATGGTGACATCCTTTCCCTCAAGGCGGCAGGAAACGGCACGGGGAGCGGCAGAGCAGGATCTGTCGAGCTTGCCGTAGACCTCTGCAAGAGCGCACAGCGCCAGTCTTTCTCCCACCTTTTCCTTGTGGGTCGGGTGGATGTTGTCAAATTCTCCGCAGTCCAGAGTACACACGGTAAAGGCACGGGGCAGTGTGCGGCAGACTTTTTCCTGTGCCTCTCTTATGACAGCCCAGTTAAAACCGTTTTCGTCCTGCCGCCACTTGTGCATGGGGAGCTGTACATCAAGGAAATACAAAGACTCATCCTGCCACAGGGCTCTCCAGTTCTTTATGAGCAGTGTCAGCAGTCTTTCGTACATTTCCGGGCGGTGGTCGTCCGATTCACCCTGATAGTAGAGAAAACCCCTTGCTCCGTAGGGAGCCACACGGCTGAGCATGGTCTTGTAAAGCCCCCCCGCCCTGAAAGGGGACTTAGGTCCGAGAGGCTCAGGATAACGGCTCTCTCCGGCATATGCCTGAGCCTCATCCCAGGTGCCGTTGGGATTTTTGGCGTAGAATTCGTTTATCTTTGGCTGCCACTGCTCCACATAGGCGTTGTATTCATCCAGCTCCCTGCAGTACTCCTCAAAGCTCTTGCCCTCCATGGCTCTGTCGCAGTCGTCGGTGTAGGCACGGAGGACATCATCCTCTCTCAGGAGCCGTTCATCCACCCATGCGGATGCGGAGGTGCCGCCCCAGTTGCAGCCTATGATACCCACGGGAACATCAAGCTCGGTGATGAGCCGCTTTGCAAAGAAGCACGCCGCCGCAGACCAGTATTTTTCGTTTTCGCCGTCCGGCACTGCCCAGCCGCCGTTTCTCTCGTCTATGTAGAAAAACTCGTCCATATACGGGTTTTTCTTGGTGTAGTAGAAGCGTATGTCCAGATCTTTCAGTGAAGCGAGCATGGAAGCGGCATCAGCATCGTTTTGCAGCTCGAACTCCATGTTGGACTGTCCGCCCGCTATCCATACCTCTCCTGCGGCGATGTTTGAAAAGGTGATGTGCTCCGTGCCGTCATCTATTTCCATTACAAGCTCCCTGCCGCTGCTTACGGGGGGGAGCGTAACGCTCCACTCGTTGTGTACGCACTCCGTCACCGCCTCGCTCCCGCCGAAGGAAACCCTGACCCGCCTGCCGCTGTAGGTATGTCCCCACACCCTTACGGGCTTGTCACGCTGTATCACCATATTATCCGAAAAGACGGCTGCTGCCTTTAATGCTCCCATATTATCACCTTACCACATTCTGTCTGTTTCTTCTTTTCTGAGCTCTGCCGCTGCCATAATGTCGCAGACCGCCCCTGACACGGTCTTGTCCGGGATATACCCTTCCGCACTTCCTCTGTAAACTTTCAGGAATTCATCCTCAAAGGCAAAGGACTTGTATGGAAAGAAGTGAAAATGATAGGTCTCGTCCTCTTCATCATCAAGCATCCCTCTGTTGGAGAGGTGCCTTTTTTTGCTCAGCAGCTCCATATGCTCCCTGTCGGCACCCAGAAAGCCCCCGATATCATCCATGATGAAAGAGCCTGTCTTATCACTGCCTGTCATGCGCAGGAGCCTGTCCCTTGCACTGAGGGCATCGGCACAATAAGCATCATACAGCGCCTTTTCATCAAAAAGCCTTGCCATGAGAGCCATATTCATGCTTTTTACACAGTCAAGGTCGGGCGTGTAAATGCTCCTGTGCTCAAACAGGCTCATATATTGGTTCTGGAGCTGAAAAGCCTCGTAGATGCTGAGTATGCCCTTTTCAAGCCCCTTTCTTGCAAGGATATATAGTTGCGAGCCCGGAGCACAGGCTGTTTTCATCAGGTGTGCCATGACATGGAGATCGTAGCGTGTGAACTGACCCGACCGAAGCATATCTTCCAGTTTTTTCTGCGAATTGTGCATGGCATGGGTGATCTTTGTCCGTGGCAGCGGCATTTATTACTTCTCCCTGTTTATAAAGAGGGTGCCTGTTTTTTTGCCGTCAAAGAGGTCATACAGGTTTTCGGGACGGCGGCCGTTGATTATTGCCATGTCAAAGCCGTTCTCAAAGGCTATTTCCGCTGCATTTATCTTGGTCTGCATACCTCCGGTGCCCACCTTCGTGCCGGCATCTCCGGCAAGGGAGCGTATCTCGTCGTTTATCTCCGTTATGACGGGGATGAGCTTTGCATTCTCATCCTTGCGGGGGTCGCCGTCAAAGAAGCCGTCTATATCCGAAAGTATCACAAGAAGGTCAGCCTTTACCATGGAGGCTACTATGGCTGCAAGAGTATCGTTCTCTCCCACTTCAAGCTCCAGCTCGTCTATGGCGATAACATCGTTTTCGTTGACTATGGGGATTATCCTGTTCTCTATCAGCTTGAAGAAGGTGTTTTCCACATTGTTCTTGCGGGGCGATTCCAGCACATACTTGGTGAGCAGCACCTGCGCCACGTTTATATTGTACTCGCCGAACATCTTGTCATAGAAGTACATGAGCTCGCACTGACCCACTGCGGAGCACGCCTGCTTGGTTATGGTGTCCCTGGGACGCTCGGAGAGCCCCATTTTTGAAAGACCCATGGCAATGGCTCCGGAGGATACCAGCACCACCTCAAAGCCTTCGTTCTGAAGATCTGCCATTATCTTTATGAGCCTTTCCGTGCGGCGGATATTCAGCCTTCCCGTGCGGTGGTGTGTAAGTGTGGAGGAGCCGATCTTTATGACTATGCGGCGTTTTTTCTTTATATCGTATTCCATTCCTATGCTCTTTTCCTATAAAATGACCCCGACCCAAGGGCCGGGGACAGATAACAAATGTTCCTTTTATCTCTTGGAGAACTGAGGAGCGCGTCTTGCGGCCTTCAAGCCGTACTTCTTTCTCTCCTTCATTCTCGGGTCTCTTGTGAGGAAGCCTGCCTTCTTGAGAAGAGGACGAAGCTCGGGATCGAACACGAGAAGTGCTCTGGAGATACCGTGACGGATAGCGCCTGCCTGACCGGTAACACCGCCGCCCTGAACGTTGGCAACTATGTCGAAGCGGTCGCCTGTTGCAGTGAGCACCAGGGGCTGACGAACGATGAGCTTAAGAGTATCAAGGCCGAAATAATCGTCCATATCTCTGCCGTTGATGGTTATCTTACCGGAACCGGGCATGATCCTTACTCTTGCAACGGAGCTCTTTCTTCTGCCTGTTCCTGCGTATGCCTGTATCTTGGACTCGTACATTGTCTTTTACCCTCCCTTATATCTCGTAAACTTCGGGCTTCTGAGCCTCATGCTTGTGCTCTGCACCTGCATAGACTCTCAGGCGGGTAAGAGATGCTCTGCCCACGGTGTTGTTGGGGAGCATACCGTTTACTGCATAGGTCATAGCCTTTTCGGGATGATCCTTCATGAGCTCGGAATACTTTACTTCCTTGAGACCGCCGATCCAGCCGGTGTGCCACTTGTAGGACTTCTGCTGGAGCTTCTTTCCTGTGAGCACTGCCTCTGCGCAGTTGATGATTATTACATGATCGCCGCAATCCGCATGGGGAGCGAAAGTGGGCTTGTGCTTACCTCTGAGAAGAGTTGCAGCAGCAGCAGCAACACGACCCAGTGACTTGCCGGAGGCATCTATAACGTACCATTTACGCTCAATGTCAGCGGCCTTAGGCATATAAGTTGACATGGTCATTCTCCTTTATCTGTGATATTTCAAGCAACAAAAGCTATTATACAGGCTTTTTCGGGAGTTGTCAAGGTGGTTTTCGGGGGTACAAACAAAAATATCCCCCATATTCTTTCAAAAACTCCCGAAAACTCTCAGAAACGCTCGTAAACATCAGCAAAATCGCAGAAAATCTCACAAATTTTCTCCTGCGGGATCTGCGCCGTGTTGTGTAAAGTGCGGCGGTAAAGGGGATCGGGACACATTTCCGGTATATGTATCACTGCGGCACGGATCTATCCGCAGATCGTCTGGCACATACTTCAATAAAAAAGCCAAATATTGGAAAGAAATTATCGGGAAATTATTGAAAATCACAAAATAATATGTTATAATCATTAAAACGGGGCTTTTATACTAATTCTTCCTCGATGTATAGACAATCTCCAAGCCTCAAATCCCTTATATCCAAGCATTTGCGGCTTGTTTCTTGTCTATACATCGGTCAGAAATTAGTATTAAAAATGCACCTGTAAAATAATAAGGATCGGAGAGTTCAGACCGGGGGCTACCCTGTGGGCTGAGACTGCCGGAATCGGAGGTCTGTATGAAAAATATATTATTCGTAGCATCAGAATGTGTTCCCTTTGTCAAGACAGGCGGACTTGCCGATGTTGTGGGTACTCTGCCCAAGAAGTTTGACAAGAGCGAGTACGATGTCCGTGTCATCATCCCGAACTATCGCTGCATACCCGACAAGTACAGAAACAGCTTCAGGTACATCCACCATTTCTATATGGATCTGGGTCAGCGCTTTTCAAGCGTCCATGTGGGCATAATGGAGTATGAGCTTGAAGGCATCAAGTATTATTTCGTGGACAATCTTTTCTATTTCGGCGGTGACCGCCCCTATGCTGACACACGCTTTGACATAGAGAAGTTCATCTACTTCTCCAAGGCTGTGATGGCGATCCTTCCCGTCATAAACTTCCACCCCGACATCATCCACTGCCACGACTGGCAGGCAGGTCTCGTGCCTGTGTACCTGCACACCCTCTACAAGGACAATCCTTTCTACTACGGTACAAAGTGCATATTCACCATCCACAACCTGCGCTTCCAGGGCATATGGGACATAAAGACCATAAGGGCTCTTTCGGGTCTCCCCGACTGGGTATTCACACCCGACAAGCTGGAATTCCATGAGGATGCCAATATGCTCAAGGGCGGCCTTGTGTACTCCGATTACATCACCACTGTTTCGGACACCTATGCAGGGGAGATACAGATGCCCTACTACGGCGAAGGCCTTGACGGTCTCCTCCGTGCAAGGAACGGCTCTCTCTGCGGTATCGTCAACGGTATAGACTACACCGCCTACAACCCCGAGACCGACGAGAACATCACTAAGAAGTACACCTCCCGCAGCTTCAAGAAGGGCAAGGCTGAGAACAAGAAGGCTCTCCAGCAGAGGCTGGGTCTGGAGGTGGACGAGAACAAATTCGTCCTTGCGATAATCTCCCGCCTTACTTCACAGAAGGGTCTGGATCTTGTGAGATATGCCCTTGACAGGATGCTGGATGACTATACACAGCTTGTGGTGCTGGGTACGGGCGACGGTCAGTACGAAGGCCTTTTCAGAGATTACGCCTGGAGGATGCCCCACAAGGTCTCCGCAAATATCTATTTCGATGAGGCTCTTGCCCACAATATCTACGCAGGTGCGGATGCCGTGCTGGTACCCTCGCTCTTTGAGCCCTGCGGCCTGACCCAGCTCATAGGTCTGCGCTACGGCACAGTGCCTATCGTCCGTGAAACCGGCGGTCTGAAGGACACCGTTGAGCCCTACAACGAATATGACGGTACGGGCATAGGCTTCTCCTTTGCAAACTACAACGGCGATGAGCTTCTGGGTGCGGTGAACTACGCCAAGAAGGTATACTTCGAGACCCGCAAGGAATGGGAGCAGATGGTCTCCAGAGGAATGAAGACCGACTACTCATGGATAAACTCCGCCCGCAAGTATGCCGATCTCTACGACAGCATATGCAGGTGACAGATCTTTCAAGGACGGAGCTGCTTCTGGGCAGCGACGGCCTTGAACGAATGAAAAGATCCCGTGTCATAGTCTTCGGCGCCGGCGGCGTCGGAGGCTATGTTATAGAGGGACTGGTGCGCTCGGGGCTGGGAGCGGTGGACATAGTGGATAACGACGTTATCTCCCCCTCAAACATAAACCGTCAGATAATAGCCCTTCATTCCTCCATGGGGCTGCCAAAGACAGAAGCCTTTGCACGGCGCATAGCTGACATTTCCCCTGATTGTGCCGTCACCCTGCATGACACATTCTTCCTTCCCGAAAACTCCGCAGACATAGACTTTTCTCTTTACGATTTTGCAGTGGACGCCATAGACACGGTGACCGGCAAGCTGGAAGTGATCCGCAGGGCAAAGGAAGCGGGAGTGCCTGTTATCTCATCCATGGGGACGGGGAACAAGCTCTACCCCGAAAGGCTGCGCATAACAGACATCTCAAAGACATCTGTCTGCCCTCTGGCAAAGGTGATGCGCTATGAGCTGAAAAAGCGGGGCATAAAGGGCGTTCCCTGTCTGTGGTCGGACGAGGAGCCCGTAAAGACCCCTGCGGTCTTTTCGGAAAAGGGCAGGAAGATACCCGGAAGCAGCGCCTTTGTACCGCCTGCCGCAGGGCTGATGATAGCGGCGTATGTGGTAAGGCATATTACAGGTAAAGAGCAGTGAACATAAAAAGGACAGCGATGGTATTTACAGCCCTTGTCATGCTTTGCGGCTGCGGAGCGGACAGGGAAAGGAACATTGATGATACCGCACTGCAGACCGTATCACAGGCAGATGTGCCGGAGAAGGCATACCCCGACAACGGCAGGGAAAAGGTGACCCGTGATACGGAGATCATAAGGGGCATAAGAGGCGGCATGACCGCCGATGAGGTAAGGACTGCGCTGGGAAGCCCCGGGCAGGAGGCGGACACGGACGGCGGCTATGCCATGAAGTACGGGGAAAGCTACCTGCTTTTTGAAAAAATGCCTGTGTACAAAAAGGACAGCAGGCAGCGCCTTTACATGGTGCAGGTAAAGGATGATTCCCTTGTAATGGGGAAGGTGAAGATAGGCGACTCAAAGAAGTCTGTTCTGGACAGATTCTGCAGAGAGACCGAGGACAACACCCCCGCCAAATACAAGGAAAAGAAGCGCAGGCTCATCTACGGCAGGGCAGACATTGACAGACTGGAGCGGGATCTGGAAAATGATGCGGACTGTGAGGGCTCCTACCGCTTTGCCACGGAATATGATGACGGAAGGGTCATCTTTATGGATCTGCTGGCGGAGGGTACGGACACTGTCACTCTCTGTATGACCGTTTTCAAGTTTGAGGAGGAAAAGCTGTCGGAGATACAGCTTCTTTTCTCCGACCGGCAGACCCTTATGGATGATATGATGGAATGATATGGATAGTATAGAATTGTTTTCTGCGGACTGCCCCGAAGCAGCTCCCTATTTCCGCCTGACCGAGGCGCAGCTGAGAAACCGCCTTGAGCCCGAAAAGGGCATATTCATCGCAGAGACTCCCAAGGTGATAAACACCGCTCTTGATGCGGGGCTGGAGCCTGTTTCCTTTCTCTGCACGAAAAACAAGGCGGACAGTGCGGCACGGCAGGTCATAGGGCGCTGCCCCGGGGTGCCGGTATACACCGCCGAGGCGGACATACTCGAAAGCATAGCGGGGTTCAGGCTCACAAGGGGAGTGCTCTGCGCTATGAAAAGACCTCATCCAAAATCTTTTGCGGAGGTCTGCGGCTCGTCTCTTGTAGCCGTCCTTGAAAACATCACCGATTCGGTGAATGTGGGGGCGATCTTCCGCTCTGCTGCCGCTCTTGGAGTAGGCGGGGTGGTGCTTTTCCCCTCATGCTCGGATCCCCTGAACCGCAGAACGGTGAGAGTCAGCATGGGTACGGTCTTTCAGGTGCCCTGGGCATACCTCCCCGAAAACGACATATCACCGCTGAAAGCAGCGGGCTTCACCCTTATGGCGATGGCGCTCTGTGATGACAGTCTGTCCCTGCGTGAAAGCTCTCTCCTTTCCTATCCCAAAAAGGCGGTGGTATTCGGCACGGAGGGGGACGGCCTTACTCATGATACCATAAAGGGCTGTGACCTCAGGGTGCGCATACCCATGAAAAACGGGGTGGATTCCCTGAATGTGGCAGCCGCCGCTGCGGTGACCTTCTACGCACTTACACAGTGAAACAGTCCGTAAGAGGAGATGCTTATGACAAAGATACAGTCTCTTGGCAGGCGCAGGATATTCTTCGGGCATGGCGCTCCGCTGTTATATGAGATCTGATACAGCATAAGCACGAAACTCATTTCCTTTTTTTGTGCAAAGCTACAAAGATACCAATAAATGAAAAATGACCTCCTGTTCGTTTGTATTTATATACAAAGGGAACGGGAGGTATTTATATGAAAAGATATGCAGCACTTTTACTGTTCGCTCTGCTTTGCGGCTGTTCATCCGTAGGTGAAAGTTCAGCCGTGTTGGAAACAACGGACATCACAGATGAGAAAACAGCGGCAGTAAAGGATATTTCCGCAGAAGAACAGGATGACAGTTTACAGGAATCCATGACCGTGACTTTTGCCGTAACAGAGGAGCCTGCTGTAACGGAGCTCACATCCCTGCCTCATTTCCCGGAGGATACACAGGTGCAGAGCGTGGCATCGGGAGAGGACTATTATTATGAGACATGGCCGGGCGTGCCTGAGGACAACTGGGGAATAAACCCTTTCAGAAAGGTGGAAGTCACCGTGACCGAACAGACTGCGGAGGAGACCCCCACCGAGGAGCAGTATTTTGCAGAGCAGGATGGATATATCTTCAACCTGAAAAACGGTCACTGCCTTTTCATCCCGGATAACGATGTGCCTTATTATATGACTATGGAAAAGTGCTTTGAAAGCGGGGACTACATCTATCTTGCCTATATACCGAAGGGAACGGAGGAATACCCCTCCTGGTGTACGCCCCTGAATGCAGACCTTATAGACCATGCCTGTGACAAGCCCCTTTCGGAGAGGGCTGCCTCCGTGCTTGAAGAGACAGCAGCGGATGTGGACTGGGATAATTCGGATGTAAAGGAGCTTTCCGACGGCTTTATGCACCTTACGGGCTATTATTTCAACTGTGAAAACGGCATGAAGCTGTTCATAACCGACACGGGAGACCCCATAATCCTGAAATGTGACTTTGAATTTGAAAACGGGCAGCGGGTGAGGATAGATACCCTTGCCATAGAGGAAAGCTATCCCTACGGCTGTTATCCAGAAGGCGGAGAGAGCCTTCCCGCCGAGGACGGACCCATGCCGAGGCTCATCACCGACAAGCTCTCCGAAATGGCAGAAATGGGCTATGTGGTTTATCAGAGGTAAGAGGTAAGAAAAGCCCTCCCCGCATTAAGAACGGTACGCATAAAGAAGTTTTACGCCATAGTATTTCTGATGTAAGGTCAGAAGTACTATGGCGCTTCTATTGACAGTACAGAGATGATGTGCTATAATTGTTACTGACAAAAAACGGAATTTGGAAAGGTGTTGTGGTATTACTTTGAATCCGTGGATTATTGATTCTTGTTATTTGCTTCTTCTTTTGATTTTATTGATAATTGGAATAATAGCAGTAATTCTAATCATCAAGAGAAAACATAAGCAAAAAAGCACTAGATTTTCTATTATTTCCTTAGTTATCAGCAGTCTTCTGCTTTTGATGTTGATTATATTTGTTGCTTCACATCCGACATACTATAAATACAATGATTGGGCAATCTTGAATAGCAACATTAATATGGTTCAGCAAAAATACGGAGACTTTGATCTCGGTGTCGTTACGGATAACAAGGCAGGTAGGGTTGCATATTACATCTATACAGACAACGGTCCCATCATGCCGGATCATCTGAAACACTATTACTATATGGAATATGATGAATGGGGTGTGATATATAAAGTGTATGAGTCTTGTCAGCCTGGAGGTTAATCATCTGATATGAGACATGAAATTTGATATGTTCAGTTCTGTCAGGAGTTTGTCTAATTCTGATTTAGCTTAGCAACATAAATATGCACAATGCCCCTGAGTGCTTTGTAACACTCAGGGGCAAAACTTCTATATGAGTTTCTTTCTTAAACGGAGAGGGCATTGCTTTTTCAAAACTTGCTTTATAGATCTATCTCTCAAGCCCGATCAAATTCTGCTTCAGGATAGAAAACCAGAGTCTGATTTGGGTTTCCGCCACCTGCGTTTCCAACCACAAGTCCGTTATAGACTTTCAGATAGAAAGCCACGATCTCTTCGCCGTCTTTCTCAATGACCAACTCATTTTCCTTACAGCTACACGGGCATTCCACTGTTTCCCCTTCCTCCGAAGTGAAGATCCCGTTACCGTCCCGAAGTTCAAGGTAAGAATACAGGATCCCCTCGTCGTCGCCGATATCGGGTGTAGCGATCCTGTAATAACCGTCTTTGAGAATGGTCTCCGGAGAAACATCACCCATGGGCAGGTCTTTCAAATATAATTCCAGACCCAGTCTTGGCTGATCTTAGTCGTCCTGTACCTCATCTTCACTTTCCCCGGCTGTTTCACTTTCGGCTGTCTGCGCTTCTTCCTTGATCCCCACTATGGAGTAGAAGGCGGGCTTGGCGGTGAAATCCTTTCTGAAAAGCAGGGGCTGCTGATCTCTGCGCCAGCTCCTGTCATCGGTGACGCCCCAGAAAATAAGAGCGGAGATATTGTCCTTGTGAGCGTAGATAGAGGACATTATGCCCTTGTAGTATTCAGCCTGTGCCTCGAAATACTTATCCCCGGAATTTGCGGGTATGGTAGCATCAAGCTCGGTCACCTGGATATCAAGACCCAGCTCAGCATAGGTGTCCAGCGCCTTGTTATACATCGCTACCGAGGGAAAGGCATCGGAGCCTGTGCGCACATCAAGGTGTGACTGCATCCCTATGCCGTCTATTATGCCCTTTTCCTTCAGCTCCAGTGCCATATTCTTTATGGCTGCCAGCTTGCCGTCCATATATTCGTTGTAATCGTTGTAGTACAGCTTGCAGCCCTCGGGAGCGTATTTCCTTGCAAAGGTGAAGGCAGGCTCTATAAAGGAATTGTCACCGTAGACCTTTACCCAGGGAGAGTATTCGGGCTTTTCCTCACGCTGACCCGCAGTCCTGGGTGAACCGTTTTCCATCCACGCCTCATTCACCACGTCACAGGCATAGAACTCTATGTCGGGGTAAAGGGATGTGAGTGTCTCAAAATAGTTCTTGATGTAATTTTCCATCCTTTTGGTCATCTTTTCGGGAGTTACCCACTCGCCGTTCTCGTCATAGCCCTCCTTGAAAAACCAGGTGGGTGTCTGGGAATGCCACACAAGGGTGTGTACACGCATGGGGATATGGTTCTCGCTGCAATAGTCCAGCAGGGTCTTTGCCTGTGTGAAGGACACCTGCGGGTTAGTATCGTCGCCTGTCTCCTTGAAGTACACTACGGAATCCGCCTTGTTCAGCACATAGTCGGGCTTCATCTCGTTGCCGCAGGTAAGGCTGTCGGAGAAGTGCTTGTTCACCAGTGCCATAACGTTCCTTGACAGCATCTCGTTGGGGGTGAGGGCGGTGCCTACCTTGAAATCCCCTGCAAAATACTCCGAAAGAGAGGTTATATCCTGCTCTATCTTTATCTCATGCTTGTTCTTCTTTGCCTTTTTGGTCGTCTCTTCGGTCACTTCTGTTTCCTCCGGTGCCTGTGTTGTCTCACTGTCGGACGCTCCCTCCGTCACGCTTTCCTGTGTCTCTGCTGCTGCTGTGGAAGTCGCTTCCCCGGCGGGTGCGGGAGTGCCGCCGCCGCAGGCTGTCAGTGTGAGTAGGACGGCGAGGATCATGCTTGCCGTCGTTGCGGGTCTTTTCATTTAATATTCCTCCGTTTTATTAGGATCTCAGGGATGACCGAAGGATCCAAAAATGCAATAATATGGCAGGTCAGCTGATATACTGCTCATACCGATCTCTGACCGATGCATAGACAAGAAACGAGCCGCAAATGCTTGGAATGGATCTGAGGCCTGGAGATCGTCTATGCATCGAGGAAGGATCAGTATCAGACCACGGAACCCGTGTATCTGGGGAAACCGTTTTCTGCGTGGGCTACTGCCTCCTCAAGGGTCATGCCGTAGAAATTCCCTGCCGAGAAGTTCCTGCCGGACTTTTTGTCGTCTATGAAGGCTCCCACCACAACTCCGGGGAGAGAGCTTTCGGGGGCGTTGGGGGCGTGCTGTCCGCCCAGATCGGTCCTGCACCAGCCGGGGTCGGTGATGTTGATGCAGACATCCGTTCCCTCATACTTGGAGGCAAGGTCCATCGTCACCTTGTCAAGGGCAGCCTTGCTGGCGGAATACCCCGCCTGTTCGGGTTCAAGGCGTATGCCGCTGGTGGTGTTGACTATGCGGCCGAAGCCCCTTTCAGCCATTTTCGGCAGGAAATGGTAAACTATCATCATGGGGGCTATGGTGTTTATCCTGAAGCTCGCCTCGTAGTCGGAGGGGGGAGTTTTCAGGTAGTCCGTCCTGTAAGCTATCTGTATGCCTGCGTTGTTCAGGACTATGTCCACATCCACGCCGAAGCTGTCTATATCGGCGAGCATCGCCTCCACCTGCGAAAGGTCGGAAAACTCCGCACCCACGCACCTTGCCTGTACCCCAAGGGCGGAGACCTCCTCATATACTCCCTTGCAGTGCTCCTTTGTGCGCCCGTGCAGGATGACATTTGCGCCCCTCTGCGCCATGAATATGGCGGCACCTCTGCCTATGCCCCTTGCCGCACCTGTGATGAACACCCATCTTCCCTTTACGTCAACCATTGAAATTCTCCTTCAGTTCATTCATTGCTGCCACTACCTTGTCGGTAAATGCGTCAAATTCCTCGTCCTCGGTCTGGTATTCCGGGTGAGCCATTATATAGTCCACCGCTGCCTTTATGCCCTCTTCCGGGCGCACCTTGCAGTCAAATCCGGGAACAAGGCTCTTTATCTTTGAATTGTCAAAGACCACGGAAACGGTCTTGTCGCCTATAAGGCCGCCGATGTAGTCATACCTGTTGCCTGAGAGGGCTGCCAGCATATCCGACGGGACATAGCAGGCTTTCAGCTCAACTCCCAGTGCATCCGCAATGGCCTTGTATATCACATTCCAGGAAACGGAAAAGTCGTTGGTGATGTGGAAGGCCTCGCCTATGGCTCTCGGATCGCCTATGAGCCCCGTGTAGCCCACCGCAAAGTCGCTGTTGTGGGTGATAGTCCACAGAGAGGAGCCGTCACCGTGGATGAGGACCGGCTTGCCCTCCTTTATGCGCTTGACCACCTGATAGCTGCCCTTTGAGCCGTGTACGCCCAGAGGCACGCTTCTTTCGTCATAGGTGTGGGAGGGGCGCACTATGGTCACGGGGAAACCGTCCTCACGGTACCTTTCCATAAGGTATCTCTCACAGGCTATCTTGTTGCGTGAGTACTCCCAGTAGGGGTTCTCAAGAGGAGTTTCCTCCGTGATAAGGTAGCCTGTCTGCGGCTTTAGATAGGCAGAGGCGGAGCTGATGTATATATACTGCTTTGTCCTGCCGTTAAAGAGACGGAAGTCTCTCTCTGCCTGTGCGGGCACAAATCCTATGAACTCGCCCACGCAGTCAAACTCCATGCCCTCAAGAGCCTTTGCCGCCGCCTGCTCATCACTGATATCGCACTTTATGATCTTTACATTATCGGGAATATCATCATTGCGGTTCCCTCTGTTCAGCAGGTACAGCTCGTGTCCCTGTGCCGCAAGGCGCTTTGTTATCGCCATGCTGATAGTCCCCGTTCCGCCTATGAAAAGAATTTTCATGATGTCGCTCCTTTCAGGTCAAGCACCATAAACACATCTGCCATGTCATTGTCGTTATAGCGCTTCGTTTCACAAAATCCAAGCCCTTTGTAAAGGCTTATCGCCCTTGTATGACGGGACATGGAATCGAGGTACATACGCTCAAAGCCCCGTTCCTTCGCTTTGTCTATTATACACCGTGCCAGTGAGAGACCAAGCCCTCTGCCCTGACAGCGCCTGCTCACATACATAGTCTTCAGCTCACAGTCTCTGTCTGACAGGCGTTTGAGCGCCGCCGTGCCAACTATCTCACTGTGCTCAAGGGTACAGATGAACAGTTCAAAACTGTCCTCTATGTCCTTATATATACTGTGTCTGCCGTTGATATCGAACACCTTGCCGTTTTCGGCAAATACCGCCGCAAGGAACGCCGTCACGCTGTCCTTCATATCTGCGGTGTATTCTTTCGTGTGATAGGGCGAGACACGCTGACCGCCGAATGCGTGTATGGAGCGTGTGCCTTTTTTTACTCTGCCGCCCTGCAAAGTCCCCTTTGGTATGAACAGCTCGTCCCCGGCACGGAGAAGATGCTCCTCACCGTCTATGGTCACAAGGTATTCCCCCTCGGTCACGATCATATATTCGTCGTAATCGTGGGTGTGCTCCTTTGACACCCTGTCCGCCTTATATGTCCAGAAAGCCATCTGAGAACCGTCTGCCGCCGTATAGTAATATCCCTCGATATCGGGGGTGTTCTGCTGGTCGGCAGGTATCAGATTTTCCTTCCTGCACATGAACTCAGGGAAGCCCGTCACAGCTCAGCCCGGGCTGCAATGCGGTATATCTCCGCAATGTCTGCCGCCTTCAGGTGAACAAAGCCGCCCGTCTCGCCGTCGCCGATCCCCAGCTTTTCCACCAGCACAGGGATATCCTCTTCCTTAGCACCCAGCTCCGCAAAGTTTATGGGCATACCTATGCTGCGGAGGAACTGTCTGAACCTCTTTATGCCCTCCAGTGCCGTTGCCTCCGGGTCTGCAAAGTTCATCTTCACGCCCCATACTCTTACGGCCACCTGTGCAAAGCGCATGATATCATGCTTGTACACAAATTCCATCCAGGCGGGGAATATTACCGCAAGACCCGCACCGTGGGCGCAGTCGTAGAGAGCGGAAAGCTCATGCTCTATGTTGTGGCTGTTCCAGTCCTGTTCCCTGCCTACACCCACGATATTGTTGTGAGCCACCATTCCCGCCCACATGATATTTGCCCTTGCATCGTAGTTGTTGGGATCGGCTATCACACGGGGAGTTTCCTTCACCATAGTCATGAGGACTGCTTCGCAAAGGCGGTCGGTGATCTCAACTTCCTTTGTGTTGGTGAAGTATCTCTCAAATACATGAGCCATTATATCCGTAGCGCCGCAGGCTGTCTGATAGGCGGGGAGGGTCTGGGTGAGAGCAGGATCCAGCATGGAGAATTTAGGCCTTATGGCATCGGAGCCGGTGCCCCTTTTGAGCATACCGTCCTCCTTGGTGATGACCGAATCCCCGGAGCCTTCACTGCCTGCCGCCGCTATTGTCAGCACCGTGCCCACGGGCAGAGCCTTTTCTGCGTGCTTCCCGGAATAGAAGTCCCAGAAATCCCCCTCATAGGGAACGCCCATTGCGATCGCCTTTGCAGAGTCTATAACAGAGCCGCCGCCTATGGCAAGTATAAGATCCACTCCCTCACTGCGGCACAGCTCTATGCCCTTGTATACCAGCGTATCACGGGGATTTGGCTGTACTCCCCCCAGCTCCGCAAAGGCTATGCCTTCCGCCGTGAGAGACTCCTTTACCGTGTCTACCAGCCCCGAACGCAGTGCCGAACCGCCGCCGTAGTGGATGAGCACCTTAGTTCCGCCGTATTTCTTTACATAGAAGCCTGTTTCCTTTGCTCTGCCCTTTCCGAAAACGAATTCCGTGGGGCTGTAAAAATTGAAATTGTTCATTACTGTGTTCCTCCTTTATGTCAGGCCGGCAGCACCGGCGGGCGATCGTTGATATCTCTCTCCAAAGCCTTTACATACGGGCTCGGTAGCTTTTCATATTGTGTAGCTTTCTGACAGAGAGTGGCAGCACCGGCGGGCGATCGTTGACAACTCTCTCCAAAGCCCTTACACATGGGCTCGGTAACTTTTCATACTCTGTACCCTGCTTTGAACTCCTGTCTCTGACGGGGTACAGCAAAAGCCCTGTTTATTCCAAACAGGGCTGCATTGCGGTATCTGCCCGATAGACCGATAGAGGGTATCATACTTATCCTTCCTCGGTGTATAGACGGTCTCCAAGCCTCAGATCCCTTATATTCAAGCATTTGCGGCTTGCTTCTTGTTTATACATCGGTCAGAGACCGGTATTACTTGTTTCCTGCCTTCTTCCAGTCGTCGAGGAAACGCTGTATGCCTATATCGGTGAGGGGATGCTTTACCATCTGTCTGATAACGCTCATAGGTACAGTAGCGATATCGCAGCCTGCCATAGCAGCCTGTGTCACATGGATAGGATTCCTGATGGAGGCAGCTATGATCTGTGTCTTTATATTCTGGATCTTGAAGATGTCGGAGATCTCCTCTATAAGATCCATGCCTGTCATGCCGATATCATCGAGCCTTCCCAGGAAGGGAGAAACATAGGTGGCACCCGCATTGGCAGCAAGTATAGCCTGTGCAGCGGAGAAGATGAGCGTAACATTGGTCTTGATGCCCTTTGCTGTCAGCTCCTTGCAGGCTACAAGGCCTTCTGCGCACATAGGCAGCTTGATAACTATATTCTTGTTGATAGCCGCAAGAGGAAGTGCTTCCTCTACCATTTTGTCCGCTTCAAGAGAAATGACCTCAGCGGAAATGGGACCGTCAACTATCTCTGTGATCTCCTTTACTACCTCCTCAAATACTCTGCCCTCCTTGGCGATAAGTGAGGGGTTGGTGGTAACGCCGCAGATAACTCCCATTCTGTTGGCTTCACGGATATCATCGGTGTTGGCAGTGTCGATAAAAAGCTTCATAAGATCATTTCCTTTCACGGATAAATTATTCCTTTAATAACCTTATTTTAGTATCGCAGTGCCGTTCTTTCCAATCAAATATTGCTGATGATATGATTTAAATTGCCCTTTTTGGACAAGGGAAAACCGTGGAGCCGCTTTCGGGGCGTGACCGAGGATCAGCGTCATACGGCTTTTTCAGACCGTATACCGGAAGTCACGCAGCTTTTTCTCAAATTCATCCATAGGCAGGGGGCGGTCGAAGTAGAAGCCCTGGGCTATGGTGCAGCCGTTCTCACGGAGTACATCCACCTGGCGGTCCGTTTCCACGCCCTCGGCTATGCACTCCAGACCCAGATCGAGAGCCATATTTATAACGTGCTTGAACATGAGCCGTGTAATGCTCTTTTCGTCCTCCGTGTCAAGGGGCAGGAAGCAGCGGTCTACCTTCAGCACGTTCCATGGTATCTCACGGATAAGGTTCAGTGATGAGTAGCCCATGCCGAAATCATCCACCGAAGCGGATACGCCCGCATCCTGCAGGCTGCATATTATCTGCCTGAGCACATCGAACTCCACAAAGCCCGTAGTTTCCGTCAGCTCTATCTCGATGTATTTGTGGGGCACACGGTTCCTGTCGATGATGCCGAATACGGTCTTTAAAAGGTCCGCATCCGTCAGGTGCTTTCGTGAAAGGTTCACGGAGACCCGCACGGGCTCTGTGCCGGTATCCAGCCACCGTCTTATGTCACGGCAGACCGTGTCCAGCATATAGTAGTCCAGACGGCAGATGTCGTTGGTCATTTCAAGCACGGGTATAAAGTCCGCAGGCATCACAAGGGTGCCCTCGTGGAACCACCTGCAAAGAGCTTCCGCTCCCACGACCTTTCCCGTCATGATATCCACCTTGGGCTGATAGAAGGCTGCAAACTCCCTGTTTTCAAGGGCATCGGCGAAAAGGTCCTGTATGCGCACGACCCTTTCCTTGCGCCTGAGCATCATGCTGTCGAAGTAGATGATGTTCTCGTCGCTGCTGTTTTTCGCCATTCCCGCCACGGAGGAAACGGTGTCCATGATCTCCTCCGGGGTCATGCCCGCAGAATCCCCTGAGATGTTCACCACTCCCGCAGAGGCAGTGAGCACTATCCTCTTGCCGTCCTCCCCGCAGTTTACGGTAGTCCCTTTCAGCTTTGAGATAAAGCCGCTCAGGTATTTTTCCTCCATGAATGCGATGAAGTTGTCGCCGCCGATACGGCACAGGGTACCGTTTTCACCAACGCAGCCGTCCAGTATGCCGTAATAGTTTTTCAACGCCATGTCGCCGCCCTTGCGGCCCATGTCCTTGTTCACCAGCGTGAACCGCCTTATATTCAGGCGCACCGCTGCATGACCCGAAAGGCTGCCTCTCTTTTCACGAAGCCGCAGAAGGTGCCTCATGAAAAAGCGGATGTTCCTGTAGCCTGCGTCGTCATAGAAGGCAAAGGTCTCGATGGTATACTGGAGCCTGTTGCGGCTTATGTAGCTGAGGACGGAGCGCAGTGCAAGGTCAGCCCTGCGAAGGTCGTCGCCTTCAAGGATATCTTCCTGCTTTTCCACATAAAGCGTGCCCTGTATGACAGCCATCGACCGTGTGATTATACGGCGGCGGTGGGCGATGACATTGCCCTTTCCGTTGTCGTAGCCGATTATCACCTCGCCGTCTCCCCGCTTTTCATGGATGACGGATTTGTAGAACTCGGTGACTGCCTTTGTTATATGAAAATACTCGCACATTTCCCGCACTAACTTGTGTACGGCTGCCTTGCCCTTCTGTTCGGGATTTGTGACCTCGGATATAAGCTCCTCAAAAAGAGGCGTAAATTCTTCTTTCCTGATTTCCTGCATATTATCACCACGATGAAAGCCAGAAGCTATTTCGGATGTATTTATTAAATTATACTATAATTTTGTGATAATGTCAACCAAAATTTTTACAATTTGACATGGAAACAGCAGAAACTGCCATTTATGTTCAAATTTATGGCAACAAAATCAACAAAAATCTATCGAAGATCAGGGAAAATATTTGACAAATTCAAGAAATAATACGCTTTTTTGGTGAAAGCTACAAAAAGGCTGTATGCTTTTTGGTGCAGGTATACGAATTTTCAAATTGCAGGAAAGGAGGTGTGGACTGTCATAGATGGATAGTTGGTAAGTGTCATTTACAGGAATGTCCCAAGAACGCAAACTCAGCAATAGTAGTCGGTCTCCCCGAAAAAACTGTTCCATTTTTCAATGACTTCATCACTTCTTGCTTCTATTATTCTTATGATATTTCTCAATATTTTTTCCGGTATCTGAGAATTATTATTTGCAACAAGACACTTGCCTTTGGACGTTATCCAGATCTTTGTGCCGTTCGCCTGAGGTCTTCCGGGTGCAACATGGACATGGACCGGTTCCAAAGGATCATTTTCATTTGACCAGAAATACACCCAGTATGCTCCTATCTTAAATACCTGTGGCATTTTCAAAACCGCCTTCTCTTGAAAACTCTATTATCAAGTGTGCAGTAGAACGAATGATATCAAGATATTTTTCCACTTCCTTTTTACTGAATCCGAAAACATCTTCTACATCATATTCCGGGAGATAGCAGGTCATGTGGTGGAAACAGTCCTTTTCATCGGGCTTTTCGACATAGACCATGACCCTTTCGGATGGGAGCAGGTCGGAGTGGGTTATCTCGGTATCATCATCAAGTGTGAGAAAAGGGTACA
>JAGAWT010000009.1 GCA_018110985.1 Oscillospiraceae bacterium
ACCCACCTTACCAACGACAATGTCCGCACCGCCATGGATTCCAACCCCATAAACGACGAAAGGCCGAAAAAATGACTCTCAAAGAGCTTTACGACTACATAGACGAGCGCATCCCCTTTTCCGCACAGGAAAGCTGGGACAATTCGGGTCTGCTTGTGGGAGACACGGGCAGGGAGATAAAAAAGGTACTTACAGCCCTTGATATCTCAAAAGCCGTCATAGATGAGGCACAGAGCCTTTCTGCGGATGTGATAGTCTCCCACCACCCCATAATTTTCCGCCCGCTGAAGCGCATAGACACCTCCGAAAGTGCCGCAGTCCCCGTAGCACGGCTCATAAAGGCGGACATAGCCGCCATCTGCACCCATACCCCCTTTGATATGTCCCCTCTCGGGATGAACAAGGGGCTCTATGAGCTGCTGCGTGAGCCTTTGTGTCTCTCGGAAAGCTATGAGCCTCTGGAGGATCTGGGAAACGGCAATATGATAGGCCGTATCTACGACATTGACACAATTCTGCCCATGAGGGGCAGGGACATGGCAAAGGCTCTCAAAGGCATATTTGATGTCCGTGCATCAAGGAGCTTTGAAGATAAGCTCATCAGGCGCATAGCAGTCAGCTCCGGAGCCGGGAACAGCTTTGTGGAGGCAGCCTTTGAAAAGGGCTGTGATGCTCTTGTTACAGGCGACCTGAAGCATGATTCCTACATCAGCGCAGAGAATATGGGCATCGCCCTCTTTGACTGCGGTCACTACGGGACGGAATGTATTTTCAGGGATATTATGAGGGATATCCTTAAAGGCACGGGGCTTGAAGTCATATCCTCCTCTGCCGAAAAAGACCCGGCCGCCTGTATCTCCCTGTCCTGAAAGGGTGACTGCCAATGAAAAAGACTATTGCTCTTTTCATCGCTTTCTTCCTGATGATGAGCCCTCTTTCTGCGGATATTTCCCCACACACCGGTAACAGCGTTTGTGCAGAGGCTGCATTCAAAAGCTCCGACACCATAGCCTCAAAGCTGCGCCGCAGCTACAGATCCTTTGACAGCAAGGTGGAATTCACCTTCAGAGCAGGCAAAAACACGGATATACAGGCTTTTGCGGACAAAAAATACGAGGAGATAACAGATGCCCTCTATGAGGTGCTCTCCGAAAAGGAATTTTTCTATGTGACAGATCACTGCTATCTCACCGGCACTTCATACCGGGATGTGAACGGCTTCGATATACGCATAAGCTGCAGCCCGCAGTACATCACCGACAAAAAGGGGCTCCCGAAGCTGAAAAAGCGGCTGGACAAGGAAGTCAAGACCGCCCTTTCAGGAATGGATAAAAGCTGGAGCGATCTGCAGAAGGCTGCCTATATCCACGATCGGATCATCATGGATGTGAAGTACGAAAAAAACGGGAGCTCACGCTACGGCTCCACACCTTATGCGGCTCTGGCAGACAAAAAAGCCTTCTGCACAGGCTATGCAAGAGCCTTTTCCCTGCTTGCGTCAGAGGCGGGGCTCAAAACACGGCTCGTGTACAACGATGACCACATCTGGGATCTTGTGAAGCTGGGAGATCACATGTACCATGTAGACTGCACCTATGACGATCCCCTTTTCTGCAATGCTCCGGATAAGGATGCCGTGTGCCACAGCTATTTTCTCAAAAGCGACAAGGGGCTGAAAGACCATGCCTCCTACAGACCCGCAGGTCTGGCAAAGTCCGGAAAATACGACAATATGGGCTGGGATTCCTACGAGCCCTTTGTGATAAAGGATGATATCATCTTCTTTACAAACAGTGATTCCCTGAATGTCTGCTTCATCCCCGAAAACAGGATGACCGCCCTGAAATATGACAGCCTTGCAGGCTGCGGCTTTTACGGAGATCTGATCTTCTTTGCCGAAAACGGCACACTGAAATACTTTTCCCCCAAGACCAACAGCACAAAGGATATCCTGTCCCTCAAGGACGACTGGATAGTGGTAAAGACCACAAGGCTTTCCTACGGCACCCGCACCGAGACCTTCGGCTTCCGTGAGTATCTGGCACAGATAGCCGTTCACGGTGACAGTGTATACTACAACCTTGCCCACAGCATTAAATCCTACGATATCAGGACGGGAAAGGTGAACACTGTCTACTCAAATGCAAAGTCGGATGATGTCATAGTGGGTATCGAGATAAAGGGAAACAAGCTGTATGGGCGCTTCAACGACGGCAGGAGAAGCTATGCCGACAGCAGGACATATTTTATCAAGGATATTTGAATAAAGGAAAAAGACCATGTTTGAAAAACTGAGCGAGACCGTAAAACACTACGAAGATATAGCAAGAGATGTTTCCGACCCTGCGGTAATAGCCGACAACAGCCGCTATGCCGCACTTATGAAGGAATACAGCACCCTGACACCCATAGTCGAAAAATACGCCGAATACAAAAGAGCGGTACAGGATGAAGAGGATGCACTTGCCCTCATAGAAGAGGAGAGCGACCCCGAAATGAAGGAGCTGGCAAGGGCAGAGCTGGATGCGGCTAAGGAGAAGAAGGAAAAGACAGCAGATGAGCTGAAGATACTCCTTATCCCGAAGGATCCAAACGACGAAAAGAGCGTAATAATGGAGATAAGGGGCGGAGCCGGCGGAGAAGAGGCGTGCCTTTTTGCAAACTCCCTTTTCAGGATGTACTCCATGTATGCCGAAAGTATGCGATGGAAAACGGAGATACTCAGCGCCAACCCCACAGAGCTTGGAGGCTTCAAGGAGATATCCTTCTCCGTGGAGGGAGACGGTGCATATTCAAGGCTGAAATTTGAAAGCGGTGTACACCGTGTGCAGAGAGTTCCGGAGACCGAGTCCCAGGGACGCATACAGACCTCCACCGTCACCGTTGCCGTTCTCCCAGAAGCCGATGAGGTAGAGCTGGAGATAAACCCCACGGAGCTGAAAATAGATGTGTTCCGTGCCTCCGGTGCAGGCGGTCAGCACATCAACAAGACAGAATCCGCCGTCAGGATAACCCACCTTCCCACAGGAGTGGTGGTGGAGTGTCAGGATGAACGCTCCCAGTTCAAAAACAAGGACAAGGCAATGAAGATACTCCGCTCCCGCCTTTACGAAAAGCTGCAGGAGGAGCAAAACGAGAAGATCGCATCCGACAGGCGCTCACAGGTGGGTACGGGCAGCCGCTCCGAGCGCATACGCACCTACAATTTCCCGGAAGGCCGCCTCACGGATCACCGTATAGGGCTCACTCTCTACAAGCTCGAATCCATCATGAACGGCTCCCTTGATGAGGTGATAGATGCCCTCACCACCGCAGATCAGGCAGCAAAGCTGGCAGGAAGCGATGAATGATATGAACACCCTCATCCTTAGCGACTCCGACAGCGACCTCAGGCGTGCGGCGGAGATACTGAAAAACGGCGGTCTTTGCGCCATGCCCACCGAAACTGTCTACGGTCTGGCGGGAAACGCCCTTGACAGCGGTGCGGCGGCTAAGATATATGCGGCAAAGGGTCGTCCCTCCGACAATCCTCTGATAGTACACATAAGCGAGCTTTCCCGGATACATGATCTGGTGACTGCCTTTCCGGACACCGCAGAGAAGATATTCAAAGCCTTTTCCCCCGGTCCCGTGACGGTCATTCTCCCAAGATCCCATAAGATACCCGATGCCACATCCGGGGGGCTCGACACAGTGGGTATCAGGCTGCCCGCAGACAAAAGAGCACGAAAGCTCATCTCCCTGTGCGGCTTTCCGCTGGCAGCCCCCTCCGCAAACCTTTCCGGAAGCCCCAGCCCCACCTCCGCAGAGCACTGCATAAGAGATCTCATGGGGCGGGTGGACTGTATCATAGACGGCGGAAAATGTGCCGTGGGAGTGGAATCCACTGTTTTGTCCGTGGATAGGGACGGAGATGTTACCGTTCTTCGGCCGGGATTTGTGACCTATAACGACCTTGCCTCACTTCTCGGAGAGGAACACGTCCGCCTTGCACGGGGCATCACCGAAAGGGTGGACGAGGGTGAAAAGGTACTGTCTCCGGGTATGAAATACCGCCACTATGCCCCGGATGCGGACATCGCCATCATAGACGGCAGCAGGGAGCAGTTTGAATGTTTTGTGAACTCCCGCAGGGACGAAGGTGCATTTGCCCTGATCTTCGGAGATGAAAATGTCCAGCTCCCTGCCGTTAAAATGGGGCTCACATCCGAGGAACAGGCGCACCTGCTCTTTGATGTCCTCAGGCATCTTGATGACATAGGCGCAAAAAGAGTTTATGCCCGCTGCCCCCGGAAGACAGGGGTAGGGCTGGCAGTTTATAACCGTCTGCTGCGTGCGGCAGGCTTTGAGGTGATAAAGCTTTGATAATAGGACTGACCGGCCAGACAGGTGCCGGAAAGACTGCTGCCGCAAAGGTGATAGAGGGCATGGGAGCCCATATCATTGACTGTGATATGGCAGCAAGAAAGGTGACAGCTCCCGGAGCACAGGTGCTTGACACCATAGCCCGTACCTTCGGGGAAAGCACTGTCAAGGACAATGTACTGGACAGAAAGGCACTGGGACGCATCGTCTTTTCGGACATGGAAAAGAAAAAGCAGCTTGAAGACATCCTTTTTCCTCTTATAACGGCATATATCAAGGAAAACATCCCGAAGGACGGGATCACCGTCCTCGACGCTCCCACCCTCTTTGAGGCGGGGCTTGAAAAAATGTGCGATGTGACCGTGGCGGTGACAGCCGACGAGGATATCAGGCTCCAAAGGCTCTGCAGGCGTGACGGGCTTTCACCTGAGGACATAGCAAAGCGCATGGCTTCCCAGAAAAGCAGGAGTTTCTTTGAGGAAAACTGTGACTACACACTTGACAATTCCGCCGATGAGAGCAGCTTTACCGAAGCGGTGAAGGCACTTTTCGGACGGCTGCTGACCTCATGAAGACCAAGAAAAAGCGCAGCGGCGGCCCTCTGAGAGCGCTGCTGTCGGTAATACTCGCACTGACCGTCATGCTCCTTGGGGTAAGGTTCACCTTTGCACCCACCCTGAGATACTTTTATCCCCTGAAGTACAGGGAGATTGTGGAGAAGTACTCGGCGGAATACGGAGTGGACGAATTTCTTGTCTATGCCTTTATACACACGGAAAGCGGCTTTGACCCGAAAGCCGAATCCCATGCGGGGGCAAGGGGGCTCATGCAGCTTATGGAGGACACCTTTGAATGGGTGGATCACCGCATGGGGGACGAAGGAGGGGCATCCTACGAGGATATAGAGGATCCGGAGATCTGCATACGCTACGGCACTTACCTGCTGAGACTGCTGATGGACGAATACAATGACATCCCCACCGCTGCGGCGGCTTACCATGCGGGAAGGGGTCAGGTGAACAAATGGCTGGCAGACCCTGCATACAGCAGTGACGGCTCTACCCTTGAAAACACTCCCTCTGCCGCCACCAACCACTACATACATAAGATCACCTCGGCCTGTGATGTATACACAAGGCTCTACGGTGAATAGATCTTCTTTCGCTTTTGCGAAAGTCGGATAGAAAGGAAATCATTATGGCAACCGAAAAAAAGACCGACGGAGAACTCCTTGCAGAAAAGCTTCTCATGAAGAAAAAGCACGCTGGGCTCATCATGAGCGATGAGGAGATAAAGGAGGCTTTTGACTACTGCGAAAGGTACAAGAGCTTTATCAGCATCTCCAAGATAGAGCGTGAGGCAGTGGTGAACACTGTCATAGAAGCGGAAAAGAAGGGTTTTGTCCCCTTTGATCCGGACAGGCAGTACAAGCCCGGAGACAAGGTGTACAGCATAAACAGGGGCAAGGCAGTGATCTTTGCGGTCATAGGCAGCGAACCTGTTTCTGAGGGTCTGAACATCGCAGCCGCACACATCGACTCCCCCCGCCTTGACCTGAAGCAGAACCCCCTCTTTGAAAACGAGGAGAATGCCTATTTCAAGACCCATTACTACGGCGGCATAAAGAAGTACCAGTGGGGCACCATTCCCCTTGCGCTTCACGGCGCCATCGTAAAGAAGGACGGCACGGTAGTGAATGTGACCGTGGGCGAGGATGAGGGAGACCCTGTATTCTGTGTTACGGATCTTCTTCCCCACCTGGCACAGGAGCAGATGAAGCGCACCCCCGCCGAACTCTTAAAGGGCGAAGAACTGAATATCCTCATAGGCTCTCTTCCCTTCAGGGATGACAAGGCTGCCGAAAAGGTAAAGCTCGCCATCATCAAGCTCCTCAACGAAAAGTACGACATCGACGAGGGTGATCTCCTCTCTGCCGAGCTTGACGCCGTTCCCGCAGGCAGAGCAAAGGATGTGGGCTTCGACAGGAGCTACATAGGTGCCTACGGTCATGATGACAAGGTATGCTCCTACACTGCATTCAGCGCACTAATGGATCTCAAGGGCATTCCCGAAAGAACAGCCGTTGTAGTCCTCACCGACAAGGAGGAGACCGGCTCCGACGGAAACACAGGTCTGAAATCCTCTTATTTAAAATATTTCGTTGAAGATCTGGCAGATTCCTGCGGCTCCAAGGGTCACCGTGTCCTCTCAAAGTCCCGCTGCCTCTCCGCCGACGTGAATGCGGGCTTCGACCCCACCTTCCCGGATGTTCTGGAAAAGAGGAACTGCGCATTCATGAACTACGGCGTGTGCATCACCAAATTCACGGGTGCAAGAGGCAAGTCCGGCACCTCCGATGCCTCTGCGGAATTTGTGGCAGAGGTACGCAGGATAATGGATGAGGGAAATGTCATCTGGCAGACAGGTGAGCTTGGAAAGGTGGATCTTGGCGGCGGCGGAACGGTTGCTGCCTACATCGCAAACCTTGATGTGGATACCATAGACATAGGCACTCCCGTCCTTTGTATGCACGCTCCCTTTGAGCTTGTTTCAAAGCTGGATGTTTACCAGACCTACAAGGCTTTCTGTGCATTTTTGAAGTGACCGGAAGGCTAATACTGATTCTTCCTCTATGTATAGACGATCTCCAAGCCTCAAATACCTTATATTCAAGCATTTGCGGATTGTTTCTTGTCTATACATCGGTCAGAAATCAGTATAAAAACGGATCCCGGCATGGGGTCATCCCCCATACCGGGATCATAATTTTATAGAGTGAGGAAAGAAAGAGAATGGACATAAACGGTATCATAGCCGAAGAACTGGGTCTCAGGCGAGAGCAGGTAGACAGTGCTGTTGCCCTTCTTGACGACGACAAGACCATCCCCTTCATTTCAAGGTACAGAAAGGAAGAAACAGGCTCTCTCGACGACCAGACACTGAGAAAGCTCTCCGACAGACTGAACTACCTTCGCAGCCTTGAAAAGAGGAAGGATGAGATAGTTTCCGCCATAGAGGCACAAGGCAAGATGACAGATGAGCTCAGAGCCTCCATAGAAAGGGCTCAGACCCTTGTGGAGGCGGAGGATATCTACCTGCCTTTCAGACCGAAGCGCCGCACAAGGGCATCCATCGCCAAGGAAAAGGGGCTTGAGCCCTTAGCCGAGAAGATAATGCTCCAGGTGCAAAGCGCCGACCCCATGCAGATGGCAGCGGAGTATGTGGATGCCGAAAAGGGGGTGGAGACCCCGGAGGATGCCCTGAACGGTGCAATGGACATCATAGCCGAGAACATCTCCGACGACGCAAAGCTCAGAAAGGTGCTCAGGAGCATCTTCAAGCTCAGGGGCGTTATAAGCTGCACCGCCGCAGACGAAAATGCGAATGTGGTCTACAAGGACTATTTTGAATTTTCCGAGCCTGTTTCAAGGATAGCCGGCCACAGGATACTTGCCCTTGACAGAGGCGAGCGTGAGGGTGCTCTCAAGCCGTCCGTGAAGTGTCCGGAGGGCGAGTGCGAGATGTCCGCAAGGAGTATGTTCGTAAGGGGGACCTCAGCCTGCTCCGAGATAGTGGGGCGTGCCTGTGACGACAGCCTCAAAAGGCTGGTGCTGCCCTCAGTGGAGCGTGAGATCAGGAACGAGCTCTCCGAAAGGGCGCAGGAGGGTGCGATAAAGGTCTTTTCCTCAAATCTCAGACAGCTTCTTATGGCAAGGCCGGTAAAGGACTGTGTCACACTGGGTCTTGACCCGGGCTACAGGCACGGCTGCAAGTGTGCCGTGGTGGACGGCACGGGAAAGGTGCTTGACACCGCCATCGTTTACCTTACAAACTCCGAAAGGGAAAGGGAGAACGCAAAGGTCAAGCTGACGGGGCTGATCGAAAAGTACGGCGTCACCGTCATCTCCATCGGGAACGGCACCGCCTCCAGAGAGACGGAAGCCTTCACAGCGGATATGATAAAGGGCATTTCACGGAAGGTAAGCTATATGGTGGTATCCGAGGCGGGGGCATCCGTTTATTCCGCTTCACAGCTTGCCGCAGAGGAATTCCCCGAGTTTGATGTTTCTCTCAGGTCTGCGGTGTCCATTGCAAGGCGCATACAGGATCCCCTTGCAGAGCTTGTAAAGATAGACCCGAAGGCGATAGGCGTGGGTCAGTACCAGCACGATATGCCCAAGGCAAAGCTGGATGAGGCTCTGGGCGGTGTAGTGGAGGACTGCGTAAATGCCGTCGGGGTGGATCTCAACACCGCCTCCTGCTCTCTTTTGTCCTATATCTCCGGAATAAATTCCTCGGTGGCGAAAAATATCGTCGCCTACCGTGAGGAAAACGGTGCCTTCACCGACAGAAAGCAGCTTTTAAAGGTGAAAAAGCTGGGTGCCAAGGCATATGAACAGTGTGCGGGCTTTTTAAGGGTATCCGGCGGAAAGGAACCCCTTGACAACACGGGCATCCACCCCGAATCCTACGAAGCCGCACGAAAGCTGCTGGAAAAGTGCTCCCTCGTCACTGCCGACACCGCCGACACCGTGAAGATGACCGAAGCCTTCGGAAAGATATCCGTCAAGGATACTGCCGAGGAGATAGGTGTAGGCGTACCCACCCTCACAGACATCATAAAGGAGCTGGAAAAGCCGGGGCGTGACCCCAGAGACGAGCTCCCCGAGCCTCTTATGAGGAGCGGCGATGTAATGGAGATGAAGGATCTCAAGCCCGGGATGGAGCTTATGGGAACGGTGCGGAACATTGTGGATTTCGGTGCTTTTGTGGATATAGGCGTCCATGAGGACGGTCTTGTCCACATCTCCCAGATAGCCGACAGGCGCATAAATCACCCCCTCGATGTACTGAAGGTGGGTGAAGTGGTAAAGGTGAGAGTCCTTGACGTAGACGAAAAGCGGGGAAGGATATCCCTCACCATGAAGAAAGCAAAATAAACGGACAC
The DNA here is from genome assembly GCA_018110985.1 of Oscillospiraceae bacterium. Classification (GTDB taxonomy): domain Bacteria; phylum Bacillota; class Clostridia; order Oscillospirales; family Ruminococcaceae; genus Huintestinicola. The sequence goes on from JAGAWT010000009.1 coordinate 9,314, forward strand.
CCGCAGGGAGCTCTGTCCCTGCGGGTGTATGCTTTTTATCGGGGAAGTGTGCAGAGCCCGCTCCCTGAAAGGCGGCTCCCACGGCTTGCGGTCATAATACCTTTCTGCCGTTCACCATCAGCGTAAACTCCGCACCGAGCACCTGTGCAGCCTTAGTACACATCATCATGCGGCCGAAAAAGATTTCGAAATAGTCGTACATGGTGCATATCTCCTCATCAATGGTGAGGGAAAGAGCTATGCACTTCCTGTCCGCACTGTATTCAAGCTCCGACTTGGTAACAGCGTAGTTCACACGGTCATGTATATCAAACTGTGTCATGTCGGTGGTGCGCACACGGCTCCTGCGGACATCCGATTTGTCCGCTATGACGATCGCCGCCGTGATGGGATCGGAGGCATAGCCCGTTGTCTCATCGTGGTTTGCAATGGCGGAAACTATGGCCACCCTGTCCTCCATGGTGATATCCTTGTCCTTTAGTATCTCATTTGCCAGAAGCGCCCCGTATTCCGCATGGTGACTGCGGTTTATCACATTTCCTATGTCATGCATGAAGCCCGCTATACGGGCAAGCTCCACTTCCTTTTCGGAATAGCCGAATGCCCTCAGTATCTCAGCTGCCCTTTGTGCCACAAGAGCGGTGTGGGCGGTTGAATGATCCGTGTAACCCAGAGCCCCCAGAATGGAATTCCCTTTTTTGTAGTATTCCAGTATCTCCGGGTCTCTCGCTATTTCATCGTATTGCATGATAACTCCTGTTCTTTCTTCGGATTATGCTCACTGTCCGTTTCATACTGATCTCTGACCGATGTATAGACAAGAAACAAGCCGCAAATGCTTGAATATAAGGGATCTGAGGCTTGGGATCGTCTATACATCGAGGAAGGATCAGTATCAGACCGTGACTGTGGCGATGTATACACATCCGCCGTTTTCTGAGATGCGGGGATCCTCGACTTTCAGGCTTCCCCCCGTCATCAGCATAAAGTGGTGCAGGGCGATCCCCATATCCACTCTCTGTATATCCCACTTTGCACCACTGCCCCCAAGGCTGCGGTACTCGTAGAAATGATGATCCCTGCCGCACCTGAGGATGCGCCACGGCTGCTTGTTCACCGCAGAGGGCGCCAGCCTTACGGCTTCAAGTGCTGCATTTATCCTCGGATCTTCTTCCTTTAGCGGGGTCGAAAAGCTGTTTTCAAAGAAAAGCTCCTCCGGGGGCTTTCTCCTGTCCGCACCTACACCCGCCCTCATGGCTATCTCCTTCAGAGAGCGTTTCTTTGCGGGGTACCCCAGGGGTGTGATACAGGGCATGATCTCGTTTTCCCCCAGCTTTGCAGCCCTTTCAAAGATCTCACGCTTCATGGTGCCGCCTATCCAGGTGGTGCCGAGTCCCAGCGACCACGCATACAGCACTGCCTTTTCAAAGGCTATGCCGAAAGCCTCCTCCGTATGACCGGTCTTTTTCGCCTTCGCCAGAAGGTACATATCCTCTCCCAGTATCACAGGGCTTGAAAGACCGTTTTCCCTTGCATCAAGGAGGATAAACTCCACTCCTATGCCAAAGGGCTCGTCTATGGTCTTCAGATACTCCGACAGCAGCTTCCTGTGTTCATCCGTGATCCTTCTGCCGTCAAATGTGCGAACGCTCTTCCTTGTCCTTATAAGTTCTGCTGTGTCCATATCCTTCATCATTTATGCCTTGCTGAATTTGTCCTTTCCCTGCCTGCACCTTTCACATTTCCAGTCGTCGGGGAGATCCTCAAAGGCTGTGCCGTCATGCTCCGCAGGGTCGTAAACATAGCCGCAGACAGAGCAGACATACTTCCCTGTCTCCTTTTTCTCCGAGAGATCCGGCTCCGCAAATATCGTCGGAACGGGTGCATCAAGATCCATGACCCTCTTAGCCTCCAGGTTCTCATATCCCTGTGGAGTGTGGGTACCGCAGTACACCGTAGGACAGTTCTTCACAAATTCCCGTACCCTGTCAAGGGTCTGCCTTGCGGCTGCAAGGTCATCATACACCACCGACAGCTTGTTTTCGTACAGTGCCTCATCCACATAGGTTATGTCTCCGTGGAGCATATAGTACAGACCGTCATTTTCGGCTATGACAAGGCTGTTTCCGTTTGTGTGTCCCTTTGCCCTTATAAAATAGATGCCCTCTGCTATCTTCTCGCTTTCCGGGAAGTTATGGTAGGCGCCGTCCTTAAAGCTGACCGGCACGATGTTGGGGATGCCCCGCAGCTCCTCTGCTGAAAGCTCCTCCTCATTTACATATATCTTTGCGTTCGGGAAAGACTTCAATTCTCCGGAATGGTCGCTGTGCCTGTGGGTGAGAAGGATCTTTGTGACCTGTTCGGGTCTGTATCCCAGATCCGAAAGCGCTTCCATATAAGAACAGATATCCTTTCCGGTGTAGGCGGGGCTGTTTTCGTCGGGGCTCTCCTCCGGGGTACCTGCCGGAAGTCCCGTATCCACAAGTATAACATCGTCCCCCGTGTCTATAAGGTAATTCTGCAGGCTCCCTCTGTAACGGATATTCCTGTCGAATCTGTCCGCTCCCTCCTCCCCGCCGAAGGCAAAGGGCTGTGAGTAGAACCCGTCTTTTCTGAATTTTACTGCTTTTATTTCCATACCCTGCTCCTTGTTTTATCGTACTGCGTTCAGAAGTGCCTCTACCTTATCTCTTTTTTCGTAGAGCACACAGCCGCCCTCATGCTCCTCCATGAGAAGATCTCCGCTTGAAAGGGCATTGAATAAGGGTGAGTGCATAGCCTCTCGCAGAGATCGGTCCCTTACATTCACATCCGAAAAGGGAGAAAAGGGACAAGGCTCCGCCCCTCCGTGGGAATTTATGTGGAAGAAGCCTCTGCCCGCAGCCACACAGCCTCCCGAGCTTTTTTCATCACCGGGGAAGGAGATGTAGACCATTTCCGGGTGCTCTTTCCTCAGTCTCTGTATCTCTGCCGCAAGGTGCTCCCTTTCCCTGTCGGAAGGTGCAAGCTCCCTGCTCTCATCCGTGACCGGCACATACTCCACGAATATGACCGCCTTGCAGCCCCTGTCCGAAAGGCTTTCAAGGAACTCCGCCGATGTGACCTCACGGCAGTTTTCCGAAGTCACCGTAACGGAGGCGCCGAAAATAAGGCCTCTCTCCGAAAACCTGTCCATATTGGAGACGAGCTTTTCGTAAATGCCCTTTCCACGCCTGCTGTCGGTGGTCTCCCTGTTTCCTTCTATGCTCATTATGGGCACAAGGTTCCGGCATCTGTCAAAGAGGGCAAGGTACTTTTCATCAAGAAAGGTACCGTTGGTGAAAACAGGGAACAATATGTCCTGCTTTTTCCCTGCCTCCTCTATGATGTCACGGCGCAGCATGGGCTCCCCTCCGGCAAGGAGTATAAAGCTGATGCCCATCTCCTCCGCCTCATCGAATATTTTCAGCCATTCTCCGGAGGAAAGCTGCTTTACGGGGAGATCATCCGTTGTGGCATGGCTGCTCCTTGAGTAGCAGCCCGCACAGTGCAGGTTGCAGCTTGATGTTATGCTTGCGATAAGGAAAGGCGGTATGTGCTCTCCCTTGTCCTCTGCGGCTCTGCGCTTTCCGGAGGCGCTGCGGCTGGCAGCGGCAAACCTCAGCATGAAGGCGCTCTCCTTCGGGTCCTTCAGAGTGGCTTTCAAAGCCTCTGACACCACTCTCTCCACGCCCTTTGCAAGGTAATCCTGCAGATCGAAATTCTCCCTCATTTTTTCACCTGCCTGCCTTTCTGCTCAGTGACATCCTCACAGGAGAGCCTTTACACATTCCTCCACCTTTGCCATATCCGCCGTAGGCTCGAACCTTGCAGCCACATTCCCCTCACGGTCGATGATGAACTTGGTGAAATTCCACTTGATGTCGGGCTTTTTGTCCCATTCGGGATCCGCCTTTGAAAGCATCCCCTCCAGTATACCTTTCAGCTTGTGCTCATCAAAGCCTTCAAAGCCCTTCCGGGATTTCAGGTAGGTATAGAGGGGCAGCTCATTTTCTCCGTTCACATCTGCTTTTTTCATCTGAGGGAAAGTGGTGTTGTAGTGGAGAGTACAGAATTCATGTATCTCCTCATCGCTTCCCGGAGCCTGTCTGCCGAACTGATTGCAGGGGATGTCCAGTATCTCCAGCCCCTTTTCGTGATATTCCCTGTACATCTTTTCGATAGGCTCGTACTGCGGGGTAAAGCCGCAGCCCGTAGCGGTATTCACCACCATGATGACCTTTCCCCTGAGAGTACCGAGATCGAGAGTTTCGCCTTTTCCCGTAGTTATTTTGTAATTGTAGATCATGATGACTTTCCTTTCCCTGTGTTCTGTCCGCTGTGTCTTTACTTTACTGCAGGCTCCCATTTGCACCTTACGGGTGAAACGATGGAGCCATCCTTCTTCATGGCGGTCATGGTCTTATCCACGACCTTTCTGTCAAGCCCCGTAAGCTCGGCTATCTTCCCCGCATTCAGGGGCTCTCCTGCCTTTATCATCGCATCAAGTATCTGTTCCTTTTCGGTCATGTTATTGTTCTCCTTTTATACTAATTATACTGATTTCTGACCGATGTATAGACAAGAAACAAGCCGCAAATGCTTGAATATAAGGGATCTGAGGCTTGAAGATCGTCTATACATCGAAGAAGAGTCAGTATTATCTCACTGCAAATGGGATGATCTCCTTGTTGTGTTCGTTGGGGGATGAGTCTATGAGCCTTTCGGGGGTGACTATGACCACGCATTTAAGGGATATTGCTCCCTTGAAGGTCTCACGGGTAAGCTCACGATAATGCTCAAAGGCTTCGCCCTCAAAGACCTGCTCTGCTCTCCCCTTTATCTGATAAGCCTCACCGGTGAGCGGGTCGGCACAAGCCACTGCCACTCTGCCGTTTTTCCGTATGTTTTCAAGGGTAGTCTCCATAAGAAGGGCACCTATGGCGAGCCTTCCGTCCTCACAGACACATTTGAAGCCTACGGGGATCACATTGGGCTCCTCTCCACAGGTAGCCACATACCAGAGATTTTCCTCGAATATCTTCCTGATCTTTTCAGGTAACAAATCCTCTCACCTGTCTTTAGAATGTCACGGTCTCGGGCGCCTCTGTAAACGAGCTGAATGTAGCTGAAGCGTTCTTCATGTACAGGACCTGTGTATTGTCGTCGTCTGCGCTGTACATCGCTTTCAGTGAAGGCATTTTCTCCAGCATGGCTGCCTTTACTTCCCTGTCGTCGTCATTTATGAGCTCACAGGCGATCCTCAGCCACTTTCCGTCCTTGAAAGCGCATATCTCTGCCTTGGGATTTACAGCAAGCTGCTTTGAAACATCCTTTACCTTTCCTGTCTGTATGTATATCCTGTCCTTGCACAGAAGTGCAGTGCCGAACGGTCTTACACGGGGCTGATCCCCCTCTGCCGTAGCAAGGTAATAGGTCTGTGCCTCATCCAGAAACTTATAAACTTTCTCAATCGCACTCATGTCTGTTTCCTCCCGTACTATCAAAGAAGTGTTTTGAGCCAGTTCTGCATCCCTATCTTCTCGATGAGCTCCAGCTGCTGCTCAGCCCAGTACATATCCTCTTCCTCGTCCTGATAATAAGCCTTCAGGATGTCATAGGTGGTGTAGTCGTCCCTTGCCTCTTCGGTGAGCCCCTTGAGCCACGCAAGCCCGTCCTTTGATACCTGGAGGTCATACTTTATCCAATCGAGCACATCGGTGCAGACGGGTGTCTCCTTCTTTGCTCCGCACTTTACATCGCCGCCCAGGTCGATCATCCTGTCAACGCACTTTGTCACCCAGCCTCTTTCCTCGGCAGCATGCTCCGCATACTTCTCCTCCAGCTTTGAAAAGCTCTGAGCTGCGAAAACTCTTGACTGTATCTCGTGGCTGTCTGCCTGCTGAGCTAAGTCTGTAACGATTATCTGAAGTCCTTCCAGTATCTTCTTGGTATCTGCCATGATAAATAACCTCCGTATATTTTTGATCTGTGGGATCATTTCGTCCCTGTTATTTAGAATAATACCAAATGCCGTATATGTCAATTTATAAAATTACATATTTACAAAATCTCTTTGTAAATAGGCATAATTGCAAAATACTATTCACACACATATTTTTTCAGAGCCTCCGGCAGGCTTCTCTCCCATATCCCTGCCACCTGCTCCGGTCTCTGCCGCATATCCCCCGTGAGCCAGTCCTTCATATACTGCACCGTGCCGTAGACATAGATGCGTATGCAGCCCATTATCTCCTCCGGGATGTACTCCGTCATCAGCTTTTTGCGCACCTCCGCTTTCATAAAGGCGGTGTTTCTCTTTCTTATGTACTCCAGAAAAGAATCCTGGCCGCTTGTGTTCTTTATGGCATTGACGATGAAATCACGGTTCTCGCAGTAATAGGCAGCCACATCGGACAGGCAGTCTCTCCACACATAGCCGTCCCTGCCGATCCTGCCTACTATTTCACCCATATGCCTGTCATAGATCCACACTATAAGGTCGTATTTGTCCCTGAAATGGTTGTAGAAGGTAGGCTGTGACATACCGCAGTTATCGGTTATCATGGTGACGGTTATCTTGTCTATGCGCCTGTCGGACGCCAGTTCCAGAAAGGATTCTGCCAGTATGTCCTTTGTAGTCTTTCTTATCATATCCGATCCTTTTGTTACGGGTGGTCATGTCCTGCAAAGAAGGAGGCTCAGGCTCCCTCTCTGAGGGAGTATCCCCGCCGCAGTCACTCATCCGGAGAAACTGCCGACTTTGCGGATACGGCCGCTGTCGGCCGTGTCGACCCGGTCGCTGTCGGTCGTGCCGACTCAGCCGCTGTCTGCCATGCCGATTTGGTCGCTGTTGGTTGTGCCGACCCGGTCGCTGTCGGCCGTGCCGACCGGAAATATCTTTCCCTGTATTTGTTGGGTGTCATCCCCGTGTGTTTTTTGAAAACGCTGATAAAATGGCTGTGAGAGGAAAACGCCAGAAAGCTCCCTATCTCCGTGGCGGTATACTCCGAATAACGCAGCATATTTTCCGCCGCCTCCACCCGCTTCAGGGCGATGTATTCGCTGAGGGTAGAGCCTGTGGTCCTGTGGAAAAGCCTTGATATATAGGAGACACTGAGCCCGGTAAAATCTGCCATATCCTCTGCGGTCATCTTCTCGTGAAGGTGGTCGTAGATGTAGTCGATCACCATGACCACGGGCTTTGAGCATATTTTTTCCTTTGCCTGTGCCTGCATCTTCCTTGTGAAGTCAAACACCGCATCGTGGTGTACCTCCCTTATCTCCCTTTCCGTCTCTGCCCTGTCCGCACGATTTATGTACAGGTCGCTGAGGGTGTATGCCTTTTCCGGCTCCATGCCTCCGTCTATGCAGTACCGTGTTATCAGCGCCACCGTAACCACAAGGTGATAGCGCAGGTTTTTTATGGGATCGTCGGAAAGCCTGCCCACATTCCCGCTGGCAAGGGGGGTCATGGTGCGGCGCACATTCTCTTCATCCCCCATTTTCACATAGTCGTAAAACTCCAGTTCCTTTTCCACGGGAGCATGGTTCACGGAATACTCCCTGTTGACGAACTGTCTGAGGTTGAGTTCCTTCTCCATAGAGCTCATGTTATCCACTCCTTGCATCTATTCTTTCTCCTGCTGTTTACTTTACTCTCTTTCATATACTTATTTAATTTTACTATATCTTACTGCCATTTGTCAACAAAATTCTGATATTTTTGACAAAGCGGTGATATATCAAAGCCTTGTAAAAAATGTACAATAAGGACAGAGAAAACGAACTACGCTTTAATGGGAGATGAGCGCTATGACTAATATCAAAAAGACCGCCGCCATGCTTGCTGCCCTCAGTATCTGCATGAGCACCGCAGCCTGTTCTTCCGGGAACTCCGGAGACACCCCGTCCGTGAACACCGAGGCTACCACCTCCGTCACCACCGAAGCCACCGAGCCCAAGGTGCTTGACGAAGAGGATGCACAGAAGGTAGAGGAGATCGACATGGGCGTTGAGGAGGAAAACCCCGAGGTAGGCACCGTAAAGTGGCTCTCCTTCTGGGATCTGAACCCTGCCAACGGAAAGCCCAAGTCGGTGGAGCTGGAGCTTTTCGAGACCAAGTACGGCGGAAAGATAGAATATATCCCTACCACCTATGAGACCAGGTACTCCGACCTTTCCACCAACGTTCTGGGCGGCACCTCACCCGACCTTTTCCCCGCAGCCGACCTTGACACTTTCCCCGGCAAGGCTGTAAACGGGATGTTCGATCCCTTTGATGATTATCTGGACTTTTCCACCGACGAGTGGACAGTGGGCGCCAAGAAGCTCTCCGATATGCATATGCTGGGCGGAAAGCACTATGTGAGCGTCGTATCCACCGATGCGGGCTGTGTCTGCATCTACAACAAGAAGGTAGTTGAGGAGAACGGCCTTACAGACCCCGCAGAGCTCCTTGAAGAGGGCAAGTGGGACTGGAACGCCTTCAAGGATATGTGTACCGAGTTCTCCGACCCCGACAACGGCAAATACGGCTTTGACGGCTGGTGGTTCGAGATAAACTTCATCCTCACCACAGGAGTTCCCGTTGTGACCGTTGAGGACGGTATCATAAAGAGCAACATCAACAGCGAGGAGATGGAGCGCTGCGAAAACTTCATGCTCGACATGGCACGCAACAACATCCCCCTGCCTCATGCCCAGTTTGACTGGAAGGAGCAGCCCTCCAGAGTTTCCGAAGGTCTGACCCTCTTCTATCCCGTAGGTATCTGGCAGCTTTACGAGACCGACCTTTCCGCCTTCGGCGAGGACGGGGACATCATGTTCGTTCCCATGCCCAAGGACCCCGAGGCAGACAAATATTACCTCCCCTCCGGCGTTGATGCCTATGCACTCTGCAAGGGCGCTCCCAATCCAGAGGGTGCCGCAGCCTTTATGAGGTGCAAGCTGGCAGCCGTAAAGGATCCCACAGGTCAGGAGATAGCCGAAAAGCAGTACCGTGAGGACTACGGCTGGACAGACGAAATGGTGGATATGTGGTACAAGACCAAGGAGCTCACCAACGAGAACCCTGTTATAGATTTCTATGCAGGCTGCTCACAGGATATCTACCAGGTCATCCACGATCCTATCAAGAGCGCATCCTACAACGCAGCAGAGTGGTCTACCACAAGAGAGACCATCAGCGGTGTGGCTGACGAGCTTATAGGCGAGCTCAACGAGCAGATCAAGGCAAATTTCTGATAACAGATGCAAGAAGAGGGATGCAGCAGGACGGAGATAACCGCACGGTCCGCTTCCGAAGCATGATCTTCACTACTTACGATTTTACCTCTTTCTCCTGCATATAGCACAAAGGACACCATATCGGTGTCCTTTTGTGTTATGGGCAGACGATCCGGCTGCTGCCGCAAATGAGAACGGTGCTGTGAGGCACATCTCAGGGGCTCGGAAGGGACAGCTTTCAGATCTGAAAATCCGATCTGAAAATCTTTCAAAAACTATGGACATTCCTGCATTTATATGCTATAATAATAAGATGTGATAATATTTTTGAAATAAAAATTCATATATACAGCATAACAGTGAAAGGAGCCGTCCGATGGACAGCAGTTCAAGACTTAAAATAATCATCCCTGCCGTTCTTGTGAGCATTGCGGTGATAGTGGCGATAGTTCTGGGTGTGGGCAGGAACAACCCCTCCACAGGCGAGCTGGAGGTCAATATAGATACCGCACAGTATTATCTTTCAAACATGGACTACGACAACGCCATAAGGGAATTTGAAGGCGTGGTCTTTCTTGATCCCTACAATGTCAACGCCTATATGGGCCTGTCCGAGAGCTACTGCGGGAAGGGCGACTATACAAAGGCTCTTGCGGTGCTTGACAAGGGCATCACCTACACCGGAGACGACCGTCTTGAAGATGAATACAACAGGGTCTTGTCCCTCAGCGGTCTCGGAGACGAAGAAACAGACACCCCCGAAGAGGGTGAGGAGGCGGAAGAGGCTGCACCTGAAGCGGCAGAGACCGTTCAGAAGAAGGCAGACCCTATCACGGGCGAATATGTCACCTACCTTATGGGAGATGATCCTACCCCGGACGGCGTCATCCCCACGGTGACCACCACCGTATCATCCTCCGAGACCACCACCACGACCCCCACATCGAAAGTGACAGTTCCCCTCTACACTCCGCCTGTCACGGTGATGACCACGGTGCCCGGCTATCTGCCTCCCGTCACCACGACAGTCCCTTCCGTCAGCACTGCAAAGGCAACCACCCGTGCAGCTGTGAAAACTACCACAAAAGCAACTACAAAGGCGACCACAACTGCGGCGACTGTCCTGAACGGCTGGCCTCACTCCACCACGGCAGATATCGTTACCACCGTCCCCGTAACAGAGTCCGAGGAGACTACCACCACCGACGAAAGGCTCTATCACCACAGGCTTGCAAAGGATTATGTCTCACAGGGCAAGTATGCGGAGGCGATTTCCGAATACAGGTATATCGCAAAGAAATATCCCGGCTATCCCGACACCTATCTGCGCATGATCGAACTGTACGAGAAGCAGGGCGATATAAGATCTGCCTACAACACCGCAAAATCAGCCTACGAAAAGACGCAAAACATTGAACTGCAGGAGGCATATCAGCGGCTCCAGGCAAAGATGGACGCACTTACAGCCACCCAGACCACAGTGATCACCACCACCACAGCACGCTACACCGGCGGTCCCTCCGGCAGCTATGGTTATTACACACCTACCACAGACGGCAGCGGAGAAGGCGGAAGCGGCGGTGAACAGGGCGGAGAGAGCGGCGGTCAGGGAAGCGCCGAGCAAGGCGGTCAGAGCAGCGGTGACCAGGGCAGCGGCAGTCAGGGAAGCAGCGAACAAGGCGGTCAGAGCGGAGGCGAACAGGGCGGTCAGAACGGCGGAGAGCAAAGCTGATGAAGAAAAGCAAAGGCAGGCTCATTAAGATCTTTTCCGCTGCGGCAGCGGTGGCAGGTGCTCTGTTTGCGGGTCTTGCCGCAGACAGCTACGGCCTTGTGCGCACTGACTACACCATCTATTCCGAAAAAGTGAGCAGGACATATACCATCGCCCATTTGTCCGATCTCCATGACACCCTTTTCGGTAAAGGTCAGTCACAGCTCCTGGAACTAATAAAAGAGGCAGACCCCGACATTGTCGTTCTCACGGGAGACATATACGACGACAAGGAGAAAAACCTTAACACCGACCTGCTGATAAAGGGGCTTGAAGGGTATAACTGCTTCTTTGTCAGCGGCAACCATGAGATCTACGACTTCAAGGGCTACCCCGCACACGTAGAGTTCATGAAGAGCTGCGGCATAAGCGTGCTTGAAAACGAGACCCTTTACCTGAACGATGAGATCGCCCTGACAGGCTTTGCAGACAGCACAGATGACTACGGCGGTCAAAGAACGGAGACCCACAATATCCTCAGCCATGTCACAGCCTTTACAGCCACAGAGGACTATGCCGCCCTGAAAAACGACAGCCGTTTTCACCTTATGCTCATCCATTACCCCAACTTTTTCGACCTTTACACAGAACAGGGCGTGTTCGACCTTGTGCTGTGCGGTCACACCCACGGCGGACAGTGGCGCATCCCGGGACGGAAGGAAGGTCTTTTCGGACCGGGTGCCACTCTTTTCCCGGAGTACAGCGGCGGCTTCTACGAAAAAAACGGCACCGCCATGATCGTCAGCAAGGGGCTGTCCCGCCATGAGATCATACCCCGCATCTTCAACAATCCGGAGCTTGCAGTCATCCGGATATCCCCGAAAGGCACAGATAGCAAATGATCCTTTTTGTAGACATTGACGGCACCATAAGAGACTATGAGCAGGGCTTTATTCCCTCTGCCGGAGAGGGGCTGAAAAAGGCAGCGGAAAGCGGTCACACCCTTATCCTCTCCACGGGGCGCACCATCGGGATGATCCCCTATGATGTCCCTCTTGAGCTTTTCCACGGCATGATCTGCGGCGGCGGCTGCTATGTAAAGTATGGGGATAAGCTCCTGAAAAACGAGCACATCCCCAATGATATCACCGCAAAGTACAGGAGAGCCTTTGAGGAAAAAGCCGTACCCTATGAGATAGAGTGCATAGACGGACTGTACTTCAGGGAAAACATGGCTCACATCATCAAAAATCTTTTCCTCGGAGGCGACCTGCCCTTTGAAAAGCGCTCCCGAGGCGCACAGTCCGAAAGGATAAGGACAGAGGGCCACAGTCTTGATGTCTTTGACGAAAAGGGATTTTCTGCCACAAAGCTCGCCTTCTGCCTCACCCACGAACAGTTCGAGGAGTTTTCCGTACCCGAAAGTGACGGTCTTGCACTTATACACTTCACCGATGATTACGATGACTACGACCACTGCGAGCTTATCAGGAGCGACTGCGACAAGGGGTGTGCCGTCCGGCTCATGCTTTCGGAGCTGGGGCTTGACAGAGCTGATGCCGCAGCCTTCGGAGACAGCTCCAACGACCTTGCCATGATGGCTGCCTGCGGCACCTCCGTTTGTATGGGCAACGCCCCTGATGATATCAAAGCCCATGCGGGCTATGTGACCGAAAAGCACACCGACGACGGCTTTTACAAGGCTCTTGTGAAGCTGGGCTTCATCGGCTGATACTGATTCTTCCTCGATGTATAGACGATCTCCAAGCCTTAGATCCCCTGTATTCAAGCATTTGCGGCTTGTTTCTTGTCTGTACATCGGTCAGAAATCAGTATAAACCATTCTTTGCACAAAGTGTTTTCATAAATTTAATATTTATATAACAGTTAATGATTAAGAATGTGTTAAAATCAGTTCAGACGGCAGGAATGTCCGTCAGATATTATTCGCTATATACATTGTTTATAGATCAGAGGTAGATGCCCATGTTTCAGATAAGGATCAGGAACAACCGTCTGGTGGGGAAGGACAAAGCCATTTCCGATGAATATTTGTCCTATGTGAACGACCTTCTTGCATCCCCTGTGGTGCAGAAGATGGATACCTTTACCCAGCACGGCACCACCACGACCCTCGATCACTGTCTCAATGTTTCCTTCTACAACTTCCTTGCCTGCAAGATGCTGGGGCTCAACGCAAGAGCAGGTGCAAGAGGCGGGCTCCTCCACGACCTTTTCCTCTACGACTGGCACGAAAGGCCTGTTGGAAAGGGCGGGCTCACCCACTCCATCTTCCACCCCAGAGTGGCTCTTGAAAATGCAAAAAAGCACTTTGAGCTTACAAAGCTCGAACAGGAGATCATCCTGAAGCATATGTTCCCCTACACTCTTGACGGTATGCCGAAGTCAAAGGAAGCCTTTGTCATTTCTCTCATAGACAAGTACTGCTGCCTTATGGAGACCGTTGACAGCAGGGCAGGAGGATATGTCAAGTCCTTCTATGGCACTGTCGCGGATATAAAAGAAAGGATCTCTGCATAAAGGATCGTTCGGGAAAAGCCATGGTATCGGGAAAAAGCTCCCCGTGCCATGGCTTTTGCGTTGTCTTATGCTGATCTCTGACCGATGTATAGACAAGAAACAAGCTTCAAATGCTTGAATATAGGAGATCTGAGGCTTGGAGATCGTCTGTACATCGAGGAAGGATCAGTATTACTACTGCAGGATCCTGATATTTGGTGCAGAAAAATTGTATGACCGGATCTTCTTTTGTGCTACACTGAAAAAAACTTCATATCTATCAACAGGGGGACAGGAACATGAAACACACCACAAAGGCAATCATAACACTTATGCTTTCCGCTCTTATGCTCTCAGGCTGCGGCCAAAAGCCTGCTGAAACGGCTGCGCCCCTGCCCGAAGGCTCGCTTTCCGCCGACCTTTCCGCAGGTATGCCCGAAGGCTTTCACACCGCCGACGGCTGGTGCAACGGCAGTATGTTCAATGTCACATGGAGAAATGACAATGTCCGCTTTGAGGACGGTGTCATGAAGCTGGTCATCGACAAGGACACCGTGCCAAAGGACGGTGTCCCTTACAGCGGCGGTGAATTCAGAACCAACGATTTCTACGGCTACGGCCGCTACGAAGTGACCATGAAGGCTGCAAAGAATGACGGCGTGGTCTCATCCTTCTTCACCTACACGGGACCTTCCGACAACAACCCCTGGGATGAGATAGATATCGAGATACTTGGCAAGGACACCACAAAGGTACAGTTCAACTATTTCACAAACGGCAAGGGAAACCACGAATTTATGTACGATCTGGGCTTTGATGCCTCGGAGGATCTCCACACCTATGCCTTTGAGTGGAAAGAGGACAGCATCACCTGGTATGTGGACGGTACAGCGGCACACACTGCCACAGAGGATATCCCCTCCGTCCCCGGCAGGATAATGATGAACGCCTGGTGCGGAAAGGGCGTGGACAGCTGGCTCAATGCCTTCGATGACTCCTCTCTCCCCATTGATGCAGAGTACAGTAGCCTTTCCTTTACGCCCTCTGTCTGACCGAAAAGCTGTGTCCTGCCCCGCCGTATCCCACAAGGAAATCACAGTCCATACTGCGTGTGGTGGTGCGTACAGTGCCGGGGTAGTCGGTATAATACCACTTGAATTCTATGGTGACAGTCCCGCTTGCCGGGTCTGTCACCTTTGCTTTTGAGGAAATATAGGTCTTTGAACCGCTTGCCTCCCTGAAAATGCTGTCATCATCCTCCACACCCACCGCATGGATATATATAACTCCTGTGCCCTCTGCCTCAAAGATCTCCTGCACTATGGATATGCCTGTGGTCTCATCTGTCACCGTGTCCCCCGATACCAGGTCTATAAAGTCGCCGTAGGCAGTACCCGGCGGGAAGGTGTAGCCGCCGGACGCACTGCCGTCTGCGTAGCCGTCGGCATAGCCTTCATCGTAGCGGTCGGGAACATTCACCGTCACCACATCATAGCCGGAAAGGCTGTCGGCTGCCGCAGTATAAACACCGTTTACGGTTATGCTCTTATGCCCCAGCGCAACGGATGCAGCTCCGTCCGCATAGCCCTCTGCGTACCTGTCGGGCACATTCGCCGTTACGGAGGA
Source organism: Oscillospiraceae bacterium (assembly GCA_018110985.1). Taxonomy (GTDB): domain Bacteria; phylum Bacillota; class Clostridia; order Oscillospirales; family Ruminococcaceae; genus Huintestinicola. The sequence goes on from JAGAWT010000009.1 coordinate 24,417, forward strand.
ATATCCGTTCAGCCCCTCCTGCAGGGCGCTGTATGTGCCGTTGGCGGTAATGCTTTTCGTTCCCAGCAGCACCGAAGCGGCACCGTCCGCATACCCCTCCGCATAGCGGTCGGGCACGGATGCGTTCACCCTGTTCCAGCATCCCTCCGCTGTGTAGCTGCCGTTGGCTGTGATCTCCAGCACACCGGGAGAGTGTTCCTCCAGCCCCAGTATATACCCCGCTATAAAGCTCATTCCTCTTCCTCCTCCGTCAGGCTGATATCTGTCTTACCCGAAGCTGTCTTTGTAAAGCTGAGTATGTAGCTCACACTGTCATAGGCTATACGTTTTCGTGTGGGCGAAAGATCCGTTATGCTGAGGGGCATCTTGCTGTCCATCACCGCACCCGAAAAGCGTGTCACCGCACCCTTTGCCTCCGAGAAATACTGTGCTGCCCTGCTCCTTATGTCCTCGCTGTCCCCCTTTTCAAGTATTCCGACACCCTTTTCCGTGATGACCGTGCTGCCGTACACTGTCATCGGGCTCAGCTTCTCCCTTGTGTCGTATTCCCTTTTGTCCGTATACATGAACTCATCCTCGCATATATCCGAATACTCCGCATTTATAAAGGGCGCCGAACAAAAAACTATCTCCGTTTTCAGCGGGAAATATCCCACATTGTCCCTTGTGATGCAGAGACTGCCGGGCACCATTGAGGTACAGGGCAGACGGCTTACATAAAAGGAACGGATGTACTTTCCCGCCAGGTGTCCCAGCACTGCTGATGCCACCGCCCCGGTTATCATCCTGCCTCTTATCCTCACTGTCCCTGTGTAGTCTCCGCTGCCTCTTGAATAGTCCTTCCTTGTCTCCGTGGAATGTGCCTTCACACAGCTTATGGCACCCTTTTTGGAATGTTCGTGGAACACCGCCCCCGTCGGGCACTCAACAGTGCTGCCTGCGCTGCCGTAAGGCGCAAATGCAAGGACATTTTCCGCTGTCCTGTACCACACACCGCAGCCGATCACACTGAGTGCTCTCAACACCTCTCTTGCGGTCTTGTCCGCCAGATCGTCGTAGCACAGGGTCACAGACGGCACATTTGCCGCCCCCGAGAAGCCGCAGGCAGCCGCTATGGCACCTACCGCAAGGGAGCTTTCCACCCTGCTGTCACGGTCGTAAAGTGACACATCCATCGGTCTTTCCAGTTCCCTCATGTTGTCCCGTCCCCGGATACTGACCCTGTTCCCATGCCGTCTTATGCTGCTTATCCTGTATCCCTCCGCCGTGATATAAAAGCCGCCGCCCCTTGCGGTGACACTTATATCCCCGTTTGGCGGGAATATCGCCTCACCGTGATATGAAAGCTCCATGCTGCCGTTTATAAACCCGGAGAAAAGATCCTCCCCGTCCGCCTCGTACCTTATTTTCAGCCCCGACACCTTTGCGGCATCAAGGATCATACCGCCCACACTTACACTTATGACAGTGCTAAAGACAGTCCAGGGTCTCTGCCGACATCCTGAGCTTTGCACCGAACAGCTTTGATGTTCCGCCCGTTCCGTCCCTTTGTATCCCCGTGAGAGTCAGCGCAAGGCTCTCGCAGGAAGCAGTCATCTCTTCGCTGTCCGGAGCAAAGACCCTTACTGCTGCGCTGCCGTTGGCAAAGGCAGTTTTCAGCACCCTTGCGGCTGCCTCCGTCACTCCCGAAAGCTGCAGCGCCATACTCGTCCTGCTGCCCGTCCTCTGCCGCACCCTCTGCCCGTAAAGGTTTATATACTCCCCTGTCTCATCAAACAGGGGCTCTGTCTCATATGTAAAGCTGTCCTCCGTGATAAAGGCGCTCATGTCATTCCCGTTTACGGAAAAATACATCCCCATCCCCCTATTCTTTCAGTTCTATCAGTGCTTCCGTCCCCGCAAAGCCCGATTCATACATCTTCTTTACAGAAACGGCGCAGTCAAATTCCTCGCTCGTGCTCCCCTCCGTGACCCTTACCCTTACCACACCGCAGTTGAGCGCATTCTCCCAAAGGTATACCATCACCTCATCCCCCGGAAGCATCACCCTCAGTTCAACAGTGTGTCCGCCGCTGAGGGTCAGTGTCCTGTCTCCGTCTATAAAAGGATAAGTCCTTCTTCTGCCCGTAAAACTCACATCCATGCTTATGAGCCCTGCTTCAAGGGGCATGAACTCATGCCCCGTCTTCACATAAAGTTTCATTCTCCGCCTCCTCTCTGTATACTGCCTCCATACCCACCTCAAAGACAGGCTTGCTGCCTGTCCCGAAGGATATGAGCCTTACGGGAGTTATGACCCCTGCCCTTATTATCCCGCTGTGCTCTCCCTTCAGAAGCTCCGCCGCAGAACATATCTCATCGTATTCGCCCCGCATCCGCAGCCTCCCCTTACCTTTATGAGCCTTGAACCGTCTGCAAGATCAAGGCATTCCCTTTCGTCAAGAGCAACTGTCCTTTCGCCGAATATGTCCGCTCCCAGTATACCGCACAGCACTCTGTAAATATCCATGCTCTCCCCCTCACACAAGCTCTGCCTCTGCATGGTGAAAGCCCCTTTCGTCATAAAGGTACTTCACGCCCCTTATGCCGCAGCGGTCGCTCCCCTGCACTATGTCGCTTTCAAGCCCCGCCGTCAGCAGCTCCGCTCCCGAGGGTCTGCTGTGCCTTGCATCGAAATAAAGTATGCCCTTTGCGCCGTCTTCCCCACATCCATGCTCATGTTCCTTTTCCCTGCACCTCACGATGCGGACACTGCTGAGCATGGTCGAAAACACAAGCTCCCTGCCCCCTATGTCATGCCTGTACTTTTCAAGTGTAACAGTGTCTGTCAGCATTTCTGCCGGTATAGGTCTCATCTGTTCCTCACATCCTCCACGCATCTGCAAAGCATTCCCCGCCCCTCAAGGTACATCCTCGCTCCGGGGGAGATGATCCCCATCGAAATGCTCTCACCCGATGTATAGGAAAAATCCCCCAGCTTTGCGCTTTTGTACTGCCTGTCATAGCGGTAGTCTGCCTCTATGCAGGCAGCGTATCCCATATTCCTTTCCGTCCCGCCGCTCACTGCGGCTTCAACAGTGTCAGCGGCGGCTTTCAGAAAGGGGAGTATCTCGCTCCCGTGATGACCGCCGTAAACATCCCTGTAAAATCCAAGATCTATATCCACCCGCTGCTCCTTCCTTTCTCCCGATAATACGGATCAAAGCCGTGGCTTTATAAACCGGGACTGATGCCCCCGTCCTCCTGTCCCATTCCTGTTCACCGTGCCGATAGGCAGGACAGGGGCACCGCCGGTATCAAACTCACACTGCGGTATGTGCGTATATGCCCTTGGCCTTGCCGGGCAGCACCTCCGCTATGCCTGCGCAGCGGTAGGCATATCTCCATGCGTCCGCATCCGGGTTACTGTCGGGGCTGATTATCTTTGTCACCTCATACTTTGTGAAAATAAGGGAGGAGGGACGGTGTACAATGAGGAAATTCAGGTCGGAAGCTCCCTCCGCCTTCCTGAAGCCTCCTGCCTCCTCTCCCTCGGAGGTACCGTCAAGCAGCTCTATACCGTCGAAAAACCTGCTCTGCGGAACGGTGACCACCTTCACGAAACGATCCAGCACCGCCTTTGACTTTGTTATGTCCAGGTCATCTATGAGCCCCTTCACCTTGTGGGAGACGAAAAGATACCTGTCCTCATAGGGAACATCCTCATCATCCAGCATGGCGGTCCCCGCTCTTATGGCGGCTATTGCGGCCTCACCTCCGGTAATGGCTGCTGCTTCGGTATTTCCCGCCCCTGCGGCAAGCTGTGCGAACTTAAAGGCATCCGCCTCGGGTATGGCTCTTGTGCGCATGAATTCCGAAGCCAGCCTGCCGAAAGCTATGCCCTGAGTTTCCGCATCATCCAGCACATCCACCTCGAACATCCTGCCCCTTTCGTAGTTGAATGAGACCGTGTCCCAGCTGAGGTTCACTCCGCCCCTTGTGTAGCCTGCACCCCTTGAATAATCTGCAAGGCCGTCCGCAGTAAGGCGGGGTATCACCAGTTCATGGGCATTGGCGCCCTCCCTTATAAGGCTCCTGTCCGCCTCCAGGCAGGCAGCCGCAGCCTTTGCGGCATATGCCTCATTGAGGAACCTTGTGTACTTCTTAGCGTATCTGATATTGTTGCTCATGATATTTCTCCTTTACAGTCCGAAAGCTCTTCTGAGAGCCATGTCGTCCTCATCCTTTTCCATTTTCACTCCGTTTCCGGGTCTTGACGCAAAGCCCTTTGCCCCCTCGTAGAGAGCAGCAGCATCCATGCCCTTTGCAAGTCCCGCAATGAACTCCGCCGCATCCATGCGAAGCCCCATGTCATAAAGCTTTGCCTTCAGCTCGTCCCTTTCGGGAGCAGCCTCCTCATTCTCCGCCGGCTCTGCTTCCCCGCTTTCCTCCCCGAAAAGCTCCTTTATGAGATCCTCATCCATTTTCTCTTCTCCTTTCCTTTTCCGCTCTTTCAAGCTCCTTTTCTGCCTCATCCTCCGTGCAGTCGTTTATGTTCATCACCGCCCCCGCCTTTGATCTCAGCCCTGCATCCACCAGCCTGATGTTCCTGTCGATCATCTCAGCAATGTCGGTAGTCTGCGTGTCCGGGAAACTGATGCGTATGTGTGCATCTGCCCTTACGGGCTCGCCGCTCATCTCCCCGCAGGCAAGAATGCTCTGCACCAGATCCTCAAGGAATTCGGCGCACAATGCCCTGTACTGCTGCATACTGCTCTCCGTGCGGAGCTGCATGCTCCTGACTTCCGCTGCCGTCTTGACCCCGCCTGCCGAAAAGGACAGTGTCCCCGCCGAAAGTCCGGTCTGAAAGCAGAGGATGTCAAGCAGTGCGTTTATGGCATCCGTGTGCTCCTCCACCCTCAGTACAGCGGTGTTGTCCACTATCTTCAGATCCTTTTCATCATCGCAGCACAGCGCCTGATAGACCTCATCATCCGCATCGAAATATCTGCTGATCTTTCCCGTGTCAGGATCCACCACCGTGCGTATGCAGGAGGATGGCACGATTATCCTCTTTCGTCCCAGCACGAACTCCCTCACAAGGCTGTCAAAGACGGTGTCAAGGGCGTGGATGGTGTCAATGCAGCCCTCAAAGGCACTTTCGCCGCAGAGAGAAGGCTTTGAGGGGTCGGGCATCTTCGGTCTGAAGCAGGCAAAGAGGGGCACGGAACATTCTGTGTATTCTCTTTCGGAAAGCCCGATAGCCCTGATGTCCGTGTCCTCCCCCGTTTCTCTGTCTGTCAGCCGCCTCTCTATGCAGACCCTGCCCTTTTCAAAGCGGTGGTGTTCAAGAAGAGTGTACCTTTTCCCTCCCCTCCTTATTATCCCCCTGAACAGTCCGTCGCTCACCCGTCCCCTGTGTGTGCCCAGAGGGACAAAGCCCTCTGCCGATGCAAAGTCCAGACAGACCCTCCCCTCGTTCATATACACCCTTACAGCTCCGCTGCCAAGAGCATAGGTCCTTGACAGGAAAGCAGGCATATTCTCCCAGAAGGAGTTCTCATCCAGCACACCGAGGATAAATCTCCTCGTTCTCTCATCCTCCGTGTATATATCCGCCTGGGATGAGAATGTAAGAGCGGCAAGGCAGTCGCACAGCACCCTTGCGCAGCCCAGGGAAAACATCCGCCTTTCGCCCCTGCCGTAGAGCCCCGACTTCTTCACCCTCTCCCATGGGGGATGCCCCTCATATATATCCTTTCTGAGCTCGATCTTTTCCTTCGGGTAGATACTTTCGTCCAAATACATCCTTACCGCCTTCCTTTACCTTTCAAGTATGTCCCTCATGCGCCTTTCTACAGAGTATTCCGCCGCATCCAGAGAATCTATGTCGGAGCTGCCGTCGTCCAGTCTTTTCCCGTCCTTCCACACCGCCTCCCGGAATGCTTTCAGCACCTGCGGGCACCTTCTGTGTATAAAGAACCTTTTCTGTCCCATAAGGGAGAGGAAAAAGCTGATCCTGTCGTTTATGGGGGATTTTCTCGCATTGTGTATCATAACAGGCAGCCTTTCTCTCCTTGCAGCATTTTCAAGTCCCCTTATAAGTATCTGCTCTGCGCTGTCGCAGTAGATGTCCCGCAGCGGGAACCGCACCAGAGCATTTCTCACAAATGCGCAGAATTCCCTTTCCAGTCTTTCCGGGGACAAGGGCTCTTTGCTGTAAAAGGAATCTACTGTCGTCACCCTCTCATATCCTTTTGTGCAGCCCGTCAGCACAAAGGCTGTGGCCGAAGCGCTGCCGCCGAAATCCACTCCCATATCCGCACAGATGATGCCGCTGTCATCATCCGTCACAAAGCTCTCCGGAGACTCCGCCAGCCTTCTGTATACCGCACCTTCTCCCGCACACCATTTCCCCAGTATATACCTGTCATAATACACCGTACCTGCATATTCCTCTTTCAGAGAGCGCACAAAATCCGCAGGCAGCAGCCTGTTGTCGTCTATGATAAACTCCGTCACGCTGATGCCCTCCTCGCTTGCACTGTCCATTAACCTTTTGAACCAGTGAAACGGCACATCCGGGTTGCAGGAGCCGTCAAATACGGAGCCTTCCCTGTCCAGACGGGATTTAAGCATTGTAAAGACCTCTTCGTTCCATGTGGTCATCTCATCCCCGTAGGCATAGGAAAGGGATATCCCCCTCAGCTTGTCCCCGCAGGAAGCAGTGTATGCACCTATACACAGACATTCCCTGCCGAAGAGCCTTGCCCTGCCCCCTTTTCCTATGCGCCCCACAAAGCGTTCCCCGTAAAGGCTGCGCATGGGGGAGAGGATGTTCCTTTCAAGGGTATCCGAGGTGTAGCCTATAAGGGCTATCTGTCCGCCGGGGTCAGCAAGGGCTATCCTGCGGGGGATGAGGAACAGGTCGCAGAAGGTCTTTCCCGACCTCACCGCCCCCACCTTGATGTTCCACCTTTTCGGGGAATGCAGCGCCCTGCGGCAGACCTCCCTCTGCTTGGGGCTAAGAGTTATCATCCCCGCTGTCCTCCGCCGAAAAAATGCTTCTCAGTGCTTCAAGATCGCTGCCTTCACTGTTGAAAACTCCCGTCAGCCTTGCCAGCAGCTCTATGGCTCTTATCCTGTCATACAGCTTCAGCTCTATGCCCTTTGCCCCCATCTTCATTGATGCTATCGCCATTCTCTGGGAACGGGTCAGCTTGTCCGACGGGGTTATGATGAAACGCTCACCTTTTTCGTCCCCTACCACAGCTGCATATCCGGTAAAATCCGCAAATGCAATGCGTGCAAGCATATCCGTGAGCTTTTCCTTGGTTATCTTCATTCCCTCTCCTTTCACTTTTGCGCAATTTTCTGTTCGGTGTATACAATATAGCATATTCAAAATGCAAAATCAATAGGTTTTTGAAATTTGTGCGCATTTTTGCTTATTTTTGTAAAATTGTTACAAATATCGGTCAAAATATTTTGACATTTTGCGCAAATCACCATTTGACCTGCAAAAATGTATAATTATGCAGCATATACATTATCATATACATATTGTTAATAAATATCTTCTTGACAAAACCCCGCATCATATGGTAAAATAATGATATATGTGCCGGGCATAAGGACAGTCTGACTATACATCCCGGCTAAAAACCTGATGGATCGGAGAGTGTTACCATGATCTGGGCTAAAGAAGAGACCCTGTCAAGACAAGAGATCGAGGAGATACAGACCAAAAAGCTGTTAAAGCTTGTGAGATACGTTTACGAAAAGGTAGAGCCCTATCGCAGAAAAATGGATGAGGCAGGCGTAAAGCCCGAGGATATAAAAAGCCTGGAGGATCTGAAAAAGCTGCCCTTCACCACCAAGCAGGATTTCAGGGACAACTATCCCTACGGCCTCTTTGCGGTGGACAAGTCGGAGCTCGTGAGGATACACGCCTCTTCGGGAACCACCGGAAAGCCCACGGTGGTAGGCTATACCAAAAACGACCTTGACACCTGGTCGGAATGTGTGACAAGGATCGCCTGTGCAGGCGGCGCAGAGCCTTCGGATGTGTGCCAGATCTGCTTCGGCTACGGTATGTTCACAGGGGCTCTGGGTCTTCACTACGGTCTCGAAAGGATGGGAGCCTGCATAATCCCCTCCTCCACAGGTAATTCCGAAAAGCAGATAATGTACATGAAGGATTACGGCACCACCCTGCTGGTAGCCACCCCCTCCTACGCCCTCAGACTCGGCGAGGTGGCAGTGCAGACAGGTCTCAACCCTCAGACCGACCTGAAGCTGAAGACTGCTCTGGTCGGAAGTGAGCTCCTTACCGAGGCCATGAGGCATGAGATGAAAAAGACCTACGGCGAGCACGTGAATGTCACCTCAAACTACGGCATGAGCGAGCTTTGCGGCCCCGGCGTTTCGGGAGAGTGCCTGGAGCTCAACGGTATGCACATAAACGAGGATCACTTCATCTGCGAGGTGATCGACCCCAACACAGGCGAGGTGCTGCCCGCAGGCGAAAAGGGCGAGCTGGTGGTCACCTGCCTTTCCAAGGAGGCACTGCCCCTTATCCGCTACCGCACCCGTGACATCACAAGGCTCACCTACGAGCCCTGCAAGTGCGGAAGGACTACCGCAAGGATGGAGAACCTCTCCGGCAGAACAGACGATATGCTGAAGATCAGGGGCGTGAACGTATTCCCCTCACAGATAGAGGAAGTGCTGCTGCGCACGGACGAGATAGGTCCTCACTACGAGATCATCGTGGACAGAGTGAACCACAGCGACATACTCACCATAAGAGTAGAGCTCACACCTCAGTCCATGACAGACGATTTCACCGAGCTCGACCGCATAAAGAACAAGCTCCACTCCCAGCTCCGCACCATGCTGGGACTTGACGCAAAGATAAAGCTTGAATCCCCCAACACCCTCAAGCGCTTTGAGGGCAAGGCAAAGAGAGTTACAGACAACCGAAAGGAGAACATGGCATGAAACAGCTCACAGTATTTATCGAGAACCGTATAGGAAGACTTGAAGAGGTCACCACCATACTTGCGCAGAACAATATAAACATCGTTTCCATCAGCCTTTCGGACACAGGTGAATACGGTATGCTGAGGCTCCTTGTTTCCCAGCCCGCCGAAGCCTGCAAGGCTCTTTCCGAATCCGGCTTCTCCGCCATGCTCACAGATGTGGTGGCAGTAAAGCTGGTACACCATTTCGGAGAGCTCAACCGCCTTACCAACACAATTTCCTCCAACGGCATAGACATCAAGTATATGTACGCTCTCCAGTCCGGAGAAGATGCCGCCATCATCCTCAAAACATCGGATGATGCCCGCTGCAAGGAGCTTTTAAAGGCAAAGGGCGATTTTGAGGTCCTCCGTGCGGTGGATGTTTACAATCTGTAAGAGATAAAAGTGTGAAGCAGGAAGCAAGAGGCAAGGAGGCAGGGACCTTCTTACATCTTGCTTCGTGTGGTGATAGACGGCGGGAACAGTCACTATATGCTCTCCGCCTTTTGAAAGGAACGCTCCAAAATGTATCAGATAGAAGAGAAATTCCCTGTCACGGAAGGCGGCGTCTGCGCTGCCGGGGGCTTTAAAGCCTCCGGAGTGTATGCGGGCATAAAAGCCTTCATGCACACAGGCAACGACGGCAATGAAAGTCCCTTACCGGGGCAGAAAAACGACATCGCCCTTGTGCTCTGCGATGTCCTCTGCAACACCGCAGGGGTCTATACCTCAAACAAGGTGAAAGGCGCTCCCGTGTGGGTCACCAAGGATAACCTTGCAAAGACCGGCGGGAAGGCACAGGCTGTCATAGTAAACTCCGGCAATGCCAACACCTGCAACGGGGACGGGGAAGAAAAAGCCCGTGCCATGTGCGCACTTGTGGCTGAAAAGGCAGGGATAAAGACAGAAGAGGTCATAGTGGCATCCACCGGTGTAATAGGTCAGGTGCTGCCCCTCAGACCCATAGAAAAAGCCATAGGCCCCCTGTACGAAAAGCTGTCCTACACGGGCAACCTTGAAGCTGCCACCGCCATTATGACCACCGACACGGTGAAAAAGGAATACGCCGTCACATTCACCGCAGGCGGAAAGGAATGTCATTTGGGAGGCATGGCAAAGGGCAGCGGCATGATAGAGCCCAATATGGCGACCACCCTGAATTTCATCACCACCGACTGCGCCCTTTCCTCCGAAATGCTGCAAAAGGCTCTTTCGGAGACCGTACAGGTGACCTACAACTGCCTTTGCGTCGACGGGGATCAGTCCACCAATGATATGTGTATGCTCATGTCCTCCGGTCTTGCGGGGAATGAAGAGATAAGCTCCGAGGGAGAGGACTTTGACACCTTCAGGGAAGCTCTTTTCCAGGTAATGGCAAACCTTACCCGTATGCTCGCCAAGGACGGCGAGGGCGCCACAAAGCTCGTCACCTGCGTGATAGGCGGTGCCCCCGACAGAAAGACGGCTGCCGTCATCGCAAAGAGCGTTATCCGTTCCCCCCTTGTAAAGTGTGCCATGTACGGTGCCGATGCGAACTGCGGGCGTATACTCTGCGCCATGGGCTATGCAGACACCGACTGCGACGTTACCAAGGCAGATGTCTACTACGAATCCGCTGCGGGACGCATACTTGTGTGCGAAAACGGTCTGGGTCTTTCCTTCGACGAAGACAAGGCAAAGGAGATCCTTTCCGAAAAGGAAGTCGAGATCTTCGCAGACCTTCACATGGGCAGCGCCTCCTCCGTGGCATGGGGCTGCGACATGACCTACGACTATGTTAAGATAAACGGCGACTACCGCTCGTAAAAAGGACGAAAAGCAAATGAACATATCCGATGAGATACGCACCAAGGTGCTCATAGATGCACTTCCCTATATACAGCACTATTCCAGCAAGATAGTCGTCATAAAGTACGGCGGAAATGCCATGACCAACGAGACCCTGAAAGAGGCTGTAATGACCGACATCGTCCTGCTGAACCTGGTGGGCATAAAGACGGTCCTTGTCCACGGCGGCGGCCCCGAAATAAACGAGATGCTGGGCAGAGTGGGCATAGAGAGCAAATTCATAGGCGGTCTGCGCTATACCGATGCAGAGACCGTTGATATCGTGAAAATGGTGCTTGCGGGAAAGGTGAACAAGGAGCTTGTGGCTCACCTTGCACACCACGGCGGAAAGGCACTGGGGATGTGCGGCATAGACGGCGGCATGATAATGTGCACAAAGCTCGAAGGCGAAACGGATCTGGGCTTTGTGGGCGATATACAGTCCGTGAACACCGCTCCCATACTCACTGCCCTTGACAACGGCTACATCCCGGTCATAGCCACCGTTGCCAGCGATGAAAAGGGTCAGACCTACAACATCAATGCGGACACCGCAGCCGCCCGCATAGCCTCCGAGCTGAATGCGGAAAACCTTATACTTATGACGGATATAAAGGGGCTCCTCCGTGACAAGGACGACCCGGAGACCCTCATCCCGCAGGTACAGGTGAGTGAGGTGCCTTTCCTCAAGCGGCAGGGCATAATCTCCGGCGGCATGATACCCAAGATAGACTGCTGTGTGGAGGCAGTGCGCAGGGGCGTTCACAAGACCGTCATCATAGACGGCCGTGTTCCCCACTCCATACTTATAGAACTGCTCACCAGCGAGGGTGCGGGCACCCAGTTCTGCTGATATTCCCGTACCCCGGCTTTTTCCAAGGTACTTGAAATGAAACGTATGAATGCATTTTTACCTTTGCTGGCGCTGCTGGCTGCCCTTTGCGGCTGCTCCTTTGACGGCGCCGGGACCAATATCGACGGGCTTTCTCCCACTATCTACAACTATGTCTCGATGCAGGCTGTAACAGAGCCCCCCGCTGAGGAGACCGATGCTCCCGCCGAGACCACCACAGTTGTTACGGGTCCCGTACAGGTCAGCATAGAAGACAGGGCAGAGGAGATACTTTCCTCCATGTCCGCCGATGAGAAGATAGGTCAGCTCATACTTGCGGCAGCGGACACAGAGGATGTTTCCGCCCAGATAGAACAGTATCATCTGGGAGGTGTCACCTTCTACGCTGCGGATTTTGAGAACAGCGACCCCGATACCTTCCGTACCATGTGCGACAGGATAAACTCCAAGAGCAAGATAAAGCCCTTCTTTGCGGTAGACGAAGAGGGCGGGGATGTGACCCGTGTCAGCAAATTCTCCGCTTTCCGCTCCTCAAGGTTCAAATCTCCTCAGGATATCTACAAAAACGGCGGGCTTGATGCTCTTAAAGAGGACACTGCCGAAAAGGCGCAGCTCCTGCGCTCTCTGGGCATAAACCTGAACCTTGCTCCCGTATGCGACATTTCCGATGACAAGTATTCCTACATCTACCCCCGCACCATGGGCACAGGGGCGGACGAAGCAGCATCAGGCATAAGCACCATAGTAAAGACCGCAGGCGAAAACGGTGTTGCCTCCTGTCTGAAGCATTTCCCGGGCTACGGCGACAACACAGACACCCACACCGGAGCCGCCCACGACAGCAGGGATCTGTATGAATTCTACAACAGGGATTTTGTCACCTTCCAGGCGGGTCTTGATGCAAGTGAGGACAAGACCCCGGCTGTTATGGTGGGTCATACGGTCTATGATGCCATAGACGAGGGTGTACCCGCCTCCCTTTCCAAGGTGGTGCACGGCGTTCTGCGCAAAAGGCTCAGGTTCAACGGCGTTGCCGTCACCGACGACCTTTCGATGGATGCCCTCAAAGAGTACACCGGGGACACATCCGTTTATGTGGCAGCCATAAAGGCGGACAACGACCTTATCTGCTGCAGTGATGCCAAAAGAGCATATCAGGATCTGCGCAGCGCCTATTATGCGGAGACCATAACCACTGCCGAGCTCAACGCCCATGTAAAGAGGATACTCATAATGAAGCTGGAGCACGGGATAATATCCTGACGGTCTGCCTCATATATCTACTGCTCTCCGACCGATGTACAGACAAGGATCGAGCCGCAAATGCCTGAATACAAGGGATCTGAGGCTTGGAGATCGTCTGTACATTGAGGAAGGATCAGCATTACTCTGCATCCGTGAAATTTTTCTTGACAAAGACTGCAAAAAACAGTATAATCTAATATAGTAATTTTATTAAACGGAGGAATTAACAATGGTCAACAAGGCTGATATAAAGAAAGTCGTACTCGCCTATTCCGGCGGACTTGATACTTCCATAATCATCCCCTGGCTCAAGGAAAACTACAACAACTGCGAGGTCATCGCTGTTTCCGCAGACGTGGGACAGGGCACCGAGCTGGACGGTCTCGAGGAGAAGGCTAAGAAGACAGGAGCTTCCAAGCTCTATATCGAGGATCTGAAGGAAGAGTTCATCCAGGACTATGTTTACCCCACCATCAAGGCAGGGGCTATATACGAGGGCAAGTACCTTCTGGGTACATCCTTTGCCCGTCCCATCATCGCCAAGAGGATCGCAGAGATCGCTCTCAAAGAGGGCGCAGATGCCATATGCCACGGCTGCACCGGCAAGGGCAACGACCAGGTGCGCTTTGAGCTGGCTATAAAGGCATTCGCTCCTGATATGGCAGTTATCGCTCCCTGGAGAGAGTGGACCATAAAGTCCCGTGACGAGGAGATAGACTACGCCGAGGCTCACAACATCCCCCTGCGTATCACCCGTGAGACCAACTACTCCAAGGACAAGAACATCTGGCACCTTTCCCACGAGGGTCTTGACCTGGAGGATCCCGCAAACGAGCCTCAGTACAACAAGGAAGGCTTCCTGGAGCTGGGCGTTTCTCCCGAAAAGGCTCCCGACAAGGCTACATATGTTAAAATCCACTTTGAAAAGGGCGTTCCCACTGCTGTTGACGGCAAGGAAATGAACGGCGTTGAGCTGGTGTCCTATCTCAACAAGCTGGGCGGCGAAAACGGCATAGGTCTTATGGATCTGGTGGAGAACCGTCTGGTCGGCATGAAGTCCAGAGGCGTTTATGAGACTCCCGGCGGCACCATCCTCTACAAGGCTCATGACACACTGGAGACTATCTGCCTTGACAAGGAAGTTACAAGGATGAAGTCCTATCTCTCCATAAAGTTTGCCGATCTGGTATACAACGGACAGTGGTTCACACCTCTCAGAGAGGCTCTTTCCGCTTTCGTTGACAAGACACAGGAGACCGTTACCGGTGATGTCAAGCTGAAGCTCTACAAGGGCAACATCATCAACGCAGGCGTTACATCTCCCTACACTCTCTATGATGAGGAAGTAGCCACCTTCGATGCGGATAATGTTTACGACCAGTCCGACGCAGCAGGCTTTATCAATATCTTCGGTCTGCCCACCCATGTAAAGGCCAAGCTGGATCAGAAGAGGAACAATAAGTAAGGTCTATTTTGTATATGCCCTGCCGGGATACAGCACTGTGGCAGGGCTGTACTTTTGATGATCGGAGATATGATGACAACTTCCATTAAGAAACTATTCCTTATCCTGCCCCTCTGTTTTGCGGCTCTGCTTTTCTCCTCCTGCTCATCATCCGAAAAGGCGGATATATCAAAGGAGATAGTAGGTGTATGGTGCGACCTTGACGGCCCGTATTACGAATATATAGAGGCAAAACCGGAGGATTCCTACTACATGGTCTATGAATTCACCTCCGACGGAAAGCTCATCCACCATATGCTGAACACCGAGAAGGGCTACGGCTACTACGAGGATGATGTTTACACCATAGAGGGAAACACCATGACCGTAGCGGGGGAAAAGTGCAGAGTGGCAATAAAGGACGGTCAGCTCAACCTTATCAATTCCGACGGCACCATCAAGTACAGGCGCATGACCATGAAGGAAATGCTTGATGTGGGCATGACCCCCTTTGAAGAGAGCATAAGAGAGAACTACATCAATTATGTCAGCAGTGTAGCCGCAGAAGAGGGCGGTACGACCGCAGCGAACGGCGGCGAAAGCGATACGGCCGAAGCAAATGACAGCGAAAACAGCACTGCTGCAGCGGCAGAATAATAAAGGAGAATAAAAATGAGCGGACTTAATATAGTATGCCTTGACCTTGAGGGCGTTCTTGTACCCGAGATATGGATTGCCTTTGCGGAGGCCAGCGGCATCCCCGAGCTGAAGCGCACCACCCGTGACGAGCCCGATTACAACAAGCTGATGAACTGGAGGATAGGCATCCTCAAAGAACACGGTCTGGGTCTGAAAGAGATAAGGGAGACCATCGCAAAGATAGACCCCCTGCCCGGAGCAAAGGAGTTCCTTGACGAACTCAGAGCCACCACACAGGCCATAATCATTTCCGACACCTTCACCCAGTTTGCGGGTCCTCTCATGGAAAAGCTGGGACAGCCCACCATTTTCTGCAACACCCTTGAAGTTGCCGACAGCGGCGAAGTCACCGGCTTTAAGATGAGAGTTGAGAAGAACGGAAAGCTGGAAACTGTAAAGGCGCTCCAGTCCGTGGGCTTTGATACCATAGCCAGCGGCGACAGCTACAACGACCTGGGCATGATACAGGCATCAAAGGCAGGCTTCCTTTTCCGCACCACCGACAAGATCAAGGCAGATTTCCCTGACATTCCCGCCTTTGAGGAGTACGACGAGCTTCTTGCGGCAATAAAGGGTGCCCTGTGATGAATGTCAGCACCCTTGTCTTTCCTCTCCCTTTCGGGCTCCATGTTGCCTTTGTGCTCATAAGTGTGGCACTGCTCATATTCTGCTACATCTTCAAAAAGCAGCGCTATCACCTGTATCTCATCATCGGCATAATCTCCACAATGCTGGTCTATGTCGCCCACCCCAAGATAATTTTCTATCTGCTGGGCATAGAGGAGTTTATACTTCTGGGTCTTGCCGCCTTTGATATGCACAAGGCGGAAAAAGCAGCCCGTATAGCGGAGGAGAAGAAAAAAGCGGCAGAGTCCGCCTCAGACAACGCATAAAGAGAAAAAGCGGGGCACTGCCCCGCTTAAGACTGTCTCATACGATCTCTCACCGGTGCATAGACAGGAAACAAGCCGCAAATGCCTGAATATAAGGGATTTGAGGCTCGGGGATCGTCTATACATCGGGGAAGGATCAGTATCCTCCCCCTGTAAAGCCTATTCGGACAGGTGCAGCGGAAGATCCTGCTTCGCATGAGCAGGTAAATAATACGACACAGAGTAAGGAGAATCACATTGGAACAGAAAGAGATGAACAAATCATACAAAAAAGTAAGGAACATCATCATCCTTGTGGTGCTGTTCATCATTATCGGCATAGTCGTCAGAAACTGCATCACGGTGGTCCCCTCGGGATACACGGGCGTAGTGGTCACTCTCGGCAAGGTCACGGGAGTTACCTTTGCGGACGGTATGCATTTCAAGGCACCTTTCGTCACCCGTGTGGAGATAATGGACAACCAGATACAGAAGAGCGAAGTGGAGACCTCGGCGGTGAGCAAGGATATGCAGACTGTGGAATCAAGCCTTGCGGTGAACTACCACCTTTCCGCAGAACAGTCCGCAGACGTGTACAAGACCCTTGGCAACGGCTATGTTGACAAGATACTCTCTCCTGCCGTGCATGAAGCTACAAAGGCGGTCATGGCAAAGTACAGTGCAGAGCAGCTCATCACACAGAGAAGTGCGGTAAGCATCGAGATACACGATGCGCTGACCGCAAAGGTGTCGGAGTACGGCCTTATCGTAGATGAACTCAATATCACCAACTTTGACTTTTCTGCCGAGTACAATGCCGCTATCGAAGCAAAGCAGGTAGCAGAGCAGAACAAGATAAAGGCAAATACGGAGAAGGAGCAGAGAGTCATCGAGGCAGAGGCAGCCGCTTCCGAGCGCACTATCGCCGCAAAGGCGGAGGCAGATGCCATAAAGGCGAAGGCTACGGCGGAAGCAGAGGCTATCAAGGTCAAGGCGGAAGCAGAGGCAGAGGCGAACAGGAAGATCGCACAGTCTCTCACCGATGAAGTGCTGCGCAACAAGTCCATTGAGAAATGGGACGGTCAGTATCCGAGGATGGTGGCAGGCAACGGCACGGATATGCTCATCAGCATAAACGGCGGGGAGCAGACGGCACAGACAGAGTAAGGCAGGCCGCACAATATAAACGGGGCATTGCCATTGCCCCGCTTTTTCATGTCCGGAGATGAACCGCATGATAATTGCTTTATCATCAATTCGGAGGCATTTCGATCAAAAAAACTATGGATTTGCTGTAAAGTTGATGCCGCAGGTTTTTGTTCCTGCGGCATCAACTGTTTTTACTTTACTTCCTCAAACTCTATCACCATTGACTTGAAGTCTCCCGAAAGATCCACGATCACGCCGCAGTTCATAAGAGCGGCGCCGCTGTGTACCTCATTTGTAAGGGATGAGCGGTATCTCTTCTTCTCGTCAAGGCCTGCCAGCTTTACCAGCCTGCTGTGGTAGTTGGGGCGTCCCAGCACCTGCACAGCTGTGAACACTGCCTTCTGCTTGTCCTTTGTAACGAACATCCACGCATCAAAGGTGTTATCCTCGAAGATGTTGGCGAGACGGTAGTGATCCCCCTCACGGACAATGGGATTATATTTCTTGAACTCCGCTATCTGACCGGGTATCTGCGCCCTGTCCTCCTCGGATATCCTTGTAATATCCAGCTCATAGCCGAAGGTACCCACCATTGCCACATTGCCCCTTGTGGAGAAGGGAGTGCTGCGCCCTACCGTGTGGTTGGGGCAGTCCGAAACATGGGCACCCATGGCGGATGCGGGGTAGCATACGGATGTACCCGCCTGTATCTTCAGCCTTTCAATGGCATCCGTATCGTCTGATGTCCATATCTGGGGCGAGAAGTAGAGCATACCCGGATCGAAGCGTGCGCCGCCGCCGGAGCAGTTTTCAAGGAGGATGTGGGGATATTCGCTCACAAGCCTTTCCTGCAGGTCATAAACACCCAGCACATAGCGGTGCCACAGCTCCTGCCGCCTGTCTGCGGGGAGAGCCGCCGAGCCGCATTCTGTTATCTGTCGGTTCATGTCCCACTTGATATACTCTATGTTAGCACTGTCAAGTATCTTCTTCATCTGCGCCCAGATGTTGTCCCTTATCTCCTTGCGGCTGTAGTCCAGAACATACTGCTGCCTTGACTGTGTAAGCGGCAGACCTTTCACCTGTATCGCCCAGTCGGGATGAGCTCTGTAAAGATCGCTGTCGGGAGATATCATTTCAGGCTCGAACCATATGCCGAACTTCATCCCAAGAGCGTTTACCCTGTCTACCAGATCTTTCAGACCGCCCTTTATCTTCTCCTCGTTCACATACCAGTCGCCCAGAGAGGAATCATCCGAATTGCGGTGACCGAACCAGCCGTCATCCATTACAAGCATCTCTATGCCAGCCTTTGACGCACTCTCCGCAATGGACACCAGCTTTTCCGTATCAAAATTGAAATATGTAGCCTCCCAGTTGTTTATGAGCACGGGGCGTGCCTTGTCCTTGTATTCCCCTCTGATAAGGTGCTGCCTGTAAAGGTCGTGGAAGGTGCGGGACATTTTCCCTATGCCCTCTGAGGAATAGACCATGACCGCCTCGGGCACCGTAAAGGAAGCACCCGGAGCCACCGTCCACGAAAAGTCAAAGGGAGCCATACCCATAACAAAGCGGGTGCGCTTGTGCTGTGTCACCTCTGCCTGTGCAAAGAAATTCCCGCTGTAAACAAGATTGAAGCCGTAAGCCTCTCCGCTCTCCTCATCCGCCTTATGGGAAACGAGAGCCGCAAAGGGGTTGGACTGGTGAGAGGATTCGCCCTTCATGGAATCTATGCTCTGCTTGCCGTGGTGCAGAGGGGAGCGTTCAAGTATCCTCTCTCTTGCCCATGAGCCGTTGAGGGTGATAAAGTCATATTTATCGCTGTCAAGATCCACAGCCGTACTCATGGCACGGGTCACCTTAAAAGCTGTGTCTCCCGTGTTTTTCACCACAGCGGAGCGGGTGATGACATCAAGCTCCCTGAATGCGGTGTAGTAAAGCACCACCTGTGCGCCCGTGCGCACCTCTTCCATGGTGATGACAAGGGTGGATGCGCACCTGGGGCAGCCCTTTACGGAGGGCAGGGTCACCTTACAGTCTTCCAGCTCCTGCACAAGTGCAGGCTTCCCCTCAATTATCTCATACCCTCTGTAAACAAGGGATGTGGCAGCCGCACCGTTTTCATCGGTCAGAGCAAAAGCGCTTTCACGGTAGTCTCCCGTTCCGAAGGTGGGGTACTCAAAGGGAGTGGTGTCCATAAATGTGCCGGTGTCACGGCTGTTTACCTTTATGGTATAGGGGTTCTCTCCAAGTCTCAGCAGATAGGAAAGATCCTCATCATCTGTCCGCTTTCCGTAATAAACATGGGC
Source organism: Oscillospiraceae bacterium (assembly GCA_018110985.1). Taxonomy (GTDB): domain Bacteria; phylum Bacillota; class Clostridia; order Oscillospirales; family Ruminococcaceae; genus Huintestinicola. The sequence goes on from JAGAWT010000009.1 coordinate 43,820, forward strand.
AAGATGTCCGCTTTCAAGAGCAGCAAGGGCATAGGTGGAGCCGGGAGTGGAAAGGGTAAACAGTGTCATGTCCTCCGTAAAGGGCTCGTTCTTCCCTGCCTGCCAGTTCCAGCGTGTGTATTCCTTGTGCAGCTTCTGTACTCTGATATTTTCCATGTCACACCTCATAATCTATGCAGGCTCTGCCGTTTTCAGCCCTTATTTCCGCCACAAATGCACCGAAAGCCTTGTGATCCGGATGAACCTGATACTCCTCCAGTCCCTTCATATCATCAAAGGTGCAGATAAGAGCGATATGGAAGTTGGACGGGTCGGCAGCCTCACTGTTCACCACAGCCTCAAAGCCTCTGAGGGAGGGAACGAGAGCAGGGAGCCTGTCGGCTCTTTTCTTTGCCTCAAGGGCATTTTCAAGGGCAGTTCTGCCCTGTGCGTCTTTAAGTCTGAACATAACGATATGCTTTATCATTTCTTTGCTCCTTTGACAGTGTTCTTATAAGGAATAAACGGTCTCTCTCCGGCTCTGCCGATGGCGGCTGTCGGTCCTGCCGACCTATGAGACTATTTTGTACCCTTCCTTGCTCAGTGCCTCGTATATCTGCTCTATATGAGAGCGGTTGCGGGTCTCCAGGATGATACGCAGATAGCAGCCGTTTATGTCGCTGCCCTCGTTGGCTCTTTCATGGTGTATGGATATTACATTTGCACCCAGATCTGCAATGATCCGTGAAACGCCCTTCAGCTGTCCCGGCTTGTCAATAAGCTCTATATTCAGCAGACAGGTGCGACCGGAGGTGATAAGTCCACGCTCTATGACACGGTTGAGGATAGTCACATCTATGTTTCCGCCGGAAACGAGACAGAGCACCTTCTTCCCTTTGAGCTCCGGTATCTTGTCGAACATGACCGCTGCCACGGGAACGGCGCCCGCTCCCTCTGCGATCAGCTTCTGCTGCTCCATCATGGCAAGTATGGCGGAGGATATCTCATCGTCGGATACCGTAACTATACCGTCCACATACTGCCTGCAAAGCTCAAAGGTGTGTTCACCGGGCTCCATTACCTTTATGCCGTCTGCAATGGTGGAAACGCTGTCCAGCTTTTCTATCTTCCCGTCCATAACGGAATTGAGCATGGAGGGAGCTCCCTTAGCCTGTACCCCGTAGACCTTTACGGCAGGGTTCAGCTTCTTCACGGCAAAGGCTACACCCGATATGAGCCCGCCGCCGCCTATGGGGACCACCACCGCATCCACATCGGGCAGCTCTCCCAGCATCTCAAGGCCGATAGTGCCCTGTCCTGCGATAACAAGTTCATCATCAAAGGGATGGATGAATGTGTAGCCCTTTTCATCCCTCAGCTGCAAAGCCTTTGCATAGGCATCGTCATACACGCCCTCCACAAGGCAGATATCCGCCCCGTAGGACTTTGTAGCCTCCACCTTGGATATGGGTGCCGCATCAGGCAGGCATATCAGGGAACGTATCCCGTTCCTTGCAGCAGCCAGCGCCACGCCCTGGGCATGGTTTCCCGCAGAGCAGGCTATAACTCCCCTTTCCTTCTCCTTGTCGGAAAGCTGTGATATCTTGTAGTAGGCGCCCCTTACCTTGAAGGAGCCGGTTATCTGCAAGTTTTCGGGCTTCAGGTAAACATCGCAGTTTTCGGAGAGCTTTGGAGCATGGATGATATCCGTGCGGCGGATCACCTCCCCCAGTTTGTACTTTGCAGTGTAGATCATATCAAGTGTCAGCATATTAAACCCCGATCCAATACTGTTTCTTCCTCGATGTACAGACGATCTCCAAGCCTCAGATCCCTTATATCCAAACATTTGCGGCTTATTTCTTGTCTATACATCGGTCAGAGATCAGTATCATAAAAAATCAAATGCTCTCCTCCCTGCCCCTTCAAGACATGAGGTGAGCATCAAAGAGCACCATTAAAGTTTTCAGACTGTGACCAGCTCTTTCACAGCCTCCAGTTTCTTTTCGCCTATGCCCTTTACGTCAAGGAGCTCCTCAACGCTCTCAAAGGGCATCACATTTCTGTAGTCTATTATAGCCTGAGCTGTCTTTTCACCTATGCCCGGCAGGGTCATAAGCTCCTCAAGAGAGGCGGTGTTGATGTTTATCTTCCCGGCGGCAGCTTCCGGATCAGCCTTCGTGCCGGCCGGCACTTCACGAAAAACAGGCTCCGTCACGCTCTGCGCAGCGGGAGCCGTCACAGCATCGGGAGAAGCTTCCGAAAGAGCCGCAGTTTCGGCAGACCTGCCGTTCTCCGCAGCTTTGCGGGTCTCTGCCGCCTGCTCCGTCTCCTCTGCCTCACGGGTGTCTTCCGCTTCGGTGAATATCACTATGAGAGGCTCCTCTGTTTCTGCCGTTTCATCGTAAACGGGATCATCCTCAAAGATATCACCGCCGTGCCTGAGAGGCGCAGGTACATCACCGCCCGTATCGCCGCTCTCAGCACCTGCCGCATAGCCGTCCGCACCGCTGCCTGATGCACCGTTCCCCTCTGAGCCGTCCCCTGATGAACCGCCCGCTGCCGCACCGATCCCGGTTTCCGAGGAAGATGCAGTGCTGCTGCCTGCCGCCTCAATGCTGACTGAGCGCTCGCTCCTGAGCCTTGACACGGTGAACATCATCATGACACAGGCTGCACCCAGTATAAGCGTAAAGAAAAGGACAGTGTCCCCTTTTCCCTTCATTACGGCTGTCCGAGAGAAGCTCTCAGCTTCTTTATCTCCTCTATCCTGTCAAGGCTCTCCACAAGGAGCTTTCTCACATCCGCCGTGCAGGAGTTGATGTCTGCGGAGTAGCCCGATATCTGCTTCATGCCCGACTCTATCTTGTCCGCAGAAGCCTTTGAGGTGTCCGCAAGAGTACGCACCTCCTGGGCTATGACTCCGAATCCCTTTCCGCTCTCCTTCGCCCTTGAAGCCTCGATAGAGGCGTTAAAGCCAAGTATCCTGGTGTTCATGGCGATATCCTGTATGAGCTTCACGGTCTCCCCCGTGGACTTTACCGTGGCAAGACATCTGCCCGCCAGCTCTGAAAGCCTGTCCACTGCCTCAATGGTCTCCTTGCAGGCAGCAAAGTTCATGGCTGAAATGTCGCTGAGCTTCTGCTCGTTGCCGATCCTCTCCTGCGCATCCACAGTCATATGGGAGATATCCTGTGCGTCCCTGCGCTGATCTCTGCGCCTGAAGCTGGATATAAGGCTCTGCAAAAAAGCAGCCGCTGTTACCAGCCTGTCACGGCTTATCACAGGCACATGGGATACAGCTTCGGCTATGTCGCTTTCGGGTGCGCCGCTCTCGGAGGCTATCTTCTTTATGAGCTCGTGGCTTGCGGGAGCGCTCAGCACCTCACCGCCCACGAAAAAGCCCTCTGCATTGCCGTTTACTATTATGGGAGCCACAAATTCCGTCAGCCCCAGGGAGTTGGTGTATACAGCAGCCTTGCCCCCCGATACCGTCCTCTGTGAAGCTGCCAAATCCAGCAGCGGTCCTCTTTTGTACTTGTTGTAATAGTCGCTGAAATTGCTCTTTCGTGTAACGGGAGAACCCGCATTGTCTGTAATGACCACAGACAGACCGGAAGACACCGCATAGCCGTCCTGCAGTGTCTGAATGGTATTCATATCAAAAAGCTGAGAGAGCTTTGCCATAGTTTTCCCTCCGGATAGCCAAATTATCGGATATCTCAATTATATTCCATTTTGTGCGGATTGTCAAGATATTTTTTTGGGGCGCAGGGGTCATCTGCCATAAAACAGGCTTTTCTTCCAAGTGATGAACTGTTTGTTAAAATCCCCACCTTTCTATTGATTTTAAGGCGGTTTTGGATTATAATCAAGACAGCGATACTGCCCGCCCGCAGCCGATGGGATACGCTGCCCGGCGCACGGTCCCCGACGTATCAGGGCAGAGCTTTGAACATCTGTCATACGGGCATACAGCCCGCAAAAACATGACCAATACTATATGCAGGAAGATACAATGAAAAAGAAATATTTGAAAAATGCAGCCATTGCTGCTGTCATAGCGCTTTGCGGCTGTTCATCGGGCAGTATGCCCGCCGCCGATACCGCCGTCACTGCCGACAGTGTCACAGCAGCCGAAAGCGCATCCGATACTGTCTCCGTTGCTGAGGGCACCCCTGTCGCCGACAGCACCGAAAGCCCGGAGGAAAGCACCGCAGCAAGCGAGACCGAAAAGCAGATCCCGGGTGCAGAGGGGCTTGAGGGCATAGCAAAGGAAAAGCTGGGCGAGCTTTCGGAGCTTATACCTGCCGACTTTGACGGAGACGGCACGGAAGAGGCATTCGCCATATCAAAGGACGGCAGTGAGGTCTGCCTTGTAAACGGAAACGGGGATGTCTCCACCGTTCTGTCGGGCACTGGCTTCAAGTACGCCGCATCCTCCGACACGGCTTCAAAGCTGGGGATCGAAGGCTCCCTTGATATTAACGGGCAGCACTTTATCACCCTTTTCGCAAAGGGAGAAAAGGAATTTGCACTGCTTTCGGGAGTAAAGGATGGCGAAGCCTTCCTTCCCGACACCGGAGAGGACTTTTCCGCCTTCAAAGCAGATGAGAGTGGTCTTTTCGGTGTGAAGCCCCGGGGCGGACACTTTTTCCTATGTCCCGTAGATCAGAACACCTTTGAGACAAAGGGAAACGGGCTGTTGGATCTCTGCGGCAGGTATGCGGACATCGTGCTTGATAACGAGGAAAAATGGCTCTCCGTGCTCAATGATCCGAAAGAACACTTTGACCTCGGCCTTATGGATCTGGACGGGGACGATATCCCGGAATTTACGGTCTGCGGCGGCATTTACGGCGCCCATGCGGCAATAGGCTATTTCATCTACGGCATCGACACGGAAAACGGCTCCCTTGATATGCTGCTCACGCAGAACGAGGTCACCTATGCGGACGAGCCCAACATCTTCTTCTGGAACAGGTTCGACGATGGCACCGGGATGCCCCTCTGCGTATCGGTGGATGTGAGCACCGGGGAAAGGCGCTTTTTCAGCATCGACCACGATGCCGTGGCATACGAGGGCTACACCTCCATAAACGAGTATTCCTTCGGCGATAAAAGGATAAGCGTGACGAAAAAATACGTTGCCACCGATAAGTTCGAGCCGCAGGTGCTCCCGGACGGCACCACGGAAGCAAAGTACACCTTTGCAGACGAAACGGACGAGCACAGCATCGTACAGATAAAGCCAAAGGAATACGCCGCATTCTACGATGAGCTCACAAACCCCTACAACAAGACAGTCACCATGGTGGGGCGTATGTGCAGCGAAGAGGGGCTGACTCTTGACATCTACAAAGGTCTGGAGAGGGAGGAAAAGAAGGAGCTTTTGATCTCCGCATTTTTAAGGGGCTTTGAAAAAGAGACCCCCATCCCTGCCGATGTGGTCTACGACCCTTCCGCCTTCTTCCTTTCAAACACCCTTGATACACTTCCCGACGAAGAATTCATAGAGATGATACTTGACCTTAAATAGGAGGAGGAAATCATGCTACTTAAAAACCTCAGCATCGACGAAAGCACGGACTGCGACTTTTCAAATTCCGTCATAAGAGACTGCCGTTTCGGAGCGGTAACAATTTCCTTCTGCGATGCTCCGGAGATAACAGTAACGGAATCCAGCATCCTTTCGGCTCATATGGAAAATGTGATGTTTGCGGGCGCCTCCGTTGTGGATTCGGATATGACGGGTGCCGAGCTGCAGAACGTGAGCCTGAAAGGTATGCACATGAACAGCGTTGAAGCGGGGGATGCCACCATAGAGGGCTCCGACCTTCACAAGCTGCGCCTTGCAAACTGCGACCTGAGAGGGGCTGTCATCGAAAACTGTGACCTTGAGGGCGTCACGGTGGACGGCATCCCCCTGAAGGAACTCCTTGACAGCTATAAAGAAAGAGGTAAATGATATGGAAAAGAAATATGTCGCCCTTTCCTTTGATGACGGCCCCAACCTCGGCACCACCCAGAAGACGCTGGACATACTGGAAAAATACCATGTTCCCGCCTCCTTTTTCCTTATCGGGCAAAACATCGGCAAGGACACCGCAAAGAGCGTGGAAAGGGCGCTGAAGCTCGGCTGTGAGGCGGAGAACCACTCCTTTACACACAGCAATATGCCCGCCTTTACACCGGAGCAGATAACAGACGAGATAAACGAGACCTCAAGGCTCATAAAGGAGATCACAGGCAGGGACCCCGAGTTTTTCCGCCCCCCCTACATCGACTACGACCAAAAAATGTTCGACACCATCCCCCTCACCTTTATCTGCGGTTCGGGCTGCGATGACTGGGATCCGAACTTCGGAGTGGAGCACCGCATACAAAAGACCCTTGCAAACGCAAAGCACGGTGAGATCTTTCTGCTCCACGACAGTGCGGACAATACCATGACGGTCCCCGCCATAGATGTTATCATCCCGGAGCTTCTGGACAGGGGCTACACTTTCCTGACCGTTTCCGCTCTGTTCAGGGAATGCGGAGTCACCCCCGGAAGAAATGTCATTTACTCGAATGTTTTTCAGGAAAGTTAATCAGAAATGCCATGGTAAGAGAAATAGTTCACGACCCCATACTGCTGGGCATCCCCTCCGCAGAGACCACAGAAGCAGACAGTTCCACGGCCGCCGATCTGGCGGACACCCTTGTTTTCCACAAAAAGGGCTGTGTTGGCATGGCTGCCAATATGATAGGTGTGAGGAAGAACATAATAGCCTTCTTTGAAAGAGGCAAGGTGACCGTGATGTTCGACCCCGTAATAATACAGAAATCCCGCCCCTATGAAACAAAAGAGGGCTGCCTGTCCCTGCCCGGAGAGCTGCGCCCCGTCACCCGCTACGACAGCATAAAGCTGCGCTACACCGACAAATACCGCAAGACACACGAAAAGCGCTACACGGGCGTGACGGCGCAGATAATACAGCATGAGATAGATCACTGCAAAGGAATACTGATATGAAAGACAAAAAAGAACAGAGAAGAGCCTTTTTGCTTTCCATGGCATCTCTTCTTCACGGCGGTATCTTCTTTTTGTCCGTTCTTGTCTTTCTGGGCTGCTTTCTGGTGTGGCTGATAAGGTACGGCAGTCTGCCCGAGGAGATAGGTGTCCACTTTGACGGCTCCGGCCGCTTTGATGTCTACGACCACAAGGCCTACGGCTTTTACCCCTTTATCGTAAACTTTATCGCCCTTGTGCTCACAAGGGTCATCACCCGCCTCTGCGACAGCCCCAAAATGAAGATGGACCCGAAGCTGACCCTTTTCGGCAACAACCTCATGAAGGTCATATTCGTTCTCTTCCTTGACTGTGAAGCCTTTGTCACCACAGCCTACTTTTCGGGGACTTGGTCTGTCTCCGTCCTGAATCAGGTACCAATGGACAGAACCACTGTCATCCGGCTGACCTTGGTATGGCTGATGATACTGCCGCTTGCGGCGATAATTTCGGGCATAGCCGTGGCTGTGATCCATAGGAAGGGTCACGGGGATGAGGTCTCTCCCGAAAAAGACGGAGATGACAAAGAAGAATGAACATCCTTTATCTGATGGACATCTCCCCCCTTGAGGACAAGGTGCTTTTTGACAAATACTTTGAGAAAATGCCGCCTGCACGCCGTGAAAAGGTGGAAAGGCTCCGCTTTCAGAAGGACAAATGCCTTTCGCTGGGTGCGGGCATACTGCTGTACGGCGGTCTTTCATCCCTCGGCATAAGGGATGATGAGATAAAGTACACCCAAAGCGGAAAGCCTGTGCTTGATGAGCAAAAGGGGATATATTTCAACCTCTCCCATTCGGGGAAAATGGTGATCTGTGCCTTTTCCGACAGGAACATCGGAGCTGACACGGAGGAGGTCAGGCACTTTGAGGACAGCCTTGTGAAGCGTATCTTCACGGAAAATGAGATAGGCTCCGTCCGAGGCGAAAGGGACAGGTATCTCACCCGCCTGTGGACGGCAAAGGAAAGCCTTATGAAGTATATGGGCACAGGGCTTGGCACCGATCCCCGCAAGATAGATATTTCGGGGGAGGAAAAGTTCAGAGCCCGCCTTTGCGGAGAGGAATACAAGGGCATATCCTTCTCCTGCTTTGATGAAGGGAACTATGCGGTCACAGTCTGCTCGGAATACGATGATATCCTTGTAAAAAGGCACATCCCCAACTGATACGCACCGCCGACCCGCATAACATCACAGCCTCCCCGTCCATACCGCAGCAGGCACGACTCTGCCGAAGCAGAATGACCATAAGCCATCAGAAACGCTCTGTAAGCATTTCTGATGGCTTTTTCTTTTCATAGTTAAGTTTTTTACTCACAGAGCCTGTGTCCCCGCAGTCTATGCAGCCTCTGTTGCTCTCATTGTATATCTATCCGTGTTTTTCATTTTTGTTATCTCATTTTTTTCGGGTCTTGCCCTTTGTTTTGATCTATCATATCCGTCTTTGTTTTCGTTTTTCATATAAAATATTTTTTATTGGAGTTTCTTTTGTGTTTTGTATGCCTCTTGTCACGCTTTCACCTCTTTTTGCTTTACGACTTTTTTCGTGTCCGGGATATTTCCCTTGACGTACTTATCGGCTTTGGGGTATTATACTGATCCTTCCTCGATGTATAGACGATCTCCAAGCCTCAGATCCCTTATATTCAAGCATTTGCGGCTTGTGTATTGTCTATATCCCCTTTGCTTTGATAACATTCTACCACACCCACCTTTGCAAGAGCTTTGCAAATATCTGCCCTCACGGAAAAATTTTTCAAAAAGCGTGACATTTGGTACTATGCACAAATCACCGGCAGTATTTTAGCTGATTTCCACAAAGTCTTGCAAAGGAACACATTTCCCCTTTTAATTTTTCCAAAACAATGGTATAATCATTTACATAGTACAGCTTTTTGTTCAACAGGTGTCTGATACTAATTCTTCCTCGATGTATAGACGATCTCCAAGCCTCAAATCCCTTATATCCAAGCATTTGCGGCTTGTTTCTTGTCTATACATCGGTCAGAAATCAGTATGAGACTTTAAGACCATCTGTATATATTTACCCCTGTGGGAGGTGATGCTTACAGTGAGCAGCCCTACTGCCGATATAAACAAACGAGGTGCAGTGCTGAAAAAGCACGCATACCGTATCTGCTTTGCTGTGTCCCTTGTGTTTACCATCGCCCTTATCATCCTTATGAAGTACTATGGGCTACATTCCCTGCCCTTCAACATGACCTTCAATCTCGGGGCGGATGTCATAAGCCTCGGTGTATGCACCGTCCTCCTTTTCAGCTTCATGGATGATACAGAGGGACAGAGCGACTACACCCGCAAATTCGTCCTGCTCATCACTGCCACCGCCTCCGTCCTCTTTTCGGATGCCTGCTGCTGGCTGTTCGAGGGGCGGCCGCATATGCGGATATACAATATAATCGCAAACGCCGTGAATTTCTCCAATGCGGCACTTCTCATCTGCTTTTTCTGGCGGTATATCTACACCGCTCTGAAACCCAAAGGGCGGATAATGCACATCGTGCACAGGCTGATGGTGATACTGCTGATACCGGACATCTTCTTCTGCCTGGTGAACCTCTTCTACCCCCTGTATTTCCGGGTGGACGAGGCGGGAGTGTACAGCCGTCTCGACCTTTACCCCCTAAGCCAGATCTACCCCATGACTGGACTGCTCTTTGGGATCATCACACTTTTTGTGTCAAAGGCACCCGTAAAGGACAGGATAGTAATAGCCATGTTCGCCCTGATACCTATGGCAAATCAGATCATAACAGGGTACAGGTACGGCTACTCCACCCAGTACCCTGCCATGCTCATTTCTATCGTGCTGGTCTACGGTGTTCTGGTGCAGAAGCGTGAAAAGGCGCTTATCAGCACGGAAAAGGAACTGTACGAATCAAAGGTCGCCGTAATGGCATCACAGGTGCAGCCCCACTTCGTGTACAATGCCCTCACATCCATCGCCATGATGTGTACCATAGACCCAAAGACCGCCCAGGAAGCCACCATTACCTTTGCAAAGTACCTGCGGGGCAATATGGATTCTCTCAAACAGACGGCTCCCGTCAGCTTTGAAACGGAGCTGGAACACCTGAAAAAATACCTTTACATAGAAAAGCTCCGCTTTGCGGAGAAGCTGAACGTGGAGTATGATATCACCGTCACCGGCTTTATGCTCCCCCAGCTCTCCGTGCAGCCTATCGTGGAGAATGCCGTAAAGCACGGTGTGGGGATGAAGAAAAAGGGCGGCACCGTCACCATTGCCACCCGTGAGACGGAAACGGATTTCCGTGTTATCATATCCGATAACGGAGTCGGGTTCGATACCGCAGCCCCCAAAAAAGAGGACGGACGCTCCCATATAGGGATGGAGAACACCGTCACAAGGCTGAGAGAGATGTGCGGCGGGAGCATTGAAACAAAAAGCGTCGTGGGTGAGGGTACCGTCGTTACCATAATACTTCCCAAGGAGGGACAGATAAATGAGGATACTTTGTCTTGATGATGAGCCTCTGGCTCTGAAAATGCTTGAAATGTGCGTCCGTGAGGCAAAGCCCGAGGCTGATACGGCAGCCTTCGACGATCAGGACGATCTTCTGGAGGATGCGGAAAAGAACGGCTGCGATATCGCTTTTCTGGACATACATATGAGAGGTATGGACGGAGTTGAGGTGGCAAAAAGGCTCAAGGGCATAAACCCGAAGATGAACATCATCTTTGTGACAGGGTTTTCCGAATACAAGGGCGATGCCATGGATATGAAAGCCAGCGGCTATATCATGAAGCCCGTCACAAAGGAGGATGTGGAGCGGGAGCTTTCCGACCTGCGCTTCCCCATAGTGCCGCAAAAGGGAGCACTGCTGCGCATACAGTGCTTCGGCAATTTTGATGTTTTCACCCCCAACGGCGACCATGTCCGCTTTGAGCGCAGCAAGGCAAAGGAGGTCTTTGCCTATCTGGTCCACAGGCACGGTGCATCCTGCACCACGAAGGAGCTCTTCGCCATAATCTTTGAGGACGAGCCCTACGACAAGAAGCTCCAGAACCTGCTCCAGACCTATATCTACTCCATGATAAAGAGCCTGAAGGATATAGGAGCCGACAGCGTTATAGTAAGGAGCTACAACGCCCTTGCAGTCAACACGGATCTGCTGGACTGCGACTACTACCGTTTCAAGCAGCTTGATGCGGGTGCCGTGAATGCCTACGAAATGGAGTACATGAACCAATACGAATGGGCGGATTTCCTCTACAACGGGTATTGATGATAATACTGATCTCTGACCGATGTATAGACAAGAAACAAGCTGCAAATGCTTGAATATAAGGTATCTGAGGCTTGGAGATCGTCTATACATCGAGGAAGGATCAGTATAAGATCCTACAGCCAAAGACCTCCGGACACAAGCTCTGCCCGGAGGTCTTTTTATACTGATTTCTGACCGATGTACAGACAAGAAACAAGCCGCAAATGCTTGGATATAAGGTATCTGAGGCTTGAAGATCGTCTATACATAGAGGAAGAATCAGTATTATACTGCCACAGGCACAGGAGCCATGCCCCGTGTCTTTTCGGGCTGCATTGCATCCTCCTTTCCCTGTTCCGTCCTGGGGAGGGTTATGGTGGCTGTTGTGCCCTCTCCCACGGTGCTTTCGATGAATATTTCCCCGCCGCACATTTCCTTTAAGCGGGTGCGGGTGTTCTCCATGCCGATGTGGGAACGGCCGTCCGCCATTCGGGGAGCGGATGTATCAAAGCCCACACCGTCATCGGATATGATTATCTCATAGGCGGTGTCGGTCTCACGGGTGGCTATCCTTACGGTGCCGCCCTTTTTCTTCATCCCCACACCGTGCTTGACCGCATTCTCCACAAGAGGCTGTACCGTAAGCAGAGGGATGACGAAATCGGTGGTCTGTATGTCATACTCTATTTTCAGCTTGTCCGCAAAGCGGAGCTTTTCGATATACAGGTACTTTTTCAGGTGCTCCAGCTCCGTGGCGAAATCCACGGGAGCTGTCTGCCTGATGGAATCCATATTCCCGCGCAGGTACTTTGCAAAGGTAATGGTAGCTTCCTGGGCGGTCTTTGGGTCTATGGTACACATCATGGCGATGGATGTGAGGGCGTTGTATATAAAATGAGGCTGTATCTGGGAGGTCATGACGGCTACCCTTGCCTCATAGAGTTCCTTTTGCATCTGCTGATAGCGTATGCTTTCCTTATACTGTTGTTTAAGGTCGCTCACAAGCTGTATGAGCTGCACGATGAGAGTGAGTACGAATCCGAATTTGAAATAGTGATCCCCCGGCAGTGAGATGAACTGATCCATGATGTCTATGAGTATGGTAGTCACCATGGGTATCCATGAAACAGTGTACTTCATAACACTGCTGTCGGTCTTTGCCTCATGTGCAAGGAGCACCGCCAGAAGCACCATATCAGCACCCATAACTATATGAACGGTGGGAGCAAAGCGGGCAAGGTCGCACACCCCCGTAAACTGCAGCACCGTACCCGCTGCGGCTACTCCGAAGTAGACCAGCACTGCCATTCCCGAAAGTATGCGTGAAAGGGCTTTTTTCAGATTGGAACGCACATAGACCAGAAGAGAGGCGAAAAAGAAATAGGCTGTCACTCTTGCGGCTATCATGCACACCACAGGGTCAGATATAAAGTTGTTGATATAGAAGCTCTGATAACGCATGAGCATATACTGTCCCCAGAAAAAGCACAGGAAGCCGAAGGTCAGGTACCTGTAATTCACCTTTCCGAAAACAAAGCTGATGACGGGGAAGAAGAATATGCCGAAAAAGCACACAAGAAGCAAAACTGCGGAGGGCAGCATGGTCTCCTTTGAGGAACGCAGATAGGAGCCGTTCCCGGAGCTCAGTGTAAAGGAAACACAGTCGGAGAAGGAGTAGTAGGAGTTGTAGGGGTTTTCCACCGTGAAAACATATTCCCTGTCCGCCGCTATGCTCTCCCTGTTCAGGGTGAAGTGCTCGTATCCGGGGGTAAAAGGCATATTCACGGCAAAGGGCATAAGAATGCTGTCCTGACACGCACCCTCACCGGCAGAGCCGTACCTTTCCTTCCATGCCTCGGTGCCCTTTATGCGGTAATCATTTGAAAAGCAAAGCTCACCGTCGGCGCTCCTCAGCTCTGCCCACACGTTTTTCAGGGAAATGTCCGCCTCATCCAGCTTTTCATCGAAAAGGTCTATCTTCCCTCTGAAAACTATCTTCCTGAAATGGTCGTTTATGGGGACGTTCGCAACCGTCTTTATCCACGGACCGCCGTCAACGGAGTATTCCCCCGTTATTATGGTCGAAGGCACTTCATATGTGCTGATCTTAGCCCTGAAAGACCGTGTCAGCCCCATGATGCCTATAAACATAAGTATCACACCTGCCAGGACTGCGGCAGCAGGCACCTTCCCCCTCAAAAGTCTCATTGTTTTTGTATCCTTCATATCATTCCGCCCCTTTTTGCAGTCGTTTTTTCTTTACGATATTATTCTACCACAGGGATGTTTGCAGATTCTTTGCAAAAAAGGGCAGGTATCCCGTCTTTTTTTAGGGAAAAAAAGCGGCACCCGTGCCATGCCGGGTGCCGCTCGGTAACTTCACATACAACAGTGTAAATTTACCGAACCCTTATGTAATGATCATGGAAAGAGGCATCTGCATGGGGCTGTAGGCTCTGCCTCCCGGGTGCCTGTCGGCGCTGCCTGCCTATTTGTCATCCCATCGGATGATGATATCGTCCCCTTCATGAAGTTCGTCCTGAAAAGAGGCATTCCGACCGTTGATGCTGAGTATCATGTTGCCGGAGGGCGGAGCAAGGCTCATGTCTATATCCGCCAGTGCCATGAGCTCCAGAAAGGTATGGGGCATGAGATCACGGCGGCTTTCAAGAGCAAGAGGCCTGCCGTTGAGGATGATGCTCATATCAGTCGGCACCGCCGACGGAGCAGAAGGCGCCGCAGACTGGGCAGAAGGCGCCGCCTGCGAAACAGGAGCCTTACCCTCGGCAATACGGGCATCCTCCGTGGGGGTATTATCTGCGGCAGCTATATCAACAGTGCTGTCTGCCTTCACAGGCATATCCTTGTTTGCAGCCCCCCTGCTGCTTAGAACATCCCCGTCAAAAAGCTCCTCATCAGGGGAGACTTCATAGCCGTTCCTGTAAAGGATATATCCCGTAAGCTCCGACATGGCGCCTATGGTGTCCACATGAGTAACGGTAACACTGTCAAAGGACTGGATGCAGTAGTCGGGGGTCACCTCATGTCCGTTCACCTCCACCACAGTGCCGAAAGGATATTCCTCTCCGTCGATAGTGATGTGTCCGGTGTTGCCGCCGATGATCTCCGCCACAGTAACAGAGGCATTCCTGCCCGAAACTGCGGGCACGAAAACAATGCTGTCTCCGGGCTTTACGATGTATTCAAGGCTTGCGGTCCTGCCGTTGACGGTGATCTGTGCGGGGATACCCGCATCGCCTCTTATGTTGCGGCGCTCCCCGTTGACAGTAAAGCTGAGGCCTCTGCCGCTGCGCCCTATGATCTGAGGGGTCTTGTAGCCTGCCTGCAGGAGCATCTGCGCACAGTTTATGCGCTTTGTGTCAAATATACGAAGACGCTTTGAATTCAATGTCACCACGGAAAAATCATAGCCCGTGTGCATACACGCCGTAATGCCGATACCAACAGGGGTCACAAGCTCCGGCGGGAGCACGGTGCAGCCGGGTATGTCCAGCTTTATGCGAAGGTTCTTTCCTCCCACCGCCACACGCTGAGCGGGGATATTAAGGGAATTTGCCACCTTTTCGGGAAGAGAGGGGATAAGGCTGCCGCCTCCGACCAGCATGACCGCAGCGGGTGCTTTGCCGTTGGCTGTGAGGATGTTCTCCGAAATGCAGGCTGCCAGCCGCTCCGTGGCATCCTCCAGACTGTGGGAAAGCTCCTCCCCGCTTATGGTGTGCTCCAGTCCCAGAATGTCCGTGTAGGAGATCTCCTCCTCGGAAAGGGACAGCTTCATCCGCTCGGCAGTGCCGAAATCCACCAGATACTGCCCGACGATATCCTCCGTTATCTCATCCCCCGCCATTGTAGCCATTGAATAGGCAGTGATGCTGCCCCCCTCGGATATAGCTATATCCGATGTCCCCGCACCTATGTCCGCCAGAGCGATGTTTATGAGCCGCAGCTCCGGTGGTATGATAACATTCATGGCTGCGATAGGCTCCAGTGTCATGCTGTGAGCCGTGAGCCCGCAGCGGTCCACCACCGAATACAGGCTCTCCACCACCACGCTCGGCAGGAAGGCCGCAATAAGCTCGGCAGATATCTGGCTGCCCTTGTGTCCCGCAAGAGTCTGTATCCTGTAGCCGTCCAGCATATAGCGGACCACCGTGTGACCAACGCAGTAGTAGGCTCTGCTGCCGTCGCTGTTCCCGCTCTCCTCCGAAAGCTCGTCCTGTGCCGTAGTGACCGCCTCAAGCTCCAGTGCGTGTATCATCTCATCGGATACTGGTGCGGAGGGGTCTATGTTCTGAACAGCGGTGCTGCGCCGTGTCACAAGGGCTCGTCCTGCGGCAGCTATGGCAACTCTCGAAAGAGAGATCCCCACCTGTTCCTCCAGTTCACGCCTGACAGTGTCAACAGTTCTGGCGGTCAGGTCTATGTCCTCTATCTGACCGTCTGACATACTGCGGGTCTCATGGGCGGCAGAGGCTGCGCCCAGTACCCTGTATACTCCATCCTCAAAGCGCATGAGCATGGCGACTACGTTCCTTGTTCCTATGTCGAGAGCGAAAATATCCCTGTCGCTCTGAGGTTTAAGTTTATTGTTCATAGTATCTGGCTCTTGTACACTGTTATTTGTCGCACCTTTCCTTTACCGCTCGGTAACGCCGCAGTTGTTGGTACTTTCGTATGAAAAGCTGCCATATTCGTATGTGAGGGTCGGGGAAAGAAACTTCATCGGGTGCCTGCCGGTGCTGCTGGCTCTGTGTCTCACCGCTCTGCGGAGCAGCACAGCCTGTAAATGGTCTCGGCGTAGATGATGATATCCCTTTTCAGCTCGTCCAGACGGATAAATTCATCAGCGCCGTGCATATGATTGGTACCGTCCCAGTCGGCGCCGAATGCCACACCGTTTTCCGTGTGGTGAACATAGGTGCCGCCGCCGATGATAAGGCATTCGCCCTTGTTTCCCGTGCAGTCCTCGTAGACGGAGAGCAGAGTCTTTACAAAATCGCTGTCATCGCCTGCATCGTGGGGCTCGCTGAGGTACACCGCCCTGCCGGTGCCGCCGCTCTTTTCGTCCATGACCGGAACGATATCGCTGCACCGTGCGGAAAGAGGGAATCGGGTGTCGGTCATGAAGGAGAACTTCCCATCCTCGCAGCGTGCAAGGGACAAAACGGATGTGATCGACCCGGAACGCTCATCCTCCATGAATATCCCCGCCGATTCACCGTGCAGTTCACCGTAGGGATAAAGAGACGAAAGGAGCCTTACACTGTCTGCAAGTCCGCCCTTCAGGTCAAGGGAACAAAGCAGGGACATAAGAGCTGTAAGAGCGTTTTTCCCAAGTCCGGGAGTGGAGGCATGGGCACCGGTGCCTTTTGCGGCTATCTTCAGATACTCCCCGTCCGCCTCCACATCAAAGACGATGCCTTCATACTTTTCCGCAAGCTGCTTTGCACTGCATGGGGACACACAGCGGATAACAGCCTCAGCCCTCTCCGGGACCGCATTCACCACACTGCCCCCATCAAGGGAGATTATGTCACCGCCATCATAGGTGCCCGTATATTCGTAGCGTATCATTCCCTTTTCGCCCGTCACCACGGGGAAATCCCCGTCGGGAGTAAAGAGCATCGGCGGAAAGGCTTCCTTCGTCTGGTAGTATTCTATGTCGGAAAAGCCGTTTTCCTCGTTGCTGCCGAGTATGAGCCGGCAGTTGTTCTTTACGGGCAGCCCCATATCCTTTATTATCCGCATGGCGGTGATGACAGCAACGGCAGGTCCCTTGTCATCTATGGAGCCCCTGCCGTATATGCGCCCGTCCCTGATATCTGCCGTGAAGGGATCGGAGGTCCACTGCTGACCATCCACAGGCACCACATCAAGGTGCGCAAGGATACCCAAGGCTGCGGGCTCATCGTTGAAGGAAACGGTGATGACATGGTTGTCAAAATTCTTCACCGTGAATTCATCCTCTAAGGTCTCCTCCGCAAATTTCAGCACTTCCGCACAGTTTCTCCCGTAGGGTGCGCCCTCCTCGGCTTCCCCCAGTACACTGGGGAAGGATATGAGCTGTGACAGCAGCATTACGGCACTGTCAAGGTATTCATCCGCTTTTTTGGTGAATGTTTCTATCATGGTTCTCCTCTTCTTTCCGTTCAATAGCTTTTTCACAAAGCATACCTTTCGTTCAGCGGGATCGTTTGCCCCGCTCACCGAAAACATGGATCGGGGTCATCGTCCCCTCATCAGCCTGTGCGCCAGGCGATGCCTGTAACAAAAAGTGTCCTGCGATGCCGCCTGCAATGATGATAAAAATCACTGCACCGTATACACCCAGGGTGTTAACCCACATAATGTCGCTTGCCTGCATGATAAGCAAGGCTCGGCTGAACATATGCGCATATACGGAGAATATCGCATATCCCACAGTGCATAAGCTGTACACTATGGGATCATGACCGTATTTATAATAAGGCTTCACCGTTGCAAAAAGGGTGAGGAACACACTCACCGCAGCTGCAAGCAGATAGATGATGCCCGGAATATTGTCAAAGATGTACACATTCGTCATTGCATAATATGACAAACATGATCAGCATACCGCCTGCCGGGGTGGCTGCGGGCTCTGCCTGCCGGCTTAGAGGAAATACAGGCTGCGGGTAAGGTAGAGAAAAACAAGGAGCATAATTGCTGTGACAACTATCCCTATGCGGCAGCAAAGCTCCGCATTCCTGTCCACCACATTTTTCCCGCGGGTAAAGAGCACCTTTACAGGGGTATCAGTCTTGTAGAGGATATCCTTGAAGGCCACCTCTCCGGGGAAGATGTTGGGATATTCCACACCGTCCACAGTGTAGAATATCCTGTCAAGACTGCCCCAGTAGTTCTTTTCCGTGCGGGAATATACCGCTTCCGTCCGCTTTGCACCGATAAGGCGGATATTAGTAACTACGAATACCACAAAGCTGATGAACACCATAGCCATCATGCCGAAGAATATCACCGACAAGATGACGGTCTTTGATGCTCCCAGGATCCAGAGTATCAGCAGGATAATGACAGCGCCGATAACAAGGCTCAATTAGATCACCCTCCAAAGGTGCAGTTTTTTGTCACCTGATGTTTGTTTATGTATGTTATGTATGTGCCGAAGGAAGATGTGTGATATACCTGTAAAACACCGTAACAGAAAGCATATCGCTCTTTCCGCAGCACTCCCTCCGGCGCTGTGCGCCACCTCCCTCGGAGGGGGGCTGTCATGCCGCTAAGGCATGACTGAGGGAGGATTCCCCGAATATAACGACCTGACCACCCGTATGTAAGGATCAGGGAAAGGGAGATCATCAAGTGCCAGTCGGCGTTGCCGACCCCGCCGAGTACCAGTCGGCTCAGTCGCTGACGTGCATTTCCACACCACGGAGATTCAGGGGAGTATATTCTCTGTGGTGAGCCACGTTCTTGTAGGCGGGACGGATGATCTTGCCGGCGTTGGACAGCTCCTCTATGCGGTGAGCGGACCATCCCACTATCCTTGCGATGGCAAAGAGAGGGGTGTACAGCTCCATAGGGATGCCCAGCATTGAATAAACAAAGCCGCTGTAAAAATCCACATTGGCGGAAACGCCCTTGTAGATGTGCCTTTCGCTGCCGATAACGGCGGGAGCCAGCTTCTCCACGGTGTGGTACAGCTCCAGTTCTTCCGTCATGCCCTTTTCGGATGCCAGCTTGTCCACATAGCTCCTCAGTATGGAAGCACGGGGATCTGAAATAGAATATACCGCATGACCCATGCCGTAGATGAGCCCGGAACGGTCGAATGCCTGCTTGCGCAGCAGCTTCAGGAGATAGGCGGAGACCTCCTCCTCGTCCCTCCAGTCCTTCACATTCTCCTTGATGTTCTCAAACATCTGGGACACCTTCACATTGGCGCCGCCGTGCTTGGGACCCTTCAGAGAACCGAGAGCAGCGGAAATGGCGGAATAGGTGTCCGTCCCGGAGGAGGTGACCACATGGGTGGTGAAGGTGGAGTTGTTGCCGCCGCCGTGCTCTGCGTGGAGAACGAGCGCCATATCCAGCACCTTTGCCTCCAGATCGGTGAATTTTGAGTCCGGGCGCAGGATGTGAAGAATGTTCTCCGCCGTTGAATACTCCGGCAGGGGCATATGCAGTATAAGGCTCTCCCCGTCCTTCAGATACTTCTTTGCCTGGTATCCGTAAACCGAGATAAGGGGCATCAGAGCCGTAAGCTCCAGCGACTGCCTCAGTACATTGGGTATGGACGTGTCGTTTGGCATATCATCATACGAGAAAAGGGTGAGCACCCCTCGTGAAATGTTGTTCATAATGTCGTTTGAGGGGGATTTCATCATGATATCCCGCACAAAGGCGGTAGGCAGACGCCTGTACTCCGCCAGCAGCGACTTGAACTCGTTAAGCGCACGCTCATCGGGAAGCTGTCCGAACAGCAGAAGATAGGTTATCTCCTCAAATCCGAAGCGCCCGTCCCCGGTGAACCCCTTCACCAGGTCATTTATGTTGTACCCCCTGTAATAGAGCCTGCCTTCACAGGGTATCATCTCGCT
This sequence comes from Oscillospiraceae bacterium, assembly GCA_018110985.1. Classification (GTDB taxonomy): domain Bacteria; phylum Bacillota; class Clostridia; order Oscillospirales; family Ruminococcaceae; genus Huintestinicola. The sequence continues at coordinate 63,698 of JAGAWT010000009.1, forward strand.
GTCCTCGACTATATAGGAAACGATCTCGGATATTTCCGTAAGGCCTGCCAGAACGCCCTTTCCGTTGATATCACGCAGTCCCCTTTTCACCTCGTATTTGGTGTACAGCTCCGGGTCGATGTTCCCGTTCTTGACTGCCAGTCCCGCAAGTGCCTCTATCTGGGGTGTTACCTGTGAAAAACTGTAGTGTGAAGCCATTTTACTCAACCTTTCCGTATTTTGTGCATCATCTCTGATCTTATATTAAAACTTTATTCCAGTATAGCATATTTTTTCTGATTTGTCAACCGCAGCGCTTTTCATATGTAAGCCTGACACATCAGCTTTTCTCTTTCCGCAAAGCCCTTTTTACAAAAGTGTTTCTATATGTACAAACCTGAAGTTGTCATAATGCGTCTTTGGGACAGTTCTTTACGCACTCCATGCATAGGATGCATTCTGTACCGTTTTTACGTTTCCTTGAATTATCTGTCACATCAACATTCATCGGGCAAACACGTTTGCATTTCCCACAGGAGATACACTTCTCCTTATCGCATTTCAGACGAATCAGAGAAAAATAACTCATCGGCTTCAGAAAAACAGTGATCGGACAGATGTACTTGCAGAATGCCCGGTTATCCTTGAAGGAAAATGCAAGGATAATCCCTGTCGTATAATAGAGAATGTTACCAATGATAAATGCCCAGAACATGATTCTCTCAATGTTCCCCACATGAGCAAGGAACAATGCTGCAACAAAGATAAGCGAAGCCGCAAAGGTGATATACCTGATCCATCCTATTTTTCTTTGCGGCTCCTTTGGCACTTTGTAGGGCAGAAAATCCAGCACCATAGCTGTCCAGCAGGCATATCCGCACCATCCGCGTCCAAATATCAGCGGTCCGAATATCTTGGCTACGGCATAATGTATTGTTGCAGCCTCAAACACGCCTGTGAACAGATAATACCAGAATCCCTCGATCTGCATATTTTCGTTACATATCAACCCAAGATAGACAAGCATGTACAGACCGACAAGAAGTTGAACAATGCGCCTGGCATACTTATATTTTTTAATATACAAAAAAACACCAAGTGAAATGGACAGACCAATGTAGCTGAAATTGAACAGATAGAACAGATTGTTCTTTGTCAGCCATAAGGTAATTGCGACCGTTTCGAATACGACCAGCATAATGATCGGCATAGCATATTTCTTCATTTCTGCCTCCAAAACAAACTTCGATTTGAATTATTCTATCATGAGCAACACAAATGTAAAAAAGGAGTTCCGCAAAGCCCCCCGGGAGCTGAACAATGGAGCAGGGTGCCCCAAAAAGCCTTCACCTGAATGCTCAGTGCCGCAAGCACAAAAAAGCACGGCAGAAGCCCTGCCGTGCAGATCTGTTTCGGATATACAGCTCAACCCATTGCCTCAGCGAGCTTCTTTGCACTTGCCAGCTTCACGCTGATAACAAACAGCTCCATCGCCTTCTCCAGATCGGAGAGTGTGGGATAAGAGGGGGAAAGACGGATGTTGGAATCCGCAGGGTCGTTTCCGTAGGGATAGGTAGCACCGGCACCGGTAAGCACCACACCGCCCTCCTTGCACAGGCGGCATACCTCCTTGGCGCAGCCTTCAAGGGTGTAAACGGATATGAAGTACCCGCCGTTGGGCTTGTGGAAACGAAGGATATCAAGTCCTCCCAGTTCCTTTTCCAGCATATCCGACACCAGCTCAAACTTAGGTGCCAGAATGGCTCTGTGCTTGTTCATGTAGTCCCTGAGACCCTCTGCGCTGCCGAAATAACGCACATGGCGGAGCTGATTTACCTTGTCATAGCTGATATTCTGCATGGACAGTTGCTTTGTGATGAACTGTGTGTTGTTCTCGGAGGAAACTATCACAGCCACGCCCGCACCGGGGAAGGTGATCTTTGAGGTGGATGCGAATTCGTAGATCATATCCTCATTGCCGTACTTTGCGGCAGCATCGAAGATATTCATCAGCTTGTCAGCCTTGTCCGCTTCGACCAGGTGGTGTATGCAGTAGGCATTGTCCCAGAATACCCTGAAATCGTCTGCGGCGGGCTTCAGTGCGGCAATGCGCTCTACCGTCTCATCGGAGTAGGTGTACCCGTCGGGGTTTGAGTACATGGGCACGCACCACATACCCTTTACGTTCTCATCCTTTACCAGTTCCTCGATCATATCCATATCGGGGCCCGTCTCACCCATAGGCACGTTTATCATCTCTATGCCGAAGGTCTGTGTCACGCCGAAATGCCTGTCGTAGCCGGGAACGGGGCAGATGAACTTGGGTTTCCCGCAGCTGCACCAGGGCTTTGAACCGCCGTAAACGCCGAAGTTATAAGCTCTCTGTACGCTGTCGTACATAAGGTTCAGGCTGGAGTTGCCGCCCACTATCACCATTGAAGGCTTTACGCCCAGCAGCTCCGCAAAAAGCTCCTTTGCCTCCGATATACCCGTGAGAAAGCCGTAGTTCCTTACATCTATACCGTCCTTGTCGTGAAGGTCAGAGGAACTGTCAAAAACATCCAGCAGGGGCTTGGAAAGTTCAAGCTGCTCGGTGCAGGGCTTTCCTCTGGACATATCCAGCTTCAGACCCTTAGCCTTGAAATCATCATATTCCTTCTGTGCCTGCGCCGCAAAAGCAAGCAGTTCTTCACGGCTCATATCTTTGAGTGACATATGCTTTCTCCTTGCAAAAATTATTTTATGGCAAATGGGTCTTGCTGCAAAAACCCGTTTTTTGACCAAAACCGTCAGAGTATATAATATACCTTTTGTTTCTGATTTGCAAGTGTTTAATTGTAAACTTTCAAAAATCTGTCTTTTGCACAAAGACCGCCCTGTTATTGGCCCCTATACGATAAACTATGTACAATGTGCAGGCAGCGGTCGGTACGACCGACAGCGACCCGGCGGGCACCCGTTGATGTCTCTCCCCTTGCCCTTCACTTACGGGCTCGGCAGCTTTTCATACGGCGGCAGAACGGGCATCACGACAAAAGTATCACCAGCACCACTGTCAGACCCTTACCCCGTGAGGAACATATGAGCTCCCCACGCATTTTCCCCATAAGCTCCGAAGCTATATACAGCCCCAGTCCGCTGCCTCCCCTGTCGGCTGCATTACGCCCCCTGTAAAACTTCCCCGTGATAAGATCCAGCTCCTCCCTCTCTACACCGGGACCGCTGTCTGTTATGCTCATTTTCAGGAAGTCGCCGCTGATAACATAGTCCACATCAATGGGCGTGCCCGCATACTTGTAGGAATTGCCGAGGATGTTGTTGATTATCTGTGCCATGCGCTTTTTGTCTATGCTGATAAGACAGTCCGGTATCTCCGACTGCCGCACCTGATCCTTCGTGTCGGCGGAGCGCAGTATCTCCCCCAGAACGGAAGCGGGTTCGTCGGTACAGCAGACTGTAAGCTCCCCCATATCCTCAAGAGAGGCCGTGAGCAGGTCGCTCACCAGCAGGTCTATCTCCTCGGTCTTTCGGCTGACCGTTGCTACCTTGTCAAGCACATATCCGTCCCCGGACTTTACGGAGAGCACGTCGCATATGGTGCGTATCCCCGCCAGCGGTGTGCGTATATCGTGGGAAAGTGACGCCACCAGCTCCTTTTCCCTGCGTTTGAGCTCGTTTTCCCGCTCCCGTGCGCTTTTCAGCTCCTCCCTCATTATGTCGAAGCTCTCGGTGAATTTCCCGAAAGCATTGCTTCTCGTCATCTCAAGAGGGCTGTCAAGGTCGCCTGCCGCTATTTTCTCCGCAAATCCCCTCAGATCGTGAAAGGGCTGTATCATATTCTTCTGCACATAGCCGTAGAAGCCAGCCCCGCACGCAAGCATGACCGCCAGCAGCAGCAGTCCACCGTTCCGCAGCCTTTTGCGGGCACTCTCATACTGTTCCCTTGCGGGATCCTCCAGTGCCGCCGTACCCAAGTACACACTGCCATCCGTGACGGCAAGGCACAGCATTTCGCCCCTCACATCACGGAGCTTTTTGTCGCAGCCGCCGGGATATATACATATGCCCTCCGTATCGAACACCATTATCTCCCTGCCGGGAAATGCCCTTTCCAGCACCGACAGGTCATCAAGGTTCTCCCTTACGGTCTCAGTAACATCGTTGATGTACACCGTATCCCTGCTGATATCCCCCTGAGCCGTCAGCAGGAACACGGCTGCGCAAAGCACAGCCGCAGCGGCAGCAAGGGCTAAAACACGCAGTATCTTCATGCCTTAGCCCTCCATTATGTAGCCCGTGCCCCACACTGTCTTTATCAGCATCGGGTCATTGGGGTCAGTCTCTATCTTTTCCCGCAGGTGGCGGATATGTACGGAGAGGGTGCCCTCTCCCACATACTCATCCTCCCACACGTTTTTGAGGAACTCATCCTTGCTTATGACCTTTCCCCTGTTTTCCAGCAGGTATTTCAGCATTCGGAACTCCATCGCCTTCAGGGGTATGCTCTCCTTTCCCCTGCACACGCTGTGGGAGCGTGTGTCAAGGTACATCTCCCCGTTTATGGTGATGCCGTCGGCGGGGACTGCATACTGACCCCTGCGGGATGTGTTCTCGTATCGGCTGAGAGCCGCCTTCACCTTTGCCAGAAGTATGCTCATGGTGTAGGGCTTTTTTATGTAGTCATCCCCGCCTATACCCAGTGCCATCAGCACATCATCATCCGCCGTGCGTGCACTGATGAAGAATATGGGCATATCGTAGCGGCTGCGTATCTGCCTGCACAGTTCAAATCCCGACCTGTCCCCCAGGTTGATGTCCAGCAGAAGCAGTGACACAGTGTTTTCCTCAAGAAACTCCAGCGCCGCCTCAAAGCCTGTGACATAGGCTGTCTTTATGTCGAAAATATTGAAGTATTCCGCAGTGTTGGCGGCGATGGTCTCATCGTCGTCTATCATTAGTACACGGTAGTTCATACTGCACCTCGGTCGTGCTCAGTTTATGCGCACCGTTCCCCCGTCTTCGCCTATGAACACTATCTTTCCCTCTTCCGGCAGGATGATCTTATTGCCGTAGTTTTTCATATAGCTCGAATACAGCACATTGTCCGACTTGTCGTAGACGTATACTGCGCTGTTTCCGGGGATGTCGGTCACTATGGTCTTTCCGCCCATTTCCCCTATATTATACCACTTTGCCCTGCCCTTTTCAAGTGCAACTTCATGTATATCTTCCGTGAGTGAGGGCATATCCCTTTCGCTCATGACCTCAAAGTCTGATTCAAGCAGGCAGATGTATTCCCTGCCGTCACGCTCTCTTACTTCTATATCTGTAAAATCTCTTCCTCCCGGTATTGAGGTGTACACCACCGCATGGGTGCTGTCTGTCATCTTTCCCATGTTGGTGTAGCCCGGCAGCTCCTCAAAGGTGCGCAGCTTCAGCGCAGGATTCGTGTTGTATACAGTGTTGGAGTATTTCGGGCTGCATACATAGTATTTGCCCTGTCTGCCGTCCCATGCAGCCTGCACTTCTTTGTCAACAGTGTTAGACTCCATCTTCTCCATAAGGTAGCCGGAGCTTTTCATCACGATATCCAGGCTCATATCCCTGTATTCCGAATCCTCCGCTATGTATGTCCTGCCGTACTTCTCCACAAAGCTGATGACACTGCGTTCCGGGTCAGGTCTGTACCCGTCGGAGCCTTCCTTTACACTTACAAAGCTGCCCTCCCCCGTGTACATATACTTTTCATCACGCTTTATGTTTCCATCGACCCGTTCCAGAAGAGCATATTTCCCTTCGGGGAAACTGAGCCTGTATATCACGCAGTCCGTATCTAAAAATCCGCCTTTGGAGTAGTATCCCTCATATTTCAGGTACTCATCGGGGACAGTCTCCGTAAAGGACATTTCGGGGAGCCCCTCGTGCGTCACCTCTATGCCCTTGTCCTCAAGGGCAGTGTCAAGGAGTGCCAACGCAAGGTAGGAGGGGAGATTGCCGTTCCCCCCGGACACCAGCACGCTGATGCTTATCTCCTCATCGGGTGCCACATAGAGAGCCGCATTCTGGTGTTGCGTAGAACCGCCCTTTGACATTACCCTTATGCCTGCCTTTTCGTAGTCATCATACCCCACATCATCCCAGCCCAGACCGTTGCCGCTGTTTCCTGCCGCCTCGAACCTGTCCTTTGCCACGGGAATAAGCATTTCCTCCTTTGAAGAGTCGGAGAGCATGGTCTCATTCCCCGTGAAGAAGGCGCAGCCGAATCTGTTCAGATCCTCCGATGTGGAGAGCAAACCGCCGCTCGCAAGAGTCATCACATAATCTGCGGCGAAGTCTGTGCCCGCCGCCTGCACACGGACATGATCCTCTGTCCCGAACATATTACAGGGCGTGCCTGTGCGCTCCATGCCAAGAGGGACGCATATGTGCTTTTGTACATAGTCCGTAAAGCTCTCCCCGCTCACCCTCTCCACCACGTGTTCCAGCAGGGTAAAGCCGTCGTTGCAGTAGGATGCGAACTCTCCCGGCTCATCCTTCAGCCTTTCCCGTGAAAGGAGACTGATAAAGCTGTCGTGAAAGGTGCTGTCGCTGTCGTCATAGAGAAAGCTGTCGGAGAACGTGGTGCCCATGAGCCCGCTGGTGTGATCCATCAGCATCCTCACGGTGATGTTTTTGTAACGCTCGTCCTCCATGGTAAATTCGGGCAGATAGTCGGAAACGGGGCGGTCTATATCCAGCTTTCCCTGTTCATAGAGCTGCATCGCAGCCACCGTGCCGAACATCTTGCTGACGGAGCCTATGTTCTGCACATATTCCTTGTGCTCCGTCACGGCAGGCTTCTTTTCTTCCGGAATGTCAATGGCATCTGCGGGGATGAACGCCATCCCCATCACCGACAAAGCTGCCGCCGCCGCTGCTATCATGCTGAAATCTGTCTTCATATATCTCACCTACTCAGTTATAAGCTCATAAACGGAAATATCCTTTATCTTCCTTGCTCCCAGATATGCGCAGGCAAAGCAGAACACCACTACCGCAGCAGATGCCGCCGCTGTCACAAGAGGGCTTGCGATTATCTGTCCAAGGTAGCCCGACATCCCATTAAGGATGACCCTGCTGCCTGCAATGCCCAGTATCACAGCCACTATCACCGCAGGCATGAGCCTCAGCGCCAGCTGTATCATAAGCTCCCGTGTGGTGTAGCCCATCGAGAGCATGACACCCAGCTCCCTGTACTCTCTGCGCACCTCCTGCTCCATGATAATGAAGATTATCCCCATTATCACAAGGGCGGTAAGCACCATAAACAGCGCTGTCATGCCTCCAACCGCACTGATAAAGCCCCCGAGCTGTGTCCTTGCCACTTCCGCATAGTCTAAGGTGGAGGCGATCATGAAGCTGTCGCTGCCTCCCGTAACCACCGTGTCTCCGCTTTGTACCGTGTATTCCACATTCACCGCACCGTACACCGACAGCATATGTGCTATATATTTGTCTGCCTTCCGGCGCAGCTTCTCTTCAAGGCTGCCTTCGCCCTCTCCGCTTTCCTTATGCGCATCTGCGACGGTCTTGCCGTAGCGGCGTGTAAGTTCAGACTTGAAGGCCTCCTTGTCAACGCCCTCTTCCAGGTATATCCCGATATCCGCAGGCTGCCACAGAGGGTCTATGGCTCTGTATCCCTCATGGGTCATGTAAAGGTTCGCACCGTTGTTTGTTATGCTGGTGACAAAGCCCGTCACGATATAGTCTCTGCGTGCCTTGTTCTTTTCAAGGGTCACAGTGTCTCCCGTGTGTATATTGTATTTTGTGCCGTTCATCCTTGCCAGCATGATCTCGTTGTCGTGTACGGGGAATCGTCCCTCGCAGAGAAAGATGTTCTCCGTTTCCTCAAAGTCCTCGTAGCTCACTACGAAGAATTGATAGTCATTCAGTTCAGGTGCAGACAGATAGTCCTTTGTAAGGTTCGTGGTGGCAAGTACCTTTCTTACGCCCTCCATGCCCCTGATCTGTTCTGCCGCCTCATCGGGGTCTGCACTCACCTGAAGTGTCACATTGAGCTCGCTCATTTCCATTCCCATGACCCCTTTCAAAAGCCCCATATCCGAGGATAAATACCTGCGGAATACCAGTATGGTCAGCACTGCCGCCACGGAAATGGCAACGCTTACCATAATGGTGACGCTCTGCCGCAGCTGCCCGAATATGCCCTTCATTGCAAGGCGAAGGTGGACATTCGACTTCGTGTTTCTCAGCGGCAGGATGTCGGCGGCAAAGTGGTGGTCAGCGGTGCCTTTGCGCAGCGCTCTCACCGCAGGGTATCTTCTCACCATGCCTGCACGGACAAGCGCGACCGCAGTTATGATCAGGCATATGCCGATGCCTGTAACTATGCCGAAGATCGGGTCAGGGCTGTACTCGCCCCTTGTGCCGCATACCAGCTCGCATATCCCGAACAGCACACGGGACAAAAACAGAGAGCATATCCCTCCCAGTATACTGCCCGCAGCGGCGATCATCAGGTATTCTGCCCCATAGGAAAGGGCAATATCCTTTGAAGTGTAGCCAATGGCCTCCAGCACACCTATATTCACCATCTGATCCTTTATGTCCCCGGTGATGTGCATATGTATGACCAGTGCCACGGAAATGATGATGATAAGTGACATCACTATCATAACAAGTTCTATGATGTCTGTATATGATGTAGCTTGTTCCTGCAGTTCCTCTTTGTATACTGTAAAGGTATCGTAAAGGGATTTCCCCGAATAGTCCCTGCACTTGTCTATAAACTCCTTTTTCACATCGTAGCCTGTGCCCGGAGCTGTCTCATAGGCAAAGCCCCTGTACTCTCCTAACAGCCTCTCAAGGCTCCGGTAATCCTCGTCGGATATGATGAACTTCATACCGCCGGCGGGGGTGGGAAAAAGTACGGTAGGGAAGAATCCCGCCACGGTAAATGGGTATTCCTTGCCGCCGTAGATCATGGTAAATGTATCTCCCACCTCATAGCCCATGGAATCATGTCCTGCCCAGGGCATGAATACAGGGTGTTCCAGTGCGGCGATCTCCTCATCGGAGAGGGTAGTCTCTATCTCGGCATCCGCAAACTTTTTCTCTGTCTCCAGTGTGATGAAAAGCATATACATCGACTGCTCCTCATTGTTCCTGTCGATGTATGTGGAGCCCAGTGAATACAGCCCGTTTACGTCTGCGATACCGCTCACATTTTCGTCCTCCGCCAGCAGAGTACCGTAGTGTTCATCAAAGGAATCGTTTGAGAAAAAAACGTAGTTTTCCTTGCTGTGGGTGATCTCACCCATGTGCTCTGCCATCCGGGAAACATTTACCCGTGTGGAGAGTGCGGAGGCAAAGAGCATCATGCAGACGGTTATCAGCAGGAAAAGTGATATGCTCTCCTTTTTGTGCTTTTTTATGTTTGTCCATGCCAGACGCATTATTTTATACATGACATACACCTCTTACCAGCCCATTTCGTCAAGGAAGTCTTGCAGTCCCTCACGGCGTGCCTTTATGTCATCCTCACCGTAGGAAGGCATTCTGTATTCGCCCATCACCGCACCGTCACGCAGGTAAATGACCCTGCTGCCCCTGAGGGCGGTCTTTAAGTCGTGAGTTACCATGACGATGGTCTGCCCGCTTTTGTTCAGGTTGGTGAAGATATCCAGCACATCCGCCGCAGAAGCGGAGTTCAGGCTTCCCGTGGGTTCGTCCGCAAAAAGTATCTTCGGGTCGTTTATGACCGCACGGACTATCCCCACTCTCTGTGCCTCTCCCCCCGAAAGCTGATTGGGGTACTTCTTCCATGTCCCCTCGGATATGCCCACCTTTTTCAGCATTTCCTCCGCCTTTTTGACCAGCTCCGGGGAATTTTTCCTGCGGACGAGGGCGGCGGTCATTACATTGTCAAAAACCGTCATGTTGTCCAGCAGGAAAATGCTCTGGAACACAAAGCCGCAGTTTTCCCGCCTGAACACTGCCAGTCGGTCATTTGTATAGTCCGAGATGTTGGTGTCCCCGAAATACACCTTTCCGAGAGTGGGCGTGTCCATTCCCGAAAGTGCATAAAGAAGGGTGGATTTCCCCGAGCCCGATGCCCCCATGATGACCGTGAATTCCTTTTCGTTTATCTCCAGATCAAGATTTTTGATGACATGCTGCTGTACTCCTCCGTTGGAGAAGGATTTGCAGAGCTTTTCCGTGCGAAGTATCATATATATTCCCCCTGTGTTTTTCTTTCATTGTACCCATTATACACCCCTTTTTCCCAAAAGTCCTTATCTGTTTCATATTTTTTCTTAACTGTTTCTTAATTCTTCCCTGCCGCAAAACGACCCGCAGGCACAAAAAAGCCGCCCCGTAGGGCGGATATAATACTAATTCTTTCTCGATGTATAGACGATCTCCAAGCCTCAAATCCCTTATATCCAAGCATTTGCGGCTTGTTTCTTGTCTATACATCGGTCAGAAATCAGTATAAACTATGTCTGTTTGTTTTTTGACGTATACCTGAACTTTACGCTGTACCTTCTCGGTATCCTGATACCGACTATATATCCCATTTACAAAGGAAACAGGGTATCGGCTGCGGATCACCCTCAGCGCCTTATGTCATGCTCGGTATTCATAAGATCCCTTATGGTCTGTTCGTCATCGGTGATGTTGGCATCTCCCCGTATAGTGTGCTTCAGTACACTGCTTGCCACCGCAAAGTTTATCATCTCATCCGGGGAATAACCGTGCATTATGGAGTAGATGAGCCCTGCGGCAAAGGAATCGCCGCCGCCCACACGGTCAAGGATATTGAAGGTGAACAGTTTGCTCTCATAGGTTTTCCCGCCGCACCACAAAAAGGCTTTCAGGCTGTTCTCGCTCCCGCTGTATGCGTAGCGGACGTGCCTTGCGATATACTTTATGTTGGGGTACCTTTTCACAAACTCACGGAACACCTTATCCTGCTGTTCGTAGGACGGACGCAGGGGAATATCATCCTTCACATCCCCAAGGGAGCGATCTTCCTCGTTTTTCCACAGGTGATAGGGCTCTATCCCCAGAAGGACATCAACATAGGGCAGGATATCCGTACAGAAGTCCCGTGCCTCCTCCCATGTCCACAGACTGCTCCTGAAATTCCCGTCGAAGCTGAGAGTAAGCCCCTTTTCCTTTGCCTTCACAGTTATCCTGCTTATCATATCACGGCAGTTTTTCCCCAGAGCAGGGGTTATTCCGCTGAGGTGCAGCCATGTATAGCCCTCCAGCAGAGCATCAAGATCCACCTTTGAGTAGTCATATTCATCAAATGCGCTGTGCTTGCGGTCGTATGTCACCTTGCTCGCCCTTATGCCGAAGCCCGTTTCCAGGTAGTAGGTACCCAGCCTGTGGGTGGGGGTTTCCTCCGGTGTGCTGAGTATGACGGGAGAGCAGTGTACATCATTGCTCCTGAGCATCCTTACTGCGCTTTTCCCCAGGCTGTTGTTGGGGACTACGGTAAAAAAGCTGCTGTCTATGCCGAGATTTGCCAGCGCAAGGGCGATATTCGCCTCACTGCCGCCGTATGTAGCCTCAAAGGAATTGGCTGCCCTTATCTTTTCGTAGTTCGGCGGCGTCAGGCGGAGCATTATCTCCCCCGCGGCAAGAAATCTGTTTTCGGAATGCTCTGCCGTCTGCAAAGCTCCCTGTTCCATATAATGACCTCCTTTTCGGTGGATACGGTCTGCGATAAAGCTGACAATGGAGCTGACCCCTCCTGCGGGCGGCAGTGCGCAGCACCGAAGAGGTCAGCGACAGCATCACTCATACTGATCTCTGACCGATGTATAGACAAGAAACAAGCCGCAAATGCTCGAATATAAGGGATTTGAGGCTTGGAGATCGTCTATACATCGAGGAAGGATCTGTATCAGACCGGCATATCCCATGCGTGATGATCCGTATGCAGCAGATGGTGAGACTTTTCCGAAAGGGGTCTCTCCAGATAATCGGAATAGAGCTTTGCAACATCCGGGTTTTTGTGTGAAAAGCGCAGCGAGCTTGCCTTATCCTGCCTGTAAAGGACGGGAGCACGCTTTGCAGCCATAAACTCTCCCTCGTGGATGGGCTGACCTCCGCCTCCCACACATCCTCCGGGACAAGCCATGACCTCCACAAAGTCGTAGTTTGCTTTGCCGCTTTTCAGGGCTCCGAGCAGCTTATCCGCATTTCCGAGCCCGTTTACCACCGCAGTGCGTATCTTTCTTCCTGCGATATCGTATACTCTTTCCTTTACGCCCTCCATGCCCCGCACTTCGCTGAACATATCCGGGTCCGGGTCCTCTCCCGTCACAAGGAAATGAGCAGATCTGAGGGCTGCCTCCATAACTCCGCCGGAAGCGCCGAATATATTTCCCGCTCCCGTATATGTGCCCAGAGGGCGGTCAAGGGGCTGCTTCTCCATGGCGGAGGGGTCTATGCGGGCTGCCCTTATCATGCGGACAAGCTCACGGGTGGTGAGTGAAACATCCACATCCGCATCGCCGCAGGCATCATTCATGCTGCCAAGGGCACATTCGTGCTTTTTCGCCACACAGGGCATCACGGAAACGCAGAATATATTGTGGGGATCCGTGCCCGTAAGCTCTGCCCAGTAGCTTTTTGCCACTGCACCGAACATCTGCTGGGGAGATTTTGCTGTGGAAAGGTTGTCCGTAAATTCAGGGTAATGGGCTTTCAGAAAGCGCACCCACCCGGGGCAGCAGGAGGTAAACAATGGGAACTTCTCTCCCTCGGGGCGTTTCAGCTTTTCAACGAACTCGCTGCCCTCCTCCATTATGGTAAGGTCTGCCGCAAAATTCGTATCGAAAACATAGTCCGCACCCATGCGGCGCAGCACCGCAGCAAGAAGCTGTTCATCGGCTGTATCGGCGGACAGTCCGAAATACTCTCCCCATGCCGTTCTTATGGAGGGAGCTATCTGGAACATAACTGTCTTTTCCGGGTCGTCTATGGCACTGAGCACCTTTTCCGTGTCATCCCGCTCGTAGAGAGCACCCACGGGGCAGTGTGTTATACACTGTCCGCACAGAGCGCAGTCCGACTCCTCAAGGCTGTATGCACGGGAAACGCCCACATCCGCACGGGGTCCCTGCTCCGTCATGTCCCAGATATTCACCGACTGTATCTTGTCGCAGACCTGTACACAGCGGAAACACTTTATGCACTTGGAGCTGTCCCTCTGCAGCGGGAAGACGCTCGCCCCTCCTGCGGGGGGCAGTTCCTTTTCAAAGGGAACAGAGGTGATGTTCAGGTCGTTTGCCAGTGACTGCAGCTTGCAGTTCCCGCTTCGCACACAGGTGGTGCAGCTGCTGTCATGCCGTGACAGGATCAGCTCCACGTTCATCCTCCGTGCCTTCCTTGCCTTTGGGCTGTCGGTGTGTATCACCATCCCGTCTTCAACGGCGTTGTTACAGGCGGTGAGCAGCCGTTCGCAGCCTTCCGCTTCAACCACACACACACGGCAGGCGCCTATGTCGTTGAGATCCTTATAGTAGCAGAGAGTGGGTATGTCTATGCCCGCAGCTCTTGCCGCTTCAAGTATGGGAGTGTTTTCGGGAACGCTTACCTTCTTCCCGTCTATGACCGCATTTACCATTTTTCTTTCCTCCCTCCCCTGAACACGCCACAGCCGAACCTGTCACAGTGGAGACACCTGCCCGATTCACGGTGTGCCTCCTCCTCGGTCATGCAGTATTCCATAAGTTCAAAGTCCTTTGCACGCTCTGCCGCGGGCCGCTCTCTCATGTTTACCCTGCCGCAGGGACGGTCGTCGGAGAAGCGCACCTCGGGAAGCTCCACATCACTTTTTATCTCATGCTCAAAGCCCAGATATTCATCTATATTCGCCGCTGCGGTCTTTCCTGCCGCAATGGCACGGATGACGGTGGCAGGGCCTGTAACGCAGTCGCCTCCCGCAAATACTCCCTCTGCCTTATCAGCGGCACAGGAATCGTCTGCGGACACTCTGCCCCTGCTGACAGATATGCCCTCCTTTGCAAGCTCTGCGGAGTCTATGCCCTGACCTACCGCCATGATGACACGGCTGCAGGGGATCCTCACCTCGGCACAGTCCGCAGCAACGGGCGTGGGTCTGCCGTTCTTAATCTCGCCGGGTATCTGCGGCTGAAGATATATGCCGGAGACACTGCCTTTTTCATCCTTTTCTATGCGCAGGGGAGCGTGGAGCTCCAGTATCTCGCAGCCGTCTGCCACCGCACCCTCTATCTCCTCGGCAAGGGCGGTCATATCTGCTCTGCGGCGGCGATAAGCCACAGTCACGCTCTTTGCGCCCAATCTTACTGCAGAGCGTGCCACATCCATCGCCACATTTCCGCCGCCTATCACCACACAGTCGCAGCCCTTCATGTCGGGGCGCTCTCCGTCGCCTATCATGCGAAGCATCTCCACAGCCGAGAGGACGCCCTCTGCATCCTCACCGTCTATACCGAGCCGCTGACCCGTGTGGGCTCCTATGGATATATACACCGCATCGTTTTCCGAGCGCAGCTTCTCCAGAGAGATATCCTTCCCCACGCTCACATCGGTGACTATCTCAAAGCCCGTCCTTTTAAGCGTCGCTATCTCACTGTCCAGCACTTCCCGTGGCAGTCTGTAGCCGGGTATCCCGTACCTGAGCATCCCGCCCGGGAGCTTTCTCTGCTCGTAGACCTGCACCTCATGACCCATTACGGACAGATAATAGGCCGCCGTAAGACCGGAGGGGCCTGCACCCACCACAGCCACCTTTTTCCCTGTGGCAGGGTATTTCTCCGGCAGCCGTGCCTCTCCCTCATGTTCCACCGCAAATCTCTTCAAGCCCCTTATATTCACGGCATCGTCCACAAGACCTCTGCGGCAGTGCATCTCGCATGGGTGCTCGCATATAAGTCCGCAGACGGCGGGGAAGGGGTTGTCCTTTCGTATGAGCTGCACCGCATCGCCCCAGCGCCCCTCATGCACCAGTGCCACATAACCGGGTATATCCACCCCTGCGGGACATCCTCCCACACAGGGGATAGGTCTGTCGGCGCCCGTGACACACCTGCCGTGACGGATATGCTCCAGATAATCGTCCCTGAAGCCCTTTATGCTTTTGAGCACTATATGAGCGGCTCCGTAGCCTATGGCACAGTCGGCTGAAAGGTAAATGCTCTCTGCCGTGCTTTCTATGAGTTTAAGAGTGTTCTCTGAGGCTTTTCCCTCCAGCACCGACTCTATAAGGCTTTTAAGCTGTCCCAGACCGATGCGGCAGGGAGTACATTTCCCGCAGGACTGAGCATGACAGACATGAAGGAAGGACAGTGCCAGCTCTGCGGGACAGCCGCCTCTCTGTCCTGAACGCAGTCTGCGCTCCATGCCGCTGTACAGCTCCTCTTCCGAAGCAGCGGCACGCCCCCTGTTCATAAGTGTTGAACGACTCATATGACCTCCTTTTATTGTAAACGCTTACAAATATATTTAAAATCCATTATACAATCGGCCTTTCTCTTTGTCAATCCCTTTGGAAAAATATGTTTATTTATATAATATATCAGCCTTGATTCTGTTGATTTTTACCAATGTACAGGCAACAAAAAAGCGCCTTCGAAATGAAAGCGCTTACAATCATATTTTTTTCTGTTCGGCAGGCGGGCAGCGCCCGCAGGCAACCGTTGATCTCTTTCATCGGAACCTTTACACACGGGCTCGGTAACTTTTCATACGGATATCAGAAAACGGACTTTATCCTTTCCAGCCTGTTGAGAGCCTCATAGAGTGTCTCGTCCTTCTTGGCAAAATGGAAGCGTATGTACCTGTTTTCAGGTTCTCTGAAAAAGCTGGAGCCGGGCACCGCACCCACTCCCACCTTTTCCGCCAGCTTCTCGCAGAATTCCAGATCGTCCTTATAGCCGAATTCCGAAATGTCCGCCATGATGAAATAAGCTCCCTGGGGGTCGTTGTGAGGGATGCCTATGCGGTCGAGACCGTCGGTGAACAGCTTTTTCATGTGGGCATACTTATCCGCAAGTGCCTTATAGTATCCGTCACCAAACAGCAGACCCGTAACCGCCGCTTCCTGGAGCGGTGCGGCAGCGCCCACCGTAAGGAAATCATGCACCTTCCTCACCGTGTCTATTATCTCAGGGGATGATATGATATACCCCAGTCTCCACCCCGTCACGGAATAGGTCTTTGAAAGGGATGAACAGAGTATGGTGCGCTCCTTCATGCCCTCAAGGACTGAGATGTGGGTGTGGACATTGGGCGCATATATGATGTGCTCGTACACCTCATCCGTTATCACAAAGCTGTCATACCTTTTGGCAAGGTCGGCTATAAGCTCCAGCTCCGCCCTTGTGAACACCTTACCGCAGGGGTTCGAGGGGTTGCACAGGATGACAGCCTTCGGTCTCTGCCTGAAAGCATCCTCCAGCACCTCCGGATCGAAATCGTAGGAGGGCGGCACAAGGGGCACATATATGGGCTCTGCATTGGCAAGGATGGTATCAGCTCCGTAGTTTTCGTAGAACGGGGAGAACACCACCACCTTGTCACCGGGGTTGGTGACGGAAAGCATTGCAGCCATCATGGCTTCGGTGCTGCCGCAGGTGACGCATATCTCGGAGTTGGGATCCACCTTCTGCCCGGAAAAGCGCTCGTGCTTCTTCGCCAGCGCCTCACGGAAATTCTGTGCTCCCCAGGTAATGGAATACTGGTTGAAATCCTCTTTTGCCACTTCCGCCAGCCTGTCGGTTATCTCCTTCGGGGGCTCGAAATCAGGGAATCCCTGTGAAAGGTTCACCGCTCCGTACTTTGCGGATATCCTTGTCATGCGGCGTATCACCGAATCCGTAAATCCTGCGGTCCTGCTTGATAGTGATGGCATTATTTCCACTCTCTCCTTATCTTTTCCCATTTTTTGTCTCTTGACTTGATTATAACATCCACATCCTCATCTGTCAAGTGCTTAAAGCGGCCCTGCTTCTTCAGGTACTCTGCGGGATCGGTAAATTCTCCGGGATCACGGTTTATCTTAAATTCCCCGTTCTCGTACTCCGCAAGATACCACAGCCCGCAGTCCACTATCTCCCGTGCAGCCTCAACAGTGGCATCAACGGGTATGCCCCAGCCGGTGGGACAGGGGGCTATCACATGGATGTACTTCGTTCCCTTTATACGGGATGCCTTATCCACCTTTTCCATGAAGTCGTTTATATAGCCTATGGTAGCCGTGGCAGCATAGGGGATGTCATGGGCAGCCGCTATCTCGAACATATTCTTTTTCGGGCGGATGTTCCCTCTTATGTTCTTCCCCGCAGGGGTGGTGGTGGTCCTGGCACCGAAGGGAGTGAGCCCCGACTTCTGTATGCCCGTATTCATATATGCCTCGTTGTCGTAGCATATGTATATGATGTCGTCTCCCCTGTCGATAGCTCCCGAAAGCGCCTGTATGCCTATATCCGCAGTGCCGCCGTCACCCGCAAAGCCCACCGCATGGAAGTCCTTTATCCCTCTGCGGCGAAGCCCCGCCTCCACACCTGTCAGCATGGAAGCCGTCCCCGCAAACATGGAGATGATGGCATTGTTCCCGAAGCAAAGCTGGGGAAAGTTGAAGCCTACCGCCGACATACAGCCCGCAGGCAGCACCGCAGCGCTTTTTTCACCCAGCACTTTGAGAGCCGCACGCACCGCAAGGGAGCCGCCGCAGCCCGCACAGGCCTTGTGACCGTAGAAATATTCGTTTTTGTCAAGGTTTTTAGCCGTGATAGCCATTATTCCACCCCGATCCCCATAAATGTAACACGGGGAGCGCCTTTCCCCATGGACTCATAGATGTTCCTTATGTCTGCGTGAGTGATGTCCTTTCCGCCGAGACCGCCCACAAAGTCATACAGCGGAGTGCTCACACCTGCCCACTGCAGGGCAGCAGCCACATTCACATAGACCGTTCCCGCATTGCCGAAGGAAATGTCCTTTTCAAGCACCGCCGCTGCCTTTGCGTTTTTCAGCGCCCTTGCTATCTCCTCATTGGGGAAGGGTCTCATATAGCGTATGCGCAGCACTCCCGCCTTTACACCCTCACGGCGCAGCTCGTCCGCAATGGTCCTGCAAAGCCCCGCCGCTGTTCCGAGAGTGATGATGACATAGTCCGCATCCTCCGTCAGGTACTCCTCCGCAAGACCCGTGTACTTCCTGCCGAAAAGCTCCCCGAAGCGCCTTTCGGCTTCCTTTATAACGTGGATGGCTCTTTCAAAGGCTCTGTGCTCCTTGTACTTGAAGATGAAGTTCGTTTCCGGCCCCGCAGAGAAGCCGATGTTCTTCGGGTGCTCAAAATCAAAGCAGTTCTCCGTTTCATAGGGCGGCAGGAACTCCCGCACCCTCTCTCTGTCAGGTATGTCCACATTCTCGTAGGTATGGGTGAGAACAAAGCCGTCAAGGTTCACCATAAAGGGAGTTGAAACATCCCTGTGCTCTGCTATGTAATAGCTCATGACCGCCATGTCCAGAGCCTCCTGCGCATCTGCGGCATATTCCTGTATCCACCCGGTGTCAAGGAGGGCAAGGGAATCACGCTGATCACCGTAGATGTTCCAGGGCAGGGCTGTGGCACGGTTTGCATTCATCATCACCACAGGGAAGCGTCCGCCTGCCGCATAGGGCAGTCCCTCCGCCATATACAGAAGCCCCTGTGAGGATGTGGCTGTAAAGGTGCGCACTCCCGCAGCGGATGCGCCTATTGCGCAGGAAAGGGCTGAATGTTCGCTCTCAACGTGTATGAATTCACTGTCAAGGGAGCCGTCCTCCACCATTTCCGAAAGCCTTTCCACCACCACGGTCTGAGGTGTTATGGGGTATGCCGATATAACATCGGGACAGGCAAGGCGTATGCCCTCCGCAAAAGCCTCATCACCGGACAAAAAGCGCTTCATTTCCTCACCTCAGTTCTATTGCGGACTTGGGGCATATCTTTGCGCATATGCCGCAGCCCTTGCAGAAATCATAGTCTATAACTGGTGTTTTCCCGTCCATTGCGATCACCCCGTCCGGGCAGTACAGATAACATTGACCGCAGCCGATACACTTTTCGTTATCGATCTGCGGTGTCCTGCTCCTCCAGCCGGAATTTACCGTCACAAGGTAACCTGCCTCAAAGCAGGTATCCTCCGGTATATCTTCAAAAGCAAAGCTCTTTTTCTCTCTCAGATACGGCTTCATTTTCTCACCCCTCAAATACCCGTTCCACTGCTTTTTTGTTCTTCTCCCGCAGCCTTTCGGGCATATATCCGTCTATGGCGGCAAATATCTGCTCCTTTGTGATCAGCCCCGTCAGCTTCCCCACATAGGCAAGCATGACAGTGTTCACCACCGGCAGCCTCAGCTCTGCGGCTGTGCTGTCCGCATCAAAGGAAACAGCCCCCTCTGTCTCATCCGCCGAATTTACTATGAGCTTTCCTCCCTCTTTTAGCAGGGAAAAAAGTTCGGGGGTGAAAAGGGTCTTGTCCAGAACGGCGATACAGTCTGCCGCCGCAGTCTGGCTCCTGTCTGTCACGGGGGTGTCCGACAGCTTTGTGAAGGCTCTCACAGGAGCCCCTCTGCGTTCGGGGCCGAAGGTGGGAAAGGCAAGGGAATATCCCTCCGTACAGGCGGCACCCATGAGCTTTGCGGCTGTGAATGCGCCCTGTCCGCCTCTGCCTATCCATATTATCTCTTTTGTGCTCATATCATCTCCACCTTAACAGGAATTTCTGCAGCCTGCCCACAAGGAAAGTGACAGCTATGACCACCCCACCGATGACCAGCAGTCCCACGATGGTCCTTGTGTAGTCGCCGAAATCCGAATAGTTCTTCACATAGTAGCCCATACCGTCCCTTGCTCCTATCATCTCCGCAGAGGTGAGGAGTATAAAGGAAACGGAGAGCCCCTGATTGCACCCCAGGAATATCTGACCCAACGAGGCGGGCAGAAGTATCTCAAAAAGCATGGTGGGCTTTGAGACATTGAGCACCTTTGCGGAATCCAGAACTTTCTTGTCAACGCTCATGACCCCGCTCATGGTAGAGGCGAACACGGGCCAGAAGGATGCAAGGAATATGACGAACACCGAAACGCTGCGGAAAGTGGGCAGCAGTGCTATGCCGTAGGGTATGTACACGATAGGGGGAATGGAGGAAAAGAATTTTGTGATGTAGGTGGCAGCATTCCCCGCCCTGAGATTGGAGGCTATGACCAGCCCCAGAGGGATGGCGACCACCACAGCCAGCAGGAAGCCCTGTATGATTATCCCCACGGAGGAGGCTATGTTCACGGCTATCTTATCCCTGTCCTCCACAAACTGGTGGAGAATGGTGCCGAAAGGAGGAAAAAGGGCTTCCCGCAGCAGTTTCAGCTTGACGGTGGCAAGGGTCCAGCCGCCGAGGAAAACATACAGAAAGCCGATTATATCCAGAAACACATCCAGTGAGGGCTTTTTCTTAACAAAAGCAGAGACCGCAAGGGTCAGCGCCTCCAGTATCAGCAGGAAGCCAACAAGGTAAACGCCGTATTTGTCCGTCCCCTTTCCGGGTATGAGAACTATTGCAAGTGCTATGGCAAAAAGTATGTGCACCGGGCAGAGGAACCGCTGTTTCGCAGTCATATCACGACCTCCTCGCCGCCTATCCTGTTATAGACCTCACCACGGAATATGCTCATTATCTTCTCCCTGAAACCGGAGTAGGAGCGTTCTTCACGCAGGTGGGATCCTCTGCCGGAGCGGGCAAAGGGGACACTCAGTATCTCCGCCACCGTGCCCGGATGGGATGTCATCACAACTATGCGGTCGGAAAGGAGTATAGCCTCATCTATGTCATGGGTGACAAAGACCACGGTCTTTCTCCTGCCGTTTCTCTCCTCGCCCTCCCAGAGCCTGAGAAGCAGCTCCTGAAGCTCCTTCCTGTTCTTGGGGTCAACTGCGGAGAAAGGCTCATCCATGAGGAGTATGTCCGTATCCATCGCAAGTGCACGGGCAATGGCAGCTCTCTGCTGCATACCTCCCGAAAGCTGTGAGGGATATTTCCCGCCGTAGCCCGCAAGACCCACCTTGTTCAGGTATTCATCCGCAAGCGCAAGACGTTCCTTCTTTGAAAGATCCTTCCTCACCTGTCTTATGCCGAAGGCGATGTTTGAGCGGGTGGTCATCCACGGGAACAGGGAATAATGCTGGAACACCACTCCTCTGTCAGTCCCCGCACCGTTCACGGGGCTGCCGTTTATGCTCACGGAGCCCGTGAACCTGTTGTATACTCCTTCGAGAACGCTGAGGAGAGTTGACTTGCCGCAGCCGGATGCTCCGACTATGCTCACAAATTCTCCGTCCTCCACACCGAAGGAAACATCCTTCAGAGCTGTAAAGCTCCTGTTCTTCTCCTCGTAGTCAACAGTCACATGGTCTAACTCTATCTTCATTGCCGACACCCGCTTTTCTTCCTTATTTGCTGTCTTTTTGCCTGTCCTGTAACTCGTCTTGGCGGATACCGCCCCTATTGGGACGGGATCCGCAGATCAATGTCAAGTCTGTTCTGTCGATCTAAGTTGTATGCTGTCTTATTCGTACTGGTCGAAGTGCTCCTTGAGCTGCTTGTACACTGCATCATCGGGCTTTTCTGCGAGCAGGCTGTCAAGAGCCTCTTTGTAGACGTCCGTGTTGTACAGCTTGTCTATATCATAGTCCTCGGTGTACCCCAGCTCCACTATGCTGTCCTTCAGAGCCTTTGTGCCCTGCTTGTCCGGGTCGGGAACGGATGTGCCGTAGCCGCCGTACACCTCGGTGCGTATGAACTCCTCATCTATGTCAATGTACTTCTTTACATCCGCTATGGTGCCCTCTTCATTTTCCTGGGTGAACTTGTACGCCTTTATAAGAGCACGCTCGAAAGCCTTGTAGGAATTTGGATTTGCTGCAAGGTTGGGAGTGGATGCCACCTGTCGGCAGCAGGGCTGGTTTTTGAGTGCCTCCTCCTCGGAGCAGCGGTAAACTATGTCGTATCCCTGAGACTGAGCAAGGGAGGCATAGGGGGAGTAAACGGAAGCTGCATCTATGCTGTCGTTTGCAAGTGCTGCATAGGCATCCTTCTGGCTGTCAAAGTAAACTATGTGTACCTGACCCTCCCCATCCCCTATCTGTATGTGGGCATTTTTGAGGAGTATCTGCAGCTCTGCATCCTGCACGCTGTTCTTCACGGAAGCCACATTCCTGTCCACCAGCAGCTCAACGCCCTTTTTGCCCTCGGTGTTGAATTCGTGCTTTATGACATAGCCGTGTCCGTTGGTCATGGCGCCGCCGAAAATAGTCAGGTCGTGTCCCTGTGACTGGAAGGTAAGGGAGGGAACGGAGCCTATGAACGCCACATCCAGCTTTCCGGATTCAAGACCGTTCGCAAGCTCTGCGGCAGATGAGAACTGAGTGAGCGTAACATTCAGACCTTCCTCTGCAAAATAGCCCTCTTCCTGTGCCACAAATCCCAGAAGGTGGGCAGTGGAATTGAGATATCCCAGACCGAATTCCGTTTTTTCAAGAGCGCTGCCCTGTGGTGCCGCATCCGTCTGTGCGGCGGGGGTGGTATCGGCGGATACATTGCCTGCGGATGGTGCGGAGCAGGCTCCCGCAGTGACTGCCAGTGCAGCCGTAAGTATTATTGAGATCAGCTTTTTCTTCATTTCAAACACTTTCCTTCTGTCATATCATGTTGTTTCATTCTGCGCAGCAGTCGGGCACATCCGCATATTCCGGGTCTTCCTCATCGCAGCAGTCATTCTGCCCTTCTTCTTCGCAGCAGTCCTCTTTTTCTTCGTCCTTGCAGCAGTCTTCCTGTTCGTCCTCGCAGCAGCTGCCCTTTTCTTCATCCTTGCAGCAGTCCTTTTCGGCTGTGCTCTGTGAAGTTTGGGTCTCTTCCTGCTGCATTCGTTCGGCGTTCTGTGCATCACCCGAAGCCTTTGCAGCCCCCGCATTCTGGCATGCGGTCATGATACAGGCAAAAAGTATGAGTGATAAAGCAGTTTTTATTTTCTTCATCTTGCTTCCTTCTTTTTTTGGAGAGAGAGGGAAAATGCCGTACTCTCTCCTTTTGTCTTTTCCCGATGTCTCATCATGATGTCCTGTCCTCGGGTCTCCCCTGTGGACATTAACTATTTTAACCTCCATCCTGCCATTTGTCAAATATATAAAATTTAGTTTGTGTTATAAGCCACACCTATAACCCGACGGGCAGCGCCGACAGGCACCCGGTCCGCAGGGCGGACAGCCACTCGGTCGGCACGGCGGGCAGTGCCCGCACCCACCCGTTTATGACTCTTTCCTTGACCTTTACAAACGGGCTCGGTAACTCTGCATATGTTATTGATATTATCTGCCTGTGTCGTGCTTTTGCTTATGCCTTGAATATGGCTTTTTCGGGGAATACCCTCTCCCTCAGAGAGGGAGGCTGATACTAATTCTTCCTCGATGTATAGACGATCTCCAAGCCTCAAATCCCTTATATCCGAGCATTTGCGGCTTGTTTCTTGTCTATACATCGGTCAGAAATCAGTATGAGAAGTGCCTGTCAGTGCTGCCGAACACCGACAGACAATAAACAAGGCGGGAGCCCCCTCCTAAAGGCTCCCGGTCCGCAGGGCGGACAGCCGCCCGTATATTTCTGTATGTCGTATCTTTACTTTACCGCTCGGTAACTCTGCTAATGATATAGTTTCTTTATTTGCTTTTTTTCTTTGAAAAATTACCGAACCCGTTTTAAGAGGTTTCGGAAAGAGCCATCAACGGATCGCTGTCGGCTGTGCCGACAAGGCCGCAGTCGGTCGTACCGACATAGTCGCAGTCGGCCGTGCCGACCTCAGGGCTTCCATTCGCTGTGAGAGTCGCAGTTGACAAACTTCTGCCCGAAAATATAAGGATGATTATAGTTATTATCGGACTTGTAGTATTGTATCTCGAATTCAATATCAGCATTTCTTATAGTGCCGTCCGTGGTGATCTCCACGCTCTTCAGCTCTGCGCCTTTCTTGTCACCACGGGTGGCATCCCAGAACACGCCGCTGTACGGGAAATCCGTTCCCCAGACTATGTCGAAGCTGTATGCCAGCATCACATAGTCACCGTCGATATGAAGATCTATATTATTGCTGATGCCCTTCGCATTGTCCTTACGGCTGTCTATGAGCTCCCAGCTGCCCAGTATGTATGAGCCGTCCTCCTTTGCGCCGATGGCCTTTCTTCCGTAAAGCTTAATGGACTTTTGTCTGTAAAAGCCATTGTGAGTGATCTTCACATCTATCGAACGGCTGCACATTTTGTTGAGCCTCTCTATTGTCAGGTCGTATTCACGAGTGTGCATCTGACATCCGTCGGTCATATCGGAAGCTGATGCTGCGGCAGCCTTTGCAGGCGGTATGAATTCATTTGCGGATACTGCTGCGCAGGTGGATGCCATGCAAGCCATGGTAAGTATTGCTGCTGCTATGCTTGTAACTGTTCTCTTTGTATTTTTCATTTTGTTGTCCTCCTTTAAGACAATTTTTTGATTTGATTTGTTTTTGTACGGGGTGTTTCCCTTTGTTGTGACCTCATTATATCATACCCATCTTTGCAGATTATTTGCAGATGCAAGAAAAAATCAATGTCATTTTACATAAATTGAAAGGGCGTTTCTTGTGACTTTTACAGACAAAAATTCGGGAGCCCCCTCCTGAAGGCTCCCGCTGTACTTTTTACTTCTGATGTATTTATTGCTGATGTGTTAATCCGGGTAGTCTTCGTATCCGAATCTGTTTTCTTTGTCAAGGTACTTTATGTCGGATGCTAAGTTTATATAGTTGGGCTTCCATTCCTTGTGGGCTGAGCAGTTCTTCTCGTTCACAACTTCACGTCTTTTTTCCGTCTTGTAGTTGTCGCCTGCTTCCGTGTATACAGCCATTATCTTGATATTGACGTTCCTGCATCCTCCGCCGTAGTCTATGTAGATGCTGTTCATCCTTGCACCGGTATTATCCCAGAATACTCCGCTGTAAGGGAAATCCGTACCCCAGATAACATCCAGAGTATAGCCGAACATTACATATGTCCCCCTGATCTCAAACTTATGATGGAACTCCTTTGCCCCGTCATGGATCAGTTCCCAGGGACCCAGAATGTAATTCCCGTTTGCATCAAAGCCCTTGACCTGTCTGCCATAGAGCTTGGCGCTCTTGGCTTCAAACCACTGCGAACGCCCTAAATGCACGGTGATGCGGTGCTGCAGCATCTCCTGCAGTTTCGCCTGCTCATCCTGTGACGTTGCCGAAACGCTGCTTGCATACTTTGCAATGTCATCCGGCTTTACCGTTTCCGCACAGACAGGAGCTGCAGCAGCGCCCGTCGTTATCATTGCTGCTGTGAAAAGTGAAGCTATAAGTGCTATTGTTCTTTTGTTGTTTTTCATTTATTTGTCCTCCTTTAAGACATTTGTTTATTTGTTTGTATCATCTTTTGTGCAAGGGTCTTTCCCTTTGCTGTGTCTCTATTATATCATCCTATCATTTGCAAGACCTTTGCACATTGCACAAAATCCCCTTGCTGTTCTGCACAAATTTGTGTGGATTTTTTTAGTCATTATACCAAGTCGGCAGCACCGACAGGCACCCGTTGATGACTCTTTCCTTGACCTATACATACTGGCTCGGTAACTATTCTTATTTCGGGGAATACTCCCTCCCTCAGAGAGGGAGGCTAAGAAGTGTCTGCCGATGCTGCCGAACACCGACAGACAATAAACAAGACGGGAGCCCCCTCCTAAAGGCTCCCGCATATATTTTGTTGATTTGTTTTTTCTTTGAAATATTACCGAACCCGTTTTATGAGGTTTCGGAAAGAGTCATCAACGGATCGCTGTCGGCTGTGCCGACCCGGTGCCTGCAAGTTCGCTGTCGGTCGTACCGACGGGGTCGCAGTCGGTCGTACCGACCTCAGGGCTTCCATTCGCTGTGAGAACCGCAGTTGGTCTCATGTACTATGGTGCGTTCATCCAGATCAATAGTTATGCACCCGGTCCTGACTGCACCCCACATCGAAATTTCGATCTCATTCCAGTCCTTCGCAAAGTACTTTGAATTCTGATCCAAAAAGACTCCGCTGTAGGGGAAGTCGGTGCCCCATGTGATATCATAGCTGAAGGCGAAGCACATATACTCTCCGGAAATATCAAAGTTATATCCGGTAGCGCCGTGTACAGATGTATCTGTATTCAGCTGCTCCCATTTGCCAAGTATCCAGCTTCCGTCATTATCATCAATGCCAAGGCACTTTCTTCCGTAGAACTTCACATTCTTTGCATGGAAAAATCCATAGTTCAAGATGCTGATCTTCTTCTTGGTACCCTTCACCTTATTGTAATAATCGTATTTCCACTGGTTGTCCTGACGTATCTTCTTGCGCCGCCAGTAATCATAATCTCCATGTATGCCGGTCTCGGGATCGTATCTCCAGTATCCGGGCTTGAGAGGTTCTCTGTTGTCGTTAGTTAAGATGCCTCCCTTATTATTTACTTCGGGAACTGTCACTGCCGATACCGGTGCGGCTGTGGATGCCATGGTAACTGCTGTAAGGAATAATGCTGCTATGCTTGTTATGGTTCTTTTTGTGTATTTCATTTTGTTGTCCTCCTTTAAGACATTTGTTTGATTTGTTTTTGTAAGGGTGTTTCCCTTTGCTGTGATTACATTCTACCATACCCACCTTTGCAAGATATTTGCAGATCTTCAAAAAAATTCTCTGTTTTCAAAAAATTTTTTCTGTTTGCATCATGCAGAGAAACAAAGGGCGGGCAGCGCCCGCAGGCATTCATACTAATTCTTCCTCGATGTATAGACGATCTCCAAGCCTCAAATCCCTTATATTCAAGCATTTGCGGCTTGTTTCTTGTCTATACATCGGTCAGAAATTAGTATCGTATATTTCTGTGTGTCATGCCTTTACATACGGGCTCGGTAACTTTTCTTATTACGGGGAATACTCTGCCGTTGCTGCCGAACAACGACGGGCAAAAAACAAGGCGGGAGCCCCCTCCTAAAGGCTCCCGCATATATTTTGTTGATTTGTTTTTTTTGAAATATTACCGAACCTGTTTTAAGAGGTTTCGGAAAGAGTCATCAACGGATCGCTGTCGGCTGTGCCGACAAGGCCGCAGTCGGTCGTACCGACCGGGTCGCAGTCGGCCGTGCCGACCTCAGGGCTTCCATTCGCTGTGAGAACCGCAGTTGGTCTCATGTACTATGGTGCTGTCATCCACATCAATAGTTATGCACCCGGTCCTGACTGCACCCCACATTGCGATTTCGAGCTTTTTCCAGTCCTTCGCAAAGTACTTTGAATTCTGATCCAAAAAGACTCCGCTGTAGGGAAAGTCGGTGCCCCATGTGATATCATAGCTGAAGGCGAAGCACATATACTCTCCGTCAACGGTATATTTGTACACCTCACTGGCGTGTATAGATTGATTTGAATTAATCTGCTCCCATTTGCCCAGTATCCAGCTTCCGTCATTATCATCAATGCCCAGGCACTTTCTTCCGTAGAGCTTAACATTCTTTGCATGGAAAAATCCCGAGTTTTCGATATATATCGTCTTCTTGGTGCCTTTTACCTTATTGTAATCAGCGTATTTCCGCCAGTTGTCCTGACGTATCTTCTTGCGCCGCCAGTAATCATAATCTCCATGTATGCCGGTCTCGGGATCGTATCTCCACTCTCCGGGCTTGACAGGTTCTTTCGATCTCAAGTCGTCGCTTAAGATGCCTCCCTTATTATTAACTTCGGGAACTGTCACTGCCGATACCGGTGCGGCTGTGGACACCATGGTAACTGCTGTAAGGAATAATGCTGCTATGCTTGTTATGGTTCTTTTTGTGTTTTTCATTTTGTTGTCCTCCTTTAAGACATTTGTTTGATTTGATTTGTTTTTGTAAGGGTGTTTCCCTTTGCTGTGATTACATTCTACCATACCCATCTTTGCAAGATATTTGCAGATCTTCAAAAAAAATTCTCTGTTTTCAAAAAATTTTTTCTGTTTGCATCATGCAGAGAAACAAAGGGCGGGCAGCGCCCGCAGGCACCCGTATATTTCTGTGTGTCATGCCTTTACATACGGGCTCGGTAATTTTTCTTATTACGGGGAATACTCCCTCCCTCAGAGAGGGAGGCTAAGAAGTGTCTGCCGTTGCTGCCGACCGACTAAGGGAGTGCACCGACAGACAATAAAAAAGCCGGGAGCCCCCTCCTAAAGGCTCCCGGCGGATAGTGCCCGCCGGACCGACTTGACTAAAGCTGTGTAATGGTGTATGATTAGAGTATACTGAAGATAAAAGGGATAATAGGTAAATAAGATGACACAATACAAAAAAATGATAACCACCCCCGTATCAAAACTGATACTTTCACTTTCCGTACCCACCATAATATCTATGCTGGTGACAAATATCTATAACCTGGCGGACACCGCCTTTGTGGGGAAGCTCGGCACCTCCGCCAGCGGAGCGGTGGGCATAGTTTTCGGCTTCATGTCCATAATACAGGCGTTCGGCTTTATGTTCGGGCAGGGGTCGGGGAGCATAATCGCAAGGCTGCTGGGGAGCCGTGACACGGAAAAGGCATCGCTCCACGCTGTACTGGGGGTAACATCATCCTTTGTGTGCGGACTTATCATAAGCATTGCGGGCTTTGCCTTTCTTGACCCCATAGTGACGCTTCTGGGCAGTACACCCACCATCGCCCCCTATGCAAAGACCTACATCTCCTACATCCTTATCGCAGCGCCTTTTATGAGCTCATCCTTCACCATGAACAACATCCTGCGCTATGAGGGACGGGCATTTCTGGGAATGGTGGGGCTGATGACGGGCGGCATCCTCAATATGGTCTGCGACCCTATACTGATGTTCGTCTTCGGCATGGGTATTTCCAGAGCGGGGCTGTCCACGGCGGTGAGCCAGCTTGTGAGCTGGTGCATACTCCTGTCAATGTTCCTCACAGGCAAAACCGAATCAAAGCTGTACCTCGGCGACCTGCCCCGATGCGATGTCCTCATGCTGCTAAACATCATGGCAACGGGCTTCCCCAGCCTCCTGCGGCAGGGGCTCAGCAGCACTTCCACGGTGATACTCAATTCCGCCTGTGCTCTCTACGGTGATGCGGCAGTGGCAGCCATGAGCATAGTTTCAAGGGTGGCGTTCTTCTCCTTTTCCATTGCCATCGGCATCGGACAGGGTTTTCAGCCTGTGTCCGGCTTCAACTACGGTGCAGGGAAATACAGCAGGCTCAAAAAGGCTTTCGTTTTTACGGTGATCGCTGCCGAGACTATCATCATAGCGGGCAGCGTGGTGCTCATAGTGTTTGCGGAGCCTCTCATCCGCATTTTCCGTGACGACCCTGCGGTGGCGGAAACAGGTGTAAGGGCGCTGCGGCTCCAGGCACTGTCACAGGTGGTGCTCCCCTTCTGCATGGCGGTGGAGATGATGTTCCAGAGCACGGGGAAAAGGCTGGGTGCCTCCGTTATGTCATCCCTGAGAGGGGGACTGCTTCTCATACCCCTCATAATCATAATGTCGAAGCTGCGGGGGCTGGCAGGCATACAGGAAGCCCAGCCTCTGGCGCTGCTCATATCTTTCCCGCTGACAGTGCCATTTGCGATATGGTATTTCATCACCCTTCCGAAAGAAGACCGGTAGCACCGACAAACTAAGGAAAAGCTGATTTGATCAGTATATTTGCAAGTTGTACTCCCTCCCTCAAAGAGGGAGGCGTATATCCTGTTCCTTTCTTTGTGCAGCAGATCTTCTTCGTTTTTTGCTACACGATCCTTGCAGACCCATATACATCGGGATTTGTGTGTAGCAGAATTTTTTTCTTTTTTTGCTACACGACCCTTACTCTTGTTTCCGGCAGGCATTTGTTACCGATAGTCCGTCTTTGCCTATCCTATGCCTGTAAAACACCCACCCCGTAGAGATATGTCACATCTCCCTGTGCAAGCTAAACATTGCTTTGCGCATTTTTCAAGACCTCGGGCAAATCTTCACCCTATATATTATAGCATTATACGAGCATTCAATCAATAGGCTCCTAAATATTTTGCGCAATTCAGCCATTTTTGTACACTTGCACAAACCTCTACCCTGTTTTTGTACATCGCTCTGCCTTTTCTGACAATTTATTCCCCGAAATCACTTGAAAACAGGATGAAAATGTTGTATAATAGACGGTAACGGGTCGTAAAATGAGCATGACCATGCCGGACCCGACCCATAAAGCAAAGGAGCACTATTTACAGGGCAGCATCCCTTTTTAAAATAATAAACGGAGGTAACATCATGGCAAAGAAAAGAATAGGCATACTCACCAGCGGCGGCGACTGCCCCGGTCTGAATGCGACTATCAGAGGCGTTGCAAGAGCCTGCTTTGACGAATTCGGCAAGGATCTCCAGATCATAGGCATACAGAACGGCTATTACGGACTTATAAACAATATCGCCCGTGAGATGGAGCCCTCGGAGTTCTCGGGCATACTCACCATGGGCGGCACCATACTCGGCACCAAGCGCCAGCCCTTCAAGATGATCTCCTCCATCGGTGAGGACAATATCGACAAGGTAAAGCAGATGAAGGACACCTATAAGGATCTGAAACTGGACTGCCTGCTGACGCTCGGCGGCAACGGCACCCACAAGACCGCAAACCTCCTTTCTCAGGAGGGGCTTAATGTCATAGGTCTGCCAAAGACCATCGACAACGATATCTACGGTACGGATGTGACCTTCGGCTTCCACACCGCCG
The DNA here is from genome assembly GCA_018110985.1 of Oscillospiraceae bacterium. Classification (GTDB taxonomy): domain Bacteria; phylum Bacillota; class Clostridia; order Oscillospirales; family Ruminococcaceae; genus Huintestinicola. The sequence continues at coordinate 94,543 of JAGAWT010000009.1, forward strand.
TTGACACTGCCACGGATGTCATAGACCGCCTCCACACCACCGCTGCCTCCCACAGCCGTATACTCATGGTGGAGATCATGGGCAACAAGGCTGGCTGGCTCACTCTGTACAGCGGCATTGCGGGCGGTGCTGATGCTATCATCATCCCGGAGATACCCTATGATATAGACAGTGTGTGCGAGGCTATGCAGAAGCGCTCGGACAACGGACACAGGTTCTCCATCGTAGCTGTGGCAGAGGGTGCATACAGCAAGGAGGAGGCAAAGATGAAGAAGAAGGAGCGTGCAAAGGCAAGGCTTGAAGCGGGTATCACCACCGCCACCGCCACCATTGCGGCTCAGGTGCAGAAGGCAACAGGCATAGAGACCAGAGTCTGCGTTCCGGGTCATATGCTCAGAGGCGGCAGCCCCTCCGCCTACGACAGGATCCTTGCCACCCGCTTCGGCGTTCGTGCCGCCCAGCTCATCGCCGACAAGAAGTACGGTTACAGCGTTGCCATGATAAAGTCGGAGATCTCCGAAAATCCCCTTGAAGAAGTTGCGGGAAAGACCAAGTTCGTCGATCCCGACGGCGGCTATGTAAAGGCTGCCAAGGCTCTTGGCATATCCTTCGGCGACCGATAGCCGGCAGGCAGAGCCTGCACCCACCCGGTGATGTCTTTTATTGGAGCCTTTACATACAGGCTCGGTAACTTATCATACAGATACCGATCGGCAAAGAAAAGCAGGCAGAGCCTGCAGGCGCCCACATCTTCTGGGGACCGTGCAGGAACGGCTGTGCCGACTTGATTGATGTCGGTCGTACCGACGCCCTGCCGGGAGGAGAACAGATGAAACTGAAGATATATTACGGAAATACCGGAACAGGCAAATCCTACGGGATAATGCAGCAGATAAAGGAAAAGACCCTTGCAGGGGAAAAATGCCTTGCCATAGTGCCGGGACAATTCACCTTTGAATACGAAAAGCACCTTTACGACTACCTGGGAGCAAGGCTCTACAACAGCGGCAGCGTGGAGGTGCTGAGCCTTGAAAGAGTGAAGGGACGCATACTGGAGCGTGTCCCTCCCGAGCTTGAGGCTGCCGACATATATGTGAAGATATCCGCCCTCACGGCCGCAATAAAAGCTGCGGCAGCAGAGGGGCTTTTGTGTTACGGCTCCCGTGCCGGAGCTCCGGGCTTTACGGAAACGGTGATGAAGATGATCTCGGAGCTCAGCCGTTCCTCCGTCACCCCCGAAAAGCTGGCGGAGCTGGCAGAAAGAGCAAAGGGGAAGAGCTTCGGGGACAAGCTCTCCGATATATCCGCAATATTCACCGAATACCGCCGCAGACTGAACGCCTTCGGTCTGCGTGATACAGACGAGGACACCGCCCTTGCGGCACTGTCGGCGGAGAAAAGCGGCTTTTTCGGCGGGAAATACATATACATAGACGAATTCAAGAGCTTTACGGGAGATCAGTATGCCCTCATCCGGGAAATGCTCATCTGCGGCAAAGAGCTCACAGTGGCGCTCACTGCCCCCGCAGAAAATATGAGGAATGCCTTTGCATCCGTGTGCAACACCATGCGTATCCTTTCCGACAAAAACTTCTGCGGCTATGCCTTCGACCTTGAAAAGACACGGTTCGAGGGGGCAAAGCGCTCCTCCTCCCCCGCCCTCACCGCCATGGCGGAAAGGCTTTTCGAGCCGGGACGGCTGTCTGAGGACAAGCTCCCCGGGGATGATATAACCATCGTCACGGCTGATTCTCTCCACAGGGAATGTCTGTATGTCTGTGCAGAGATTCGCCGCCTTGTGTCGGAGGGCGCACGCTTTCGTGATATGACCATCCTCTCCCGTGAGATGAACAACGATGTGAACATACTCTCCCACTATCTTGACAAGTACCGCATACCCTACTATTCCGACAAAAAGGTGCCTGCTATGGGGACGGTCTATTTCCGTGCCCTTGCACTTGCAATGGAGCTCAGCATCGCAAACGACACCCGCACCGTACTTTCCTATGCAAAAACAGGTCTGGCGGGGCTCGATGCGGAGTCGGTGCGCTCCCTTGAAAACTACGCCTATATGTGGGGCATAGAGGGCAGTACATGGTCCCTTGAATTTCCCGACAAGGATATGGACGAACTGAAAAACCGCCTCCTCTCCCCCCTGAAGTTCTTAAAAAGCTCTGCTCTGAAAACAGGCTCCGACAGGGCTGCTGCCTTTCTCTCCCTCTTTGACGATCTTGAAAAGCGTATGCCCGCAGACGACACGGAGGATCCCGATGCGCTGAAAATGCAGAGCATAAATTCCCAGGCTGCCGACAAGATAAGGGAGATACTGACGGCTCTGCGGGATCACTGCACCGAGGAGCTTTCCGCCTCGGAATTTGCGGATATCTTCCTGCTCTGCGCCTCAAAGGTGCAGATATCCACCGTGCCGAACAGCCTTGATGCCGTGAGCGTGCAGGCTTCGCAGCTTGCAAGGCTCTCCGACCCCGAATATGTGTTCATCATCCACGCAAACGACGGTGTGTTCCCCCTTGCCACGGGACAGGACACCACCTTTTCCGACACCGAGAGGATCTTTTTCAGGGACAACGACTGCGAGCTTTATTCCGACCTGAAAATGATGCTCTCCGAGGAGAAGTTCGGCGCCTACAAGGTCATGTGCGCCCCCTCAAAGAAGCTGTATATGTCCTTCTCCACAGGCGGCGGCGGAAAGTGCTCCCCCTATATCACAAGGCTGAGAAAGCTGCTGGATGTGCGGGAGATAAACACGGACAGTCTTGACCCGGCCGAGCTCTGCCGCACCCCCGGATCCGCCTATACTGTCTACGCCTCTCAGCAGAGCAGACCGGAGGTCGCTGCCGCCATAAGGGATATACTTGAAGAGGACCCGGGCTTCGCAGAAAAGTTCTCTTACCTTGACAGTGTGCAGACGGGCTACGCTCCCCGCCACAGGCTGAATGCCCCCAAGACCCCCGAAATGCTCTTCGGAAAGGCACTGGGGCTCTCTGCCACAAGGCTGGAGGAATACAGCAAATGCCCCTTCCGCTTCTTCATACACTACGGTCTGGGCGTGCGAAAGCCGGAACAGAAAAAGCTGAGCGCCATTTACTGGGGCAATGCCGTCCACCGCTGCATGGAGGTCTTTTTCAGCGAATATTCAAAGGAGGACCTTATCGGGCTCTCATCCGACACCATAGCCCAAAGGGTCTCACAGATAGTGGACGAGCACCTGCAAAGGGAGCTGTCCGGAGGCTTTGCCCAGTCCCCCGATCTGCCCGTGTTCACCGACAGGCTGAAAGGCAGCACCCTGCGGTGCCTGAAGCGTATGCAGGATGAGATGAGGGATACGGATTTCCGTGTGAAATGGACGGAAAAGGAGCTTGGAGGCAGGAACAGCGCTCTCAATGTGGTATCGGGAGCCCATTCCGTCTACTTTTCGGGAAAGACCGACAGGGTGGACGTACTGGAGGACAGGGAAAACTCCCGCTACTATGTGCGCATCATCGACTACAAGACGGGCAGGAAAGATTTCAAGAAAGATCAGCTTGCAAACGGCATAAACCTGCAAATGTTCCTGTACCTCTACGAGCTTACGGGAAAGGGCGGAGACCTTGAGGGCTACAAGCCCGCAGGGGTGCTCTACTGCCCCGTTGTCGCCCCCGACCCTGTAAAGGGGAGAGACATCACCCCGGAGGAGATACTGAAAGGTCAGAACAGCGACCTGCGCATGAAGGGTCTGGTACTGGACGACCCCGCCATCGTACAGGCTATGGAGAAGATATCGCCAAAGCAGCGAGGGCGGTTCATTCCCGTGAACCTGAAAGCCGACGGCAGCTTTGATGCCAGATCCTATGTGACGGACGAGGAGGGCTTCGAGCGCATAAGCCGCTTGGCAGTGGAGACACTGAAAAATATGTGCAGCTCAATATATAACGGTGAGGTGCCCGCCTCACCGCTGGATGAGAACATGGGCAGCGGTAACCAGTGTGAATACTGCGACTACCAAAACTGCTGCTCCAACTTTTCATTTGATGAGATAAAGAGAGAATGGAGGGATGAAAGTGAGCTGGACTGCTGAACAGGAACAGGCGATAAAAGCCGGAGGCTGCGCTCTGCTGGTGTCTGCGGCGGCAGGCTCCGGAAAGACCACCGTGCTCATAGAAAAGCTCTCATCTCTCCTCTGCGACCCGCACAGCGGCGTTGATGCGGATAATATCGCAGTGGTGACCTTTACAAGGGATGCTGCCGCCCAGATGAGGACCCGACTTTCGGACAAGCTGGAGGAAAAGCTGAATGACGCCTTCGACAGCGGGGATATGCACCTTGCGGATCACATCTCCGAACAGATATCCCTTGTGCCGAATGCCCGCATATCCACCATACATTCCTTCTGCTTCCGGCTCATAAGGGAGCACTCCGCAGAAGCGGGCGTTGATCCGGGATTTGGCATCATAGAGCCCTCCGACGAGGAGGTACTGGTGAAAAGAGCCATATCGAACGTGCTGTCGCAGCGCTTTTCGGAACACAGGGAGGAAACAGAGGAACTGCTTTCCATGTTCTTCCCCACACAGAAGGATCCCTCCGGGCTCTCCGAAATGATACTCGACCTGCGCAGAAAGTTCCTTGCACTGCCCTTCCCCGAAAGCAGGCAGGCTGAGATAGTGAAGTACTACTCCTCTCCCCTGCGAAAGGATGACGGGCTCATATACACGGGATTCCGTGAAATGGTGAAGCGCACCCTGAGGACTGCACTGGAAATGTCGGATGATGCTCTGCGGATACTGGATACCTGCCGTGAGGATGCGGGAAAGAACTATGAAAAGTACAGGGATGTGCTCAGGCGTGAGAATATAAGCATAGCCGATGCGCTGCGTGTGACGGGGACGGAGACCGCTCCGAGGATAGAATTTTACTCGCTCCGCTTTACCGCTCCCTTCGGTATAAGAGGCGAGGGTAAGGACACGGGAAGTGAAGCCGTAAAGGAGCTGCGGAAGAAGTACAGGGAGCTCTGCGGACAGTATGTGACCACTGTTGAGGTCACTGCAAAGGATGAAAAGGAAAAGCCACCTGCCATCCCTTTTTCCGAGGAGCTTCTGGCGGCGGATATGAAGGTACACGCCCGTATCACGGCACTGCTCTTTGATATCATCCGTGAGAGCCTGGCGGAGGAGAAGCGCATAAAGAAGGCACAGAACAAGCTGGGCTTTTCCGACTCCGAACAGATAGCCTGCTCGCTTCTCTGCTCCCACGATGAGGGAAGGTACACGAGGACACCGCTTGCGGAGGAGCTTTCAGCCCGTTTCGGTCTTATCATGGTGGATGAGTTCCAGGACACCACACAGATACAGGAGCTTATCTTCAAAATGCTCTCCAGAGGCGGTACCAAAGACGCCCCCGGCAGCAATTTCTTTGCAGTGGGGGATATCAAGCAGTCTATATACAGGTTCCGCTCCGCAGAGCCCTCCCTTTTCATGAAAGCGCTTACGGGCAGCGTACCCTACAAGGAGGGGAACAGGGAGCCATCCCATATACTGCTGAACAGGAACTTCCGCTCCTCACAGGCGATTGTGGACGGAGTCAACTCCTTTTTCCGTGCGATCATGTCCGAAGCTGCGGGCGGTGTGGATTACGGGGATGATGACAGCCTTGTACACGGTGCAAAGGACACCTCCTGCCTGCCCCTGAGGGTGACGGATGTGACGGTGCCCCATGGCACCCGCTCCTCGGAAAAGACCAAAGCCGAAGCCGAGGCACTGGCGGAAAGGGTGACAGAACTCCTGAAAGAGGGTGCAAGGCCGGAGGAGATATGTATACTTGCACGAAACTCCACCCGTTTTCCTGCCTACACAAAGGCACTGGAAGAGCATGGTCTCATCTCCGACAGCGGGAGCGACAGAGGGGTGCTGAAGTCGGGTGAGGTACAGAATATCATTTCATTCCTGAAGGTCATAGACAATCCCACCCTTGACGAGGAGCTTTGCGCCCTGCTCCTGTCCCCTCTCTTTATGTTCTCTGCGGAGGATATGGCACAGGTGCGCCTGAAAGACAGGGGGCGCAGTCTCTACGCCGATCTTATACTTGCAGCCGACACGGATGATGAGCTGGGTGAACGGTGCAGAGCGGCAAAGGACAGGATAGAAGACCTCACCGCACACTTTGCGGCCGAACCTCTCCACGAGTGCATAGAGCGGCTTTACAGCGCCTGTGATGCCATAGAAGTATACTCTCTCCTGCCGGGCGGCGCCGAAAGGGTGGAAAACCTGCGCACCTTCCTGAGATTCTCCTCATCCTTTGACAGCATTGCGGGAGCCGACCTCTCCTCATTTCTGGGGAGCCTTTCGGAAATGCCGAAGCTGCCCGCCGAAGACGCAAGGATACCGGGAGCCGTCACACTGCGCACCATACACAGCTCAAAGGGTCTGGAGTACGACCATATCATACTGGCGGACACCAGCCACAGGTTCAATCTCAGCACGGACACAGTGATGTTCGATCCCGAACTGGGCGTAGCCTTTGACATAAACGAGGGGGAAAAGACCACGGGAGAGCTCCATTCCTACACATCCTTCCCCGCCATGGTATTAAGGGACAAGCTGACACGCTCACAGAAGGATGAGGAGATGATGCTCCTCTATGTTGCGCTTACCCGTGCCAAAAAAAGCCTTTGCATAATGCGGGTGCGTGAGGAGGGAAAGGAAGATCCCGCCCTTTGCCTGCGTGTGAAGCAGAGCGGCAAGAACGATGTGCTGGTGACCACTGCCATGAGCTATGCGGAGTGGATAGACATTGCTCTGCAGGTGACGGCGGGTGTGGAATACATACCCTTTGAGCCCGCAGCGAAAGAGGATAAAAAAGACATTCCCCTGCCCGAAAGGCAGGAATGCTCTGACCCTCTCCTTAAGGAGCGGATAAGGGCGAACCTCAGGGACAACTATGACTACAGCTTTTCCTATATGCCCACGAAGCTGACTGTCAGCGGCATAGTACACGACAGGGCAGGCGAGCTCACATTCAGCGGGCGCAGGACCGACAGCGAAAGGGACGGGGGCTTCTGCAAGCCGAGGAACAGGGCTTGCAGCTCCTCACAGCGGGGAACTGCCATACATTCGGTGTTTGAGAACCTTGACCTTCTAAAGCTGGCCCGTGAGGGAAAGGCTGCCGTAAAGGGAGAACTGGAAAGGATAGCGGACATCATAGGAAAGGACAGCGCCGCCTGTGCGGGCGAAAGGATGATAGCCGACTTTATATCCTCCTCCCTGTTCCGCAGGATGATGAAGGGCTGCCATGAGGAGAACTTCTCCCGGAAGATATACAGGGAAAGGGAATTTTTTGTACGGATGTCGGACATAGAGACGGACGGCGATCTGTCCGCTTACAGCAGCAGCGGCGGCTTTTTGCAGGGCATCGCCGACCTGCTCTTTGCCGAAGATGACGGCTATGTTCTTGTGGACTACAAGACCGACAGGGGCGTGAGCGAAAACATCCTTCTGGAGCGCTATGCTCTGCAGCTTGACCTCTACCGCCGCAGCTTCAACGCCATACTCGATAAGCCCGTCAAGGAATGTTATATCTACTCTACTTCCCTTGGGGCAGTCATAAGGGCAGAAGTCGGTGGATAGCGGACAGCCGCATCCATTGAAAACTTCGGCGAGTTTTGGTGTTACTTTTCAACGAAGATCCCCCTCACATGAGGGGGGACCGCTGTTATATAAGAACAGTCAATGACAGGGTTCAGATCAGATCGTCATCCAGCAGAAATTCCGTCAGACCGATATTGAGCACACCGTTCTCATCATACCACTTTTTACGGATATCCTTTCTTACTGTGACCTTGGGAAAGGAATCACCTGTAAGGGCGAAAGGACGAAGTTCCTGCTCCCTCTTTTCCTCATCCGGCAGTGCAAATGCCGACTGTATATAGACCTTTCTGCTGCCTTTTGAAGCAATGAAATCTATCTCACGGGGCATTTTTGAATAACTGCCCCCGGGATTTTTTTCGTTTGAGAAGACTACGCCTACGTCAACGGAAAAGCCACGGATGATAAGCTCATTATATATGATATTTTCCATGATATGAGTCATTTCCTGCTGACGAAAACCGATACGGGCATTTCTCAGACCTATATCCTCACAGTAGTATTTATAGGGATACTCAAAGTATCTGCGCCCCTTTACATCATAGCGCTTGGCTTCGCTGAAAAGGAAAGCATCTTCAAGGTATGCGATATAGGAAGAGATAGTGTTCTGCGATGTGTTCTCAGATGTTTTCGAGTGGAGAGTATCCGCTATCTTCTTCGGATTCGTGAGCGAACCCGCCGATGAGCAAAGCAGGTCAAGGAGCAGGCTCAGAATATCTTCCCGCCCGACCTTCTTTCGCTCCACTATGTCTTTGAGGTACACTTCCGAAAACAGAGAGGTCAGGTAATTTGCTTTTGCGGTATCGTCGGGGCGTGACAAGATCAAAGGCATACCACCGTAAAAAGCGTACTCATCAAAGGCAGCTTCCCTGTCTCCGCCCACAGCAGAGTAATACTCCGCAAAACTCAGCGGGTGAACGTGTATCTCATCACTGCGCCCCCGGAACTCGGTCAAGATATCTCTGGAAAGCATTTTTGAGTTGCTGCCCGTCACATACACATCAAGATTCGGGATCGACCGCAGGTCATTCAGTGCATCGTAGAATGTGATCTTTTTTCCCTCGGGATTGTAGGGGTTATTCACCTCGTCGGACATCTGTATCTCATCAACAAAAAGATAATACTGTTCCTGCCTGCCCTCTGTCCTGCTGCGAACATATCCGGCCAACACAAGCGGGTCACGGTATTGTATGTCTTTTGTCAGGTCAAGCTCGACGGATATTATGTTTTCGGCGGAAACTCCCTTTTCAAGAAGATAGTTCCTGAACAGCACATTCAGCAGATATGATTTTCCGCACCGGCGGATACCCGTGATGACCTTTACCTGCCCGTCCCACATAAAACCTGTTATCTGCCGCAGATATCTGTCTCGTCGGATCTCCATCTTATCACCCCATTGAAAACTTTGGCGAGTTTTGGCATTACTTTTCATCATTCAAAGCAGAGGGGAACACAAGCCTGCCTGTACTGATTATACCACATCATGCGCAGAACAGTCAATAGATAAACAAAATTTCATTGAAAACTTCGGCGAGTTTTGGCGTTACTTTTCAACGAAGATCCCCCTCACATGAGGGGGATCGCTTTATCATCTCGTCTCCAACTGGGAACCTGCTATCTCCTCATACACGGGACAGCTTTCAAGCAGATGCTCATGAGTGCCGCTGCCCACCAGCAGACCGTCGTCAAAGACCAGTATGCGGTCACAGTCCTTCACAGACGATATCCTCTGTGAAACGATGAACACCAGCGGGGAGAAGTCCAGTGCGGCTATCTCTTCCCGCAGAGCCTTGTCAGTAGCGGCATCAAGTGCGGATGACGAATCGTCCAGAATGAGTATGGGTGGCTTTCCGATTACCGCTCTTGCTATGCAGAGCCTTTGGCGCTGCCCGCCCGACAGGTTCTTTCCTCCCTGCTCTATAAGGGCATCAAGACCGCCCTTTGCCTCGACGGTGTCGGCGGCACGGGCTATGCGCACGGCTTCATTCATCTCATCCTCTGTGGCATCAGGCTTTCCCCACCGCAGGTTCTCGGCTATGCTCCCCCTGAACAGCACCGCCTTCTGGGGAGTGATCCCAATGAGCCGTCTGAGATATGCGGTGTCGTATTCCCCTGCACTGCGCCCGAATATCTTTATGCTGCCGCTGTCCGGGTCGTACAGACGGGGTATGAGGTTCACCATGGTGCTCTTTCCGGAGCCTGTGGCACCTATGACACCTATGCGCTCACCCTTTTTTGCGGCAAAGGATATGTTTTCCACCGAAGCACCGCCCGTACCGGGATAGGAAAAGGTCACATCATCAAATTCCACCGCATATTCGCTGTTCTCGTCGTGCTCCTTTGCGGTGCCGTTTTTAAGGGTGTTTTCGGTGTCAAGGACGGATGCCACCCTGTTTGCGCAGGCAAGCCCCTTTGTGATGGTGATGGTGAGGGATGCCAGCTTTACCAGCTCCACCAGTACCTGTGACATATAGTTGCAGAGCGCCACCACCTCGCCCTGTGATATGATGCCGCCCTCCACCTGCAGGGCTCCTCTCCATATGAGCCATATGGCGGCAAGGTTTATGAGCAGGTAGGTCACAGGCCCCATGAGAACGGAAATGCGCCCCGTAAAGAGCTGCGATCTCAGCAGGGTCTCCGCTGCGCCCTCGAAACGGGCTTTCTCCTCATCCTCCAGACCGAAGGCACGCACCACTCTCGCACCGTTCAGATTCTCCCTTGCGATGCCCGTCACCTTGTCAAGGTTGGACTGTATCTTCCTGAAAAGAGGGAGAGACACCAGCATTATGGAAAACACCACTATAAACAGCAGGATGATGACCCACAGAAAGACCATGGCGCATTTTTTGTCGATGCCGAATGCCATTATCATGGCGCCGAACACCACGAAGGGAGAGCGCAGCAGAAGGCGCAGCCCCATATTCACCGCCGTCTGCACCTGGTTTATGTCCGCAGACATCCGTGTGATGAGGGTGGAGGTGCCTATCCTGTCCATGTCAGAATGGGACAGAGTGCCGATGTGGCGCATGAGAGCGCTCCTCACATTGGCTGCAAAGCCCGAGGATGCCCGTGCCGCAAAAAGCTGGGCAATTACGGAAAAGAGAAGCCCCGTCAGTGACAGCCCCGCCAGCAGCAGGCAATTGCGCAGGATGTAGCCCCTGTCCGAAAATGCTATGCCGTTGTCGATGATATCTGCCACCACCAGGGGCACGAAAAGCTCCAGCAGAGCCTCTATCAGCTTGAAAACAGGCCCTGCCAGACTTTCTCCGGTATATTGCTTTAAGTTTTTTAAGAGCTTGAACATAGGTAAATAAATATTCTCCCTTGCGGTGTCACGCTGTTATCCCGTCATATGACCGAAAGCCGGTCACGATCAGCCGACTGCCGGCTCGGGGTATCTGTTTTTCAGGGCAAATCCCACGGTGCCGTCCACCAGCAGCCTTGCAGCCGATGATACTATGGCGTTCATCATCATACTCGGCGGTGCAGGGTACAAAAAGCTCATGCCCACATCAAGCACGAACATTATCCAGAAAAGGATCCATGAGTTTCTCTTTCCCAGACCTTCCAGAAATGCCAGCAGCACCAGAATGGTAATTTTAAGCAGCGTAAGCGGTACCATGAGCACGAAGCCGCCGTTGAGGATGTTGGCGATGCCTGCCACCGTGCAGCCAGCCACCATGAGCAGCATGAAAAGCCGGTAGAGCAGGTCTGCATCCCCCGAACTGCTTTTTACAAGGTAGACCACACCCATCATGAGGGCGGTGATGTTTATTATCTGCACCCATGCAATGAGCCGCAGGAAAGTTGCGATACCCACCTCTACCTGCCCCGCCACACGAAAATATATGACGGCACTTGCCACACTCATGACAGAGCATACGCTCAGAAGTATGATATGACATATAACAAGGGGGGATAGTTTATTCTTGTTCATAATTTATTTATATATGTCCTGTTGATGATGAAAGCAGAATAAGACGGCGTCAAAGAGAAATATCCCGCACTCTGTCCTCTTTTTTTACAAGTTCCGGATCTGCATATCTGGAATGAATGCCTCTGAGCTTGTTCATCCTGCCTGTTTTTCAGTATACTCTCCCGTATATCCGTAACAGTAATGATAACACGCTGACCCGGCTTAGCATCCGGATGATCGGGAGGTCTTATTACCGTACCGTCAAAATATCCGTGTAAAGCCGGCATATATCAACACATCCCGCAGGACGGGGCAGGCAGAGCCTGCTTGCTTTTCCTGCTTCACGCCACTTGCTCACTCACTTTGAGAGAACTTTTTCTGTATGAAAAGTTACCGAGCCCGTGTGTTAAGGCTCCGATAAAAGACATCAACGAGTGGCTGTCCGCCCTGCCGACCGCTCACTTCAAAGTAACCTTTCTGTATGAAAAGTTACCGAACCCGTATGTTAAGGCTTCGATAAAAGACATCAACGAATGGCTGTCCGTCCTGCCGACCGCTCACTTCAAAGTAACTTTTCTGTTTGAAAAGTTACCGAGCCCGTATGTTAAGGCTTCGATAAAAGACATCATCTGTTGCCTGTCGGCGCTGCCGACCCTGCGGACCGGGTGTAAGCAAGGAGAACGGCAGGGAGAAGAGTGAGGATGAGAGGAAGGTCTGCCACCAGCTCCAGCAGGTTCTTCACTACTCTGCCGGCTATGATGGCGGAAACAGACTGGGCGGGTATGAACCCGTAGTGGATATTGGCGGCGGTATTTATCATCATGTTGATGATGAGAACATCAATGAGCCTTGCAGCCACTATGCGCACCGCCATCTGAGGGACGTCCATACCGAAGAGCCGCAGCTTCCTTGAAGAGTCGAAGATATTGCCCCAGCGCCTGTAAAGAACGAGCCCGTAGAGAAGCCCCTGCAGCGCTCCGATAAGAGTGTAGAGCATCAGGAAGGGTCCGTCCGGGTGGACAAGGTGTCCGAGTATATCACACATCCCGCCGCAGATAAGACCCACAGAGGGTCCGAAAAGCATACCGATCGCCGCAATGGCGATAAAGGCGAAATTCACTCTGCCCACAGGCGTTTCGATCATAAGTGACTCTATCACCGTGTAAAGACCGATGAGCATGGCGCATATGATAAGGTTCCTGAGCCTTTCGCTCCTTGTAACGGGGCTGCTGCCCTCCGGCACGGGAAAGATCTCTCCGAAGGAGAGGGAAAACAAACGAAAAAAGCTTTTCATAATATGCCTCCTTTTAATGTATCTGCATTATAGGGCAATGAAAAGCTTTTGTCATATAATGCATTAAGCGGGATGCGACTTCCGAACCGCAGAGGATCATCTCTATTCGTTCCCGACACAACTCCCCGTTGTCAGGACACTAACGCTCGGTCGTCTACTCTGTAATGCCGATCCGCAGAACGGACCATGTGGATGCAGGCACTGCCTGCCTGATGCTTGCCGGTGCTGCCGACTTAGCTGCTGTCGGTCATACCGACCCGGTCGCTGTCGGTCATACCGACTTGGTCGCTGTCGGTCGTACCGACTTTGGTGCCCGTCGGCGCTGCCGACCGTGCTGACTTAGAATGTGATCTCGTCGCAGACCTTGTAGCGCTCAACATCGAAGGGCTTCTTCATGGCAAGAGCCTCCTGGATGTCCACATCAATGATGTGGTTGTGCTTCATGCCGACAATACGATTGTTCTCGCCCTTGTCGATGAGCTCAACAGCATAGTAGCCCATGCGGCTGGCAGCAACTCTGTCACGAACGGTGGGCATACCGCCTCTCTGAACGTGTCCGAGAACGGTGAGCCTTGTCTCGATGCCCGTGAGCCTCTGTATATCGTCGGTGATGCCCTGAGAATTGCCCACACCCTCAGCAACGACCACGATGAAATGCTCCTTCTGGGTGTTGTGAGCCTTGGTGATCTTCTCGGCGATCTGGTTGATATCATAGGGCATTTCGGGTGTGATACAAGCGATAGCACCGGATGCGATGGCAACATTGAGAGCTATCCAGCCTGCGTGCCTGCCCATTACTTCAACAACGGAGCAGCGGTCATGGGACTGGGATGTGTCCCTGAGCTTGTCTATCATCTCAAGGGCAGTGTTCATGGCAGTGTCGTAGCCGATGGTGTATTCGGTGCACTGGATGTCGTTGTCGATGGTGCCGGGTATACCTATGCAGCGAATGTCACCTATGCGGGAAAGGTCTGCCGCACCTCTGAAGGAACCGTCGCCGCCGATGACCACAAGACCCTCTATGCCAAGGGACTTGCACTTTTCCGCAGCCTGTCTGATATAGGGCTCCTGCTTGAATTCGTTGCAGCGGGCGGTATAAAGGATGGTGCCGCCTCTCTGGATAATGTCGGAAACATCTCTCTGGTCAAGCTCGATGCACTCGCCGTTCAGAAGGCCGTTGTAGCCTCTCTGTATACCGATGACCCTGTACCCCCTGCGTATAGCCGCTCTTGTAACTGCCCTGACAGCGGCATTCATGCCGGGGGCATCTCCTCCGGAAGTGAGTACTCCGATAGCCTTTTGCATAAAATCTTCCTCCGATTCGGAAAGTAAATTCCTCTGATAACTTTATCTCTTTTTAAGGGCATAACCCAAATACTATTTTAACATATACAGTGGATTTGTCAAGTAGATTTTTCCACAACTTACGCAGTCGGAGGGGCGTTATTTTGGTAAAATACATAATTGTCCACCAAAACAGCACGAATGTATAAGACCCGGCTGCGGCAAGGCACTACCACCGCTTATTTCAGCCATATCACCGTTCCCGCCGCAGATATCATCCCATTCTAATATGTTTTTAATCATTTTCAAATGGACATCAGGCATCTTTTCGGCTATAATGGGTGATATGATAAACCATCCCGCAAGGAGGCATACTATGAAGATCAAGAAAATACTCAAAGACGCAGTTACCGCAGTGTGCGGCGTGTTCGGCTTTATAGCGGAATGTATAGACCCGTGCGACAACCTTGTTAAAGTGACCATGCCCTACACAAGGCAGAGCTTTTCGGAAAATGTGAGAAGCAGCGAAAACCAGCACAAAAACGGTGAGCGTTCCCGTCAGTAGGAATATAGACTGCACTTTATCATGCCGTTGTACAGCTTGCGCTTGCGGAAGGCCTTTTTCCCGAAAATTTCCTCGAATTTTTCGTGAGGTGATATGAGAGACAGAGGGTGCTCCTTGTCCGCCTTGAAGACCTTTCCGCAAAGGGCATAGATCTCCTCCGCCTGCTTCACCTCCAGCATCCTTTCGCCGTATGGCGGGTTGGTGATGACCGTCTCCCCGTCCCTGTTTACAAATTTGTTCAAAGGAGCACGTTCGGCGATGATACAGTCTGCCACCCCCGCAAGGCGGGCATTTTCAAGGGTCAGGCGGATGCAGTCGGGGTCTATGTCATATCCCCTTGCTTCAAAGCCGCTGTCACGGATGATAAGCTCCCGTGCCCTCATGCGCTCCGCCTTCCACACGCCCTCATCAATACTTTTCCAGCCCTGTGCCGCAAAGCCCCGCCTGAGCCCCGGGGCTATATTTTTTGCCTTGTATGCCGCTTCGATGAGAAGTGTGCCGCTCCCGCACATAGGGTCCGCAATATGGCTCTCACGGCGCACTCCCGCCAGATCGGCGATCCCCGCCGCAAGACATTCGCTTATGGGCGCAGCGTTGGAGTTCTTTCTGTAACCCCGCTTGTGGAGCGAATCTCCCGTAGTGTCAAGGTAGATGCTGACCTCATCCTTCATGATGTTGAAGCCGATACGGCACAGCGCCCCCGTCTCCTCAAAGGAGTTGACACCGAAGACCTTTCCAAGGCGCACCACAGCCGCCTTTTTGATGATGGACTGACAGGCGGGCACGGAGTGCAGAGCGGAATTTATGCTGTGACCCGTCACGGGGAAACGATCCTTTACTGTGATGAAGTTTTCCAGCGGCAGAGCCTTCACCCCCTCAAAAAGCTCATCAAAGGTGACAGCCCTGAAGCGCCCCATAAGTATCTGCACACGCTGAGCCGTAGCAAGGCAGATATTTGCACGGGCAAGCATATCCTCTCCCCCGGAAAACTCCACACGGCCGTCCATGGCGGTGATATCCTCCGCTCCTATGCGGGAGAGCTCAAATTTAAGTGTCCTTTCGGTGCCGAAATGGCAGGGACAGCTGAGTATCATGTTATTTCCTCATTTCTTGTTTAGTGTGGGATGACCCGGTGCGGCTGTATCTCATCCCTGCCTCCCCACCCGCCTCATAAAGCTGCTTTGTGGGATATAGGGCAGGCGGCATCCGGGGCAGAGCCTTTCGGCAGCAACTATCAGAAGATCGGTGCTGACACGGAAATATGCGCTTGCCTGCATCAAGGAAGCGCCCCCAAGGAGCATTTCACGCAGCTCCTCCCCGTCTATGAGAAGCTCCGCAGCAAAGGCATTGGCTTCCCTCTCCATGCGGCTCCTGCCGTCAAACACGGAGCGCTCCGCAATGGGTGCCAGCTCCATCTCCCTTTTGTGCAGCAGGCAGTGACCCAGCTCATGAGCCGCTATCTGCCGCATATCGTCCTCGGCGTTCCCGCCATCCTCATCAAAGTTCCCTGCAAAGAAGGCATCGTTGATGAAAACAGAGGGACGCCCCTTTACTATGCAGCAAAGCCCCGGAAGCCCCGATCTTTCGTGGTACAGATGATGTACGGGAATCTCCAGACGGGCAGCAGCCCTGAAAGGGTCACGGCTGCCCGTAAGGCGGATGACATCCTTTGCATCCATCCTTTTCATGCCTTGTCCTCCGCAGCAGCCTTTTTGTGCCCGAAACGGGAATTGTAGCGCTTTGCATCCCAATAGGTCTGCATCATGGCTTCACGGATGAAATCAAGATCCTCGTCGCTGAGCTCTCCGCCGGCGGCAGCCACACGAAAGCTCTTCACCACTTCCTCCGCCTGTCTGCGTCCCCTGCTGCCGTATTCCTCCGCCGCCTTTTCAAGGAAAGCCGCACTTTCGGGGCCGTATTCCGAAAGGCTTATGCCAAGCACCTTCTCGAAGCGCTCCAGAACGCTTCTGCGCCCCCGTATGCGGGAATTGGTCTCGTAGTTCTGCACCGTTCTTGCACTGACCCCCGCCGCAGCCGCAAGAGCCTCCTGTGTGAGCCCCAGCCGTGTGCGGGCTTCCTTTATCTTTTGGGATATATCCATTTTGCTCCCTCTTGACAACACGAAAAATATATGCTATAATTGTTCGTGTTACACGAAAATACGAATCATATCAAGTGTAGCATATAAAAAGACAGATGTCAAGAAATTTTCTGTAAATTCGGGAGAAGCTATGGACAGATCGCTCTCATTTGGCAGACCAACGAAAAAAGCCGCTCCTTATGCGGGCTTAGACGACTTTGTGCGGTGCAGGATGACCGATGAACTGCGGGCTGCGGTGAATGATGTCATCCCCTGCACGGACATCCGTATCGGGCATATCAGTGCTTACAGGCTGAGCAGGACAGAGTTTACAGCATATATCCCGTTCAGAACAGAATACAGCAGAGAGGGCTTCATATCCGCCGACTTTGACTGTCAGAGGGGCATTTCCCACAGGATAAGGCGTGTCTTCCCGGGTATGCGACCGCCAAAAAGAGGGCTCATCCCTCTTGACAGATACCTTGTGCCTGTAATGACCTCCGTATCATTGGATGCCTTTGCAGAGGAAATGCTCATTTCATGCGGGGAGGACCCTTCTGAGCCTCATCCCCTGAATGTTCCCGCCTTTGCCCGCAGGTACGGACTGTCTGTTTCCTATCTGCCCCTTTACGGGCGGGATGAGACCGATTCTCTCCTGGTGCTGTGGGGCACCGACCTTGATATAGACATGGGAAAAGGCACCGTGCCCATGCTGTGCCATATACCCCCCGACACCATAGTTGTAAACACCTCACGGCTGCGGCGGGAGTATTCGGGCTTCAATATCCTTCACGAATGTGTCCACTATGAGCTGCACTTCCTGTTTTCGGCTCTGCAAAAGGAAAATGGGCTCACTGCCACAGGAAACGCAGGAGAGGAGCCTGTTATCCGCACGGAGCAGCAGGCGGACAGAGGGGCAATGGCTCTGCTGATGCCCTCTTCGTCCTTATCCCCGCTTATTGATGAGCTTTGCGCAAAGTATCCCTCACGCAACAAAGGCGAGATGTACGAAGCCGTGGGCAGGGAGCTGTCCCGCATCTGCTCCGTCCCCCATTTCAGGGCAAGAGCCAGAATGATACAGCTGGGGCACATCGGGGCAAAGGGGGCGCTCAACTATGTGGGGAAGCGGCTCATATCCCCCTTTTCCTTTGATATATCATCCCTTGAAAAGCCCTTTTACACCTATGTCCTCAGCCCCTCCGACGCAAGAGGGCTGTACGGCGGGTGCCCCGCTTTCCGACGGCTCATGGACTCCGGCAGGTATGTCTACGCCGACGGACATATAGCCCTGAATTCTCCACGCTATGTGGAGAATGTGAACGGACGGCTGATGCTCACGGCTCACGGGCGCAGCCATGCGGAAAGGTGCTGTCTGCGCTTTGAGCGCTCCCACAGGCGGCGCATGGCAGCATATGAGCCGGGCATCCTCCACTTTGATGCCCAGTATGCGGAACGCTGCCTCTTTTACACCGAGGATATCATGAGGGTAAGGGGCTGCGACGAGCTGGAGGCTCAAAGCATTTTTGAAAGGGAGCTTCCGGCGGATCTGGAATCCGCCTTTGATCTGATAATGCGCAAAAACAAAATGACACGGGAGGATGTGGCGGAGATACTGCACATAGATGCCCGCACCCTCGACAGGCGGCTCGCCGACCCTGTAAGAAAGATATCACCTGATATGCTCGTCATCTTCTGCCTTATATTCCGCACTCCCGACTGGCTGAGTTATATGCTCTTTGACCGTGCCCGCCGCAGTCTCAGCCCCGCCGATCCCCGTGACAGGGCGCTGCGCTTTATACTCCGTGCCATGTGGACGGACGGCATCGACAAAGCAAATGATTATCTGAAAAGAAAGGGCTTTGAGAGACTGGAGGGATGATGCTTTCCGACGAGCGGCGATCCTTTCGGATGTGATAGGCTCCTGCTGCGCAGAACGGCAGATACCCCTCCAAAGCAATATGACATCCTCCCCGATAAAAGCCCACTCCCCCGCAGGCGGCTCAGACCGCCTGCGGAGGAGTTTTTGCTCCCTGCGATATCTATTCACCCGATGCCGCCAGCGCTGCGGCATACATCTTTGATGTGACCTTCAGGGTGATGTAGGTGTAGTATGCGGAGTCGGCAGGCGAAAGCTTATCCGTGTCCACGGCTTCTATCTTCTGTGTCCATTCCGTATATTGCTCCAGCATTTCAAAGTAATCCGTCACAACGCCCGCTGTGTTGTCACCTGATAAATTGTACATGATACTGATATACCTATCAAAGAACTTTTCATATTCATCCATATAAGCTTTGAAATCCGGATCCACACCGGGGAACTCCCCTGTCTCAAAGGCTTTCACATAGTCCTCATAGCTGAACCTGCCGGCTGTCTCTGATGAAGTCTCTTCCTCCGTGACAGATACCGTGGCAGGCTCTGTCTGCGTTTCGGTGACTGTCTCCGTTTCCTGCGGGACGGCTGATGTCTGCGGAGCCGCTGTTTCCTCCGCAGCAGACCTGACGGGAGCAGCTGTCTGTTCGGGAACGGCTGTATGGGGCGAACCTGCCTCCGAGATACCGAACACCACCAGCAGCAGGATGAAGCCCAGGGCGAAAAACACCGCCACAGCCGCAAGACACCCGCAGCCGGACATTTTCTTTTTGGGCGGAGGCGCAGGTGCAAAAGGCCTGTTTACGGGCTGACGGGTATCAAACCCGCAGTTGGTGCAGAAATCACTTGTCACTTCTTTACCGCAATTGGGGCAATACATTTTTCTTTCTCCCTTCACACAGCAGAAAAACCTACCATAAGAAGATATACCCCTTCACTGTATCCCACGATCTCGACTGTCTTTCCTACCGCTTTTCCATTGTAGTATACAGTATAGTATGTCATTATATTATCTTCATATTCTTCTATAAGTTCCCTCTGTGAAACCGTAAATCCCTTTTGGGTAAATGCTTTCCTGTATTTGTTCATCGCCTCGGCGGAATCCTCTCCGCTTACCGCAAATGTATATCCTCCGTACAGAGCATCATCTATATCGGTAAATATAAAGCCGTAGTCCATCGGCTTGGGAAATGAGGGCATTTTCTTAGCCGTGCTTTTTGCGGCTTTGGTGGTGAGGGTGACCGCCCCGGAAGTATCAAGCTCGCTGTATGTGCCGTCCGGATACCTGTGTATCGCCTGTATCTTCAGCTTGTACCGTGCCGAAGGCTTCAGTCCTGTGAATGTGCAGCTTTCATCCGTCACGGTCTTCATCCTGTGCCACTCATCGTTCTCCCAATCGTACATATAGAGACGGTAGGCGTTGGCATATTCCTGTTCATCCCAGGTAAGAGTAACGGATGAAGATGTCAGCCTGCTCATGACTATGTTGAAATAAGTGTCTGCCGACACAGCCGCACCGCACGCCATCATGACAGAAACAGCCGTAAGAAAGGCGGCAGCAAAATTTCTGACCCTTTTCATTCTATCCCCTCGCTTTTCACAAAAATTACAGTTCCTTATATGAGGAAATCACTTCCTCTTGGCTTTTAATTATACCACAATTATTTGAGACTTTGGGGATAATCCACTGATTTGATACCCTATTCCACCAAATCAGTACCTTTTTGCTCTATAATGTGGACATGGAAAAAAAGGGGATAACAATGGACTTTGGTCACAGATTGAAGGAACTCAGACAAAATGCGGATATGACACAAAAGGAACTGGCTCAGCTCGTGGGCGTTTCAAAATCCGTCATATCCTACTACGAACTGGGGGAGCGTGCTCCCTCGCCGGATGTTCTTATCCGTTTTTCAAGGATATTCGGCATCAGCACGGACGACCTGCTGGGCGTGACCGACACCCACCACCTGAATGTTACAGG
The DNA here is from genome assembly GCA_018110985.1 of Oscillospiraceae bacterium. Classification (GTDB taxonomy): domain Bacteria; phylum Bacillota; class Clostridia; order Oscillospirales; family Ruminococcaceae; genus Huintestinicola. The sequence goes on from JAGAWT010000009.1 coordinate 115,170, forward strand.
TCTTACAGCAGAGGATGTAAGCCTGCTGATGGAGATCATCAGACACCTGAAAAGCAGGAACGCAAACAAATGAGAAAGGAGGAAGCCCCCCGCAGAGAAAACTCACTGCGGGGGGCTTATACTAATTCTTCCTCGATGTATAGACGATCTCCAAGCCTCAAATCCCTTATATTCAAGCATTTGCGGCTTGTTTCTTGTCTATACATCGGTCAGAAATCAGTATTAAAATGTGCCGTATATCTCATAAAAATACCGAGCCCTTATGTTGGAGCTCGGTAATAGTACTGACTAAAGTGCCTGTCGGGACTGCCAATTGCCCGTCAGTGCTGCTGACTGCTTGTCGGTGCTGCCGACCCGGCGGCTCAGCTGTTGTTCCTTACAAGCTGATCGTAGGCAGCCTGTTCAAAGTATTTGTCGAGGGTATCCTTGGAGATGGAATACCCTGTGGAGGTCTTGATGTACTGGTCTATCTCTCCGTTCTTGATGGCATCCTTGATATCCTCCACCGAAAGATTGAGGTACTTTGCAGCCTCTGTCTCGGTAAAATACTGCTTGTCGGGAGCATTGGTAACATCAAGGGATGAGGGAGATGAAAAGCTGGATGCAAAGGTCTGCCCCTCAACGGCGGCTGTCAGCTTTTTCATGGAACTGCTCACGCCGGATGAGGCAATGAGAATGAATATCCCCAGTATCAGAGAGGAGAGTATCAGCGCACCGGCAAGAAGAGCGTTGGGGTTGAATCGGACCGGAGGACGAGACGCTCCGGCAGTATTGGACGGATAACGATTATTGCTCTGAGGAGTTGCCATGACTAAAGACCTCCTATGGAGAAAATATAGTTGTTGGCGTGCGCCCGCAGGGCGGGCTGCCACTCGTTTGTTGCTTTGTGCTGTACCTTTTCTTTACCGCCCGGCAGCTTTGCATACTGCATGCGCTGCCCGCCCGGGTCGCTGTCGGTCGTACCGACCAGGCTCTGCCTGCTGTCCTTGCTGCTCGATCATCTGTATGATAAGTTACCGAGCCTGTATGTAAAGGCTCCAATAAATGACATCATCGGGTGCCTGCGGGCGTTGCCCGCCGCTGCCCGCCCGCTCAGGCTTTTTTGCGTTCGCTGCGGTAAATGAGGGTAGGCTTAACATCCCCGCCCACGCAGGCGGCAGTTACTACTACCTCTGCTATGTCGTCATCGGACGGAGCGGAGAACATAGTGTCAAGGAGGATGCCCTCAACGATGGCTCTTAAACCTCTTGCACCCGTGTTCTGCTCGATAGCCTTCTTAGCGATGGCATCGAGAGCCTCATCCTCGAAGCGCAGCTTGATGCCGTCCATGTCAAAGAGCTTGGTATACTGCTTTACCAGGGAGTTCTTGGGCTCCGTGAGGATACGGATGAGAGCGGGCTCGTCCAGCTCCTCAAGAACGGATATAACAGGCAGACGGCCGACTATCTCGGGCACCATGCCGAATTTCACAAGATCGTGGGGTGTAACGCCCTTGAAGATGTTCACCTCTTCGTTCTTGCTGCGCACATCCGCACCAAAGCCCAGGGTGGAGGATTCCTTCCTGCGCTTGATGATCTGCTCAAGGCCGTCAAAGGCACCGCCGCAGATGAAAAGGATGTTGCGGGTGTTTATCTGTATGGCTTCCTGATAGGGGTTCTTGCGCCCGCCCTGGGGGGGAACATTGGCGACAGTGCCCTCTATGATCTTCAGAAGAGCCTGCTGAACGCCCTCACCGCTTACATCACGGGTGATGGACACATTTTCCGACTTTCTTGCGATCTTGTCGATCTCATCTATGTAGATGATACCCAGCTCGGCACGCTTGATGTCGAAATCCGCCGCCTGTATAAGGCGCAGGAGGACATTCTCAACGTCATCGCCTACATAGCCTGCCTCCGTAAGAGTAGTGGCATCCGCAATGGCGAAGGGGACATCAAGGGTCTTGGCAAGAGTGGAAGCGATAAGGGTCTTGCCGACACCCGTAGGCCCCAGAAGGCAGACATTGGACTTTTGTATCTCAACATCGTTTTTCTTGTCGCCCAGGGTGTTGATCCTCTTGTAGTGGTTGTATACGGCAACGGAAAGGGCTGTCTTTGCCTCATCCTGACCGATAACATATTCATCGAGCACAGCCTTTATCTCTGCGGGCTTTTTCAGCTTGACGGAAGAGGAGCGGGAACCTCTGCGGGGCTTCTTCTCCTCCTCAAAGTCGGGGTCCGGAACTATACCGTCATCCACCAGTCTGCTGTAACAGTAGGCGATACAGTTTTCACATATATTCACGCTCTGCGGACCGGAAAAAAGCCTTAATACTTCCTTCTCCGACCTTCCGCAGAAAGCGCATCTCTTTAAAACGGGGGGCATCTGAATATATCACCTCTTGAATAAACAACGGTATGTACTGCCGCTTACCTGTGCTCTATGACCTTGTCGATAAGACCGTAGGCAAGAGCCTCTTCTGCGGTAAGGTAATTGTCTCTTTCCGTATCCAGTGCTACCTGCTCCACGGATTTCCCCGTGTTGGCTGCAAGGATGGTGTTCATCTTGTCTCTTGTGCGGACAAGGTGATCGGAATGTATCTTGATGTCGGTACACTGCCCGGAAAGTCCGCCGCCGCCTATAAGGGGCTGGTGGATCATTATCTCGGAGTTGGGCAGGGCAAATCTCTTGCCCTTGGCGCCCGCAGCAAGGAGAAAAGCTCCCATGGATGCCGCCATGCCCAGACAAATGGTGGAAACATCGCACTTTACATACTGCATGGTGTCGTAGATAGCCATGCCGTCCGTAATGGAGCCGCCGGGGGAATTGATGTAGAAAGCGATGTCCTTGTCGGGATCCTGTCCCTCAAGGAAAAGCATCTGAGCCACCACAAGGCTTGCGGTAGCATGGTTCACATCCTCGGAGAGAATGATTATCCTGTCTGTAAGAAGACGGGAATATATATCCATGCTGCGTTCGCCGCGGTTGGTCTGTTCAACGACATATGGCACGAGGCTCATATTATCATCCTTTCAAATCAAGGTAATTATTCGGTCTTTTCGGCAGCGCTGTCTGCCTCTTCCTTCTTTTCAACGTATTCAACGTTTGCCATGCAAAGATCCTTTGCCTTTTCCATGAGAAGGTCGTTCTTCACAACATCAAGGGAAATGAGCTGCTTTACTCTGTCAACAGGCACCTTTGCGTTCTCGGCGATCTCTGCTACTTCCTTTTCCAGCTCCTCAGCGGATACTTCAAGGTTTTCTGCCTTTGCGATGTATTCCAGAGCCAGAGATACCTTCACGCTCTTCTCGGCAGCGTCCTTGTACTGTGCTCTTACAGCCTTTTCATCCTGTCCGCTGAAAGCATAGTAGATCTCTGTGGTAAGGTTCTGAGCCTTGAGCCTGCGCTCGAAATCGCTCATATACCTGTCTATCTGCTCCTCGTACATTACCTCGGGGATATCGCCCTCCACCAGCTTTGCAAGCTCTGCGAACATGGACTCGGTGTTGATGCTCTTTGCTCTCTTTGCAGCGCCCTCTGTGAGCTTGGATCTGATGTCTGCCTTGAGCTCATCAAGGGTATCGAACTCGGAGATATCCTGTGCGAACTCGTCATCGGCCTCGGGCAGCTCCTCATAGGAAACGGAGTTGAGCTTGATCTCGAAGGTAGCTTCCTTTCCGGCTATCTCCTCCATCTGATAGTTCTCGGGGAATGTTACATTGATGCTGAATTCTTCCCCTGCCTTCTTGCCTATGATCTGATCCTCAAATCCGGGGATGAATGCCTTGGAGCCCAGCTTCAGGTCATAGCCCTCTTCTGTGCCGCCCTCGAACTGCTCGCCGTCCACAAAGCCCTTGAAGTCGATATTTACGGTGTCGCCGTCCTGTGCCTCTCTGTCCTCGGCAGCGATTATTCTTGCGTTCTTCTTTCTCTCCTCAAGGATAGCGTTCTCAACGTCCTTGTCGGTGACCTCCTCGGGGTACTTCTCTATCTTGATGCCCTTGTAGCCCTCTACCTTCACTTCGGGCTTAACGGTAACAGTCACCTTGAAAGCAACGCCGTTCTCCTTGGAGATGGATGTAACATCTATCTCGGGTCTGCCTACCAGTTCAAGCTTGGTCTCCTCCACAGCGGGTGCCACAACGGTGGGTACCATGGAGTTGATAGCATCATCATAGAATACGGTCTCGCCGTACAGCTTCTCTATCATCTTTCTCGGAGCCTTGCCCTTACGGAAGCCGGGTACATTTATCCTGCCCCTGTTCTTGCGGTAGGTGGACTCTACTGCCGACTCGAACTCCTCGGCAGTGCTCTCGATCTCGATCTCATATGTATTGGGTCTAACAAGGTTTGTAGCTTTAAGGCTCATTTAAAACATCCTCCAAAAATAAAAACATATATATTAAAGTATATCACAAACATCTTCATTTTACCACTGGTTTTTTTGAATTTGTAGCTTTGCACATATACTTTGCTTCTTTAGCACACAAAAATGTATCTTTTGCCGGCGTGGTCGGCACTGCCGACAGTTTACCCTGCGGGCATCCCGTGTTTTTGGCTTTTACACCTAAAATATCTTATAGGGTACGAATTTCAGGAAGTCGGCGGACACAAGCCGGTAGTATATACCGTCCATGTCGCCGTTTACCGCAAAGCGGTGCGAGCGGCCGTGGAGGTGACCGTAAAAGCAGCGCCTCACGCCGTATTCCTTCATCACCCGTATTATGCCCTCGTTCCTCTGGCTCCCGTAGTAGGGGGGATAGTGGAGAAAGACCACAGGCTCCCTCTGCATATCCACAGCCGCCTTCACCGACACCTCCAGCCTCTGCTCCTCACGGGCAAGGACCTTTGCGTCCTCCGGCTCGGAATCGTCGTTTATCCAGCCCCTCGTACCGCAGAGCGCCACATCTTCACCGTAGGCATAGCAGTTGTTGTGGAGAATGGAGATGCTGCCAAAGCCGTTGTCCGACAGGAACCTCTCCATTTTGGACATGGTCGTCCACCAGTAATCGTGGTTCCCCTTGGAAATTATCTTTTTTCCCGGCAGCGCCTCTATAAAGGCAAAGTCCTTTACGGCGCCCTCCAGTGACATAGCCCAGGAAACATCCCCGTTCACCACCACGGTATCCGTTTCCTTCACCATATCCATCCAGTTCTGCCTTATCCTTTCGGTGTAGTTTTCCCAACCGGGGAAGACCTCCATGGATTTATCCGCATCCAGCGAAAGGTGAAGATCGGCAAGAGCGAAAAGGCTCATCAGATCTTTTCGACTGTTTCAAGGACAAAGTCCGCCATTTCCGCCCTGTCCACGGTCTTGTCAAAACGCACTGCCTTGGTCTTCAGAGCCGCCAGCGATGCGGGCACGGGGAAGGAGGAGACTTCAAACAGCTTGTCCACCTTTTCAAACTCATCCTCGGGAGCAGAGCCTGTTATAGCCTCCAGAACGGCGGTGCCGAACTTATAGGGGCTTGCGGTGGATGCTATTATGGTCCTTGTCTCGTCTCCGGTGCGGGTCTTATAGTCCTCATAGACCTTTACTGCAACGGCGGTATGGGTATCGAGCGTGTAGGAATACTTGTCGTAGACCTTCTTTATCTCCGCCTTGCACGCCTCATCATCCGCAAAGCCCGCAGCAAATTCCTCGGACAGCTTCTTCTTCACATCCTCGTTCACCTCATATCTGCCCTTGGAGGCAAGAGAGCCGAACCACTCACGGATAAGCGCATCATTGCCGTCGGTGAGTATATACAGCAGTCTCTCCAGATTGGAGGAGATAAGTATATCCATAGAGGGAGAGACCGTGGTGTAGAAATCCCTGTTGCGGTCGTAAACGCCGGTGGTGAGGAAATCCGTCAGGACATTGTTGGAGTTGGAGGCACAAATCAGCTTGTTTACGGGCAGACCCATCCTCTTGGCATAGAATGCAGCCAGTATATTTCCGAAATTGCCCGTAGGCACGCAGATATTCACAGGATCTCCGGCCTTTATGCTGCCGTTTTTCACAAGATCTGCATAGGCGGAGATATAGTAGATTATCTGAGGAGCAAGTCTGCCCCAGTTGATGGAATTGGCGGAGGAGAACACCCTGCCCTTTGCGGACAGCTTTTCCTTGATGGCTTCATCCGTGAATATAGCCTTCACACCGTTCTGGCAGTCGTCAAAATTGCCCTTTACGGCGCAGACGCTCACATTTTTGCCGCTCTGAGTGGTCATCTGCTTTTTCTGCATTGCGGAAACGCCGTCCACGGGGTAGAACACCATTATGGAGGTGCCCTCTACATCCGCAAAACCTTCAAGCGCCGCCTTTCCGGTATCTCCGGATGTGGCAACGAGTATTACTACCTTCTTGTCCACGCCCAGCTTCTTCATTGATGTAGTCAGCAGGTAGGGAAGTATCTGGAGCGCCATATCCTTGAATGCGCAGGTGGGGCCGTGCCACAGCTCCAGAACGTAGGTGCCTTCAAAAAGCTCTGCCAGCTCCGTCACGGAAGCGTGGTCGAAATTCTTCTCGCTGTAGGCATTGTCGGTGCAGTAGCGTATCTCGGCATCGGTCATATCATCCAGAAACAGCTTGAATATCTCAGCAGCTCTTTCGGGATAGGTCTTATCCCCAAGGGAAACGATGGTGTCAAGGGACATCTGCGGGATGCTTTCCGGGACAAAAAGTCCGCCCTCATCGGAAATGCCCTTTATTATAGCCTCTGCGGAGGTAAGCCGCAGCGAACTGTCACGAGTGCTTTTATATAACATACGATCGATCCTTCCGGAATTTCTTATACGGCAGGCTTTTGAACATACCTGACCGCATTTTATTCTATCACAAAAATCGCAGGTTGTCAAGCCGCAGTGCAACTTTTCTGCTGCCGTTCACCGGCTTTTTCCTTTGTTAAAGACCCTTTCAGGGTATAAATAGCCCTCTTTGGCTCAAAATCCCCTGTTCGATTTGTCTATTTTACCCTTTGACTTATCACCGTGGATATGGTATAATCATATTATATCATAAAGTCCGATATTTCTTTTGTCAGCGGTATTTCACAGTGTAAGGAGGAGCAGGATACCATGGATTTTTCAAGCGGCGACAAGGTCATTTACGGCGGTTGTCAGATGTGTATCGTGGGTGATGTTGAAGAGAAAAGTCTCGACGGCGTGAGCTTTGATGAGTATGTGAAGCTCATTCCCGTAGATGCGCCCAATTCCCGTTATTTTGTGCAATGTGACAAGCTTGGCGACAGAGTGCGTCCCCTGCTCTCGAAGGACGGGGTACTGTCCTACATAGACAGCCTTTCCGACCTGACCGCAGAGTGGATCCCCGACAGAACAAAGAGACGCAGCGAATTTTCCGAGACCCTGAAATGCAGCGATTACAGCAAGCTCCTTCCCATGGTCAAGGCTCTTTGCGATGAGAAGAAAAAGCGCCGTGATGCGGGCAAGAGCCTTATGAGCTCCGACGAAAAAGCCCTTGACAGTGCCACACGCCTTATCAGCAACGAGTTTTCCGAGGTCCTTGGCATCTCCCCCGAGGAGCTCCCCTCTTTCATCTCCCGCCGCACAGGCACCTCCCCCTGCTGGGTCGGCAGCGCCGACGGGCACCAAGGCACAGCCTGAACCGAACCGGTGTGACCGGGCAGCATGACTGACGGCAGCCTGCGATAACAAACAACACATTACAGCTTTGCCCCGTCCGAAAGGACGGGGCATTTTGATGATATAAACATTCCCGAAAAAGAACCGACCAACGGGCGGGTGCAGGCTCAGCCTGCTGATAAGAATATCCCAAGTACAGTAAAGATACAGTTCCAAAAGTGCTTCCAAATCTTCTTTTTTTGCTTCTCGTATCATCAGCTGATAATCCTTACCTCCCTGACCCGGAATAAATCCCGGGATAACGTTCTGTTAATTATTTCAATTTCAAGTAATTCTTATAATCTCCGACAAATTGATTTCCACAACGTGCCAATTCTCCCAAAACACGATTCACCCCATCCTCTGTGGAATACCAATTGTCCTTGGTAATATTGTAACAATGAACCGGTCTCACTATAAATGAAACATCCGGGAAAGCCATTTGATAAAGCATCAAACAGCGGCGTGCGTGAAAAGCCTTGCATACAATCATCGCAGTCTTGATTTCTATGCATTTTTCATCAAGGACTTTTCGAGAGAGAAAGGCATTATCACGTGTATGTCCAGATTCATTCTCGCCAATGATAGCCGAGTCAGGTACTCCATTTTTGAGTAATACATCGGTGAAGAACTCACAATCAGAATGGTAATCTCCATCATATATTTCCGCTTTAGATCGAACTCCGGGCCATGCCTCTTTCTTAACACTTACACCGCCGGAAGGTATTATCCACTTAGCATATCCTTCATGATAAAGCTGTGCGGCATATTCCGGTTGTTCAGGATTTGATCCGCCGGGGAGAAATATTGCATCGACTTTTTGCAATTCATCAGCAACAAATATGTAGTTGGAAATATCCATTATTATTCGATTCTGCATGGATTACCTTTCAATAGTCGAGTAGACCTACACCTTGCAATGTAAGCCCCTCACAGAACCGGACGTGCGGTTTTCCCGCATCCGGCTCTTCATAATAAAATTCACATCAACTAAACAGACTGAAACAGATTTTAGGATTTGGTAATTTGTAGTAT
>JAGAWT010000010.1 GCA_018110985.1 Oscillospiraceae bacterium
ATTTACAAGCTGGCTAAAATCAAATTCTGAGCGATATCGTATCAGATACAGTACAAACATCATGAACCGGGATAACCGCCATGTTCGCGGATTCAAAGGCATTCGCACGGCATACATTCCGATAATTCTGTAACACATACAAAAATTCACCGGATATACACCTACAAATCGGCTATACAATAGGGTTTACACACCCACACACCGATTTTCTTCAAAATTATAAGAACATTTTCAAAGGAGCGATGTTTCATGTTAAACGCATTACAGGAAAAAACCATAGATCAGATGATAGAGATGCTTTATCACCTCAAAGAACACGATATCCCGGAGGAGCCTGCTAAAAAGGCTCCCACCGAGATGATCACCATAAAAGAATGTACCAAAGTGGTGCAGGGAGTCTCAGAACACAGCATAAGACAGATCGTTGCTAAAGGCAAAGTGAAGTCAGTCCGTACCGGTGAGGGCAAAAATGGCAAGATACTCGTGAACAAAGCCGATCTTCTGGCTTATTTCGGGGCATAAAGTAATATTTTAAAAATGTTATGGACAAGTCGAATATTTTATGGTATACTAATCAATGAATATCCGACTGTCGGAAAGGATATAAAATGAACAGACAGTCGAAATATATCACCTCATCTGCGGAGGTGGTCGCATGAACATTCAGGAACGCAGAAATAAAGAGGGGAAAATCACTTCTTACCGTATAAGGGTATTTGATCATCGTGATTCAAAGACGGGAAAGCAAGTGTTCAGAAGCCTCTCTGTTAAGTATGATGACAGCAAGAGCGAGAACTGGAACCGTAAGAATGCCGAAAAACAAGGTGCCATCTTTGAAAAGGGCATTGAGGAACAGACCTGTACCGATTCAAGAATAACCTTTGCAGAGTATGCCGAATATGCTATCGGAATAAAGGAACGTTCGGATATTTCAGAAGGTACAGCGGTGACATACCGTCAGACTATCAAGGTCGCCGAGAAGTATATCGGGCATATGCAGCTCAGGAATCTTTTACCCAACACACTTAACAGGGTTTATTCCGAAATGCTTTCGGATGGCAAGAGCAAGAAGAATGTGCGGTATATACACAGTGTTATCCGTATCATCCTCGGCTTTGCCGCAAAAGAAGGTATCATTCCAAAGAATTATGCTGAGTTTGCAAGCCCTCCTAAAAAGGAAAAGAAAGAGATAAAAGCTCTTTCCGAAAAGGAACTCACGGATTTCTTTAAGGCACTTTATTCCGAGGATACAAACTACACCTATCAGGTGTTTTTCAATCTGATGATAGTTACAGGGTGTCGTATCGGAGAGATGTGTTCTTTGGACTGGGAAGATGTGGATATTGAGAATAAACGTATCCATATCTGCAAGCACTATGTACATACCAAAGACGGTTATGTGATCAGAGAAGGATGTAAATCCGCCGGCGGTGTCCGATGGATATACCTTGATGACAGTACCGCTATGCTTTTGAGTGAGTATCGGGAGCGTTATATGAAAAAAGCAGCCGAGCTTTGCATCGACTGCAATGATGGCAAACTTGCTGTTTTTACTTCACCGAAGTTTTTTGGCAGAAACCTTGACACAAGTGCAGCAAGGAGCTGGCTCAGATATTTCAACAATAAGCATGATCTTCCGCAGTTCCACCCACATCAGCTGAGACATACAGCGATAAGTTTACAGTTGAAGGCAGGTATCGCTCTTACAGATGTTGCAAAACGTGCAGGACACTCACGCTCGGATACTACGCTTTTATACTATGCACATTCCATGACGGAGAATGACAAGCAATGCGCTGAGGCAGTCACTAAGATACTGCCGGATATGCCAAGTCACAACAAGTCAGAAGAACCTACGGCAAGCTGAAAAGTTGACCATTTGTTGACCAATCCCTGTATATTGACCATTATATGCGGCACAAACAGCGATTTGATGTGGTTAGTGTGAAGATAGATAAGTAAGATTAGAATTTAATGCTCTATGATTTTAAGGTCAATGCTATTATTTACCGATAAACGAACTCTTCCACCGATAGGAAAAGAGAACATCGGAAATACATGACCGAAATCTACACCAAATACAATTGGAATGTCAGGAGATACTTTGTCCTTGACGATTGCTTTTACAATATCTTCGGTCATTTTGCAGCTTTCATCAAATCTGCCGAACACGATTCCTCTTATCGTGTCTGCTCCGCTGATTTGAAGAAGCGATTGCAGATTACGGTCAAATTCGCACACGAAGTAATCGCCCATGATATTATCATCTTCAAGGAACAATACTCTATTTTCAATCTCAGGCATATAAGGCGTACCCTGTAATAGATTCAACGTACAAAGATTTCCTCCTATTATCTCGCCTTCACATTTTCCTTTCTGAATGACTGTATAACTTTGCGAAGCTACTGACGGTGTGACAGCGAAAGAAGCGTTACTCATTATACATTCCGAAAAGTATTTTTCCGTATATTCACGCTCGTTAAGAAATCCGAGTGCCGCAAGGTGAGGTGCATGGTATGTCACCAAGCCCGTTTTTGCATAAACGGCATTAAGTAAAGCTGTTATATCCGAATATCCGCAAAGTATCTTCGGATTTGCTCTTATCAGCTCATAATCAAGATACGGCAATATTTCATTTGCATTAAATCCACCGATACAAGCCATTACTGACTTGACGTTTTTATCTGCAAATGCTTCATGTATATCATCGACACGAGAGCGAATAGACGAAGATAAAAACATATTAGTTTCTCTGCAATTTTTGGAAAAGGTTACATTGAAGCCCTTGTCCTTCAGAAAAGTGAATGCGCTGTCATAAATATCAGGACGAACCCTCGTCAAACTGCTTGACGGAGCGATAATGCGAATCTCATCTTCTGGGTTCAATTTTTGGGGTATCATTCTGTCACCGCCTTATTAGATTCCGATTTATGTTCGTTACGATTATAGCATAACATTGCTGCATTGTCAATAAAAACGCCATAGTACTTCTGACTGTAAATCAGAAATACTATGGCTTAAAACTTCTATATGAGTATCTTTCTTATGAAGGATACTCATACTGATTCTTCCTCGATTTATAGACGATCTTCAAGCCTCAAATCCCTTATATTCAAGCATTTGCGGCTTGTTTCTTGTCTATATATCGGTCAGAAATCAGTATCATATAGAAGTTTTGCCCCGAAGCATTTTAAAGCTCTTCGGGGCATCGTATTTTTTCCTGTTCAGTTAAATCAGAATTTGTCTCCCTAGCAATCAAACCGTTCTTTTTAAGCATTACAAGGTAAATATATGCAACGACTGTACCTGCAACACCGAATACAGCATCCCCTATATCCGGTGTGTTAAGAAACGGAAGAAAACATTCATAAACAACACCAAGCGCTGCAATCAATATGGTCGCAAGAGTGATGATTTCCAACCTTCCTCCGAAGCAAAGAACAACAAAGCCAAAAATAAGCAATGCCATCATACATAGGGCAAAATTCGTTATATGTGTCAAGAGCAAATCAGGAAGCAGTTTTACATCAGGATTTACAATGTTGATCCAGCGAGATATCATGCAAAACGCACTAACGGCAACCATGCATAAATATATAATCATATACTTTTTCTCAACTTCATATTTAGCCATGGAAACGCCTCCTGTAGCCGTCCTCTTAAATACCGATTTATGTTTGCAACAATTATAGCACAACATCGTTGCATTGTCAATAGAAACGCCATAGTACTTCCGACTTTGTATCAGAAATACTATGGCGTAAAACTTCTTTATGCGTAACGTTCTTAAAGGCGGGGAATGTTATCTTTTCCCGGAAAGCCTGTAAGCAGCTTTACAGCGAAATTACTTTCTCTTTCTTGTTGCAGCAGCAGCAACAGCAGCAAGTGCCATTACGGAAGCAGCAGCAGCAACGGGAACGTTACCGGTCTTAGGAGCGGGAGCAGCCTCTACGGGAGCATCTGCAACAGCAGCAGCAGTAGTCTCTACGGGAGCTTCTTCCTCTACGATCTCCTCTTCTTCTTCAATGAACTCTTCATCATCAAAGAATTCCTCTTCCTCTGCAACAGCAGCGGAAGCAGCAGCATCGTTGAGACCGCTTACTGTGAAGGTGAGTTCGAGAGACTCATTGATAGGAGTATCATACTTGTAGCCGGCATCATCCTTGGTAGTGCCGTACTGGTTGTAAACTTCGATCCTGAAGTTGCCCTTCTCCTCAACATCGCCGTAAACGATCTTGGAAGCATCGAAGGAAACCTCATTGCCGTCAATAACTATCTTGTCGAGAGTAGCTTCTGCGGTAGGATACTTAGCAAACATTTCCTCGAGGTCGATAACGAATACGCCTGCATCGGGAGCACCTGCTACAGCGGTAGAGGTGATGGTGTAGGTGCCGTCACCGGTGACGGTAACGGAGGAATCCCAGTCCTGATAAGTCCAGCCGTAATCTGCAAAGCCCAGCTTAGCTGTAACGGAAACGTCAACAGCCTCAGCAGCAGCGGGAGCCTCTTCAGCAGCACCGCCTGCAAGAGCAGCAGTAACATCAGCAACGTCTACAACATAAGCGCCGGAAACCTCGAGAGGCATACCTGTGTCGCCAACATATACGCAGTCAACGGTCTTGAAATCCTCAGACTGATACATAGCAGCCATGTAATCATATGTGTACACAGCCAAGCCGTCAACGGAATAATCGGGATTAGCGGGAACCTTTGCCCAGCCCTCACCGCCGGACCAGCTCTGGAGAATGAGCTCGGGAGCGCTGTCAGACTTGTAGAAAGCAACTATTGCCTTGTCGGGGCTGATAAGAGCGGTGTCAAAGCGGGGATCGCCCACCTCTTCGCCTTCACCGAGATTGTTGTAGGTCTGGAGCTTTACAGCCTGACCCCAGGCATCGGAAGAACCGGAGCCGATAAGGAAGCCCTTAGCCTTGCAGAACTCTTCTGCAGCAGCAAGAGGACTTGCAGCGGAAGCGGCCTTCTCTGCCTTCTTCTCTTCCTTAGCCTCAGCAGCAGGAGCCTCTTCCTTGGTCTCCTCAGCCTTCTTTTCTTCCTTCTTCTCGGTCTTCTTTTCAGTCTTCTTCTCCTCAGCAGCAGCAGGAGCTTCTTCCTCTGCAGGAGCAGCCTCTTCGGCAGCGGGAGCTTCTTCTACGGAAAGAACATTGCCGTCCTTGTCAAGGAGCTCAGCCTTGGTTACGGTGAAATCACCCCACCACTTCTGGATGAAGAAGTTAGCATAAGCGTCATCATCCTTGAAAGCGGGCTTGGAGGAAAGGAACTGAACGGTCTTGCCGTCGGAGGTGATCTCCTTGCCTGCGCCGTCGTTGCCCCATTCGTGGGACTCCCAGTTGTTGGAGGTAGCGTTGATACCGATACCGCCGCCGTAGCCCTGAGAAGGATCCTTAACGTCGATGTAATATCTTACACCGTAAACGGAAGAAGCTGCAATGCCGGAATCCTTGGACCAGCCTGCGATCTTGGCATCATCGGAATTAACTACAACGAAATAGTCGGAGCCGGGCTTTCTCTCGTCAACATACTTGTCGGCGGAAAGAGCATTGGCGGAAACAGCCATCATGGAAGCAGCCATAACTACTGCAGCGATACCGCCCATAACCTTTTTTAAATTCATATCGATCTCTCCTTGAAAAAGAACTTACTTTCTTCTCTTTGCAGCAATGGCTGCAGCGGCAGAAAGTGCCATAGCTGTTACAACAGCGTATACGGAAACATTGCCGGTAGCGGCAGGAGTTGTCTCCACAGTCTCAGCGGCTGCGGGAGCAGCTTCCTCGGCAGCAGGAGCCTCCTCTGCGGGAGCTTCTTCTGCGGCTGCCTCCTCGGCAGGTGATTCTTCCTCTGCAGGAGCCTCTTCGGCTGTCTCTTCCTCAGCGGGAGCAGCAGCATCAAGGTCTGCAAAGCAGTAAGCCTTTCCGTCGGAATCGTTCACCCAGTTGGGCTCGCCTTCCTTTTCACCCTTTTCGTAGGTGCACTTCTTGACAATGACGCTCTTTACGGAGAAGGTAAGTCCCGTGTCGCCCATAGCATCTATGGCATCGGCATCAAGTACGAACTCAAGCTGAGTGTCGTTCTTGTTCACACAGATCCAGCCATCCTGCTTTACAGTAAGAGTATCTGTGGTGATATGACAATTTTCGAGAGTGGACTGGCTTACCCAGCCGTTGTCATAGTCGATAGCATTTACAAGATACTGATCTGCAAGTCCGTAGGGGTCATATATTTCTACGTCGAGAGTGATCTTAACATCTCCGCCCACAGCCTGGAGAGCCTCCTTGGTGATACCGATACCTGTGGAGGTCCAGTCGCCGGGATATTCGCTGTCGATGTCTATGGTCTCAGCAAAAGCGCTTGCAGCGGATACGGAAAGCGCAAGAGCGGCTGCGGCAGCACCGGCAGCAATCTTACTGAATTTCATGTCTTTTTCTCCTCTAAAACACATATGTTATTATACACACATAGACTTTGAGAGCTTTCACCCTCAAAGTCCTGTATGATCATGAGTCCATATTGTATATGGCTTACTTCCTCTTTCTGGAAGCAACAGCAGCAACAGCGGCAGCACCCATTACAACAGCAACAGCAGCAGCGGAAGTGTTGCCGGTAGCTGTGGATGTGGTGGTCTCTGCAGCAGCAGGAGCCTCTTCGGCAGCAGGAGCAGCAGCTTCCTCAGCAGGAGCAGCCTCTTCTACAGCAACTTCCTCAGCAGCGGGAGCCTCTTCTACGACTTCCTCTGCGGGAGCACCGCTGCCGGTCTTCTGAGCGATCTCATTGCCTTCCTTGTCGAAGATCTTGAAATCGGAGATAGTAACAGTTACATTGTTAGCGAGAAGATCCTGACCGGACCAGTCCATGAATACGATCTCGTTGGTGATGTCCTCAGCAGGGCCAAGGAGCCACTTGAAGGAATCCTCTACGGTCTGCTCGTCATCCCATACAGCCATACCGTCCTCGCCCCACTCTGTGGGAGCAAGAGCAAAACCTGCGGAGTTGCCGTTGGATACCCATGTGCCGCCGCCGAGCCAGCCGATCTCTGTGCCGGAGAAAGCGGAAAGACCATGGTAAGTTACCTTCCAGGAACCGGAATAAACATTAGCCAGATCATCGGGGTTCTCGAGTACGTCCTGCCACTTGATCTTCATCTTGCAGTCGCCGCCGCCTACCTTCTGGGTAAAGGTGCAGGTGTCGGCATCCGAAGAGATGATATCACCGGAATCGGGATTCTCGTCGGCATAAGTAGCAGCGCTCCAGTCAACGGCGCTTACATGAGCGCTCAGAGCGGTCATAACTGCGAGAGCAGAGAGACCTGCAATTATCTTTTTCATCATTATCTCCTCCAATGGATTTAAATAGACATAGTTATAACAACCATACGCAAATTGTTATGACTATTATAACATCATTAAAATAAATATACAACTATAAGTTTTCACAATCTTTTCACCTGATTTTTAGTTGATTTTTATACAATTGACCCGAAATTTCCCTCAAACAGGCGAATTTAGCTTAATTGTCCGCTTAATTTCTGTGCTTATTAACATTCATGGCTGTGCAAATTGCCCAAGCGCCAGGGCATCCTCTGCCAGCTTTTTTACGTCGTCAAGAGTAGACAGTGTGCCGCAGCGGTTCCTCAGCTTTGCCGCCCCTCTCATGCCCTTCAGGTAAAATGAACACTGGCGCCGTGCCTCTGCCATAGCCATTCTTTCTCCCTTGAAGGAAACGGAGAGCTCCGCCTGTCTCAGCATGGTGAGCATCCTCTCCTCGGCGGTGGGCGGTGTGAAATCCTTCCCCTGCAGGGCAAGCTCTATCTCCCTGAATATCCACGGATTCCCGTAGCTGCCCCTGCCCACCATGACCAGGTCGCAGCCCGTTTCCCTGTACATCCGCAGGGCATCCTCACCGCTCTTTATGTCGCCGTTGCCAATGACGGGTATGCTTACGGCTTCCTTTACCCGCCTTATGATATCCGGGTCGCTCTTTCCCGTGTACATCTGCTTTCGTGTGCGGCCGTGAACGGTTATGGCGGCGGCTCCCGCCCCCTCCAGCGCAGCTGCGAACTCCGGGGCGTTTATGCTGCCCTCGTCCCAGCCCGCTCTTATCTTCACGGTAACGGGCACATCCGCCGCTGTGCGTACTGCCTCCACTATGCGGCAGGCTCTGTCCGTGTTCCTCATGAGGGCGGAGCCGCTGCCGTTTCCCGCTATTTTTGGCACGGGGCAGCCCATATTGATGTCGATGATATCCGGTGCGAAATCCATGAGCCTTTTTGCCGCCCTTGCCATGAACTCCGGCTCTTCGCCGAAAAGCTGGAGCGCATAGGGGCGTTCAAAGTCTGTGACGGTGCAAAGCTCCTCGGTCTTTCTGTCGCTGTAGCAGAGCCCCTTTGCGGAGATCATCTCCGAAACCATGTAGGCTGCTCCCTGCTCCTTGCAGACATATCTGTATGCTCTGTCCGCCACCGATGCCATTGGAGCCAGTGCTGCGGTCTTTCTGATGATGACGCCGCCTATGTTTACTTCATTCATTTTCCGCTTCCCATACCTTTACATAGTCTGCCTTCATGCAGTCGGGGAGATCTGCGTAGGCGGGAGGCGCTCCCGTCCAGCTTCCTGTCTCGGAGGATATCTTCATATACAGCGGCACCCTGCAGGTGCCGAGAGCCTTCTTCGCATCCGTGCGCCAGCTTTCCTTTCCGTCGATGAAGAAAACATATTCCTTTTCCGTCCAGAGGAGAGAAAAGGTATGGAATTCCCCGTCGTAAACATCGGCATCCACTACTTTCCCCTCGGACTTGTGGGCGCTACCGTAGCCGTCCCAGTTAAGTGTGTGCTGTATCTTCTTTTCATTGAAGTAGGGGGATTCATAAATGTCTATCTCCGTGCCGTTGACACCGCCGCCGCTCTCGTCGGACACCGTGTCCCCCATGAGCCAGAATGCGGTCCAGCAGCCGGGTATGCTGTTGACGGTGCAGCGTATCTCGTAGTACCCGCAGGTGTGCTCGAACCTGTTTTTCGAGCGCACTCCCCCCGAAAGGTATTTCCCGGACTTTTTGTCAAATCCGATGACAAGGTGCCCCTCCCCGTCAAGATATGTCATGCTGTCGTCCCAGTAATTCTCCATATCCTGCCTGTGGTATTCGGGGCAGCGCTCCCACTTTGTGCCGTCAAGCTCCGTTCCCTCAAAATCGTCGGAGAATATGAGCCTGTAGCTTTTTCCGTCCACGGTGATGCGGTCATCCTCTTCCGCTGTGATCTCCTGCGGGATGCTTTCAGTGACAGGCGACCCGTTTTCCGTGCCTCCGAGCCCGGCAAGGAGCATCAGGATGATGATGACAGGTGATAGCTTTTCCATCGGATCACCTCCTCTACCCGATGATAACACATTCGGGGGATTTTGTCAAATAACAGGAAGCGGAAAAATTCACACAATTTACATTGCAATTTTCTTCCGCCTGTGTTAAAATCTATACGGAAAAGAAAGGGTGAGCGGCTTATGGCATTTTACGGTTCGGACAATGCGGCACTGAAGGGTATACATCCTCTCTCCCCGCAGTGGGGAGTAAAGGACCCTGCGGAGCTTTACGATGTGCTGTGCGGCATCTGGTGCCCGGAGACCTGTGCGCCCCGCCTGCGAAAGGACTGGAGCGTGGAGAACAGGACCCTTGGACAGTGTTCCGTCACCGCCTTTCTTGTGCAGGATATCTTCGGCGGGCAGGTCTTCGGCATAGAACAGCCGGGAGGGAATTTCCACTGCTACAATTCGGTGGACGGTGTTATTTTCGACCTTACATCCGAGCAGTTCGGCGGAAGGCCGCTGTCCTACGAAAACAACCCTCTCCAGAGCAGGGAAGCTCATTTTGCAAAGGAAGAAAAGCGGCTCCGCTACGAGCTGCTGAAAAAGAAACTCAAAGAAAGAGGTAATCAAAATGGTAGTGATAGAGCTTAAAAACGGCGGCGTTATAAAGGCAGAGCTGTACCCCGAACACGCCCCCATCACGGTGGAGAACTTTGAGAAGCTGGTAAAGGACGGCTTTTACGACGGCCTCATCTTCCACAGGGTGATCTCCGGCTTTATGATACAGGGCGGCGACCCCACCGGCACGGGCATGGGCGGCCCCGGCTGGCATATAAAGGGCGAGTTTGCGGCAAACGGCGTGCAGAATCCCGTAAAGCACACAAGGGGCGTTCTCTCCATGGCAAGGGCACAGGATCCCGACAGCGCAGGTTCCCAGTTCTTTATAATGCACGGCGATGCGCCCTACCTTGACGGTCAGTATGCCGCTTTCGGAAAGGTGGTAGAGGGCATAGAGGAAGTGGACAGGATCGCCTCCGCTCCTACGGATTACGGCGACAGACCTGTTGAGGAACAGGCTATCGCAAGGATGTACATAGAGTGATATCGGCTTTTTCGGTGGTCAGAGGAGGGCTTGCCCTTCACTGACCACTATTTGCTTGTCACCTGTCATACGTTGCTGACTTTTTGTGGACGACCCCATGAATTATGTTAAAGTAACCCTATAAATCCTTTATCTTTTGGCAAAATACACATTTTTTCAAGCGTTTTTTAAGCAATATTATGCACAAAAAATAGACCACTCCGCTGTTTCCGTCAAAATCAATAAAGAATTTATTTTAAGTTTGGATATTTATAGTCTTGATTTTGCAAGAGGAAATTTGTTATTATATATCAGTAAGCTGTGGTATTGTGAATTATAGCGTGATCATTTCTTAAACAGTAAACATACGCAGATCGAAGCAGCATTCACTGTCCGCAGAGAAAATACCGGCTGGGTATCAGTATGCGTCACGGCGTGATGTACATGCCTGTATGCTTTTAATCAGGGAGGTCCACTACACATGGCAAGTTTATCATTGAGATCTATCTACAAGAAATATCCCGGCGGCGTCGTAGCCGTTTCAGATGTAAACCTGGAGATAAAGGACAAGGAGTTCATAATCCTGGTCGGCCCTTCGGGATGCGGTAAGTCCACGACTCTTCGTATGATCGCAGGTCTTGAAGAGATCTCCGAGGGCGAGCTCTACATCGGCGATCGTCTTGTAAACGATGTTGCTCCTAAGGACAGAGATATTGCGATGGTTTTCCAGAACTACGCTCTGTATCCTCATATGACAGTTTTTGAGAACATGGCATTCGGTCTTAAGCTCCGCAAGGTGCCCAAGGATGAGATCGCAAGAAAGGTAGAGGAAGCCGCAAGGATCCTTGATATCTCTCACCTTCTCTCCAGAAAGCCCAAGGCTCTTTCCGGCGGTCAGAGACAGCGTGTTGCTCTGGGTCGTGCTATCGTCCGTGAGCCTCAGGTATTCCTTCTTGACGAGCCTCTTTCCAACCTGGATGCGAAGCTCCGTGCACAGATGAGAACCGAGATCTCCAAGCTCCATCAGAAGCTGGGTACCACATTCATCTACGTTACACATGACCAGACCGAGGCTATGACAATGGGTGACCGTATCGTTGTCATGAAGGACGGTTTCGTTCAGCAGGTAGATACTCCCCAGAACCTCTACACAAGCCCTGTAAACCAGTTCGTTGCAGGATTCATGGGTTCTCCCCAGATGAATTTCATTGATGCCGTTCTCAGAAAGATCGACGGCAAGTATTCCGTAGAATTCGGCTCCGAGGACACCAAGACCACAAGGGGCGTAAAGTATTATGTTGAGATCCCCGAGGCTAAGCTGGCAGGCAATGAGCTTGCTCTCAGCGAGCTGGTAGACCAGGAGATCGTAATGGGTATCCGTCCCGAGGATATCCACGATGAGCAGATGTTCCTCTCCGCCGCTACCACCGGTGTTATCGAGGCTGACGTTGAGATCACCGAAATGATGGGTGCCGAGACTTATCTGTACCTCTCCTGCGAGGGTATCCCCCTGACTGCAAGAGTTGATCCCAGATCCACTGCCCGTCCTCAGGACAGGATAAGCGTTGCTCTCGATCCCAACAAGATCCACATCTTCAACAAGGAGACCGAGAAGACTGTTGTCAACTGATAATGGTTTGAATAGACATTTTACGGGCTGTCGTGCAAGCGGCAGCCCGTTTTTTGGGGGGGAGGGACAAGATGAACAGCGATGAGATCAAGGAGCTTTTTGAAAAGGTAAATCCGGGACACTTCGAGCGGGACTATGTAAAAGCCCTTGATGAGGGAGAAGTGTTTGAGGATCTTATAATGCCCCTTGGAAGTTTTGAGCTCCCGCAGACTGCCGGGCTTCCGGGCATCACCTATGGCAGCTATACCGGAAAGGTCACAGACCTTAAAGAAATGATAGGGCGTATAGACAGGGGATGGATAGATATATTCAATGAGGAGAGCGAAGTGTACTGCGCCTTTTGTGAGGGTCATCCTGTCAGCATCTGCATGATAGAGGACATGGGGGAACATTTCATCGGCGGCAGGAAATACAGGGTAGGGGGTCCCGGGTGTGTGGGGACACTGCCCGAATACCGAAAAAGGGGCATAGGCGCACAGATGGTGTTGAATGTCACAAAGATACTCAGGGACAGGGGCTTTGACCTTAGCTATATCTATTATACCGCCGTAGGCGGATGGTATGAGAAAATGGGCTACAAGAAAGCCGTAAGATGGGATAAGCACGGTATAGCGGAAGCTGCGGAGATATGAAAAAAGGGTGCCGGTGGGGCACCCTTTTCTTTGATCTGATAGACGGATCCGCTCTTGGGATCAGACTCTGAACATAAGGTCGCCGTAGGTGGGGAAAGGCCACATATCCTCGGGTACCTTCATTTCCAGCTCATCCGCAAAGGAGCGCATACACTGCATGGAGGAGAATACCACATCACGGAAGTAGCGGGCGGTCTCCACGGTGCCGTTTACATCGGCTGCGTTTATGACCTCGTTATCCAGCTTGTCGATAGCATCGGAGAGGGAGATATTCAGCTCCGTCACCTTGGTGGCTAACCTGCCTTCAAGGCTCGCATCAAGTCCTGCTGCCTTTTTCTCGTTTATGCTCCTTGCCAGTTCGCCCGCATAGCGAATGCCCGTGGGGAGTATCTGCTTCTTGGCGATATCCAGCATGGTGCGTGCTTCGATGTTTATCACCTTGGAGTAGTTGTCCAGAAGAGCCTCTGTTCTGGACTCCAGTTCCTTCTTTGAATACACATTGAAGGACTCAAAGAGCTTTACGTTCTTTTCGTCGGTATAGTGGGGCATTGCATCAACAGTGGAAATGTAGTTGGGAAGACCTCTTCTTGCGGCTTCCTCCACCCATGCGGCATCGTAGCCGTTGCCGTTGAAGATGACTCTCTTGTGAGCTTTGAGGGTCTCCACCAGAAGGGCGTTGAGATCCTTCTTGAAGTGCTTGCTGCCCTCCAGCTTGTCGGCAAATTCTCTGAGGGAATTTGCAACTATGGTGTTGAGGATGGTGTTGGTGCAGGAAATGGTATCTGCGGAGCCCAGGGATCTGAACTCGAACTTGTTTCCCGTAAAGGCAAAAGGAGAGGTCCTGTTGCGGTCGGTGTTGTCCTTGGGGAAGTTGGGCAGTGCCTCAACATCAATAACAAATTCCTGACCCTCGTTGGGCTTTATCATCTTGCCGGATTCAAGGGCATCAAGTATGGTCTGGAGCTCGTCGCCCATGAAAATGGAGATGATGGCGGGAGGTGCCTCGTTGGCGCCCAGACGGTGATCGTTGCCTGCGGATGCCACGGAAAGACGGAGCAGGTCGGCATACTCATCCACAGCCTTTACGATAGCCACAAGAATGGTGAGGAACTGGATATTCTCTCTCGGGCTGTCGCCGGGATCCAGAAGGTTCTCGCCCTCGTTGGTGCTCATGGACCAGTTGTTGTGCTTGCCGGAGCCGTTTACGCCGGCAAAGGGCTTTTCATGGAGCAGGCACACAAGACCGTGCTTCAGCGCCACCTTCTTCATGATCTCCATCATAAGGGCGTTCTGGTCGGCAGCCACATTGGATGTAGTGAAAATGGGAGCCAGCTCATGCTGTGCGGGAGCAACTTCGTTGTGTTCTGTCTTGGCAAGGATGCCCAGCTTCCAGAGCTCCTTGTCCAGATCGGTCATGTAGTCGTGGATCCTGTCCTTGATGTTGCCGTAGTAGTGGTCATCCAGCTCCTGACCTCTGGGAGCCTTGGCACCGAAAAGGGTGCGTCCCGTGAAGATAAGATCCTTTCTCTGATCGTAGAGCTTCTTGTCCACCAGAAAATATTCCTGCTCGGGACCTACGGTGGTGGTAACTCTGGTAGCGGTGGAGCCGAAGAGCTTCAGCACCCTGACGGCCTGCTCGGAGAGCACCTCCATGGAGCGCAGGAGAGGGGTCTTCTTGTCAAGGATCTCGCCTGTGTAGGAGCAGAAGGCGGTGGGGATGTAAAGAGTATTGTCCTTTATGAAAGCGGGAGAAGTGGGATCCCATGCGGTATAGCCTCTTGCCTCAAAGGTGGCGCGCAGACCGCCGGAGGGGAAGCTGGAGGCATCGGGCTCGCCCTTTATAAGCTCCTTGCCGGAGAATTCCATTATGACCTTGCCGTCGGTGGTGGGGGAGATAAAGGAATCATGCTTTTCTGCGGAGAAGCCTGTGAGCGGGTGGAACCAGTGGGTGAAGTGGGTAACGCCCCTCTGTACTGCCCAGTCCTTCATGGAGGCGGCGATCACATCGGCAACGCTGCTTTCAAGGGCGGTGCCCATCTTCTGGGTGTTTACCAGTGCCTTGTAGGCGTTTTTGGGGAGAGTCTCCCTCATGGTGTCCTCATTGAAAACGTTGCAGCCGAAATAGTCGGGAACATTTTCCACTCTTGTGTACTCGTTCATAAAAACTCCTCCTTGGATAATAAAAAAGACACCGAAGTAACCGTACCGTAGGTACAGCTGCTGCCGGCGCCATTGCCATTTCATTTGTTGATACTCGGGTGAACTCCGGAGCACTCCTTCGTGCCCCCCTTCGTTGATATAAATATATATCTTTTGAGGGGCTTTGTCAATAGGTTTTGGGCAAATTCGGGCAGTTCACCAAACAGAGTGACGGGATAGAGGTGTTTTCTGTTGAAAATATCTAAGAGGCGATCATGATATGCAACATTTGGCTTGTGAAAATTCAAAATCATAATAATATATCCCTATAAACAGGTGATAATGTGTCAAATTCACCGATATATGCAATATAAAATGTAAATTCCTGCAAAATTCACGGGATCCGCACTTTGCTTTATATGACGGCAGAAAAGCCTTGACAAGTATGTTCAATATATGTTAACATAAAGAAGGAAAAGGTGCTTGCAGAGGAGGAGCGGAGACGGATAATACTGATCCTTCCTCGATGTATAGACGATCTCCAAGCCTCAAACCCCTTATATTCAAGCGTTTGCGGCTTGTTTCTTGTCTGTACACCGGTCAGAGATCAGTATAAGAGAATGTTTTGCGGCTGACAAATATCTGCTGTAAGAACTGCGACAATGAGAAAGGAGCATAATATGGACAAGAAGGCTTTTCACAAGATATCCTACGGGCTGTTCGTGTGTACGGTCTCAAAAGACGGCAGGGCAGGGGGATGTATCATCAACACTGCGGTTCAGGCATCCGCAGACAGGGTGACTATTGCGGTGAACAAGGAGAACCATACCCATGACCTTATAAAGGAGACAGGGGTCTGCAACATTTCAGTGATTGCGGAGGATGCCGGTTTTGCTCTTTTCAAAAGGTTCGGCTTTCAAAGCGGCAGGGACACGGACAAGTTTGCGGGTCTTACTTCCGCCGACTTCAAAACGGCGGAAAACGGCATACCCTACATCACCAAAGGGACCAACGCCTATATTTCCCTGAAGGTGGAAAGCTGTGCGGATCTCGGTTCCCATACTCTCTTTATCTGCGTGCCCACGGAAATGGAGGTCTTGTCGGAAGCGCCCTCCTGCACCTATGAGCATTATCTGAAGAACATAAAGCCGAAGCCCGAAGCGGTGGGGAAGACCCCGGAGGGAAAGACCGTGTGGAGATGCACCGTCTGCGGCTATGAATGGGAAGGCGAGGAGCTTCCCGAGGACTTTGTCTGTCCTCTCTGCAAGCACCCCAAGGCGGATTTTGAAAAGGTAGTGGTGTAAAAGCGCCGCCATCCCTTGACGGACAGGGAAAAATGTGCTATTATCATTGTAGCGGAAATTATAGCAGAAGAGTATTGGAGGTGTCCTTTCTATGGATGAACAGAACAGGAAGATCGGCAGCTTTATGAATATCGTTATGGGTCTTACCCTCAGCTTTTGCCTGTCACTTCTGGGAGTGCTGACCTCAGAAAAGGGCTTTACCCTTCCGGGCTTTCTTGTCAGCTTTGCGGTCAGCTTCGTCATATCCCTTTTCATCGGCTTTTCCGTGAGGGTGGGCATGATAGAGGGCATGATCTGCGGCATGGCGGGGCTCAAGGAAGGCACTGCGGGCGCAAGAGTGCTGGGCTCGGTGGTCTCCGACCTTATATACACGCCCCTCATCACCTTCTGCATGGTGCTTATGGCGTGGTTCATGGCGAACAAGCAGTTTCCTCTGGGCAGCACCTTCTTCAAGTCCCTGGTGATGTCCCTTATAGCTGCATTTGTCATCATTTTTATAGTAAAGCCCCTGTATCTGAAAATGGCTGTAAAAAAATACGGTCAGGGCGGAAAGTGATCCGAAGGGATCGATATTGAATAGTTTATTGCGATAAAGCGTCAGTATGACTGCCGCTTTTCAATTTTGTTCAAATTGTAATAAATAATAGCTTGAAATCCGTCGTGGCATATGTTATAATAGTCTTTCAAGGTTATTGGATCAAAGGATAATATAAGGGTGAAGAATATGAAAAAGGAATACAAACAGATAAGGAGGCTCTCTGCCGCTGTGTTGGCGATCCTTCTTGCGGGCTGCTCTTCCTCATCATCCGAAGGGAATGGAGGAAATACCGCAGACCCCACTGATACCGTAAGCGTAACAGGGGTACAGACCGAGGTGCAGACTCAGGCGACAAATGAGATCTGGAACACGGCTACCACTGCCCCCACAGAGGTGCCCGAGCAGACGGAGGAAAAGGTGAATACCGTTTCGGCTCCCGCTGCTGCCGCCTCCCCCATAACAGGCATAGAGCTTTCCTACTACGATGTGGAGATGGACATTGACGATCAGTTCATGCCTATCGTGACCATGTATCCCGAGGATGCGGAGGACAAGTCCGAGATATGGACATCCAGCGACACCTCCGTTGCCACAGTCGATGACAGAGGCCTTATCACAGGTGTTTCCGGGGGCTATGCTACCATCACTGTAGCAAGTGCCGTGAACAGCAGGGTATTTGCCTGTGTAAGCGTTCATGTGGTGGACTATGACGAGGACTACGACGACGACAGGGTACACGAGATCTATCTCACAGACTACAATTTTACCATGGATGTGGGGGACACGGAAATGCCCTATGTCTCCATGTACCCCTCATGGGCGGATGATTTCTCGGAAGACTGGTCATCCTCCGACCCCTCCGTGGCAAAGGTGGACGGAAAGGGAAATATCACCGCCGTTTCTCCCGGCTATGCGGTCATCACCGTCAAGTCATCCGACAATCCGAAGGTGTTTGCCAGCGTGAGCGTGCGTGTAAGAGGTGACATGAACGGTGCCGCAGCGGTCTCCGAGGAGCCTTCCGACGGCGACTTCATCACCGTGAACGAGGATGATGAGCCCGGAGCCGTAAAGCAGATAAACCTGACCTTCTACACCGCTACCCTTGAGACCGGAGGCACTACTCAGCCCATTGTCAGCATGTACCCGGATGATGCCTATGACAAGGGGGAGATCTGGTCCTCCTCCGACGAGAATGTAGCCACAGTGGATGAATACGGCAACATTACCGCCGTAGGTGTGGGAGACTGTATCATCACCGTAAAGAGCGAATCCAACCCGGATGTGGAGGCAAATGTTTCCGTCAGGGTAAATGCCAGTGCAACAGAACCCACCTACATCGAGGGCATCATCGTTGCCAACAAGACTTATGCCCTTCCTGCGGATTACGCCCCGGATGTAGACCCTGAGGCGCAGGCAGCCTTCGACGACATGGCAGCGGCAGCGCAGGCCGAAGGCCTCAATCTCTTTGTGGTGTCGGGCTACCGTTCCTACGACTACCAGTCTACTCTCTATGACAGTTATGTGGCACAGTACGGACAGGAAGCGGCAGACAGGTTCTCTGCCCGTCCCGGCCATTCCGAGCATCAGACCGGGCTCGCCTTTGATGTAAACACCATTGACGACAGCTTTGCCGACACGCCCGAATATGAATGGCTCAAGGAGCACTGTGTGGAATACGGCTTTATCATCCGTTACCCCGACGGCAAGGAAAGCGTTACGGGCTACAAGTTCGAGCCCTGGCACATCCGCTATCTGGGCAAGGATACCGCAAAGGCTGTGGATGACACGGGTCTTACCCTTGAAGAGTACCTCGGCATAGGATCCGAGTACGCCGATCAATAAACCGGTCGGCAGTGCCGACAGCCACCCGTTTGTTTCTTTCTGCGTGCATATCGCATTTTGGCTCGGTGACTTATCATGATCGGGAAGGTCCCTATCATATGGTCGGCAGCGCCGACGGCCACCCGTTTGTTTCTTTCTGCGTGCATACCGCATTTTGGCTCGGTGACTTATCATGATCGGGAAAGCCCCTGTCATATGGTCGGCATATCGGACAGCCGTCCGCTTTCTGCGGTATATAGGTCTGCGGCAGCATCTATCCCGCCCTTTGGGCGGGATATTTCTGTATGCTTTGGTTTTCCTGCCGGGATATATCCACGGCATAATACTAATTCTTCCTCGATGTATAGACAATCTCCAAGCCTCAAATCCCTTATATTCAAGCATTTGCGGCTTGTTTCTTGTCTATACATCGGTCAGAAATTAGTATAAATAACAAGACCCGAAAGAGCGGCTGTCAGGGCTGCTCTTTTTATTCACCGCAAAACTATTGACTTATCCATTGATATATGTTATAATGATAATTTAGTAAAATAGGTTGAAAGGAAATAGTATGCAGAAGAGACAATTTCCCGTGGCAACAGTGGATCGGCGGTGCGCAAAACGCTGCTCCGCAGGCGACCCCTGGGTATATGACAATGAGATATTGGGAATGGACGGCATGCCCGAGGACGGCGGGCTTGCAGATGTGGTAAGTGAAAAGGGGCGCTATCTGGGCACCGGCTTCTACAACAGCTCATCCCGCATCACACTGCGCATCATCTCACGAAATACCAACGACCTCTTTGATGAGGCCTTTTTCGGGAGGCGGGTGCGCTACGCATGGGAATACAGGAAGGCGGTCATGCCGAAGGAGGATCTTTCGGCTGCAAGGCTCATCTTCGGTGAAGCGGACGGCTTTCCGGGGCTGACGGTGGATCGCTTCGGGGATATCCTCTCCGTGCAGGTGCTGTCTCTCGGCACCCGTCAGCGGCTGGATATGATGATCCCCGCCCTGACGGACATCCTTTCGGAGGACGGCATAGACATAAAGGGAGTGTACCTGAGAAACGATTCCAAGATCTGTGAGCTGGAGGGAATGGCTCAGGAAAAGGGCTGGTACATGAGGAAGGGGGATGTGTCCCCCGTGACCCTCATCACCGAAAACGGCATTATCTACAAGGTGGATGTGGAAAACGGTCAGAAAACGGGCTTTTTCCTTGACCAGAAGTACAACCGCCGTGCCATAGCCGCACTGGCAAAGGGGCGCACCGTCCTTGACTGCTGCACCCACACAGGCTCCTTCGCCCTGAACTGTGCCGCTGCCGGAGCCAAAAAGGTGACTGCCATAGACATTTCCGCCTCCGCCATTGAGATGACACGGGAGAATGCCGCTCTGAACGGGTTGGATATCATCACCCGTCAAAGCGATGTTTTCGATGCGCTCAAAAGCCGCATCGCCCTGCACGACAGGGAAGCGGATCTTATCATACTGGATCCCCCCGCATTCACCAAGTCAAAAAAGACCGTTGGCAACGCAAGGAACGGTTATCTGGAGATAAACACCCTTGCCATGAGGCTGCTGCCGAGAGGCGGCTTTCTGGGAACGGCTTCCTGCTCCCATTTCATGACTGCGCCCCTTTTCCGTGAGATGCTGACCGAGGCGGCACGGGCGGCGGGTGTCAGCCTGAAACTGGTGGAGGAGCGCAGACAGGCTCCCGATCATCCCATACTTATGGGCTGTGAGCAGACGGACTACCTGAAATTTTATATCCTTCAGGTGGTTTAGGCAAGGCGTGATCCGATCTGCGGCTCACGCACAGCGAGGTAATAGCAAATGAATGAAGAAAAGGAGACCGAGGATATAAGCCCTCCCGAAAAGGACGAGCGGGAGGAGGGGAGGCCGCCCCGTGACCCTAAGAACGGGCTGTACACGGTGCTTTCCCTGCTTATATTTGCGGTGTGTTACATAGGCTGGCAGCTTCTGACAAAAGATCTCAGCTTCACCTATGCCCTTCATGAAAAAGATCCTTCGCCTGCCCTGTACACGGCAGCCATGAAGGAGATAGATATGCAGACTGTGCCGGATGGCTGGGAGCTTGAATACATAAGGCTCCACAGCGGCTTTGACAGCGACAGGCTGTATATATGCTTTTCGTCGGAGACACAGGACACCGAAACGGCTGTTTCGCTCATCCCCTTTGAGGCGGGCGACCCCACCGAGGAGCAGCGCTTTGCGGTGAGCTCCACTCCCGACACGGAGCAGAGAGCCGTATACGGCAGGCTCTATACAGATTCATCAAACCCTTTCCGTTCTTGTATTATTTACGAAGACGGCGAAGTTTATGCCCTTTTTTCCACATCACACCACGACAAGGGCATTGCGGGTCTGTTTGAAAGTGAGAAAATAAAATACGAAACGGAGAGAAAAAGATCTTGATATTTTTTCGGAAGAAAAAACCTGTTTGCGGTCATATTTTGCCATTTCTTTTTGCTTTGGGGGCAGTGCTCCTGATACCGGGAGCAAGGTGCTCCGCCATAACCGCCGAGGGGCGTGTGGTGGGCAGAGACCTTCATATCAGCGTGTCGGGGACGGCTCCCGGAGATGAGGCGGAGATCAGCACCGACGGCGGCAGGCACTGGATAAGGATAGGGAGCGGCGGCCTTGTGATGAAGGATCGCAGCCCCGGAGACTATCAGCTTTGTGCCCGCATAAAGGACGATGTGACGGCAAAGCCGAGAGTGCAGACCATACATATACCCGGAAAAGGCGAAAAGTCCGGTCTGGAGATAGAGGTGCGCACCAACTGCGAGGATCGCATCAGGAACGGCAGCATAGCAGTGAACATACCCTCCTTTGAAAAGGGGAGAGCCTATATGCTGAGCCTTGACGGCGGGAAATCCTGGCGCCCCGCCACTGCACGCAGCACAAGGGTCACAGACCTTACATGGGGCTATTACGATGTGGTGGTGGCCTGTGCAAAGCCTGCGCTGCGCTCCTATGCCTACAAGACCTATGTGGCTCCCCGCCCCCTGAAAAAGTCGGGGTATCTGAAGGTGAAGTCCGTGCTGCAGCTCCCCTCCCTGCCTACGGGCTGTGAGGTCACGAGCCTTACCATGGCAATAAACGACATGGGCATATCCGTCAGCAAGGAGACCCTTGCGGATTACTATCTGGAGAAGGATCTTGCATGGACGGTGTCCTTCAGAAGAAAATTTGCGGGAGACCCCCGCTCAAAGAACTCATACGGCTGCTATTCCCCCGTGATAGTCAACTGTGCCAACAGCTTTCTTTCCGGTGTGAAGGGCAGGAGCTTTGAGGTGAAGAACCTGGACGGCTCATCCCTTGACGACCTGCTCCACTATGTGGATATGGGCATACCCGTTATAGCCTGGGTCACCATAGACATGGCGGAGCCCTACTACACCAGATCCTGGACGGATCTGCAGACGGGAGAAAAGGTGACGTGGCTGGCGGAGGAGCATTGTGTGCTCATCACGGGCTACAACAATGAGCAGGGCACCATAATAGTGAACGACCCGCTGAAAGGCCCCACGGCTTACAAGAGAGATGTGTTTGAAAAACGCTATATACAGCTTGGGAAGCAGGCTGTGGTGGTCTATGAGACCACGCCCGGGAAATAATGATCTTATCCGTTGTCATACCGAGGTGATATAATGCAGGCAGATATACTTACCCGCAGCGATTCCACGGAGGTGGAGCTTCTGGAGTTTACCGTGGGGGGAAACAGCTACGGCATAAACATTTCCAAAGTAAGCGAGATAATGCAGGATTGCGCCATCACCCCCATACCCAATTCACCGGAGGCGGTGGAGGGCGTGATAATACCGAGAGATCAGCTTATCACCGTAATAGACCTTCACAGGGTGCTGGGATATGAGAGGAAGGATGTTAAGAGCATCTTCATAGTATGCCGGTTCAATGCGGTAAACGTGGCGTTCAGAGTGGGCGGAGTAAAAGGCTTTCGCAGGATATCCTGGAGAGAGATAAACGAGCCCCCCTCCCTTATAGCGGGGGAGAATGCCGTTATTTCCACGGGAGTGGCAAAGGTAGAGGACAGGATAATAGTCATACTGGATTTTGAAAAGATACTGGCGGACATTGCCGGTGAAACTCCCGCAGACGATATGAGCACCATAGACAAGGGGCGCATAAGGCATAAGGATGCTCACCTTGTGCTGGTGGATGATTCCCCTTTCCTCCGCAGAAAGGCGGAAAAGGCGCTCAGGGAGCTGGGATTCACGAATATCACCATGTTTGCCAACGGCGAAGAGGCATGGGATTATCTCTGCGGCACCGGTGAAAAGGTAGACTGCCTTGTGAGCGACATAGAGATGCCCATCATGGACGGTATCGCTCTTACGAAGAAGATAAGGGCGGAGGATAAGCTGCGGGATATACCGGTGATACTTTTCTCTTCCCTCATAGACGAGAAAATGACGGAAAGGTGCATAGAAGCAGGTGCGCAGGCACAGTATGCAAAGCCCGACCTTGATATTCTGGTGGACCAGATAATAAAGATAACGAATAAAGAATAGGAAAGAATATGAAATACGTTGAAAGAGAAATAGATTCCGAGATACCTCTTGAAAACCTGAAGCTGTCCAACAGAGCCTTCAACTCCCTGCGCCGTGCGGGGATACTCACATACAGAGACCTTATGCTCCTTACCCCGGCAGATCTGACGGATATACAGAATCTGGGAGAAAAGAGCATATCCGAGATAATCAGCCTTCAGGAGGAATACCTTGAAAACCCGCCTGCCACCATAGTTCCCAATGAGGTGGACAATATCGTGGAGGATTACAAGGTCTTTGAGTACAACGGAATGTATTTCAAAAACTATGCCCTGGAGGACACAGACCTTTCATCCCGCCCCTATAACTGCCTGAGAAATGCGGGGATAAACACTCTTTCCGAGCTTCTGATGCTGAGCGACAGAGAAATAGCGGGTCTGCAGAACCTGGGGAAAAAGTCCGCTCTGGAGATAAAGGAGATGATAAAGAGGTACACTGCTCCCTCCAACTCCGTAAGCTACGACAGTGCGGAATTTTCCAGCAAAAGGCAGATCGTGATAGCCATACATGACGAGATACTGCGTATACTTGCGGAAAATGCGGACACGGGGCTCTCCGGTGAGGATCTTATGAGCAGCCTTACCAACAGGTATACAGCCGCCGATGTAAAAAATGTCCTGAAGAAGATGAAGGACAACTCGCAGGTGGTGTGCTGCGACGGCGTTTACATACAGGCTCTGCCCTCTTTCAGGGAAATAGTGGAAAGCAGCACCAACGAAAAGCAGAAGAAGGTCTTTGCACGCAGGCTGGAGGGCGCAACTCTTGAACAGGTAGCGATAGAGGAAGGGCTCACAAGGGAGCGCATAAGGCAGATAGAAAAGAGGGTGCTGGCTATCATTGCCGCCAACGGTCCAGTCAGGGAGGACAGGTTCGGATACCTTTTCTCCAGGTATGATGTGGACAAGGACGCCTTTTCCAGGATAACCGGTGAGGAAGAGGATGTGTATATGTACCTTGCCCTTAAATACAGGGTGAGGGGAGACAAGCTGCTGGCTGTGGCTCATGAGGACACAAGGCTGCCCGCACCCATCCGCACGGCCATACACCGTGCCTTCGGGGACTACATCACGGTGGACGGCATAAAGGTGCGCCTTACACGGACATCCGTAGAAAGGTTCATCATAGAGACCCGCTGCATAGAGGAGGTCAGGTTCGACGAATTCTATGAGATGTACAGGAGCTTTATAAAGGAACATTCTCTTCAGGGACACAGGAACCTTATGACCACCGAGGGGATGTACCGCACCTTTGAAAACTATGTTTCTCAGTCAAGGATAGTCCTGTGGAAGCAGAACAGGCGCTTCCGGTACTACGACATAGATGCGGGAGACTATACGGAGCTGCTGTCCACTCTCGATCTGGAGCGTTACAGGGATGTGCATTACTCCGCCCTCAAATTCTTCAACAAGTACCCCGAGGTCATGGAGCGCTACGACATAAGGGACGAATACGAGCTTCATAACCTGCTGAGAAAGATCTACGAAAAGAAGGGCAACACATACATAAAGTTCAACAAGATGCCCATGATAGAGTTCGGGGAGTTTGACAGGGATGAGGCTGTAAGGCAGCTCATGTTCTCCCTTGCACCCATATCCATTGACGACCTTTCCAAGATAATGTATGATGAATACGGGATACGCCCCCCTACGGTAAAGTCCAACTGGTTCAATGCCATTTCGGATTACTACATCAACGGTATGTACATCACCACCGAAAAGCCCCTGCCGGAGGAGGATACGGAGCTTCTCAAAAAGAAGCTGAAGGCGGATTTCTACTATATCTCCGAGATAAAGGATATCTACAAAAAGCTGCGGCCGGATGCGGATCTTTCGCTCATATCCTCATTCAACCTGAGAAGACTGGGCTTTACGGTAAATTCCACCTATGTGATCTCCGACAAATACCCTTCCGCAAGGCAGTATTTCTCCGCCATACTCACCGCAAAGGAAAGAATGGATATCTCCGAGCTTTCCGCCAGGTACACGGGCATCGTCAGCTTCTCCGACAACCTTTCGAGGCTCAAGGACAACTACCGCATCATAGAGTACGCCCCCTACCACATCATAAACAGCAAGGGCTACCAGAAAATGGGTATAAACATCAGAAAGATAAAGACATTCTGTGACGATGTGGCGGATTTTGTGGATGATGATGTTTACTTTACCGTGGAGCTGATAAGAAGCGAGGGCTTTGAATCCGCTCTTGACGATCTCCCCTTCGGAAACTGGTTCTTTTCCTCCCTTTTGCGAGAGGATGACCGCTTCACCCACCAGAAAATGGGAAGGACGGTGCTTTTCCTCAAGGGCAGCAAAGCCATAAACCGTGCCCACTTCATACTTGATTTCATAAACAGCACCGAGTACAGGCGCATAAACGAGATAAGGGCGCAGATATTCGACATCTATGGCATAGATGTGGTGAGATGGGATATAATCTCCGCTGCCGAGGGACACGGCTACTATCATGACAGGGACGATGATGTGCTCATAGAGACTGCTTTGTCCTGCGCTCATACGGAGGACGGGGAATAAAATGTCAAAGAAGACTTTCAAGATCATAATAACCTATGTGCTCGCCTTTTTCACTGCACTTGCAGTCATAGGCGGCGCAGGCCTGATACTTATAAACAGGTATCAGGCAGAGCAGACGGAAAAGAATTCTGCCAAAACCGCCGAGGAGGACAGCAGCTTCATCCCCGGGGAGCTCGATTCCATGACTGTGCTGGGCGTGTATGATGCGTCGCAGAGGCCTTCGGGAGTGTGCTTTGTACTGTTCAGGCTCTCCGCCGAGCAGCAGAAGCTCTATGTCACTCCTCTCCATTCCGACCTTGAAACGGGAGGGTCGAGCCTTTACGATGTGTACACCGCAGGGGGGATCACCGCTGCAAGGGATGTGCTGGAGCAGGTGCTTAAAATAGGCATAGACAAGTATATGCTCATAACCTCCCAGAGCTTCAGTATCTTTTCCGACAGCTGCGGAAACATTTCCTACAATGTTCCCTACAATCTTATATATACCTCTGCCGACCCGGACGAAAACACCATCATCCGTGAGGGGAGCCTTATCCTTGACACAAAGAACCTGAGGAGAGTGCTCACCTTCCCGGAATACACAGATGGTGAGGAAGAAAGGATGCTCATTCTGGGCAACCTTACGGTGGAGCTGATAAACAACGGCTGCCGTTCAACCTTCCGCTCCAACAGGGAGGATGTGTATAATTCCCTTGTGGCTGCGGGAGCGGCTACGGACATAAGTATATATGATATGCAGGACATAAGCCCTGCAACGGACTATATACTTGAACGAAGCAAAAGCCCTGCTTCATTGCTCCTGCCCTCCGGCGGGTACAACGAAGAGGGGCGCTATGAGCCGGAGCCTTCGTTCTTAGAGGCTCTGCCCAGATGGTACGGGATAAAAGAGTGAGTATTTTACAAAGGAGAATCATTATTATGGCTGCAAAGTACAAAAGAGTGCTGTTGAAACTCAGCGGAGAAGCCCTTGCGGGAGAAAAGAGGACCGGTCTTGACTACTCCGTTATCACCCCCATATGCGAATCCATAAAGAAATGTGCGGATGAGGGCGTACAGATAGGCATAGTCGTAGGCGGCGGAAACTTCTGGAGAGGCCGTTCCAGCGGTGCCATGGACAGGACGAGAGCCGATCACATAGGGATGCTTGCCACTACCATGAATGCCCTTGCGGTGGCAGATGTGCTGGAGTCGCTGGGTCTTGACGTGCGTGTACAGACAGCCATTTCCATGCCTCAGGTGGCAGAGCCCTACATCAGGAACAGAGCCATGCGCCACTTTGAAAAGGGCAGGATAGTCATTTTCGGCTGCGGCACGGGAAATCCCTTCTTTTCCACCGATACA
This sequence comes from Oscillospiraceae bacterium, assembly GCA_018110985.1. Taxonomy (GTDB): domain Bacteria; phylum Bacillota; class Clostridia; order Oscillospirales; family Ruminococcaceae; genus Huintestinicola. Next base: position 26,920 of record JAGAWT010000010.1, read on the forward strand.
GCATCCACGCTGCGTGCTGCGGAGATCGAGGCGGACATCGTCCTGAAGGCGACCATGGTGGATGGTGTATACGACAAGGATCCCAACAAGTATGCCGATGCGGTGAAGTTTGACAGGCTCACCTTCGGCGAGGTGCTCATGAGGAACCTGCAGGTTATGGACAGCACCGCTGCTTCCATGTGCAAGGACAACAACCTGCCCATCCTCGTTTTCGACCTGAAGGATCCCGAAAACATCTACCGTGCCTGCATGGGCGAAGATGTGGGCACGCTGGTAGTACCCGACTGATACAAAGCAATATCAAAAAATATTCAATAAAAAGGAGCAATTATTATGAACGAACAGGTAAAGAGCGCCAAGGACAAAATGGACAAGTGCATCAATTCCCTCAACCGTGAATTTTCCACCATCAGGGCAGGCAGAGCCAATCCTGCCGTTCTTGACAAGGTACAGGTGGACTACTACGGAACTCCCACTCCCATCAACCAGATGGCAGCCGTAAGTGTTTCCGAGGCGAGAGTGCTGGTGATCCAGCCCTGGGACAAGTCATCCCTCAAGGCTATCGAAAAGGCGATACAGGCTTCCGAGATAGGCATAAACCCCACCAATGACGGTCAGGTGCTGCGCCTTACCTTCCCCCAGCCCACAGAGGAGCGCAGAAAGGAACTGGTAAAGCAGGTCAAGAACGACGGTGAGCAGGCAAAGGTCACTATCCGCAATGCCCGCAGAGATGCCATGGACAAGGTAAAGGCAATGAAGAAGAATTCCGAGATCACCGAGGATGATGTCAAGGATCTGGAAAAGGAGCTCCAGAAGGTAACGGACAAGGCTATCGAGGAGGTAGACAAGGCTGTTTCCGAAAAGGAAAAGGAGATAATGACCGTTTGATCGGCACGGCTGCCGGAGCAGATCGGGAAAAGAGATGCTGTATCCCGGTGCCTGATGAAAAGAAGGGACAGGGGTGCAGCAGCCTGGTGAGCCGGCAGGGATGATCCGGTATCTAAGCCCGCTCTCGTACTCGCAGGCAGCAGGCGCAGGTAAGCAATTTATCATACAGTTTGGATCGGTATGGAAAAAGAAATAATGACTCTCCCCGTTCATCTGGGGATAATAATGGACGGCAACGGCCGTTGGGCGAAGAAAAGGGGAATGCCCCGCACTTTCGGTCACAAGGCAGGGGCGGAGGCGATGAGAAAGATACTCCGTGAATGCAGGGAGATAGGCATAAAATATGTCACCTGCTACGCCTTTTCCACGGAAAACTGGAAAAGACCGAAGGAGGAGGTGGATGTCCTCATGCGCCTTTTTGACGAATACCTTGATGAGGCGCAGGAACGCTTTGACAAATCAAGGCTGGTCTTCATAGGGGACAAGTCCCTTTTCAGCAGCTCCCTCAGGGAGAAAATGATACGCCTTGAAAAGGAAACGGCGGATATAGAAGGCTTCACCATTTTCCTTGCCATGAACTACGGCGGCAGGGATGAGGTGGTAAGGGCTGCCCGTATCCTGGCAGAAAAGGCGGCTGCGGGGGAGATATCCCCGGCTGACATAGACGAGGATGCGATAGAAAGGGAACTGTACACCTATCCTGCCCCCGACTGTGACTACATCATCCGCACCAGCGGGGAGCAGCGGCTCTCCAACTTCCTCATGTGGCAGGGGACGTATTCCGAGCTTTATTTTACTGACACACTTTGGCCCGATTTCGACAAGAAGGAGCTTTACTTGGCTCTTGAAGAATATTCCCGCAGGCAGCGGCGTTTCGGAGGTATATGATGGCAAAAAGAATATTGACTGCTGCGGTAGGCATAGCCTTCGGCATAACTGTACTTATCCTCCGTAATACTCCGCTTTTCCCCGTCACCATCGCAGCTCTTGCGGCGCTGGGAGTGCATGAGCTGCTCACTGCCTGCAAGACGGGCTTCGGGGAGTTTCGTGTACACTATATCTTCTGCCAGCTTTTTGCGGTATCTATCCCCGTTACCACCTATTTCAGCGTGGATCTGGGCATAAGGCTGCTGATAGCCATGGTCTGGGCGTTCCTGATGTTTGCGGGCTTTGTGGCGGACAACAAGAAAATGTCCTACAACAAACTGGCTATAATGTGTACATCCACCACCCTCATAACTCTGCCCACCACCTGCCTTATCTCCCTTATACGCCTTGATGAGGTGCACGGTCCCTGTTATGTGGTGATGGCTCTTATGGCTGCATGGCTTCCCGATGCGGGAGCGTATTTCGTGGGCTCCGCCATAGGAAAGCACAAGCTCTGCCCGGACATATCCCCGAAAAAGACCATAGAGGGCGCTGTGGGCGGCGGGCTCGTTTCAATGGCGGTATTTGTGATATATGCCCTTGTATACAGAGCTGTTCTTGCCTCGAACGGCATACATTTCGACATAGGCTTCCCCGTGCTGTTGCTGCTTGTTTTTGTGTGCGATGTGGTAAGCATTTTCGGAGACCTTGCGGCTTCGCTTATCAAGCGTGAGTACGGCATAAAGGATTTCGGAAAGCTGTTCCCGGGACACGGCGGCATGGTAGACCGCTTTGACAGCTGCTATTTCGTCCTTCCCGCTGCGATGTACATCTTTGCAGCGTTGGGAAATAAGCTGTTTATCGGCTGACAGGCAGGTTAAGGAGACCATAGCAAAAAAGGCACCTGCCGGTATCATTGTTTCCGCAGAATAAATATCTCCCTTTTTACATTTGTGTTGCCCATAATAGAATAATTCAGATCATTATTTGACGAGGAAAAGATGGTAATAATTATAGCAGGCGCATCCCATGTTGGAAAAACTGTTCTGGCACAACGGATGCTTCAAAAATACAAATATCCGTATTGTTCAATTGACCATTTGAAGATGGGGCTTATTCGCAGTGGCATAACGACTCTCACACCGGAAGATGACGATGAGCTAACAGATTATCTTTGGCCAATAGTTCGAGAGATGATAAAGACTGTTATTGAGAATAAGCAAAACCTTATTGTTGAGGGCTGTTATATTCCTTTTGACTGGAGAAACAGTTTTGATGAGCAGTATCTTCAGTTGATAAGATTCATCTGTCTTGCAATGTCTGATGAATATATAAGTTCGCATTTTGAAGAGATTAAATCACATAGTTCTGACATTGAAAGAAGGCTCGATGACTCTTATTGTACAGCTGAACAACTGAAACAAGACAATCATCGGATCATTAATGGCTACAAGTCTTATGGAGAAAAGATTACTTTGATTACAGAAAGCTATGAGGATTCGATAAGAGGCGTTTTGGATCAACAGATTCAAGTTTGACATATAGAAACACTTTTGTAAAAAGGGACATAAATATTAGCATCGGGCAGTATACCGTTTGTGACGAGGGTATTCTCCGCATAAGGACGCAGAAAGTGAGAAATAAACCTTAATATGGAAAAGGAAAGCATCAGGAAGAAGATCGATAAATGGAGCCTGCGGATCATCGGCATTATCCTGCTGACACTTATCATAGCCGATATGAGCATAACACTGCTGTTTGCGGGAAAGATACCCCATCGCTTCGCTTCTGCCGAAGAGGGAAAAGACCTTTTGATGTCGAACACCGCATATTATGATAATATGACACAGAATGATATAGACTACAGGTCAGGGAAACATTCTGCTGCCAAAGAGGAGCTGATGAGTGCAAGTGCGGAGGAGATCCGGGATTTCAACTTTGCGGAAAAATACCTTATGGATCGCTGTATCGCAGGAATGGCTCTGAAATTAAAGCTGAAGGGTCATACCCTCCCTCTTAAGGAAGAAATAGTGTACATAAAGACAGGTATGAAAACAGAGGGCGGCAATGCCGGATATACACACGGTACGCAGATATATCTCGAACCTGTCAACATAATGCTCAGCATTTTTCCGGGAGGATATTTTGAAAATCTTATGTGGCACGAGCTGTTTCATTGCCTCACAAGGAACGACCCGGACTTCAGGGCTGATATGTACAGCCTTATAAACTTCAGGACGGCAGATGCCGATTTTGAGATCCCGCCGTGTATAAAAGACAGGTACTTCAGCAACCCGGATGTGGAACACCACGATGCGTATGCGTCATTTACCGTAGACGGTCGGAAAACAGATTGTTTCCTTGTGTGGATCTGCAAACGGGACTATCCGGATGACGGATCCTCTCCGGGATGGGATAATGAGCCGGTGCTTGTCCCGACAGACGGAACAGACACTTATTATACCCGTGAACAGGCAAGCGATTTCGATGAGGTGTTCGGAAGAAATACATACTATGTCATAGACCCGGAAGAATGTATGGCCGATAATTTTGCAGATGCGATGCAGTACGGGATAAAGGGAAAAAACGGAGAGGGATATCCCGACCCTCAGATAATACAGGGCGTGATCGACAGTGTAAGCGGTAAATGACATACCGGGACAGTACAGGACTGTATTCACCGCAGCGATCACAGGCAAAAAAGAAACGTCCTTTACAAAGAGGCCGCAGGCAGATGTTCTTCCTGCGGCTTTGTGAACAAATTGTAAAAATTGAAAAAGGTCTTGACAATGTCGCTTTAAGGTGATAAAATCACATTAAATCCTTTGAACAAAAGCAAGTAGCATACGTGGCGGAGCCACAGAGAGCCGGGGAGGGTGAAAGCCCGGCGTTTGCGCCGTATGTGAATGGGTTTGCGAGGAGCAGGGTGAAATAACAGTATCCCGGGCCGTAATTCCTGCGTGAAAGGAAAGGGTATTGATGCGAAAGCTGCGTACTTTGTGAATAAGCCGCTTTTTCGGATGTACCTGCAGAGGGTCTTTACCGACCGAAAAAGGGTGGCACAGCGGAGTATATTCGCCCCTTGGAAAACGGAAACGTTTTCCGGGGGGCTTTTTGTTTTTGCATAAGAAACACGATCCAAGGGCATTTTATATGACATCAAAAGGAGGAAACCGTATGTATCCGACTAAAGAAGACATCCTTGAATATTTCGAGGATTACAACACCGTTCCCGTATTTTACGAGCTGCTGACAGACAGCCTCACGCCCGTGCGCATAATCTCCGTTCTGAGAGAGAACGCAAGCGACTGCTTTATTCTTGAATCCGTGGACAATTCCAGCCAGTGGGGCAGGTACTCCTTCATAGGCTTTGACCCTGCCGCACATATCCGCATAAAGGACAAAAAGGCGGTCATCACCGCAAACGGAGCAACGGAGGAAAAGGACGGCTCCGACCCCGTAGGTCTTATCACAAAGATGCTGGAGAAGCACCGTTCTCCGAAATTCACCAAGTACCCCAAGCTCACAGGCGGATTTGCGGGCTACTTCGGCTACGATATGGCAAGGTACTTTGAAAAGAAGCTGGTGAATGTCCCCGAGGACGATCTTGATATGCCCGATGCGGATCTGTATATGTATGAAAGCATAGTGGCATTCGATCACCTTCTGGGCAGAGCGGTGATAATCTACAACATAAACTTTGAGGACACCGAAAATCTCATGAAAGAGCGGGGTATCTCCCGAAAGGAAGCGGTGAGCTTTATATACGATGAACTGGAAAAGAAGGCTCAGAAGCTGGGCAACCTTATCACCCGCTACACCCCCGCACCCTCAAAGCCCCACAGCGGCGAGATGAAGGTGATATCCAACTATACGGAGGAAGAATTCTGCGGCATGGTGGAAAAGTGCAGGGAGCACATAATCAACGGAGATATCTCACAGGTGGTGGTATCAAGGCGCTTTGAGGCGGAGAACCACCCGGATCCTTTCGATGTTTACAGGATGCTGCGCTCCACAGACCCCTCTCCCTACCTCTATTTCTTCGACCTGAAGGATTATTCGGTGGCTGGAGCTTCACCGGAGATGCTGGTGAACGTGGTGAATGACAAGGTGCTCAACAAGCCCATAGCAGGAACTTATCCCAGAGGCATCACCGCCAAGGAGGATGAGAAGAACGAGAGGGATCTGAAAGCCGACCCCAAGGAATGTGCGGAGCACACCATGCTGGTGGATCTGGGCCGAAACGATGTGGGCAGGGTCTGCCGCCCCGGCTCCGTGAAGGTGACGGAATTCATGAGGGTGGAGCGCTATGCAAAGGTGATGCATCTTGTGAGCGATGTGGAGGGGATACTCTCCCGGGACAAGACCCCTATGGATGCGCTTATGAGCGTGCTCCCCGCAGGAACTCTTTCGGGGGCTCCCAAGGTGAGGGCGATGGAGATAATAGACGAGCTGGAAAAGACAAAGAGAGGGCTTTACGGCGGCACCGTGGGCTACCTTGCCTTCAACGGCGACATAGACACCTGTATCGCCATAAGGACTGTGCTTTTCAGAAAGGGAAAGGCATATGTGCAGGCAGGTGCAGGCATAGTGTACGACAGCGTGCCCGAAAAGGAATACGACGAAACGGGACGAAAGGCAGCAGGGGTCATAGGTGCCCTTGAAGAAGCCTGCCGTCTGGGTGACAATTAAGGGGGGCATTGCCATGATACTCATGATAGACAACTACGATTCCTTCACATACAATGTTTATCAGGTGACGGCTGCGCTTTACAACAATGTAAAGGTCCGCAGGAACGACGAGATCACCATAGACGAGATAGAGGAGATGAGCCCCGAGGGGATCATCATCTCACCGGGCCCCGGATACCCCGTGGATGCGGGTATATCCGAGGAGGTGATAAGGCATTTCGGCGGCAGGATCCCCATAATGGGCATCTGTCTGGGACATCAGGCAATAGGGGACGTGTTCGGCGCAAGTATAGTCAGAGCTCCCATGCCCATGCACGGCAAGGTGACACCCACAAGGACGGATGTGAAGTGCAAGCTCTTCAAGGGCTTTCCCGAAAGCATAAATGTGGCAAGGTACCATTCACTGGTGATAGACCCCTCCACGCTGCCCGACTGCCTTGAGGTGACGGCACAGACGGATGACGGCATCATAATGGGTGTGCGCCACAGGGAAATGGAGATCTACGGGGTGCAGTTCCATCCGGAGTCCATAATGGCTGAGATGGGAGTGAACGTTATAGCCAATTTCCTTTCCGAGGTGTGCGGCATAGCGCAGGCGGCGGTGCCCGTCACCATTCCCATGGAAAAGAGGGGCTACCTGAAAAAGTACATAGCAAAGGCGGCAGACGGAGAGCATCTGACCCGTGATGAGGCAAGGGACGCCATAGACATAATCATGTCCGACATGGCTACGCCCGCCCAGACAGCGGCACTGCTCACAGCCATGAGGATAAATGTGGAGACTCCCGACGAGATAACAGGCTGCGCCCTTGCTATGAGAGACAAGATGACAAAGGTGCCCCACAAGGGGGATGTACTGGAGATAGTAGGCACGGGCGGAGACCTTGCCAACAGCTTCAACATTTCCACCACCTCAGCCTTTGTGATATCCGCCTGCGGTCAGAAGGTGGCAAAGCACGGGAACAGGAGCGTTTCCTCAAGATCCGGTGCGGCGGACGTGCTGGAGGCTCTGGGTGTGAAGATAGCTTCCACCCCCGAGGAGGCTGCTGCCTGCATAGAGGAAGTGGGCTTCACCTTCCTTTTTGCCCAGTCCTACCACAAGGCGATGCGCTATGTGGGGCCTGTCAGGGCGCAGAGCGGCATAAGAACGGTGTTCAACATACTGGGACCCCTTGCGAACCCCTCAAATGCGGAGTACAACATCATCGGCGTGTACGAGGACAGGCTCCTTGACATCGTGGCGGATGTGCTCATCAACCTGGGCGTCAAGCATTCTCTTGTCATCCACGGCAACGACGGCCTTGATGAATTTTCCATTTCCGACGGCACCACGGTCTGCGAGATCATGAACGGAGAGAAGAAGCGCTATGTGGTGACCCCCGAAGACGTGGGTCTCACCAGGGCACGCAAGGAAGAAATAGTGGGCGGCAATGCGGAGGAAAACGCAAAGATAACCAGAGGCATACTCAGCGGTGAGATAAGGGGCGCAAAGCGTGACATAGTGCTCTTAAATTCCGGTGCGGCTCTTTATGTCTGCGGCAGGGCTGCTTCCATAGCGGACGGCGTAAAGCTGGCAGCAGAGGCGATAGACAGCGGCAGGGCAGCGGCACAGATAGACAAGCTGGTAGCATTTACCAACAAGTGATACGGTGGGAATAATGATACTTGATGACATAGTAGCAAGGCGCAGGGAGCAGCTTGAAAGGGAAAAGGCAGCAGTCCCTCCCGAAGAAATGAAAAAAAAGGCGGAACTCCGGCTCTCGGAGCGCAGTCCCCTTTCCCTTGAGAGGGCGCTGAAAAAGGAGCGTCTGAGCTGCATCTGCGAGGTAAAAAAGGCATCTCCCTCAAAGGGGCTCATATGCGCCGATCTCCGCCCCGCAGAATTTGCGGCGGAATATGAAGCGGCGGGAGCGGATGCGGTTTCCTGCCTAACGGAGGAGTATTATTTCAAGGGTTCGTCGGAATACCTGAAGGAGATACGCCAAAGGATAAATATCCCCGTACTCAGGAAGGATTTCATATTCGACGAATATCAGGTCTTTGAGGCTGCTGCCATAGGTGCGGATGCGGTGCTGCTCATAGCAGCGGTGCTGTCTCACGCCGACTTTGACAGGCTCTTTTCACTTGCACGCTCTCTGGGACTGGGGGTCCTGGGGGAAATGCACACTGTTGAGGAAATGAAGACCTATGCAGCAGGCTGCAGCGGCATGGTGATAGGTGTCAACAACCGTGACCTGAAGACCTTCAGGGTGGACTTATCCACCGCCGCAAGGCTCAGACCCTATGCCCCGGAGGGAACGGTGTTCGTTTCCGAAAGCGGTATCTCCACAAACGCAGACATGAGGGAAGTAAGGAAAAACGGCGCAGATGCGGTGCTCATAGGCGAGGTACTGATGCGGTCGGGGAATATCACCCAGAAGCTGAGAGAGCTGAGGCAGGGCGTATGACAGTGTGCAGGCAGTGGAAAGGGCAAAAGCGGCAGGTACGGACGAAAACGTAGTAAGAAGTGTTTACACTGCAATGATAAACGCCTTTATACAGACAGAAACAAATGAATTTGATGCGAAAGCGGGTAACATATGAAAAAGGGCAGATTCGGAGAATTCGGCGGACAGTATGTGCCGGAAACGGTCATGAATGCCGTAAGTGAGCTGGAGGAGGCTTACAACAGGTACAAGGACGACGGGGATTTCAAGGCAGAGCTGAGAAGGCTCTACAATGAGTATGCAAACCGTCCCTCTCTCCTTTACTATGCGGAGAATATGACAAAGGACCTGGGCGGTGCAAAGATATACATCAAGCGTGAGGATCTCAACCACACGGGTGCTCACAAGGTCAACAACTGTCTGGGGCAGATACTCCTTGCAAAGAAGATGGGCAAGAAAAGGATAATCGCAGAGACGGGAGCGGGTCAGCACGGTGTTGCCACTGCCATGGTATGTGCCCTTTTCGGGCTGGAATGTGTGGTATACATGGGCGAGGAGGATACTAAGAGACAGTCTCTCAATGTGTACAGGATGGAGCTTTGCGGGGCTAAGGTGGTACCCGTGAAGAGCGGCACCTGCACTCTCAAGGATGCCATAAACGAGGCTATGCGTGACTGGTGCACCAATATCGAGAACACCTTCTACTGCATAGGCTCCGTAATGGGTCCCCACCCTTATCCCACCATGGTGCGTGATTTCCAGAAGATCATCGGTGAGGAGATAAAGGAGCAGATGCTTGCGGCAGAGGGACGGCTCCCGGATGCGGTAGTTGCCTGTGTGGGCGGCGGCTCCAATGCCATGGGTGCCTTCTACGAATTCATAGAGGACAAGGAAGTGCGCCTTATAGGAGCGGAGGCGGCAGGCAGGGGGATAGATACTCCCGACACGGCTGCCACTCTTTCAAACGGCTCTCTCGGTATCTTCCACGGGATGAAATCCGTCTTTCTGCAGGATGAGTACGGGCAGATAGCCCCGGTCTACTCCATTTCCGCAGGCCTTGACTATCCGGGTATAGGTCCCGAGCACGCATGGCTCCACAGCACGGGCAGGGCGGAGTATGTGGCGGTCACCGACGAAGAAGCGGTCTCTGCCTTTGAGTACATGGCAAGGACGGAGGGCATCATCCCCGCCATAGAATCCGCTCATGCGGTGGCGGCTGCCCTAAAGGCGGCGCCCTCCATGAAGGGGAAGATAATGGTCATAAACCTTTCCGGCAGAGGGGACAAGGATGTTTATTCCGTTGCCCGTTACAGAGGGAAAGACATAAGCGAACAATGATGGGCAGGGATATTATGAACAGGATAGACAGAAAATTCAACCAACTCAGGGAAGAAAACAAAAAGGCGCTTATCACCTTTATCACCGCAGGTGATCCCGACATGGACACCACTGTTGAGACCGTGCTTGAAATGTACAGCAGCGGAGCGGACATAGTGGAGCTGGGAGTGCCCTTTTCGGATCCCATTGCGGAGGGCGTGACCATACAGGAGTCATCTCTGCGTTCTCTCAAAGGAGGCACTACTCTCGACAGGATATTTGAGGCGGTGGAGAGGATAAGGGCAAAGACAGACGAGCCTCTTGTGCTTATGATGTACCTTAACACCATTTTTGTGTACGGCTGCGGGAAATTTTTTGAAAAGTGCAGTGCTTACGGTGTGGACGGTGTTATCGTTCCCGATATGCCCTATGAGGAAAGAGAGGAGATCCTTCCCTATTCCAAGAAGTACGGTGTATACAATATAAACCTTGTTTCTCCTGCCTCCCATGACAGGATAAAACGCATAGCCGCAGATTCCGAGGGCTTTCTCTACTGTGTTTCCTCCAATGGTGTCACGGGTGTAAGGAGCGAGTACAAGACAGACTTTGACAGCTTTTTCGGTCTTGTCAGGGAATACGCAAAATGCCCTCAGTGTGTGGGCTTCGGTATTTCGGGGCCGGAGCAGGCGAAAAAAATGTCCTCCTATTGTGACGGGGTCATAGTGGGCAGCGCCATTGTCCGCATAATGGCCGAAAAGGGCAGGGACAGTGCCGTACCCGTAGGGGAATTTGTTGGTTCCCTTCGTGACGGGATAAAATAAGATGCCGAAGAAGACCTTACGGGATGATCCCCGGAAGGTCTTCTTTATGTTTTCATTGTTCCCCGGTCATGGCAAAATGACCGTTTTTCCGCTTCTTATACTGATCTCTGACCGATGTATAGACAAGAAACAAGCCGCATTATGCCGCTAAGATTATATATATTTGCATAGTAAGAAATAAAGGCTGCGGATATGGCTTGTATCCTATGACTATTGACAAGGAATGAAAAATTTTGTATAATATATGTTGGACATCTTTGTGTTTGCTTACGGGGATGTTTACTTTCTTGGGGACAGGCAGGGCTGCTGCTTTGTCTTATGCACCGATCAAGGGTAAATAATATGGATTGCTACGATAACAGAGAGCTGAGCTGGCTCAAATTCAATAAAAGGATACTGGCAGAGGCAATGGATGAAAGCGTCCCTCTGGGAGAAAGACTGCTCTTTGCTTCTATATACCAGACAAATCTGGATGAATTTTTCATGATAAGGGTGGGCACCCTTTTTGACAGGATGCTGGTGGATCCCGATTCAAAGGACAACAAGACGAACCTCACCCCGGAGGAACAGGTCTGCGCCATAAGAAAAGCAGTGGCGGAGCACTGTATAATAAGGGACAAGTGCTGGGCGGAGCTCCTGAGAGGACTGTCCTCCATGGGGGCGGAGCAGATACGCCCCTCATCCCTCAGCGGCGATGAGGAAGCATATCTGAAGGCTTATTTTGATTCGGAGATACGCCCTCTTCTGACAGCGCAGGTGGTGGACAAGCACCACCCCTTCCCGTTTCTGAAAAACAAGTCGATCTATGTCATAGCGCACCTGGAGACCAAAAATTCCGTAAAGCTCGGACTGGTGCCCCTCAGCAGCACATTCCCCCGTATGATAATGCTTCCCGACAAGCAGAAGCTGCGCTTCATACTTGCGGAAGATGTGATAATGTACTTCATAGGGAGCATATTCGAGAATTACCGCATACCATCCAAGGCTATAATCCGCATAACGAGAAATGCGGACATAGAGATGGAGGAAGGTCTGTACGACCATGAGGTGGATCTGCGTGAGATAATGGAGCAGCTGCTTAAAAAGCGCAAGAAGCTGTCCCCCGTAAGGCTGGAGATGCAGGGAGATCTGGACGATGAGGCTACAAAACGGCTTCTGAAGCTGCTGGAGCTGGGTCCCGAAAATATTTTCAGAATGGTATCCCCTCTGGATCTTTCCTTTATATTCTCTCTGAGGAACCGTATGGAAAAGGCGCACCCCGAGGTGTTCTACAAGCCCTTCTCCCCTCAGCGCAGCCCCGCCTTGTCTGCGGATCTGCCTGTCATACCCCAGGTGACCGCAAGGGACACCATGCTTTTCTACCCTTATGAGAGCATACGCCCCTTTATAAGGCTCCTGCATGAGGCTGCCAACGACCCTCAGGTAATGAGCATCAAGATCACTCTGTACAGGGTGGCAAGCAATTCAAAGGTGATAGAGGCTCTTATTAACGCCGCCGAGAACGGAAAGGACGTTTTTGTGCTCATAGAGCTCAGAGCCCGTTTTGACGAGGAAAACAACATCGGCTGCTCACGGCAGCTCGAAAGGGCAGGCTGCAAGGTGATGTACGGTCCGCAGGGGCTGAAGGTACATTCAAAGCTGCTGCTCATAACCCGCAAGGACGGAGCAAGACTCCAGTACATAACCCAGATAGGCACGGGGAACTACAACGAAAAGACATCCGAGCTGTACACGGATCTGTCCCTCATCACCGCCGACAGGGATATAGGGACGGAAGCAGCGGCGGTGTTCAACGCCCTGTCCATAGGCAACCTTATAGAGAACACCAACAAGCTCATGGTAGCCCCTCTTGCCCTGCAAAACAAGATAATAGAGCGCATCGACAGGGAGATCGCCCTGGCGGAGAGCGGAGAGAAGGCGTATCTCGGCTTCAAGCTCAACTCCCTTACCGACAAGGTGCTCATGGACAAGCTAATTGAGGCAAGCTGTGCGGGAGTGCGCATAGAAATGGTGATAAGAGGCATAAACTGCCTTATACCCGGTGTCAGGGGAAAGACAGAGAACATCAGCGTCCGCAGCATAGTGGGCCGTTTCCTTGAACACTCCAGGATATATATTTTCGGTCAGGGAGACAGGCAGGAGGTCTTTATCTCCTCGGCTGATTTCATGACAAGAAACACCGTCCGCAGGATAGAGGTGGCAGCACCCATTCTTTCGCCCCTTATCAGAAGGCGGGTCACCGACATTTTCAGCATCATGCTCCGTGACAACACAAGGGCATGGACGGAACAGCCCGACGGCACCTACAAACGCATAGAGGAAAAGGAAGACAGACCTCTCATAGGTGCTCAGGATTACTTTATAACACAGGCACAGGAAGCGGCATTCATGGCCGCACAGAAAAAGCCCCTCCGTGTGAAGGCACGCAGGGTGAAAAGGAAGAAGGCATAAGATGGGACATAAGACCGCTTTCAGACCCGCAGACATCCTTATCCCCAAAAATGCGGATATGACCAGGTGGGCGTGCGTGGCGTGCGACCAGTACACCTCCGACAGGGATTACTGGGAAAAGGCGTCGGAGTTTGTGGGGGATGCCCCCTCCGCACTGAGGCTCATACTTCCGGAGGTATATCTCAACGACAAGGATGTGGGGGAGCGCATAGAGAACACCCACAAAAAAATGGAGGAATACCTTTCCCGTGATATGTTCACCGAATACAGGGACAGCTTCATATATGTGCGGCGCACGGATTCTGTGGGCAAGGTGCGTGAGGGCATCGTCGGGATGATAGACCTGGAGGAATACGATTACAGCAAGGGCAGCACCACGCCTGTCAGAGCAACGGAGGCTACCGTGCCGGAGCGTATCCCCCCGAGACTGAAGATAAGAAACGGCGCTCCTCTGGAGCTGCCCCATATAATGATACTTATAGACGACCCGGAAAAGACGGTCATAGAGCCCCTTGCGGAGAAGTCCCTTGAAACGGTCTATGATTTCGACCTTTACGGAAAGGGCGGCCACATAGAGGGACGCCTTGTGGATAAGCAAAGTGCTGACAGGGTGGAGGATGCCCTGTGTGCCCTTGGGGAAAAGGAGAGCTTTGAGAAGAGGACAGGCCTTCCGGGATATCCTGTGCTGCTTTATGCCATGGGCGACGGGAACCATTCCCTTGCCACTGCAAAGGCATACTACGAGCAGAAAAAGGCGGAGGGCACACTGAAAGAGAACGATCCCGCCCGCTACGCTCTCTGCGAGATAGTGAACCTTCATTCACCCGCACTGGAGTTTGAAGCCATACACCGCATAGTTACGGGAATGGAGCCGGATAAGCTGTTCAATGACTACTTTGCCGATCCCATGGGGCTCGGCTCTGCCGATAAGGTAAGCCCCGATATGCGCATCACCCTTGCGGATGCAGAGGGAGAAAAGGAATATGGCATAACGACTCCCACGAGCAACCTTGCCGTAGGCTGCGTACAGCCTGCCATAGATGAAGCCGTGAAGGACGGCGCAGAGGTGGATTACATACACGGCAGAGAGGTCGTGACGGAGCTTGCAAAAAAGGGCGGCACGGGCATAATCCTGCCGGATATGCCCAAATCGGCTCTTTTCCCCGCGGTTATGATGAGGGGCTCTCTCCCCAGAAAGACCTTCTCCATGGGTCATGCGGATGACAAGAGGTATTATGTGGAGGCAAGAAGGATCACATGATAGAATACAGAAAAGCAGCCCATGCGGACATACCGGTTATCATAGATATGCGCATAGCCTACATGGAGGAGACCCACCCGGACCTTACGGATGATGTCATCGAGGAGATAAGGGACAGGTCCAAGGGCTATTTCAGGGAGCACCTTAACCGTGACTGTGTGGTCTACCTTGCCTGCGACGGGGAAAATACGGTGGCTTGCGTGTTTTTCGTGCTGGTGAACAAGCCTGCCAGCCCCCTTTTCCTTACGGGAAAGACAGGCACCCTCATGAATGTGTTCACAAAGAAGGAGTACCGTCAGAAGGGCATAGCAAAGAAGCTCGTTTCCATGGTGATAGAGGATGGGAAGAAGTGGGATCTTTCCTACATAGAGCTGCGTTCCACCAACGACGGCTACCCGCTCTACAAAAGCCTTGACTTCATAGAGGACAAGTCGATCTATATGTCCATGAAGCTGAAGCTGGTAGAATAAAGGATAAATACAGGATCGAATCATACAAAGGACAGGATCATTATGAAAAAGAAGATGTTATTACCCCTTGCCCTTTCTGCCTTTCTGGCAGCAGGAGCCTTCAATGCCCCCGTTTTTGCGGATGAGCCAGCCCCTCAGCTGGTGGTGCCCGCCGGCAAAAGCGCATGGGAGACCTCTACGGAGGTAGTAAAGACCGTGAGCTCCTCCGACGGAGCGTACACAGTTTCCGCAAACTATACCGACCTTTACTACGGCACGGGCAGATCCCTTATACTGGATCTGAAAGCCAATTCCGTTTCCGGGGAGGTCAAGATCTCCTCTGTTACCGTACAGAGAAAGGTAAACGGCAAATGGGTAAAGGCAGCCGCCGACATCAAGGCGGGGCGGAAGATAAACAGGACATCCCTTACGGCTGCATCCCCCTCATCAAGGATAACCATCACTCCCGACCTTTACTTCAAGAAGGCGGCGGCAGGGGAGCACAGGGTAAGGATCACGCTGAAAGGCAGCGACGGAAAGGCAAGGACCCTTTCCTACAGCTTCAACATGATATCCAACGTGGATGTGGAGAATGCGGGAAAGGTCTACGACCCCGTTTCCGTGAAGAAGATCTCCTTCAAGTGCACCCTCAATACCGAGTGTGAGCTTTTCCCGGAGGTAAACGAGCTGTATTACAAGAAAGGGAGCAAGTGGGTGCTCGTAAAGCCCCGTGACGGCGAGGAGACAGCCTCTGCCACCGAGACCGTATCAAGCGGCACATACACCTCCGTCCTCGATCTTACCCGCTACAACACCGAGGAGCTCATATCGGGAAAGTACAAGGTGTACATCGGCGATGATACCCCCGTTGAATTTACGCTCCGCCGCCCCGTGGACATCAAGGCGGTGCAGGTGCGCACGAATGACGGCTCCACCATGGTGCAGCTCAGATTCACCAACCGCAGCGGAAAGAAGATCACCGTGAGCGAATACACCAAGCTGTGGAAGGCAAACACCAAGAGCGGCAAATGGGCATCCATCGCTCCGGTGGGCAGCATCTCCGAAAACCTTTCTGTATCCAGCGGAAAGTTCAGGACAAAGAACCTTGATGTAACATCTGTTTTCGGCACCCTGCCCGTAGGCAGCTACCGCCTGAAGGTCACCACCTCCGGCGGAGAGAGCACCTATGCTTATTTCGACATAGTCGAGGGGGACGAAGGCGGCAGTCAGAGCAGCCTGAGCTTCGGAGAAGTGCCCGAGGTCTGATGCCGGAGCCGCAGGAGCTTTGGCAGGAAGGGGAGGCGGCATCCGCCTGTGAGGCTGAGGGCTCGCCGCCCCGAACAGAAAAGGCGCCGCAGGTGCGCCGAAATATATCACAAAGGAAGAGTACCGTAAATGAGAGCAGTCATAACAGTTATCGGCAGGGATGCCGTAGGTATACTTGCAAAGGTGAGCGGCATCTGTGCAGAGGCTCACGCAAATGTAACAGAGGTGACACAGAGCGTTTTGCAGGATATGTTCGCCATGATAATGCTGGTGGACATCAGCTCCCTCACAGTTGATTTTTCGGAGCTCCAGGACAGGCTCACGGGTCTGGGAAATTCCCTGGGCCTGCAAATACACACCATGCATGAGGATATCTTCAACACCATGCACAGCATTTGAGTTCGGGAGCTTTTGAAATGATAAATGCATATGATATTTTAGAGACCATCCGCATGATACAGGACGAATGCCTTGATATACGCACCATCACCATGGGCATTTCCCTTCTTGACTGCATAGGTCCCGACACGGAAAGAGCCTGCGAAAAGGTCTACGACAAGATCACCCGCTGTGCGGGGAAGCTGGTGCGCACAGGTGAGGAGATAGAAAAGGAATACGGCATACCCATTATCAACAAGAGGATATCCGTAACTCCCATATCCATGATATCCGCCTCCTCCGACGGAGATCCTGTCAGATTTGCCAAGACCATGGACAGAGCCGCAAAGGAATGCGGAGTAAACCTTATAGGCGGTTACAGCGCTCTTGTACAGAAGGGCTTTTCTGCGGGGGACAAGGCTTTTATAGATTCTATCCCTGAGGCTCTTGCCTCCACGGAAAGGGTCTGCTCCTCTGTGAATATCGGCTCCACAAAGACCGGTATCAACATGGATGCCGTAAAGATAATGGGCAGGATAGTGCGTGAGGCTGCCGAAAAGACGGTGGACGACCGCTGCTTCGGTGCGGCAAAGCTGGTGGTATTCTGCAATGCGGTGGATGACAACCCCTTTATGGCGGGAGCTTTTCACGGTGTGGGAGAGCCTGACTGCATAATAAATGTGGGCGTTTCGGGTCCCGGCGTGGTACGCTCCGCACTCACCAAGTACCCCGATGCGGACATAAACCTTCTGGCGGACATCATCAAGAAGACCGCCTACAAGATAACGAGAGTGGGTCAGCTGGTGGGCGTCAGGGCTTCCGAAAAGCTGGGCGTTCCTTTCGGCATAGTGGATCTGTCCCTTGCGCCTACTCCCGCAGTAGGTGACAGCGTTGCCTACATCTTAGAGGAAATGGGTCTGGAAAAGTGCGGCTGTGCAGGTACCACAGCCTGCCTTGCCATGCTCAACGATGCCGTCAAAAAGGGCGGCGTGATGGCTTGTTCCCGCATAGGCGGGCTTTCCGGAGCCTTTATACCCGTTTCCGAGGATGCGGGGATGATAGAGGCTGCCCGTTCAGGCTCCCTGCTCATAGAAAAGCTGGAGGCAATGACCGCTGTGTGCTCCGTGGGGCTTGATATGATAGTCATACCGGGAGACACTCCTGCCGAGGTGATCTCCGGCATAATCGCCGACGAGGCTGCCATAGGCATGGTAAACTCCAAGACCACGGCTGTAAGGGTCATTCCCGCCATAGGTCATGAGGTCGGGGACGAGCTTGACTGGGGCGGGCTTTTCGGAAAGGGTCCCGTAATGAGCGTGAACCCCTATTCACCGAAAAAATTCATCAACAGGGGCGGACAGATACCCGCACCCCTCCATAGTCTGAAAAATTAAAGAGAAAGAGAAAGAAGTCGGATAAGAGCCATGGAAAAGAAGAATGCTTGGAAGATCGCAGCAATTGCGGCTTTTGCGCTGCTGGCGGTCGTGTCGGTGCTGCTGGTGATAGCCCTTGCCAAGGGGGATAAGGCTCCGGAGGATATCCCCGTACAGACCACGGTCTCACAGACGGAGACCATGGCACAGACAGAGGAGACAGCGGAGACCGCAGCCGCAGATGAGACCGTTTCGGAAGGCGGAAGGCTTTCTCCCCGGGAGATACTTGCCCACTGGACTGATGGCTCCGACGCGAAGGAGAGGCTTTCGGAGTTCCTGACAAACGCAGCGGACGAGAGCAGCCCCGATTTTATACCCGAAAAGGACAGGATAGCGGTCTTTGACCTTGACGGCACCATACTCAGCGAGACGAACCCAGTTTACTTCGACCATTGTCTGCTGGTGTACAGGGTGTTTGAAGATCCCGACTACAAGGACAAGGCATCCGACTTTGAAAAGTACACCGCTGCAAAGATACTGCAGTGGACACAGGGGGGCGACTACCCCGAGCACATGGACATAGACCACGGCACAGCTATTGCCACAGCCTTTGCGGGAATGACGGTGGAGGAGTTTGAGGACTATGTTTACAAGGTGGGGCAGCTCCCTGCTCCGGGCTACACGGGCATGACAAGGGCGGAGAGCCTTTATGTGCCCATGCTGGAGATACTTGATGTGCTGGACGAATACGGCTTTACGGCTTATGTGGTCAGCGGTACGGACAGGCTCATCATGAGGGGCGGTCTCAGAGACACTCTCCCTCTCCCCGAAAACCGCATCATAGGCTCCGATGAAACTCTCGTTGCCAGCGGTCAGAACGGTGAGGACGGTCTGAAATATCAGTTCACCCGGGAGGATAAGCTCATTACCGGGGGAGAGTTCGTTGTCAAGAACCTGAAGATGAACAAGGTCTCCGTTATAGGTCAGGAGATAGGCATACACCCCGTCCTCTCCTTCGGGAACACCACAGGCGACCAGAGCATGGCGGATTACACCCTCACCAATCCCAACTACAAGAGCATGGCATTCATGCTGTGCTGCGACGACACAGACAGGGAATACGGGAACCCCGCCAAGGCGGACAAGATGTACGCCCTCTGTGAGGAACACGGCTGGGTGCCTGTTTCCATGAAAAATGACTGGACGACCATTTACGGCGAGAATGTGGTGAAGGATCCTTCCGTGGGTCTTGACAGCTACAAGGCTCTTTATGAGGAAAACAAGCACCTTCTTGAAGAAGGGGCACAGAGCACCGCTCTTGACTATGAGTATCCCGGCCCGGAGCTTTTCTACTCCGTTCTCTTCGATCACATCGAATCCTTCGGGGCAAACTATCCCGAAAGCGATGTGAGCATCCCCTGCCCCGTCATAATCTGCCAGGATGAGTCCGACCCCAATGATATAAAGGTATACGGCAATTTCTGGATATTCAATTACGATCTCAACGGCACGATCCTTGAAAATACCTCCGGCGGCTCCTATCCCGGCTGCATCCACATCAGGAGCAGCGACACGGGCTACGAGGTGACGGGCTTCGATGAGGTCGCCAGCGGTTCGGATCATACGGAAAGCGCAAAGGAGATCTTCGGCGAGTACTACGATCTCTACTCCTCCTCCGGAAACGATGAGGAGACAAGGGAGAAGCTGAGGGCCCAGATAATCGCAAACTATGCCTTTGCCGAGGGTCTTGACATAACAGCATACCAGGACAGCGGATGGGATCCCGTTACCCTGCCCGCACAGGATACAGACGACTTTGCCAACAACTGGTACGGCAATGTCACCCATTATGCGGCGTGACACAGACAGGAGCATTTCCTTGCAGTCAGCCAGATACACTGCCGCATATCCGCAGAAGGGAGAAGAACAATGCCCGATGTACTGAGCAGCATCGCCGAGCTTGACAGAGCATCCTCGGAGAGGATAGAAAAGGCGAAGGAAGAGGCCTCCCGCATCATAGAGGAGGCAAAGGCGGAGGAGGGGCGGATAATCACCTCCGGCAGGCGCAGTATCCGCAAACAGGAAAAGGGGGAGCTCAGGCGTGAATCCCGCCGCACAGCAGAAAAGCTCTCTTCCCTTGAAAAGGAGCGGGACGAAGCCATAGAGCGCCTTGAAAAGGACTATGAACAGAATATGGAAAAATGGGCGGAGGAGCTTTTCCAAAAGGTCATTGCTCCCGATCCCGCCCTGCAGAGCCGATCCGCTGCCGCTGTGTAAGAGGATGTTTCCTCTGATACTGATCTCTGACCGGTGTATAGACAAGAACAAGCCGCAAGTGCTTGAATATAAGGGATCTGAGGCTTGGAGATCGTCTATACATCGAGGAAGAATCAGTATTATCTTCTGTCTGCCGCTTTATCCTCTGATATATATTTTCCAAAAGGGGTGATATAAGTCATGCGAGCCGAAACAAATTACAGCGGTGCCTGTATAGCTACGGTGGCGAAGATGCACGCAAGCTACGGCAGGATGCTCAAAAAGGAGCATTATCAGCGCCTTATGAGCTGTACCGATGTTTCAGATGCTGCCATGTACCTTAAAAGGAGCACCCACTACGCCGATGCGCTTGAGGGCATGGAGCCCGCCACTGTCCACAGAGGATTTCTTGAAGAGCTGCTGAGGCGTGAATATTACAGGAATTATTTTGAGATGGGCAGGTTCGAGAAGGTGGCAGACGATGAGTTTTTCAACTTTCTCACCGTAAAGACGGAGATAGACGAGATCCTTATGTGCATACTCCACATAAACTCCGCCACCGACGACATCATCTCCACCATGCCCATCTACATGAACAGGTACACCTGCTTTGACCTGAACGAGCTGGCAAAGATAACCGATTTTGACAGCCTTTCCGAGCTCCTGAAGGATACTCCTTACAGAAAGCTGCTGCTGCCATTCAGACCGAAGGCGGGGGCGCAGGTGGATTACAGGGGGGCGGAGCTTGCTCTCAGGACATATTATTTCAAGCGCATACTTTCAGCCGCAGAGACTTTCGGTGAGAATGAGCTCTCCGACCATATCTGCGCACAGATAGACATTATAAACATAATAAACGCATACAGGCTGAAAAAGAATTTCTCCCGCTCCAAGGAGCAGATAATCTCCGCCATGATACCCATTTACAACAAGCTGCCCCGGTATAAGATGGAAGCGTTGTACGGTGCAAGGGATGAGGAGGAGTTCGTTTCTATTCTTGAAAAGACGAGCTACGGCAGAGAGGCAAAGCAGAACGGCATCGACCTTTCATTCCCGGAGCAGGCTATGCAGCACGTCCGCTACCTGCGGGTGAAGCGTTCCTTTGCAATGTCACAGTCGCCGCCTCTGAGCTTCTTTACATATAACAGTCTTTGTGAGACAGAACTCAAAAATGTGATAAGGATAATAGAGGGCATACGCTACAAGCTGCCCGTTACAGATATAGACCAACTGGTGATAGTATGATTAGCACTGGAGATGATAAGAATGTCATCCATTGAAAAAATGCTGCGCTGCGACATATCCGGAAGCCTCAGCCTGCTGGACACCGTCCTGAAAAAGGTGAGCGACAGCGGATGCTTCCACATGGAGGACAAGGGCGGCGGTGAAAAGACGGGGGAGGAAAACCCCTACAAGGAGCCTCTCAGGCGCATTTCCGAGATCTCCGCAGTGACAGGCTGCAAGCCTGCGGCGGCAGAACTTAAGGAATACGGTGCGGGAGAAGCCGAAGCCGCCGTGGAAAGGCTTGCCGTAAGGGCAAGGGAACTGTCGGAGAGACTGAGGAGCTCGGAAGAGGCTCTTTCCCAGGACAGCGGATTTCTCGAACAGATGTCACACCTGACGGGAGAGGGCTCGGAGGACACTCTGAATGTTGATGTGAAGACCCTTTTTGCCATTGACGACAACGGGAACATAAAGGTGCGCTTCGGCCGCATCCCCCAGAATTCCTACGAAAAGCTGGATTATTATGCGGACAAGGGCATCTATTTCAGCTCCTACGGCTATGAAAAGGGTTTCAGGTACGGCTTCTTCTTCTTCCCCATCTCACGCATGGCGGAAAACGACAAGATCCTTGAAAGCCTTTACTTCGAGCGCATCCACATCCCGGACTTCCTTCACGGAGACCTGAAGACCGTCAAGAAGGACCTGCAGGCGAAGGTCACTGCCGAAAAGGCGGAGGTGGCGGCGGGAAAGCAGGATATAGAGCGGTTCAATGCGGAGAACTCTCCGGAGATAAACAGCTGCTTTACCTATTTCAAGACCCGCCACGATCTTTACGAACTGCGGCGCCTTGCGGAGACGGACGGAGAGAAATTCACCGTTTCGGGCTTCATACCCGCCCGTGAGGAGCAGCGTTTCAGGGAGCTGTTCGCAGAGCTTGGGGGCATATCCCTCATGACCGACACCGCAGAGCGTGACAAGGGGGATGTTCCCGTAAAGCTGAATGTGGCAAGGATATGGGAGCCCTTCTCCATGTTTGTGGATCTCTACGGTCTCCCGGGGCCTCACGACCCGGATCCCACCGCATTTCTGGGCTTTACCTACACTCTGCTTTTCGGGATAATGTTCGGCGATCTGGGGCAGGGCTTCGTGCTCATGCTTCTGGGCTTCTTCCTTGCACGGAAGAACGGTTCCAAGCTGGGGCGCATCATGAAAAGGCTGGGCTGCTCTTCCATGATCTTCGGCACCCTTTACGGCAGCGTGTTCGGCTTTGAGGAGCTTTTGGACCCGGTCTACGAGTCCATGGGAATACATTTCCTGCCATTCCACCCCATCGCTAACATAAACACGGTGCTCTATGCCGCCATAGGACTGGGTATAGTGATAATCATCATATCCATTCTGGTGAACACGGTCATGGGCTTTGCCACGGGAGACAAGGGACGGGCTCTCTTCTCCAACAGCGGCCTTGCGGGGCTCATCTTCTACGGAGCGCTTCTGATGCTCCTTTTAGGCCCCATGATCGGCATAAAGACAGGCGGTACCCTGTATGTGCTCTGCCTTATCGTCCTGCCCCTCATCATAATGTTCCTCAAAGAGCCGCTTTCGGAGCTAATATCCGGGAATGGCTTCCATATAGAGGGAAAGCCGGGAGATTTCATAGCATCCAGCTTCTTTGAGTGCTTTGAGTACCTGCTGGGCTATGCCACCAATACTCTTTCCTTTGTGAGAGTGGGCGGCTTCGTACTCTCCCATGCGGGAATGATGAGCGTTGTTCTGGCACTTGCAAATATGGCGGGAAATGCTTCCCCCATAGTCATCATCCTTGGAAACATATTCGTCATGGCGCTTGAAGGCCTTCTTTCGGGCATACAGGTGCTCAGACTTGAATACTACGAAATGTTCTCACGCTATTACAGCGGCGGCGGTACTGCCTTCAAGCCCGTTGGCGTTGATTTCAATGAGATCGTCTGATCAGGAGGAATAATATTATGTACATCTTTTTGCTCCCGCTGCTTGCAGTGGCACTTATAAGCACACCCGTTATCTACCGCATAAAGAACCACGGCACAGCCGCTCAGTGCAAGAGCGCCATGCTCACCAACATCTGTCTTTTCTTCGGTATCATGATCCTTGCGGTCATACTCCCTCTGGGCGGCTTTGTTTCCGCCGAGGTGACTGCCGAAGCCGCTGCTGAGGTCTCCGGCGCCATCAGCAGCGCAGGTCTCGGCTACATCGCCGCTGCTCTTGCAGTCGGTCTGGGCTCCATCGGCTGCGGCATCGCAGTCGGAAAGGCAGCTCCCGCCGCTATCGGCGCCATTGCCGAGGATCCCGATTCCTTCGGTAAAGCCATGATCTTCGTTGCCCTTGGTGAAGGTGTTGCTCTTTACGGCTTCCTCATCGCCTTCCTTATCATCCAGGCAGTATAGCCGGTACGGCCTGGTCGGTATGACCGACGGCAAATGTGAGGGTATGATCGGCAGCGATCCGAAGACTTTCCGGTCTGTTGATCCCGAAAAGGAAGCAGAAGCATATTTCAAGGAGAAATATGGGTCATGAAATTCTACCTTATAAGCGATAACATAGACACCCTGACGGGCATGAGGCTGGCGGGGATAGAGGGCGAGGTGGCTCACACCGCCGAGGAAACGGAGAGAGCGCTGAAAAAGGCTATGGACAGGGAGGATGTGGCTGTCATACTGATGACGGAAAAGCTCATTTCCCTTGTGGAGCCCCTTGTGAACTCCCTGAAGCTGGAGCGTCCCTCACCCCTCATTTCCGAGATACCCGACAGGCACGCCTCCGTGGATGTGACCGCATCCATTTCAAGGTATGTAAAGGATGCCATCGGCATAGAACTTTGATCGTTTTATCGACAGTGGGGAGCATTATGGATAATCAGTATGAAAAATTTGCCGCCGCAGTGGAGGAGCAGACAAAGGAACGTATAAACGGGATCCTTGAGGATGCCCGCCGCCTTGCGGCAGAGATCACCGACGGGGCAAAGGCAGCGGTGGCCGATGAGCAGGAGACTGCCTCTGCGAAAAATGCGGGCAGGGGCGACGACATTGCCCGCAGACAGATATCCTCTGCCTCCCTTGCGGCGAAAAAGGCGGTGCTCAGCCGCAGGACAGAGCTTGAAAGTGCTCTTTACAGCCGTGTGAGGGAAAAACTGGCGGAGTACACGAAAAGCGGTGAGTACAGGGAGCGCCTTGTTGATGAGATAACATCCGCCGAAGCTGCGGGAGGAACGTTCTTTGTCTCTCCCCGGGACAAAGCCGTAGGCGAGAGCCTTGGTGCAAAGGGATATGACATAAGGACCGACACAGGCATAAGGCTTGGCGGGTGGTATATCCTCTTTAAGGACAAGGGCATCATAGAGGATCACACATTTGATCTTAAATTTTCCGATGTGACCGGACGCAGCATCGGTTAAGGCAGGAGCATCCTGCTTCTATCAGCGAAGGTGGGTAAGGGTTTGAATACTGTATATTCCATAAACGGACCTGTAGTAAAGGTGAAGAACACTTCCGACTTTTCCATGCTTGAAAAGGTGGCAGTGGGAGAAAAGCAGCTTGTGGGGGAGGTCATCGGCATAAACTCCGATGAGACCACCATACAGGTCTACGAGGTCACTACCGGCATGAAGCCCGGTGAGCCTGTGGCAGGTACGGGTGCGCCTGTGAGCGCAGTACTGGGACCCGGCATAATATCAAACATTTTTGACGGCATAGAGCGCCCCCTGCGGGACATTGCCGCTGCCGACGGTGTGTATATATCCGAGGGCGCACAGGTAAGTGAGCTGGACACATCCAAAAAGTGGGATGTGACCCTGAAGGTGGCTGTGGGCGACGAGGTGACCGGAGGGCAGATCTTTGCGGCCTGCCCCGAGACAGGCGTTATAGAGCACCGTTCCATGGTGCCCCACGGCATTTCCGGAAAGGTGGTCTTTGCGGCAGCAAACGGCAGCTACACCATAGAGGACACTATCATCACCGTAGAGGATGAAAGCGGCACAAGGCATGACATAAAGCTCGCCCAGAGGTGGCCTATCAAGACCCCCCGCCCCTATAAGAACAGACTTCCCATCCACAGACCCCTTATCACAGGGCAGCGTGTCATAGACACCATGTTCCCCATTGCAAAGGGCGGCACCGCTGCTGTGCCGGGGGGGTTCGGCACCGGAAAGACCATGACACAGCACCAGCTTGCCAAGTGGTGTGATGCGGATGTAATAGTCTACATAGGCTGCGGCGAGAGAGGGAACGAGATGACACAGGTGCTGGAGGAGTTTTCGGGGCTCATAGACCCTAAGAACGACCGTCCCCTCACCGACAGGACAGTGCTCATAGCAAACACCTCCAATATGCCCGTTGCCGCAAGAGAGGCATCTATCTACACAGGCATCACCATAGCCGAATACTACCGTGATATGGGCTATCACATAGCGATCATGGCGGACTCCACCTCCCGCTGGGCAGAGGCTCTCCGAGAGATAAGCGGCAGACTGGAGGAGATGCCCGCAGAGGAGGGCTTCCCCGCCTATCTTCCCTCAAGGCTTGCGGCTTTCTACGAAAGAGCGGGCTTTGTGGAGCCCTTTGGCGCAGAGGAGGGCAGCGTCACGGTCATAGGTGCGGTATCTCCCCAGGGCTCTGACTTTTCCGAGCCCGTCACCCAGAATACCAAGCGCTTTGTGCGCTGCTTCTGGGCGCTGGACAAATCACTTGCCTATGCAAGACATTACCCAGCCATAAACTGGAACGACAGCTATTCCGAATACACCGACGAATTTTCCGAATTCTATTCCGACAACGTAGACCCGGACTTTGCGCCGATGCGCCGCAGGATGGCATCCCTCCTTGCGGAGGAAAACAAGCTGATGGAGATAGTAAAGCTTATCGGTGCGGATGTGCTGCCGGACGACCAGAAGCTCACCATAGAGACTGCCCGTGTCATCCGAGTGGGATTTTTGCAGCAGAATGCCTATCACAAGGATGATACCTATGTTCCCCTGCAAAAGCAGTTCCTGATGATGAAGTGCATCCTTGCCCTTCATGACAAGGCGCTTGCCGCCATACAGAGCGGCATCCTCTTTACGGATATAGTTGCCACAGGGCTTTTCGATGTGCTGGTGAAGATGAAGTACGACATCCCCAACGACGAGCCGGAAAGGTTCACCGCACTGGAGGCACAGATAGAAAAGGTGTTCGATGACAGGTTTGCGGGTGTGAACGGATCCTGAATGATGCCGGAAAACACGGTTCTTTCAAACATACACCGAATTTAAGATCAAGGATCGTATAATATGAGATTGTATAATGGTTTGAAAAGCATAAGCGGTTCGCTTATAGCAGTTGATAATGTTGAGGGCATAGGCTACGACGAAGTGGCGGATATCCGTCTGGCGGACGGTTCCCTGCGCCGTGGACGTGTGGTAGAGGTTGACAAGGGGCGTGCCATACTCCAGGTCTTTGAGGGAACGGCGGGACTTTCTCTTGAAAACACAAGGACACGCTTTACCGGCAGACCCATGGAGATACCGCTTGCAGAGGAGCTGCTGGGACGTGTCTTTGACGGTGCGGGCAGACCCATAGACGGTCTGGGAGAGATACACGCCGAGAAATACGGTGACATAAACGGCAGGCCTCTGAACCCCGTTATGCGTTCCTACCCCAGGAACTACATAAATACGGGAATTTCCTCCATAGATGCGCTCATGACCCTTATAAGAGGGCAGAAGCTGCCTGTTTTCTCCGGCTCCGGGCTTTCCCACAACAAGCTGGCGGTGCAGATAGTCCGTCAGGCGAAGATCGCCGATGAGGACGGTGCGGATTTCGGCGTGGTGTTTGCGGCAATGGGCGTAAAAAACGACGTGGCGGACTATTTCCGCCGCAGCTTTGAGGAATCCGGCGTTCTGGAACGTGTCGTTATGTTCCTGAACCTTTCTGATGACCCTATCATCGAAAGGATACTGACCCCAAAGTGTGCGCTTACGGCGGCTGAATACCTTGCATTTGAAAAGAATATGCACATCCTTGTTATCCTGACGGATATGACAAGCTACGGTGAGGCACTGCGTGAATTTTCCTCCTCAAAGGGGGAGATACCCGCAAGAAAGGGCTATCCCGGCTACCTTTACTCCGACCTTGCGTCCATGTACGAGCGGGCGGGAGTGGTGGAGGGCTCCATAGGCTCTGTCACACAGATACCCATTCTCACTATGCCCAATGACGACATCACCCACCCCATACCCGACCTTACGGGCTATATCACGGAGGGGCAGATAGTCCTTGATCGTGAACTGGAGCAGAAGGGCATATATCCGCCTGTTTCCGTTCTCCCCTCTCTTTCAAGACTTATGAAGGACGGCATAGGAGAGGGCTACACCCGTGCAGACCATTCCGACTGCGCAAACCAGCTTTTTGCAGCCTATGCAAAGGTGGGAGATGCCCGTTCCCTTGCCTCCGTAATAGGTGAGGATGAGCTTTCCCCCACGGATAAGGCATATCTGCGCTTCGGAGAGCTGTTTGAAAAGTATTTTCTCAACCAGTACTTTGATGAGAACAGGAGCATAGACCAGACACTGGATCTCGGCTGGACACTGCTTTCCGCACTGCCCAGAACAGCCCTTGACAGGGTAAATGAAAAGCTGCTGGATGAAAAGTATCATCCTGAAAAGCTGGATGAGCTTCTGAGGACCTCCCCGCAGTAAACAAATGACCGCCGCATCGTTTTCACGGTGCGGCGGTCATTATCTTACATTATGGAGCATATCCTGTTGGCAAAGCCTACGGGATCGTCAATTGGGAGCCCTTCTATCAGCAGCGCCTCATCATAGAGAATGGATGTGTAGTCCTTGAACTTTTCCTTGTCGGTGTCGTAGAGGGACTTCATAATCTCGAAAATGCGGTGGTTGGGGTTTATCTCCAGTACCTTGTCCGCCTTTACACGCTCGTTCTGGGGGTTCTGATTGAGCACCTTTTCCATTTCAAGTGTTATCTGACCTGCGCTTGAAAGGCAAACGGGGTGGGATTTCAGCCTGTCGGAGATCTTGGCTTCCTTGATCTTGTCACCCAGAGCTTCCTTCATAAGTTCAAGAAGACCCTTGTTGTCCTCGGTGAGCTTCTTGGTCTCCTCCTTCTGCTCCTCGCTGTCTATGCCCAGATCGCCTTCGGTCACGCTTCTGAACTCCTTGCCGCCGTGGCGCATGAGCACCTTTACGGCAAATTCATCCACGTTGTCGGTGAGGTAGAGTATCTCATAACCCTTGTCACGCAGCAGCTCTGTTGCGGGGAGAGACTCTATCTTCTCCACGGTCTCTCCTGCACAGTAGTAGATGTACTTCTGGTCTTCCTTCATCCTGGACACATATTCGTCCAGTGTGACCAGCTTTTTCTCTGCGGAGGAAACGAACATTATCAGATCCTCCACCGCATCCTTGTCACGGCCGTAATTGTCGTACACGCCGAACTTTATCTGTATGCCGAAAGCCTTCCAGAACTTTTCGTAGTCCTCCCTGTGGTTTTTCAGCATCTTGGAGAGCTCGCCCTTGATGGTCTTTTCTATGGACTTTGCGATCAGCTTCAGCTGATAGTCATGCTGGAGCACCTCACGGGAAATGTTCAGGGATATATCCGCAGAATCCACCAGACCCTTTACAAAGGAGAAGTAATCCGGCAGGAGATCGGCGCACTTGTCCATGATGAGTACACCGCTGGAATAAAGCTGAAGACCCTTTTCATAGTCCTTTGAATAGAAGTTAAAGGGAGCCTGTGAGGGGATAAAGAGCAGGGAATCGTAGGTGGTGGTGCCCTCTACCTTGGAATGGATGTATTTGAGAGGATCGTTGTAGTCGTAGTACTTTTCCTTGTAGAAGCTGTTGTAATCCTCTGCTTTAAGCTCGTTCTTGTTGCGTCTCCACAGAGGCACCATGCTGTTGAGCGTTTCGTTCTCTATGTAGGTCTCATATGCCTCATCGGAGTAGTCATCATCCTTGGCATCGGGCTTTCTGCGGGTCTTCTCCCTGTCCATCCTGATAGGATAGCGTATATAGTCGGAATATTTCTTTACCAGCTCAGCCAGCCTGAAATCGCTGAGGAACTCGGAATACTTCTCGTTTTCCGTATCCTCCTTCATGGTGAGGATTATTTCTGTGCCGGGCTTTTCCTTGTCACATTCCTCCACGGTGTAGCCGTCCACGCCCTCGGATATCCACGCATATGCCTTGTCGCTGCCGAAAGCCCTGGAACGCACTTCCACACGCTTTGCCACCATAAAGGCGGAGTAGAAGCCCACACCGAACTGCCCGATTATTTCCACATCGTCGGACTTGCTGTTTTCGTTCTTGAATTTGAAGGAGCCGCTGTTGGCGATGACGCCCAGATTGTTTTCCAGCTCCTCCGTCGTCATACCTATACCGTTGTCACATATCTTCAGGGTGCCTGTGTCCTTGTCCGCAACAATGTCTATGGCGAAATCGCCCTTGTTCATGCCCACGCTGTCATCCGTAAGGGATCTGAAATACAGCTTGTCTATGGCGTCGCTGGCGTTGGATATAAGCTCACGCAGGAAAATCTCCTTGTGGGTGTATATCGAGTTTATCATCATGTCAAGCAGTCTTTTGGACTCTGCCTGGAATTCCTTTGTCTGAGCCACAATAACACTTCCTCTTTATATTTGACAAAAATAATTAGCACTCTCTTGCTCTGAGTGCTAATTACATTATACATCCCTTCCCCGCAGATTTCAATACCCGATCCCAAAATTTAACCAAATTTTCACAATTGCTCTCAGCAGCGGGCAGAGCCTGCATGAAACCGCTTATCTCCCTTTCCGAAGCCTTTGCGGACTGTGGGCGGATAGTCAGTGCCCGCCGTTTAGCAGGAACGGAATTGCCGAACCACCGCCAGTCCTTTCTCCGGTGTCCCTGTATTTTTGTGTGATCGCCCTGTTTAATGTCAACTAATGCAGGGATACAATGACAAGCTCCTGTTGCGAAAGGGCGAATATATTAACAATATGTTAAATTTGAAAATCCGCTTGACATTGTGTTTCAAATGTGGTATCATTTAATAGTTGCAAGGTTGCAGGTGCGAAGCTTTGACTTCTGAAATGCGCTGGTGTAGCTCAGTTGGTAGAGCAGCTGATTTGTAATCAGCAGGTCGGGGGTTCGAGTCCGTCCACCAGCTCCAGTATATGGAAGAGTTCCCGAGCGGCCAAAGGGGGCAGACTGTAAATCTGTTGTCTCTGACTTCGGTGGTTCGAATCCACCCTCTTCCACCAGTCGGTACGACCGACAGCGACTTAACTCCCATGTCTCTGATGTGGGAGTTTTGCTTTTTTCTCCCATGTATATTTGTTTGGAACAGCTTTATAACTATGTCGGCACGGCCGACAGCATACATAAAGTAAAGTTATCGAGCTCGTATGTAAAGGCCAAGGAAAGAGAAATAAACGGGTGGGTGCAGGCTCTGCCTGCTGTGCATTTTTGATATGTTGATATGTAAAGTTACCGAGCTTGTATGTAAAGGCCAAGGAAAGAGAAATAAACGGGTGGGTGCAGGCTCTGCCTGCTGTGCATTTTTGATATGTTGATATGTAAAGTTACCGAGCTTGTATGTAAAAGTCAAGGAAAGAGAAATAAACGGGTGGATGCAGGCTCTGCCTGCTGTGCATTTTTGATATGTTGATATGTAAAGTTACCGAGCTTGTATGTAAAGGCCAAGAAAAGAGAAATAAACGGGTGGGTGCAGGCTCTGCCTGCCTGCCAATTTACACAATAAACAGGTCGGTTACACGCTTGTTTATGTAAGTGTATGTAAATTTTTTTTATATGGCTTGAAACTCCTTTTCCTTTGTGATATAATCACTTTTTGGTTCATATCGGCAATTATTACATTATAAAAGGAAAGATTATCATGGTCAGGAACGATCTAAGGAATATAGCCATTATCGCCCATGTAGACCACGGCAAGACCACGCTGGTGGATGAGATGCTCAAGCAGGGCGGTGCGTTCAGGGAAAACCAGTCGGTGGCAGAAAGGGTCATGGACTCCAACGATATAGAGCGTGAGAGAGGCATTACCATACTTGCGAAGAACACATCCGTTTACTATAAGGATGTGAAGATAAACATCATAGACACCCCGGGTCATGCTGATTTCGGCGGTGAGGTGGAGCGTGTCCTGAAAATGGTGGACGGCGTTCTGCTGCTGGTGGATGCTGCGGAAGGTCCCATGCCCCAGACCAGGTTCGTTCTTTCCAAGGCACTGGAGCTGGGTCACAGGATAATCATTGTTGTGAACAAGATCGACCGCCCCGATGCAAGGCTTGACGAGATAGGCGACGAGATACTGGAGCTTCTCCTTGACCTTGATGCCAGCGACGAGCAGATCGAAAGCCCGGTGCTTTTCTGCTCCGGCAGAGCGGGCACCTGCTCTATCAGCCAGTATGAGGCAGGGACGGATCTGAAACCCCTTTTTGATACCATTCTTGAACATATACCCGCCCCCGAGGGAGACGAGACAGCCCCCGTGCAGATGCTCATTTCCTCTATCGACTATAACGACTATGTGGGCAGAACGGGCATAGGCAGGATAGAAAGAGGCGTTCTGAAGGTGGGTCAGCAGGTGACCGTAGGCGACCTTCATGAGAGCAAGAAGCCCTACAATGCAAAGATAGTCACTATTTCACAGATAGAGGGTCTCGGAAGGGCGAACACGGACACCGCTACTGTGGGAGACATCGTGTGGGTATCGGGCATAGAGAACATCACCATCGGTGATACCCTCTGCGACCCGGAGCACTATGAGCCCCTGCCCTTTGTTAAGATATCCGAGCCTACGGTGGAGATGACCTTCTCCGTAAACGACAGCCCCTTTGCGGGCAGAGAGGGAAAGTTCGTCACCTCCAGACAGCTCAGGGAGCGCCTTTTCAAGGAAGTCCTCCGTGATGTTTCGCTGCGTGTCTCCGAGACCGACAGCACCGATTCCTTCAAGGTCTGCGGAAGAGGTGAGATGCACCTTTCCATTCTTATAGAGAATATGCGCAGAGAGGGCTACGAGCTGGGTGTTTCCACACCGAGAGTGCTCATGCGTGAGATAGACGGCGTGATGTGCGAGCCTATGGAGCGCCTTGTGATAGATGTGCCCGAGGACAGCACGGGAACGGTCATGGAGAAGATGGGCACCCGAAAGGGAGAGCTTCAGACCATGCACCCCCAGGGCAGCCGCATGAGAATGGAGTTTATCATCCCCGCAAGAGGACTTTTCGGCTACAAGAGCGAATTTCTCACGGATACCAAGGGCGAGGGAGTGATGTCCTCTGTTTTTGATTCCTACCAGCCCTATAAGGGAGATATCCCCAGAAGGAACACAGGCTCTCTTGTATCCTTTGAGACAGGCGAGGCCGTTACCTACGGTCTGTATAATGCACAGGAGAGAGGCGCTCTCTTTATCGGCGCAGGCGTTCCCGTCTATGAAGGCATGGTGGTGGGAGCATCTCCCAAATCCGACGATCTGGTGGTAAATGTCTGCAAGAAGAAGCACCTGACCAACACCCGTGCCAGCGGTTCGGACGACGCCCTGAGGCTCATCCCTCCCAGAAAGCTTTCTCTTGAAGAGGCTCTGGAATTTATCGCCGATGATGAGCTGCTGGAGGTAACACCCGAAAACATCCGTATCCGCAAGCGGATCCTTGACAACGCTCAGAGAGCAAAGACCAGAGCTAAGCTGAAGGAAAGCTGATCTCTGACCGATGTATAGACGAGAAACAAGCCGCAAATGCTTGAATATAAGGGATTTGAGGCTTGGAGATCGTATATACATCGAGGAAGGATCAGTATGATACGGCTTTGTGAAAAACTGATGAAATTGTGTAAATTTCAAAAAAGTACTTGACAAGACCCGAAATATATGATAGAATGATATCAACTTGAATAAGGCATAACGGATCTCATGAGATCCTTTGTATATGTTTTGCTGATGCAGACAGCAGGACTATTCGTTATCTTCCTTGTTTTGTACAAAATTCCGCATGGCGGAAGATCGTATGACACCCCTACGCTAATAGGGGTGTGTTTTTTTGGCACAGTCCACGGAAAGCAGAGTATGATCCCCGCCTCACAGGCGGCGGGCTCATGCCTGCTGCCTGTCTGATGAAAGCGGCTTCATACTAATTCTTCCTCGATGTATAGACGATCTCCAAGCCTCAAATCCCTTATATTCAAGCATTTGCGGCTTGTTTCTTGTCTATACATCGGTCAGAAATTAGTATCAGGAGCTTACCATTGCTGTCAAAGAGGTATTTCCTGTCTCCTATCCGCATAGCTCCGACAGCAATGCTCCCGTCTTTGCGGATGTAGAAGCGCTGCCCGTTTATCCTTTTCCAACCCCGGCTCAGCGGCTTGCCGTCCCTGTCAAGGTACAGGATCTTTCCGCCACGGCGCACAAATCCGGTGCCGATATCTATTCGGCGGTAGCGGGAAAGAGAAAGGATATCATCTTCCGAGAGGCTTTTGCCCTGTGCCAAAAGGGTAACGCAAAAGTACCTGCCGTTTTCGCTGAAGAGCATTTCTTTTTCTACCGTCCTGCCCTTCTCTTTTATGTCAAAGAGACTGATCCCGGTGCCGCAGTAGCTGACAGGTACGCAGTCGTAGTCCCTGTTCAGTGTATTCAGTTCCGCATCAAAGGGCTCCTTCTCCGTGTAACGGGTGAAAATGAAATGCGTGTCGTCTGTTATGACATGATAAGAGCATATCCTCCTGCCGATGTCTATGGAGGTGATGTCCATGACAGTATAGCCGGCGGGGAGAAAAATGCACTGATCCTCTTTGCTGCCGAGCCACGGGGCGAAGTCTTTAAGCTCATCGTACATTTTCGGGAAGCTCTCCTCGAAGTCAAACCAGCTGTCCCATGACAGGAATTCGTCATCTTCAATGTTCTCGCAGACGGGACTGTCGGCTCCTGCGTCCGGAGCGAAAAGAGTGAGTGCTGCAAAGAGAGCGGCAGCAAGGATGAAAAGCCTTTTTATGTGTCTCATGATGATCCTCCTTCGGGCACAGACATTTCGTATCTATATTATAATACAAACGGGGACGAGGAAATTTTTCGTCATACCTGACAATATCACAGGACATTTTTTGTGAGGAAGAACAGTCCCCGCAGGAATGACACAAACCCTTTGAACAGAAAAGGTGAAAGCCATGAACAAAAACATTGCAGCGGCAATAATTGCTCTTGCCCTGACCGCCTGTTCCGCAGGAGCGGGAAATGCGCCGGGGATAGCAGAGAGCGCCGCAGAGACTTCCGCAGTTACACAGGCGCAGATATCTACCGATACCGCCCCCTACACACAGGTGAGCGGTGATGAGGAGCTTGCCCGCTCGCTATATTCAACGGGGAACACGGAGCGTATACAAAAGGCGATGGTAAAGGCGCAGAACGGCGAAAAATGCACCCTTGCCTACATAGGCGGCTCCATCACCGAGGGTGTAGGTGCAGCGAAGGACACCTGCTATGCCTATCTTTCATACAAGCGCTTTGCGGACAGGTACGGTACCGGGGATAATGTGGAATATGTGAATGCGGGAATGAGCGGCACTCCCTCCAACTTGGGGATGCTCAGGGCGCAGAGGGACATACTGGACAAACAGCCGGATGTGGTCTTTGTGGAATTTGCGGTCAACGACTCCACCGACACCATGGCGCAGAACTGCTATGAATCCCTGCTGCGCACGCTTCTGAACGGCGAGAGCGCCCCTGCCGTCATACTTGTGATCAATCGCACCGACAACGGCTACAATGCGGGAGAGCATATGAAAAAGCTGGGAGAATACTATTCTCTCCCGGTGGTCTCCGTGACGGATGCCATAACTCCTCTTATAGACGAGGGGAAGATGTCCTGGTCGGATTATTCAAATGACGGGGCTCACCCCAACATAAACGGCCATGAGCGCATTGCGGAAATGATAGATAATTACTATGCGGCAGCGGAAAAGACCCCCTCGGAGGGGTACACCGTGCCTGCGGAGGCACTTATCGGCGCTCCCTATGAGAATGCAAGGCTCATCACTCCCGTTTACGGGCAGGAGGGCTGTGCGGAGACAGAGGATACGGGTTCCTTTGTGCCTTCCTCAAAGGGCTGTTCGGGATTTCCCGAAAGCTGGGACTGGGACGGGGGAGACAAGCCTCTGAAAGCCCATGGGAAGTTTACGGCGCTGTTTGTTATCTACAAGCGGAACAAGACCGACAATATGGGAGCATTTGAGGTGTACCTGAACGGCGAGCGTGCGGGGAAATTCAAGACGAAGCAGGCGGACGGCTGGGGAGAGGCTTATTCCGAGCAGGTGATAAAATTCCATGAGCCCCATGATATGGATATAGAGATACGCCCCTCTGCCGACAGTGAGGGCAAGAGCATAGATATACTGGGGATCGCCATTGTAGAATAGGATCGGGCAAGCCATGACAGAACTTCTTCTGAAAAAATTCGTCAAGAACTATGAAAACACCATTGACCCCGCCGTAAGAGCGGATTATGGCAGGCTCGGCGGGATGGTGGGCATAGTCTGCAACATCATCCTGACTGTTGCAAAGTACATCATCGGCAGCATATCCGGCTCTGCCGCCATTATCTCCGATGCGGTGAACAACCTTTCCGACAGTGTGAACAGCATTGCCACCATGGCGGGTATGTCCGCTGCCGCAAAGCCCGCAGACAGGGAACACCCCTACGGCCACGGCCGCACGGAATACCTGACGGCTCTTTGTATAGGTACGGCCATCGTCTATGTGGGACTGAGCCTGTTTTCATCCTCCGTGAAAAAGATAATAGAGCCAAAGCCCATAACACCATCCGCTGCGGTGATAGTAGTCCTGGTGCTGTCCATACTGCTGAAGGTGTGGCTCACCGTGTTCAACAAAAGGCTGGGGGAGAGGGCACATTCCACGGTGCTGCTTGCCAATTCGCAGGATGCACGAAACGACATCTTTGCCACCTCTGCCGCCCTCGTGGGAACGGTCTGCGCCTATTTCAGCGATCTTCCGGCGGATGCGGCGATGGGTGCGGTGGTCTCCCTGTACATAACGGTCTCCGGGGTGAATATACTGAAAGAGACCATAGGGGATATCCTGGGACGTGCCGGGGATGAGGATACCGTGGCGGAGATAAAGGGCATTATCGACCGTACCGAAAGGATATGGGGCGTACACGATATCATGGTGCATGACTACGGTCCCGGCCGTGCCTTTGCGTCCTGCCATGTGGAGGCAGACAGCAGGGAAACCCTCATGGACATCCACGACATAGTGGATGATGTGGAAAGGGAGATAAAGGACAAGTTGGGGATGGTCATGACCGTCCATGTGGATCCGGTGGATATGCAGGATGAGGAGCTTGTAAGGTGCAGGGCGCTCTGCGAAGGTCATGCGCAGGAGCTCTGCGGGAAAGCCTTTATACACGATCTCAGGATAGTTCACAAGGATACGGAGCCTTTGCTGGAATTTGACATGATATTCCCCTACGGCAGCGAGAGCATGGGCGAGGAGCGGAAGAAAAGCATGGAAGCCTTTCTTGAAAAGGAGTTCCCCGAATACAGGCACAGGTTCAATATAGAGTATGAGTAACGGCAAGACCCTTCCGCCGTCTGCCGCAGGGCAGACGGCGGAACCGCCCCGCAGTATGCGGAGTTACCGAGCTCGTTTGCAAAGGTCGGGGAAAGATAAACATACGAGTGGGTGCAGGCTCTGCCTGC
Organism: Oscillospiraceae bacterium; assembly: GCA_018110985.1. GTDB lineage: Bacteria > Bacillota > Clostridia > Oscillospirales > Ruminococcaceae > Huintestinicola. Next base: position 64,337 of record JAGAWT010000010.1, read on the forward strand.
CGGGTGGCTGCGGGCACTGCCCGCCAAATGTAAATTTTTTTTGACCTATTGCATTTGCTGTTTGTTCGTGATATAATAGACTATGTTGCTTGCATAAGCCACATAATATATGTCTCCGTAGCTCAGCAGGATAGAGCGTTCGCCTCCTAAGCGAAAGGCCGGCAGTTCGAATCTGCCCGGGGACGCCAATTTCTGCGGATATGGCGGAACTGGCAGACGCACAAGACTTAGGATCTTGCGCCGAGAGGCATGCAGGTTCGACCCCTGTTATCCGCACCAAATTTTGCCGCCATGATGGCGGTTTTTTTTCTGATGATGGTATAACCGCAAGATACGAATACAAAGGACGGTCACAATGGAACTTGTCGCCACGAGAAACAAGGGTGCGGAGGATATACTCCCCCCCGATACATATGTATGGCAGAATACCGAGCGCTTCATGGCGAGGATCGCCGAAAGCTACGGCTTTGACGAGATCCGCTTCCCCACATTTGAAAAGACGGAGCTTTTTGTGCGTTCCGTAGGCGAGACCACCGACGTGGTGCAGAAGGAGATGTGGACGGTCAAGGGACGGGAAAGCACCTATACACTGCGCCCGGAGGGGACGGCCGGTGCCATAAGGGCGGTCATACAGAACGGTCTTCTCAATGAGGCGATGCCCAGGAAGATATATTACCAGATATCCGCATTCCGCCATGAAAACGTGCAGAAGGGGCGGCTGTGGGAGTTCCATCAGTTTGGTGCGGAGCTTGTGGGAGCTGCGGCTCCTCAGGCGGATGCACAGATGATCTCAATGGCAAATGACATCCTTTCCGGTCTCGGTATCGGGACGGAGCTCCACATAAATTCCGTGGGATGCAGGGAATGCAGAAGAAAATACTACGAAGTGCTCAGAGAATTTCTCCTTCCCGTAAAGGACAAGCTCTGCGACACCTGCAGATCACGCTTTGACAAGAACCCCATGCGCATACTCGACTGTAAGTCCGAGGTGTGCCGTGAGCTGACGGCGAATGCGCCCGTTATCACCGATCACCTCTGTGAGGACTGCGCCAAACACTTTGCACAGGTCGGAGAGCTCCTTGACGAGGCGGGCATAGTCTACAAGGTGGATCCCAAGATAGTCAGAGGCCTTGACTACTATTCAAGGACTGTATTTGAATTCATATCATCCGATATAGGAGCACAGGGAACGGTCTGCGGCGGCGGACGCTATGACGGCCTCATCGAAGAGATGGGCGGCCCTGCAACCCCCGCACTGGGCTTTGCCATGGGAATGGAAAGGCTCATCCTTGCCTTGAAGGCAAAGGGCGGGACAGATGCGAAGGCAAAGGGCTGTGATCTGTATATACTGGCAGCCGACAGCGAGCGGACGGGAAACAGCGCATTAAAGACTGCGGCATCGGTGGCTGCTGCCCTGCGCAAAAGCGGGAAGACTGCGGAGTACGATCTTTGCAGCCGCAGCTTCAAGGCGCAGATGAAATATGCAAACAAGATAAATGCCGCAAAGCTCCTTGTGATAGGGGAGAGCGAGCTTGAAACGGGCGAATGTGTCATCAAGGACATGGTGAGCCACGAGCAGCGGCAGTGCAGGCTTGACGGAGAAGAGATACTGAGGACCATATGAGGGCAGAGCCCTCCGGGATGTGGGATCCTCTCATATGATAGGGGGCGTGTGCCATGAGCGACAGACTCAGACTTTACGGCTTCAACAATCTGACCAAGACCCTCAGCTTCAATATCTATGATATCTGCTACGCAAAGAGCGTCAGAGAGCAGAGGGATTATCTGAAATATATAGATGAGCAGTACAATTCGGAGAGACTTACAAAGATACTCTGCGATGTTACGGAGATGATAGGCGCCCATGTGCTCAACATCTCCAAGCAGGACTATGAGCCCCAGGGAGCATCCGTGACCCTGCTCATATCCGAGGAGCATATAGGCGAAGAGGGGGGCTCCTATGTGCGGGGCATACCCTCGCAGGAGATAGCGGGGCACCTTGACAAGAGCCACCTCACTGTCCACACCTACCCGGAGTTCCACCCGGACAACGCCATAACCACCTTCCGTGTGGATATAGATGTTTCCACCTGCGGAGAGATAACCCCTCTGAAATGCCTTGACTACCTTATAGGCAGCTTTGATTCGGATATAATCACCATCGACTACCGTGTAAGGGGCTTCACCCGAGATGAAAAGGGCAAAAAGCTCTTTATAGACCACGATATCACATCCATTCAGAACTACATCGCCAAGCAGACCCTTGAACGCTACGATGCCATAGACATAAATGTATATCAGGCGAATATCTTCCACACAAAGATGATGATAAAGGATATAATCCTGCAAAATTACCTTTTCAACACCGATACCTATGAGCTTGCTCCGAAGATACGCCTTGAGATAAGCGACCTCCTCCGCCGTGAGATGATAGAGATATTCAGCGGCACAAATATATTCGGCTGAAAAATGCGGTCTCCCCTGTTGGGGAGGCTTTTTTGTCCTGCAAGGGCGGCGGTGACATGGAACGGCTCCCCCAAACTCCTTTTTCTCTCGATTTTGCTTGATTTTTCCTTCGCCCTTTATGGACGAGGGAGCATTCCCCGGAAAGAGTAGCGGAAAGGTGTTTTCTCTGCCCGCCGATAATATTACACCCCGGTTACGACTGTAATCGTTTTGTGACCGAAAAAGCCGTTTCAAGGGCGAAATCGGGCATAAGACTGTGAAAAAAGCTATGGGAAATAAAAACAATTTTGTAGAATGTGACTATTGCCAAAGAGAGCGAAATGTAGTAATATATTTACAACACCACACGGAAGGGCAGATGTTCTCCGTATCCAGTAAATGTGTTGAAATTGTGCAAAAAACATAAAATTTTTAGGTGAATTTTGTAGGTTGTGCAGATTGACATATTTGGGGCTGCGTGGTAGAATGTTCTTTGACAGGGCATGCAGGCTCTGTTATATCAATCACGTTTCCATTTTATTTGGAAATAGATAGAGAAAAACAAACAAGGAGGAATTCATCATGAAGATGAAGAAGACTATTGCCGGCGTACTCGCCGCAATGACAGCCGTATCTGCAATGGCTGCAACAGTTTCCGCTGATCAGGAAGAGATCAATCTTCACTATGATCTCAGAACTAAGGTTACTACCAAGGAAAAGGCTATCGTAAAGGTTGCTGAGACTTGGGCACAGTCCGAGACCAACACATACAAAGTTACGCCCAAGACAGGCTACTGGGAGAACATCACATCCAATAATGACACCACTTCTCCTTTCCTGGAGTTCGGCTTCAACAGCACCAACAATACCGTTAACTTCAACGATATCAAGGGCGTTACTCTTACCCTTACTTACAAGAACGGCGACAAGACCAACACCGTTAACATCATCTATAAGGATGCCGGCTCTATCACTGAGGCTGACTATCTCAACGGTAATGTTATCCCTGTAGTAGACGGCGCTATCGATACTACCGGCGACGGCAAGGCTAACTGGACTCTGTTCTACAAGAGCGACGTAGCTGCTCCTTACAGCCGCACAAGATACGTACAGATCCCTGTACTCGGCGGTGTTAACGCAGTTAACTCTGTAAGCGGCGTTGACTACAACAACGTTACAAGCGCTGTTGTAACTCTCGATATCGAAGCTGACGGCTACTTTGATGACAACCTCATCAACGGCTGGCAGTGGTGGAACAACCACGCAAGTGGCGATACCGCTAACTACTTCACCGGCGCAGAGCTCAACTGGCTCGGCATTCCTTACACCGGCGAGGCTGCTCAGTCCCTCTCTAACGTAAGAAATGGTCTTTCCACTGTTCAGACTGCTATCGTTGACAGCACAGGTCTTCCCGCTGGTGTTCTTGGTTTCGCGGGCTTCACAGCTGGTTCCAAGAAGGATCATTACTTCCCTCTGATGTCCACATCTTCTGTTTACAGATACGGCGCTAAGTACGGCGTAGCTGCTACTCAGGCTGGTAAGGACGTAGTTACCAACGACGTTATCGCAGCTATCAGAAGAAGCGGCAGCGGTACATCTCCTCTGTCCGTTATCAACGATGCTATCGCTAACGATTACGATGTAGAGTTCACCTTCACATCCGCTAACGGCTATGTTGCAACTCTCAACTCTTCTGCAGTTCTCCAGTGGGTTAACTTCGGTGAGGCTTATGACTACGAAGTAAAGAACAGCTGGCACAAGACTGTATTTGGTCAGGATCTCTACAGCACCAAGTATTCTGTAGCTTCTCCTTACGATGGAGCAACATTCACTCCTGAGTACAGCTACAATGCTTCTGCTTCCTATGACAGCTATGGTTCCTTCAGTTCTGCTTGGGCTCAGAACCTCGTATCTGCTGGTCTCGTAGTTAACTCCGAGCTCACCATGCAGCTCAACGACGTTCAGAAGCTCCAGTGGGATGCTAACGCTCTCACCTTCCATTGGGATGACATCATCGATGGCAAGGTTACAAGAGCTAACCAGATCCTCACCACTATGCTTCTCTACACTCCTGTAGACTGGTACTGGGATTCCCTCGATGTTAAGGTTCTCAAGACCGAGACTGAGGATGTAAACGCAGGCGAGTCCATCGAAGAAGACGGCGAGATCCTCGACGAAGAGATCGATGAAGAAGTAGAAGAAGAAGAAGTAGTTGAGGAAGAAGAAGTAGTTGAAGAAGAAGAAGAGTATGTTGAGGAAGAAGAAGTAGAGGAAGAGCTCCCCGAAGTAGAAGTTGAGGAAGAGCCTGTTGAGACTACTGCTGCTCCCGTAGAGGCAGCTCCTTCTCCTAAGACTGGCAACGCTCCTATAGCTCTCGCTGTTATCCCTGTTGCTCTTGCAGCAGCTGCAGTAGTAGCTAAGAAGAGAGGCTAATCTTAGTACTTATTCTGATAAGTAAACTATACGCAAATCATCACCCCGTGGCGAAAGCCACGGGGTGATTTTTCTTGACAAAGCGTATATAATGCGTTAAAACCAAATTGAGAACAGTCTTTCAGATAAGACAGAATACATACAAATGGTCCGTGTCTTCTGAAATAACCATAGTAAAGCAATAATAATATCTACATATTTTGTGCAAATTGTCAACTTTTCAAATACACTTGACTTTGGCTGAACAATATAGTATAATTATAGAGTATGCAATAACGGTGCAATAAGCACTTTCATACTATTATTATATCGCTTGTACCAAAGTGTATTGAGAACTTGGGCGATCTGCGCTTTTTTAATATACGGGGCATTGCCCCATTCATTAAATCTGTCTGTCTTAAAGCATAAGAGACACAGGAAGGAAAACTGGCTCTGTGTTTATCTGTGCTGCGGGGCAGTGTTGGGTCTGCGTTCTGCGCAGATCACGAGTACTTTAATATACAGACGTACCTCCGCGATAGATAAAGAAAAGGAGGTATAAACGATGGATTGGTTCGATTTTTTGATCGGTCTTCTTATCGGTCTTGCGGCTGCGGGAACGGCGGCGGGCTTTATAGCCTTCAAAGCCGGCGTAAAGTACCGCAAGGAACAGGCTGAGTCTGCCATTGGCTCCGCAGAGAAGGAAGCAGAGCGCATCCTTGAAGTGGCTAAGGAAGAAGCCGAAAGCAAGAAGAAGATCGCTCTTGTAGAGGCAAAGGACGAGATCCACAAGAGCAGGAGCGAGCTTGAAAAGGAGATCAAGGACAGAAGAAGCGAGCTTTCCAGACAGGAAAGACGAGTTCAGCAGAAGGAAGAGAACCTTGACAAGAAAAACGACCAGTTTGAACGCAAGGAGGAACAGCTCCAGAAAAAGCTGAAAGCTGCGGATGAAAAGCTGGAGGAGGCTCAGCGCCTGAAGCAGTCAGAACTGGATGTGCTGGAGAAGATTTCCCAGCTCACCGCAGAACAGGCAAAGGAACAGCTTTTAAAGCAGCTTGACAATGAGCTTGTGCACGAAAAGGCAGTAAGGATCCAGCAGAATGAACAGCAGATCAAGGATGTCTGTGAGGAAAAGGCAAGGGGGCTCATAGCTCTTGCCATATCCAAGTGTGCTGCGGATCAGGTGGCGGAAACAGCTGTTTCCGTGGTACCCCTACCTTCGGATGACATGAAGGGACGCATTATCGGGCGTGAGGGCAGGAACATCCGCACACTCGAAACACTTACGGGCGTTGAGCTCATAATTGACGACACTCCCGAAGCAATTACGCTTTCCTGCTTTGATCCTGCAAGGCGTGAGGTAGCAAGGATAGCCCTTGAAAAGCTGATAGCCGACGGCCGTATCCATCCCGCCAAGATCGAGGAAATGGTGGAGAAGGCTAAGAGAGAGGTAGAACACCGTATCAAGCAGGAGGGCGAAAGAGCCGTTCTGGAGACCAATGTCCACGGCATGAACCACGAGCTTGTAAGGCTTATAGGGCGCCTGCATTACAGAACATCCTACAGGCAGAACGTTCTCACCCACTCCATAGAGGTAGCACACCTCTGCGGTATCATGGCTTCCGAGCTGGGTGTGGATGCGGCAGCCGCAAGGCGTGCCGGACTTCTCCACGATGTGGGCAAGGCGCTTTCCTACGAGATAGAGGGCTCCCATGTTCAGATCGGTGTGGATGTGTGCCGCAAGTATAAGGAAAGCCCGGAGATCATTCATGCGGTGGAGGCTCACCACGGGGATGTGGAGTGCAGGACGGTCATTGCCGCTCTTGTACAGGCTGCGGATGCCATTTCAGCCGCAAGACCCGGTGCCAGAAACGAGAACTACGAAAACTACATCAAGCGTCTTGAAAAGCTGGAAGAGATCTGCTCCTCCTATGAGGGAGTGGAAAAATCGTATGCCATACAGGCAGGGCGTGAGGTGCGCATAATGGTCATCCCGGAACAGGTGAATGACGAGAAAATGGTGCTCACCGCCCGTGAGATTGCTAAGCGCATTGAGAGCGAGATGCAGTATCCCGGTCAGATAAAGGTACACCTTATCCGTGAGTCGAGAGCCATAGAATACGCTAAGTAACAAAAGGAAGAGCGTAGAGTGCGACCCCGGTGAAGTAGATCCTGCTTATATATTTGAAGGGTTCTGCCCGAAATATCCACCGGGAGGTAGTAAAAATGAACATAAAGCTAAACGAAAAGGCGATGGCTGACAGCGAGCTTGAAAAAGTAAGCGGCGGCACGGGAGGAAGCAAGGGCTTTTTCCAGGAGATAGACAACGAAGTTGTCAGCTCACTTGGGGACGGGGTCTTTTATGTGGTGGAGGAGGGTGACACCCTCAAGAGCATCGCGGACCACCACGGCATGACCGTGCGTGATCTCTTCGTTCTCAATTCCGAGACCATCATACAGACAGCCAATGAAAACGGCATAATATGTGACGACCCTTCGGGCTATGTAAACTATATCTTCGCCGGAATGACCCTCAGGCTTGCCTGACAGAAAAACATCTGCCTCCTCGGAAAGGGGAGGCAGTTTTTTGGAAAATACTATGAAAAAAGACAAAAGATCCCGCCGTGAGGATATAAAAGCGGCACTTTCACACCTGGGACGCTACAAGTCCCGGCTCATCATTTCTCTTGTGCTGTCGGCGGTGTCGGTGGTGCTGACCCTATATATCCCCGTAGCTACCGGCGATGCCATAGACCTTGTGGGTACGGCGGAGCTCTCCGCCCTGCCGCCCGTGCTGATAAGGATCGGTGTGTGTGCAGCAGCGGCAGCGCTTTTGCAGTGGATAACGGGGCTTGTAAACAACACCGTGTCCTTCAGAGTACTGTGCGACGTGCGGAGAAAGGCATTTTCACGCATACAGATACTGCCCTTTTCCTATCTTGACAAGAATCCTACGGGAGATATAGTAAACAGGCTCACCGCCGATGCGGATCAGTTTGCGGACGGCGTTCTAATGGGTCTGACACAGTTTTTTACCGGTGTTGCCACCATAGCGGGAGCCCTCATTTTCATGCTTTCGGTGAATGTGAAGGCGGCGCTGCTGGTAGTTGCGCTGACACCCATATCCCTGTTCACGGCTAATTTCATCACTTCCCACACCTACACCCTTTTCAAGGAAAATGCCAAGGCAAGAGGGGAGCAGACAGCCTTTGCGGATGAGATGATATCCAATCAGAGGATAGTCCGTGCCTTTGTGCATGAGGATGAGCAGCAGAGGAAGTTTGACGAGCTCAATGAGAAGCTGCGTAAGACTTCCATGGATTCGGTCTTTTATTCGTCCTTGGTAAACCCCACCACCAGGTTCGTGAACAATCTGGTGTATGCGGCAGTGGCGCTGCTGGGCGCACTTTTCTGCGTGGGCTTCTCCGGAGAGGTGTTCACAGTGGGAGCGCTGACTGCCCTGCTTTCCTATGTGAACCAGTACACAAAGCCTTTTAACGAGATAAGCGGCGTGGCGGCGGAGCTTGAAAACTCCATAGCCGGTGCGGGCAGGCTCTTCAAGCTCATGGAGGAGGAGCCTCAGAAGGCGGACAGCGGGGATGCTGTGGTGCTTTCGGATCCCGCAGGGCATATCACCTTTGAGGATGTGTCCTTTTCCTATGATCCCGAAAAGGAACTCATCAAGGATCTGGATCTTGATATAAAGCCCGGCAGCAAGGTGGCGATAGTGGGTCCTACGGGATGCGGCAAGACCACGCTCATCAACCTGCTGATGAGATTCTACGATGTGGACAGCGGCAGGATAACCGTGGACGGCAGCGATTCAAGGAACATAACAAGAGAGTCCCTGCGCTCGAATTTCGGCATGGTGCTCCAGGACACATGGCTCAGGAGCGGCACGGTAAGGGACAATATACTGCTGGGACGGGAGGGCATCTCCGAGGAGGAGATGATAGAGGCTGCAAAAGCTGCCCATTCCTATTCCTTTATAAGAAGGCTGCCGCAGGGCTTCGATACCCCCATGACAGAGGACGGGGGAAGCCTTTCCGCAGGTCAGAAGCAGCTTCTGTGCATCACAAGGGTAATGCTCTCACGCCCGCCCATGCTGATACTTGACGAGGCCACATCATCCATAGATACGATGACGGAGATACGCATAGGAAAGGCTTTTGACAAGCTTAGCAGAGGAAAGACATCCTTTATAGTGGCTCACCGTCTTTCCACCATAATATCCGCCGACCTTATACTTGTGATGAAGGGCGGCAGGATAATAGAACAGGGCGACCACAAGACTCTGCTCGAAAAGGGCGGGTTCTATTCCGAGCTGTACAATGCCGCCTATTCGGCAGGCTGAGCCTGCACCCACCCGGTCGGCACAGCCGACAGTGACCTTCTGATGCAAGGTCAGAAGTGCTGTGGCGTTTTTATTGACAATACAGTGATGTGGTACTATAATAGTTACTAACATAAATCGGAATTGTGCGCCCAGCCAAGGGCGGATAGTCTAACAGGTGAGAATCCTGTACGGTAAG
>JAGAWT010000011.1 GCA_018110985.1 Oscillospiraceae bacterium
CGCTACTATCTCTGCACGTTCTTCCCGTGTCGTTTTTCTGCCTTTGTTCATGGTAAGTCCTCTTTCCGAGCGTGTGCGCTCCTTAAAGTCTTTACCGCTATTATAGCACAAGATCCATTTACTGAGAATACTATGACTTGTGATTTTATACTTTGTACATAATTCATCCAAACTGTATTTTCCGGAAAGATAGTCTTTTACCGCATTCAGCTTGGTTTCACAAGAATATTTCTTATTGTGAGCTGTTCGCCTGAGTGATTCTATCTCCTCTGCTTTGTATCGTCTTACCATGCTTTGAAAAGCACTTTTGCTTACACCGTATTCCTTGGCGATCCCTCTGCAGCTCCCTTTTCCTTCCAGATTCTTCCGTACTGCTTTTATTCTCTCTTCATCCGATAATATACGTCTTCTTGACATAATAATACCCCCTTAGAGTTCACACGCTTTTGTTTTTTCGTGTGTCTACTCTAAGGGGATTATATCATCAAGCTGTCCGCCGTTTTCTTTCCCGAAAAAGGTGCAGCACTTCCCCGGGAAGCTCCGGCTTTACGACCCCAGCCCGCGCATCCGTGCCTCTATGGCAAGGGCTGTGCGGTTGGGGCAGCCTGTTTTTGAAAGGATCCTGCTGATATGGGTCTTGACCGTGCCGATGCTGATACCCAGATTATCGGCTATCTCCTGATTTGATGCGCCCGTGGTCATCTCCCTGAGCACATCGGTCTCTGCGGGAGTCAGCTCCCTCGAAAGTATCCTGCCTATCATCACATCCGGGGGCGATTCAGGGAACACGGATTCACCCGCCATAGTTCGGTCCATTATCTCTATGAGCTCGCTGTCCGTGGTCTCCTTGTACCAGAAGCTCTCTATGCCTATATCCCTCGCCCGCTTGAGATAGCCCTCCTCTACCATGGAGGTGACTATGAGTATCTTGGTGCCGGGGGAGTGTTTTTTTATCCGCTTTGCCGCATCAAGGCCGTTGGAGCCGTCCGCCATGACTATATCCATGATGACCAGATCCACATCGAAGCGTTCGCATACGACATGAGCCACCGCTGCGGAGTCAAGGGAGTACATCAGCCTGTACCTGCTGCTGCTGTTGACTACCATCTCAAACAGCTTGCGGGAGATATTCTGGTCATCCACCACCACTACATTATAGGTCATAAGTTACCTCCCTCGTCATAAGGAGCCGTAAGTGTCAGCCTGAAAGCGGGCCTGCTCTGTATCTCCATCGTCCAGCCCAGGTTTTCGGCAGCCTGTCTGAGATTTTTCAGCCCTCCGCTCTCCTGTATCTCTGTTTTTGGTGCCACGCCGTTATTTGTGATCATATAAGTGTTCCTGCCCTCATTCTTTGTGCACTCCAGAAGTATGCGGTCGCCGTGAGCGTGCCGGAATGTGTTGGTGAGACATTCTATCAGCGCCGTGACGATGATCTCTCCGCTTTCTCTTTCTGCGGGCAGTTCACCCTTTACATCTATATCCACGCCCACATATCCCGCCACGGTGAACACTTTCCCGTAAATATCCTTCTGCTCCGGCTCGCCTGCGGTCTCCAGAAGATCAAGAGCCTTGTTCCAGATAGCCCTTATCTCCTCGGGGCTGCTCTCCGATGCCCCCCGAATAAAGCGCTTGGTGGCGATCATAGTGCTGCCGAAGCGGTCGTGTACGCTGGTCTTAGCCGCAAGTATCTCCTTCTGTATGGTCATCTCGGTGATGAGCACATTAAGCTCCCTGAGCCTCTTCTGCTGACTTGAAAGCTCCTCGTCTATCCTGTGAAGCCTTTCCGTAAGTTCATATTCCTCGGTTATGTTCTCTGCAATGATCTCCGTCAGCTCCGCTGAGCTTACGGTTGTCCTTTCGATGCCGAAGGTGTACACACTGCCGTCGGACAGCCGCAGGGGAGTGCTGTGTTCATCCACACGGGAAAATATCTGTTCACCGCTGAGTACGTATTCACCCGTAATGTCTGTGCCTATCCTTGCCATTGTCTCATTCATCAGCAGTATGCGCCCGCTTTTGTCATAAATGCAGAGCCCTGCAGGAAGATCGTCCACAGCAAACTTAACTGAATTTGATGAGAGCTTTTCTTTGCCGTAGTACGCCACATCTATCGCCATGAGCACCGTGAGGACGGTCATGATGAAAAGTATCAGGAGCCAGATCCATTCGGGTACGGCGTGAAGCTTCGATATTATGTATATGGTGCTGACCGTGCCTCTTTTTATCAGCATAAAGCGGTTGAATATCTCATACAGTCCGTAGGAGATAAAGATAAGCAGGCTGGTTATGATGTATGACACAGCCCCCCTGCGCATCCGTATGCTCGCAGCTATAACGCAGAAAAGCGCAAACAAAAGAAACAGGGCATAGAAGCACTGCAAAGACATCATCATGAAGGGCATATCGTCGAAAGTCAACGGGAAACGCCCCCTTCCCCGGGATACCTGAAACATCCCTCATCATCGCTGATATCATTACCGCTTATGTTTACGGTTATGTGAGGAATGCCGTCCTTTGCGCCTATTACCACCATAGCCGCCTTTGAAGAACGCATTTTGCCCTCTGCAATGCCCTCGAACCAGTCGTAGGCATCTATGAGTGCAGCCGAGGGAACCCACTCCTCATTCTCGGTGTAGACCGAACAGGTGATATCAAGGAGCCTGAGACTGTCCAGAGATTCAGCTACCGAATGGTACAGCTCGGATATGTCGGCAGTATCCCTCTGCTGTGCCAGCAGATACAGGTTTGCACGGCGCTTTATGTATGTCCCCAGCAGACACGCCTGTGCAAGGTCGCCTTCGTCCAGCAGCGTGCGTATCCTTTCGGCAACAGGCCGCAGGTCGGCGGAAAGTCTCATATAGGTGTTGTTCTGCACCTCGTAGCGTGCTTTATCTTCCTTGATGCGGTTCTCACGGCTCAGCAGCTCGTTTTTATAGCGAAGGTCGTCAGTCCTCTCTCTCAGCTCGTTATTGAGCCTTTCTATCTTGCTCCTGTCCTCAGTCCAGAAGGCATAGCCCCCGGGTATGCTGCGGGAATTGAGCACCAGATAGCCTTCCAACATCACGGGTGCGGCAAGTGCAGCATTCCGCTGTTCGGCGGTAATGCTCATTTTGGCGGAATCAAACTTCAGCTTACCGTTTTTGTCGGTTATCTGCATATTGAGAGGGAGAAAGTCCATCAGAAGCATATATCTGCTGTTTGAGGGCACAAGCCCTATGATTATGCAGGATTCCCAGAAGCCTATCATCATAAAGGTGAATACAGGCTGAAAGGTTATCTTCAGCGGTCCTATCATGATATGACCGTAAATAACCGTTGCTGTCAGCATCGCACTGCCGGTCAGAAGAAAAAAGGAGGGCAGCAGGGCAAATCTTCTTATGTTGGA
>JAGAWT010000012.1 GCA_018110985.1 Oscillospiraceae bacterium
TACTACAAATTACCAAATCCTAAAATCTGTTTCAGTCTGTTTAGTTGATGTGAATTTTATTATGAAGAGCCGGATGCGGGAAAACCGCACGTCCGGTTCTGTGAGGGGCTTACATTGCAAGGTGTAGGTCTACTCGACTGTATGGCGCTTTCTTCAGGACGATAAGTCGGCAAGCTGAGCCAGAAGACATTTTGCCTCTTCAACTACCTCTTTGCTCGCACTGTGCCTGACCAGACTGTTCAGCATTTCTTCCAGTTCACCGAGATATATTGAGCCCTGCTTGTTTTCATCACCTTCCGGATCCGGTGTAAAACTGCCTGAGCGCCATGGAGCCATGCCGCTGACAGCTCTGTCTGACAGTAACTGAAAATTATCACTTATGCATATCAGCATCCTGAGCTTCTGATCATCATCATCTGATTCAAAGACCTCTTCTATCATATCGGTTCCCCAGTGCAGACACATTTTTTCAAGAAGCCCGTATTTTTCCGAGTAGTGTCCGAAAGCTCCTTTCACATCTTCCAGACTTGTAATATCAGATATATCATCCTTGTAAAACAGGATCGGCAGAAGGTATAAAGCCTCCTGTCTGCGACCATATTCATGGCAATTGTATTCCTCGCTGCAATAGGAGACAACTCCCTCATATACTTCGCCGGCAGCAGTAGTTATTCTTACACATTTTTCATCAAAATCTTTAAGTCTCATATTATCCAAACTTCGATCTATATTAACAACACAAATGACCTAAACTCCTTTGAGCGTTTTGAAAGGCTCAGGGGAAAGGCTCATATGCGGGCACCGCCGTCCCGTATGCCGCTACTGATCAAGGCGGAATGTTCTTATGTGCTCATTCTCTGCTGCCCCTGCTTTGAAATAGTTGAGAAGTATCTCTGCACAGGCATGGCTGTCGCTGTCAGCCTTGTGGTGATCGAGGCTGATGCCGTAGTGACTGCACATCACATCCAGCTTGTGGGACATTCCTGGCAGCAGTTTTCTTCCCATCTGCACGGTGCAGCAGTATTTTACGGAGCTTTTCCAGCTTATGCCGTACCCCTGAAGGCACTTTTTCAGCACACCCAGATCAAAGACAGCGTTGTGGGCTGCCAGTATACCCGAAGACATTATCCCTTCGATCCTGTCCCACAGCTCGGGGAAGGTGGGACTGCCTTTTACCGTCTCCGGACTGATGCCTGTCAGCATCGTGTTGAATTGATCGAAATGTGTTTCCGGATCCACATAGGTAAAAAACTCCTCCGTGATACTGCCGTCCTCCACGACGCTTATACCTATGGCACTCATCCTGTCGTTGTACCTGTTGGGCGTTTCCACATCAAAAACTATGTATCTGTACATTTAGTATTCCCTTTCATCTGAGATATATTCATTTGAACAAAAGGCTTTTTATATGATATACTTCCGTATCATGACTGTCATTATGGCCGCCGATACAGGCGACAGAACAAATATTAGCATGGGAGAATATATCATCAGTACCCCCTGGATAGTATCTATGAGGATATGGGTCATCACTGCGATGATAAGATACTTTTTCCCATCCCTGTAAAACACCGCCGCAAAAACGAGCACCGACCATGAGACATGGAGCAGGAGAGAAGACAGCGTATACACCGCAAAGAAAACAGAGCCGCCGCTTTGGACACTGCCTGTTTCAAACCCGATGAGCAGGTCATTCATCATAGGCGGCACGGTGCCGAGAAAAAGCTCTGCTCCTCCGTGTCCTATACCGTAGGACACCGAATCCTGCCACCTGTCACAGTCATTTAACGGATATCTCATCACAAAATACCTGCCGCACTCTTCAAACACGCCCGACAGCACTGCTGAAATGACGACTGCTTCAATGCCTTTTACACCGTCAAGGGCAAGGAGGCGAAAAACGGCTCTCAAAAATGAGATGAACATATAGGCGGCAAAGCCGGCGATAACAGGCTTTACAGACACATCTGTGCGCCTTTTCCACCAAATAAAGGCGGCAGGGGGCACAGTGACCGCAAAGATCACTTCCGCAACAGCCAGAACAGCTTCCGTGTCCATCACCTGCTTTCAGCAAATATGTTTTATACTGATTTCTGACCGATGTATAGACAAGAAACAAGCCGCAAATGCTTGAATATAAGGAATCTGAGGCTTGGAGATCGTCTATACATCGAGAAAAAACCAGTATTATCCGTGCGGCTTTTATGTCACAAAAGGCTCATTCTTCAAAAACACCGAGCTTATAGAGAAAAAAGAAAGCGCCGCCGACAGTCATAGGGTATACAGGACCGAGATCCTTGCAGAACGAGGTCTTGTCATCCATTGCATCCGACAGCTTCAGAACATCTGCAAAGCAACTCCCGAAGGACATTGTTCCGTCCGATATGCGGTAAATGGCTATGCTGATGCCCTTTCCGGGAAGATAATATCCGCCGAAGGCACCGAGGCAGAGCGCAGAGCCGCCCACAAAGGCGATCTTTCCGAAAAGCCCTGTAAGGCACCATATGCCTGTACCGAGAGCAGCACCTGCTGGAGCTCCGAGAGCACCTGTTATCTTATTACATTCTATCACAATATAGCGGCGATTTCAAGGTTTATCCGCAACTTTTATACTGATTTCTGACCTATGTATAGACAAGAAACAAGCCTAAAATGCTTGGATATAAGGGATCTGAGGCTTGGAGATCGTCTATACATCGAGGAAGGATCAGTATTATTTCACCGTCGCCATATGCTGATTCTTGACAATCTCCTTTTAATGTGATAATATGTAGAAAATGATCTATCATGGGGCAGTGTGCGCAAGAGTCGGAGCCGTTGCCGCATGAGACAGAGTTAAAGGTGTAAATGTGTATGACAGGCTGTAAAAATATAGAGTACAAAGGGAAATGTATCGTAGACGGGCATAGCTACAGTTTTTCAAGGGCGGTGCCCGAGGATGTCGGCGGCATTTCCCTTATATATGAACAGACCAGGATAGACAAAAGCAATTACAGGGATAAGCTCTCCGATACGAGCCCCCACCGTTTTGAAGAAAAGGGCGGGATGTTTGTTGTCCTGACCGAGAAGGAGATCGGCGAGGAGATAGAAAAAGACAACAATTTCTGGATAGTATTCAGGGATGAGGACGGGACTCCGGCAGGCTCTTTCTGGTTCTCCGAAAGGAATGACAGTTATAGGGGCCTGAGCTATGAGCATATGGAGAAATGTATCTATCCCCGTGAGGTGGCGGTATCAAAAAGCCACGGCGGCAGGAGCATAGCGCAGCTCATGTACTATACCTGTTCGGTGGCGTTTCTCAGAGCAGGCTACGAAAGAGGATGCGCCGACCTTTACCGTGTTATTGGCTACAGGACGGATGAGGGCAGCTTCACCACCGACCAGATCAACATACCGAGCAGAATGTCCGTTCTGGCAATAGGTGCGGAGTTTGCGGAGCCCCTTCCTGTAAGGGATATAGAACTGGATGGTCTTACAGTTACCATTGAACCGCAGATGTACCTCTTTGACTACAAAAGGATCTCCGAAAAATGCGGTAAAGAGCTTTCGGAAAAAGACATCCGGATAATTTGGGAGTGATACAACATGAAAAGTATCGGCAGCAAGATACTTGTACTGACACTGCTTCTGGTGCTTTCGGCACTGCTTGTCTGTTCTGTGATATCCTATGTGACCCTTGACGGAATGGAATCCCTTACGGAGCGCAATTTTGAAAAGACAGAGGAACTGACCGTCAGCGAAAGCTCGGATATGCTCATAGGACTTACCACATCACAGGCGGAGGCTATCGCAAAAAGCTGCTCACAGACTGTGGATTCAAAGGTAGACAATATGCTGGATCTTCTCAAGGTAGTATCGGAGTGTATTTCCGATATCTACAGCGATCCGGATGATTACGAGCCTCACCCTTATCTTCATCCGCTGGAGTCAAAGGCGGAGGAATACTGTATGCAGCTTGTAATGGCGGAGAATGTCCCCCTTGAAGGAGATGTGGAGGAAGAAGCATATCTGCTGGGAAACATGGAGTACATATTCCGTTCCGTTATAGAGAACCAGAGCAACATACTGAGCATTTATTATACAAGTGAGACAGGCATAAACATGGGTTACGACAATACCCCCCAGACCAAGCCCATGTATTATGACGGAAGGAACGCAAGCTGGTATACGTACGCAATGGAGGGAAAAGCAGCAGTCACCGAAGAAGATGATGATGACGACCATGACGATGAGGACGGTTCCGCTCCCAAAAGCCTTTCCAATGACAGGATATATATATCGGAAGCCTATGACGATTCCTTCGGAAGAGGGAAAATGGTGACGGTGGCTGTTCCCTGCCGGGACAGGAGCGGGGAACTGCGGGGCGTCTGCGGTATGGACATACTCATTACCGACCTTGAAAAGCTCATCCGTGATGTAAATACCATGGAAAGCAGCTATGTGGTGCTTACCTCAAGGGACGGGATAGTGTGCTCACAGGCAGGCAGGGCGGAGGAGGCAGAGAGGGTGCTGAATTCCCCGGTCGCCGCCGGTGAGACCGTTCTTGAAAAGATGTTTGAACAGAACGGGGGAGTTACGGATGTTTCCGTCGGCGGTGAGGATATATATGTTGCCTACCATTCCCCGGAGTTTGCAGACTGGATGGTTGCGCTCATAATACCAAAGGATAAGATACTGGAGCCCTCCGAAAAGATGAATTCCCTCTTGAAGGAGACCATGAACGCTGCCAAAAGCGACGAAAACGCAATGGTGAACAGGGCTGTTTTCCTGTGGATTCTTAGCGTGACAGTGATAGCGCTGCTTTCTGTGCTCAGTGCCTTCAGCCTGTCAAGGAAGATCTCTTCCCCCATAATCAAGCTGAGTAAGGATGCGGAAAGAGTAGGTACGGGAGACCTTGACTACAAGAGCGACATACATACCGAAGATGAGATAGGAAAGCTCTCCAGAAATTTCGAGAGCATGACGGTTTCCCTGAAGGAGTACATCGAAAACTACACCAGAGTGACCGCCGAAAAGGAACACATATCCGCAGAGCTCGGGGTAGCACGGCAGATACAGGCGGATATGCTTCCGACTATCTTCCCGCCCTTCCCCGAAAGGACAGAGTTTGACATCTATGCCTCAATGACACCCGCCAAGGAGGTTGGAGGCGATTTCTACGACTTCTTCTTCATAGATGAAGATCATCTGGCTCTGGTGATAGCAGATGTTTCCGGAAAGGGAGTTCCCGCATCCCTTTTTATGGTCATAGCCAAGACTATGATAAAGGACAAGGCGATGAACGGCATCTATTCCCCGTCGGAGATACTTGCGGATGTGAACAACAGGCTTTGTGAAGGAAACGAGGCGGATATGTTCGTTACCGTATGGCTTGCTGTCATAGATGTATCCACCGGAAAGGGTCTGGTGGCAAATGCGGGACATGAGAACCCCGCCCTCTGCAGAAGCGGAGAAAAGTTCGAGATCATCAAGTACAAACATTCTCCTGCGGTGGCTATGATGGAAGGTATGCGCTTCAAAGAGCATGAGATAGAGCTTTTCCCCGGAGATACCCTCTTTGTTTATACGGACGGTGTCCCGGAAGCCACAAATGCCGACAGTGTCCTCTTCGGAGAGGACAGACTGTGGGAGGCATTGCAGGGTGTGAGCGATGCCGATGCAACGACTATACTTACTACGGTGAAATCCGCAGTGGATGAGTTTGTGGGGGATGCTCCCCAGTTTGACGACCTTACCATGCTGGGATTCAAGTATTTCGGCAGAAAAGATCCCGTATAATACTGATTCTTCCTCGATGTACAGATGATCTCCAAGCCTCAAATCCCTTATATTCAAGCATTTGCGGCTTGTTCCTTGTCTGTACATCGGTCAGAGATCAGTATAAGCGATATCATCACCACGACCGCCCAAAGGAGATGCAATCAATATGAGTGAAAAACCATCGGTACACGACCGCCGTGCGCAAAGAACGAGAAAAGCCTTGAAAGAGGCTCTCCTGCAGCTCCTTACGAAAAAGGAACTGGGAAAGGTGACTGTACAGGAGATCGCAGACATAGCCGATGTGAACAGGGTGACCTTTTACAAGCACTACCTTGATGTTTACGACCTTTACGACCAGACGGAAAAGGAATTCCTTATCGACATGGGGCTTATGGTGCTGCGCCTGCAGGAGGTGCCGAAGGAGACCTTCTTCAAGGAGTTTGTGAAGATCATACTTGAAAACAAGGCGGTCTTCGGGATGGTATTCAGTCCCAACAACACCACCGCTCTGCTTGAAAAGTTCAGCCATTCCATAGAGGGATTGATACTCAATATGCTGTCGGAGCAGTGCGAGTCTGATGTAAACGACACAGCATTGAAATACCGTGCCTGCTACCATGCCAGAGGGTGCCTTGCAGTCCTTGGAAGGTGGGTGAACGAGGGCTATACGGAAAGCGAGGATGAGATAGTAAGGATAATCTCGGACCTTTTCAAAAGCATCGACAGCTTTGAAAAGGAGGCTCCCCAAAAGCCGGCGGTCAGAAGAGGAAATAATGCCCGATAGCTGTCAGGCTTTGCAGTGCCTGCACCCGACCGCATATATAAAAACAAAGCCGCCATTTTGGCGGCTTTTGCTCTGTGGGATGCTACTCCCATTCTCTTACGGCTTCATTGTAATACTGTATCATTACAGGCTTTGTAAGGCGGTTTATCTCTATATCGTCTGTCTGCTCGTCCTTGCCGAAAACAAAGAGCGCATCCATATTGTCCTCCGTGAGATAACGGGTGTCGGAGGGTATGGGAGCCTTTTGGCTGAGTGCCTCTTTTGATGCCATATGAAAGCCCCAGTCGCCGAATGCCGGTACCTGGAGGTGATAGGACCTGACGTTCAGCCCCTCGCTTTCCATGGTCTTTGCCACGCACCAGTAAGCCTTTTTTGCATAATAGGGAGAAGTGGACTGTACATTCAAGACCCCGCCATCTGTCAGGTGGGAGGCGCACATACGGTAAAAAACATTGGTGTACAGCTTGTTCAGAGCCTCGTTATTGGGATCCGGCAGATCGACTATGATAACATCGAACAGCTCGTCGGATCTTTCAAGGTACTCGTAGGCATCCATGTTTATGACCGTCATCCTGCTGTCGGTGAGGGAGCCTCCGTTTATTGCCGTTATCTGCGGATCGGTGCTGCAAAGGACGGTCATGCCGGGGTCAAGGTCTATGAGGGTGATGTGACATTCCGGGTATTTTAGCAGCTCTCTCCCCGCAAGGCCGTCACCCCCGCCGAGCACCAGTACCTTTTCACGTTTTTGGGCATAGGACATGGGGACATGGACAAGAGCCTCATGGTAGCGGTATTCATCCGCCGTGGAGAACTGACAGTTTCCGTCTATATAGAGCCTCATATCGTCCTTATGCTTCGTGACCACTATCTTCTGATAGGCTGTCTGCCGGGAGAGTATTACCCTGTCACGATAAAGCCCGCCCTCTATAAGGTCGCTTATGTTTTCCGACATCACCATGCCGCATATCATGCAGATCAGCAGAATAAATACGGCGCCCCTGTACAGACGGGGTCTTTTAAGGTTCTTGCCGTATTTCATGATTATGAGCGCAGATGCGGTAAGGTTCAGGGAGCCTGCGAGAAAACAGGTGGCAAAGTAGCCCAGATGCGGCAGCAGGAGCATGGGGAACGCCACGGAGCCTATGAGCCCGCCTATATAGTCAAAGGAAAAAATAGAAGAAAGGGTGAGGCGCAGCTCTTTCCTGTCTTCTTCTATAAGGCGGGTGAGGAGAGGTATCTCCAGTCCCGCAAGAGTGCCTATGGCAAGGATCTCCGCATACATGACTATCTCATAGGAGGCAAGAAAAAGATTGGAAAGGAAAAGCACCAGAGAGCAGGTGCCTCCTATGACGCCTATACATATCTCAACTTTGGCAAATGCGCCCCACAGATCCTTCCTGACATACTTTGACAGAAAGGAACCTACTCCCAGGGCGCACATATAAAGACCTATGGTGACGGAATACTGGAGGGTGGAGTCGCCTACAAGGTAGGAGCTGACCGCACTTATTATAAGCTCATATACCATGGAACACCCGGATATGAGCAGTGTGGTCAGCATCAGCAGGCGATACTCGTTTTTCTCACCCATCAGACTATCACTCCGCTTATCACGATGGCAAGACCTATGAAAATGCCTGCTACCATGATACCGGCGGCGGTGTTGCCGTTCCCTATCTCATCGTTGAGCTTATACTGACGGTTTATCTTGTCTATGATAACATAGCCCAGCATAAAGAAAACTATGCCGACGGCAAAGTACAGAAGGCTGCTGACGATGCCCCCCGCAATGCTTTCCTTTATGGCAGACGCAGCGGCAGGGGAAGATATCGCTGCCCTGAGGAGCAGGCCCACACCTATGTTGGTGCCCGCCGACACAAAGCCCACCGCCTGATTTCCCTTCTTTATCTCTTCGGGGAAGGAGCAGGGGATGATAAGGTCGATAAGGAAATTGCCCAGTATCATGAGCACGATCCCTATGCATGAGAAAATAGCAACATCGATTATGTCTGTCAAAATATCCATTTCAAAGTACCCTCCTGATGATCACTTTCCGCTGCTGAGTCCGCCGCCGGATGAGTTTCTTGCGTTGATGCTTTCCTGCCGCACACTGCCGGAATAGCTGTTGTAGGTGTTGTCGCCGGAATAGCTTATACTGCCGTCGCTGTAGGAGCTGTACGGCGATGAATAGCCCGAATAAGAAGATGAGTCGTGGGAATAGCCTGTCGAATAGTAGAACCTGCGGTAATAGCGGCGTGACCTGGCATTTCCACGGTAGAGATCGTTGTCGCTGGTGTAGGCATATTTCCTGTTTGAGACCTGTACCAGCACGTCTCCCTCCTCGGAGGTATAGATAAGGCAGTACTCCTTTTTGGTGAGTATGCCGACAGCACCGTCATCCTCTTCGGTATCCTGCTGGACATATTCCGTTTCACCCTCTATAGCCCTTATTATATCCTTGGATGTGCTGTCTATGGTGGAGCCTGAGGCTGCCTTGTACACATCCGCCTTCTGCTTTTCGTTTCCGGTGATGGATGTCACATAGGTATAACCCGGATCCTTTTTCAGGTATTTGGCAATGGTGCTGGTGAAGTGGATATTCTCCAGGAGCCCGCCCAGAAAAGGTATCACCATGAAGACGATAGTTGCGAGCACGGCGATGAGCGCATTTTTCTTGTTTATCTCGCCCCCTCCCGATCCCGATGGAGCCCGGTATTTGTCGTCGTGTCTTATAAAGGCTATCTCATCCTCGTCAAGGTAGTAGCCCTCGGAGTATTCGGTGCCGTCATCCCATGTCTCCTCGGATATTATCTTTTCCTCAGTAGAGTCTTCGTATTCTGCAAAGGATGCGGTGTCGCCCGATTCCACATCCACCGCTCCGTAGGCATAGGCAACTCTCTGCCGTCCCCTGTCCACCTCATGGTAGCCCGATCTGTTGACATGGCGCACCATCCGGGAAATGGAGTATTCCCTGTAAGTATCATCAACGCTGAGCCATGCTTCTGAGTTGTCATCCAGCTTGAAAACACGGTATTCGTCCCATACGCTTTTGTTGTATACATCTGTATAGTGTATCTTACCGACGACCCTGTAGCCTTCGCTGTCGATGCTGAGTATATCGCCGACAGAAAAATCCATTTATGGTCTTCCCCCTTCCGATAGTATCGTATAAAATCAATTTTACTTTATTTACGAGCTTATGTCAAGAGAAAAAACGCTTTTCTTAACAAACTTTAATCTATTTTCGGCAAAATGCTCTTTTTGTATGATAATGTACGGCTCATGCAAAAAGATCCCCGCCTGTTTTTTCGGCGGGGATGATGATCACAGCTTTATTACCTCTACATCCTCCGAAGGAGTGTATGTGTCGGCGATGCTCAGCTCGTTCTTGTAGACATCGGCTTTTCCGTTGGACTGGTAGCCTTCTATGGTGAGGGCTACTTCATACATCTTGCCCATTTCAAGGCCGCACTGCTCCCATGCCTCAAAGTGCTTGGAGATGTTTATGCTGCCTTCCAGCTTGTTTCCCTCCACAGGGGGGATCTTGTCCTTTCTGACGCTCCAGAACTGGTCAAAGGTGGAGGTGCCGTCGATAGAGGGCTGGTTCACCCTCTTTGTCTTGTAGATCTCATAAACGGCTCCGTCTATGCTCACAGTGCCGTAAGCCATTCCTCCGGGGGGCTTCCAGGTCCCCCATGAATCTACGATGTAGAATTCTATGAGAGGGCTCCTTGTCCAGCCGTAGACACACATATAGGAATTGCCGTCGGGCTGGTAGTCCACTCCGTACTCTACGGACATATTGCCAAGCTCCTTGTATGTCTTGGTACAGTCGAACTTCTGACCTCTTCTGAACAGGGCGTTATTGATGTCGCTCCATTCGCAGGAAAATGTCCCGCCCTTCTTGACGGTGAAGGTGGTATTGCCCTTGTCCTTCCACAGCTCATAGCCGTAACCGTCCGAGGTGCCGATCTTGTTTTCGGTAAACACCTGATCCTTAACCTCCTCTGCACTTGCCGAGGTCTGTACGCTGCTCTGGGCGGTCTGTCCGCAGCCGGTGATACCTGCCATACCAACAGCTATCACAGCGCACATTGCCATAGTTTTGATTGTCCGTCTCATCTGCTGACCTCACTTTGTAATGAACTATTAGGTAAATTCTACCATATTTAAAGAAAATTACAAGTGATTTTTTGTTGTTTTTATGCTGTATTTTGCGGAGCGGGCGGGATCAGACTATAAGGCTCTCAAGAGTTGCAAAAAGAGCGGTGTTGTCTATGGGCTTTGAAAGGTGCGCATTCATGCCCGCCTGCAGGCTGCGCTGTACATCCTCATCAAAGGCATTTGCCGTAAGTGCTATTATGGGAACGGTCTTTGCATCCTCCCTGTCCAGGGAACGTATGGTGGAAGCGGCTTCAAGACCGTCCATTTCCGGCATCCTTATGTCCATAAGTATAGCAGAGTAATGACCGGGCTCGCTCTCTGCAAACCTTTCCACGGCCTCCCTGCCGTTTGTCACATGATCTGCCGTCATATCACGCATTGCAAGCACCATCTTCATTATGTCCGCATTTATCTGCACATCCTCTGCAAGCAGAACGCACTTTCCCGCAAGGTCGGCTGCGGGGATGGGTGATACCTCTCTCTTTTGCACAGCCTTCCTGAATTCCTCGATCACGGCATCCGCAAAAAGAGGCTTGGCGATAAAGCTGTCAACTCCCGCATTCACCGCATCGTCCATAACATCATCCCACTTGTAGGCAGTGATTATTATGATGGCAGAGCCTCTCCCCACTATGCGCCTTATCCTCCTTACGGTCTCTATGCCGTCCATTTCGGGCATTTTAAGATCCACGAGTATAAGGTCGTAAAGAGACTGCCTTGCGTGCCTCAGGGAGACCATATCTATCGCATCCGCACCGGAGGTGGCAGTTTCGCAGCGGATCCCCACCTTTTCAAGGATCACCTTTGCGTGTTCGCAGGCCACAGGGTCATCGTCCACCACAAGAACGCTCATAGTGTTCGGGTCTATATCCTTTTCTGAAGCTGCTTCCCTTATATCGGACTCCGCAAGTGTGACCGACACTGTAAATACCGTACCCTCTCCTTTTTGGCTCTTCACATCTATATTGCCGTTCATCATTTCCACAATGCTCTTTGTGATGGCAAGACCGAGTCCGGAGCTGCCGTATTTGCTGGTGGCGGAGGAATCCTCCTGACTGAACGAATCGAATATATGCGGGAGATAGTCATCTGCAATTCCGACACCCGTGTCGCTTACGGTGAAGCGCAGGGTACTTTGCTTTCCGAAGCTTGCGGTCTTTTCGGCACTGAAAGTGACTTTGCCGCCTTCCGGAGTGAATTTCACCGCATTTCCCAGGATATTTATAAGTATCTGCTTCAGCTTTACGCTGTCTCCCACATAGTGATCGGCTATGCCTTCACCTACGCTGCTTTCGTACATAAGCCCCTTTTCAGTACACTGACCCGAAAACAGGGTGTCTATCTGTGTCATGAGCCTTGTGAATGAAAAGTCCTCGTTTCTCAGCACCATTTTCCCCGACTCTATCCTTGACATATCGAGGATATCGTTTATAATCTCCAGAAGATGATTGGCAGAGACGCCTATCTTTTCCAGATATTCTCTGGTGCTGTCCGAAATATCGGGGTCGTTGAGAGCGATGCTGTCAAGACCGATTATGGCATTCATGGGAGTCCTTATCTCATGGCTCATGCTTGAAAGGAAGGCGGTCTTTGCCCTGCTTGCCTCCTCTGCGGCATTGAGGGCATCGCTGAGCGCCGTATTCTGGGACATCTGCTCCCTCATTTCCGCATCTATGTCCGTAAAGCTGATGCCTATGGCGTTCTGTGTGGTATGCTCATTGGTCTCGTCACCACTGTGTACATCTGCTATCCTTATCATCTCATAGCTTTCCGTACCATTGTATTCTATGAGGTAGCGGTATATGAGGATACTGCTCTTTGCAAGGGAGGAACGGATATTTTCCGCATCTATGAACTGTAAAAAGCCGTCACGGTATTTTTCGGAGACCCTTTCGTTGGCATAGCGTGTAAAGGCATCCCTGAAAGAAAATTCATCCCCCACCTGCGGACCGTAGTCGATGTCCACGACTGAGCGATAGCAGATGCATCTGTCAGTTTCAAGGTCTGCAAAGTAAACACTTTTATAGTCGCTTGAAAGGGCATTTATCATGTAGTCCTGCTGAGTTCGCTGCTTTTCCTGATCCAGCAGCCTCTGCTGCAGCTCCAGACGGTGCTCCAGTTCCTCCTGCTTTACCCTGTTCTCTGCTTCGGAGCGCTCCTTGTCCAGCTCCAGAAGGGCAGCTCTCTTGTTCTGCACATAGAGCACCATGAACATGAGCACCAGAATAACAACTGTAAGCCCGGTCTGCACAAGGCTCCTGACTATTATCCCCTCGGAAACGGAGCCTATCTTATCACCTATGACGCTTTCCCTTATAAGGTAGGTGAGCATCCAGTCGGTACCGTCTACATTGGTGTAGGAAAGGGTCTCCTTTATGCCCTCATATGTAAAGGTGGCGACCCCGTTCCTGCCGTTTGCAAAATCCTCCTTTACGCTTGATGCACTTCCGCTGCCCTCAAAGTCTGCGTTCTCCAAGGCACTGAGAAGGTTATCCTCCTGTGCAAGACCTCCCAGTACCATGTTGGTAAGGGCTACGCCGTCCTTTGTGTAGATGTTTACAAAGGTGGTGCCGTTGTTGTCGGATGTAAGTGAGACACCCTCAAGCATGGTGTTCATGTCTATTTCCATGAAGCAGACGGTAAAAATGTTCCCCTCAAGTGAAAGTCCCTCCACCGGAATGGCAACGATCACCTTTTTCTGCGGGCTTAGAGTGTCCTTCAGACCTATCTGTGGCTCGGATATGTTTTGGTAGTCGATGTTGTACTCGTCTATATTATTCTGTGTTCCCTGGGATGTGTAGATGACACCGTTTGTGTCTATAAAGGCGAATTTTTCCAGTGTATACAGCTTTTTCATCCTTGACTGATAAGCCATCAGCTTTTCGGGAGCAGAGGTGTCATCCTCCGTCATAAGGCTCACTGCGGTCTGCAGGTCGGATATATGCCTTTTCAGAGAGGAAGCGACTACCTGTTCACGCCTGCCCGCCAGCTCATCAAGATACAGAAGGCTGACGGAGGTGACTGCATCCTCCGTATCCTGTCTTGCCCTGTGGCCGGAATATATAGTTCCGAAAATGAGTGTAAAAGCTACCAGCACGCCTCCCACTATTGCGACCGGAAGGGAGCGGCGGTGTCGGTTATTATCCATTCTGTGTACCTTCTTCTGAGTTTACTTTCGGGTATGCTTTAGACCTGTGTAAAAGCCGGCCTTTTATCCGGAGGGGTGTGCGCCGCATATGCAGCAGATCCTTTTATCCGCCATCATCGCCACATATACGGACATTTTTGGATGCTGTAATCCGTATGCCTTTTTATGTATCTATTTGATTATAACACTTTTAACGGATCATTTCAAGTAAAATCCTTAAAATATATGCGGGGGAGCTTCTTTGAGAGAAGACTGCGGCAGCACAGGCACCATGCGGATAAAAACTTCTTGACATTATCATTTGGATGCTATAAAATGGTAATAAAGAGTTTTTATTTGATACTGCAACAAACAGCAAACATCCGATCGACCTTTATGACCGGAACGATACTGAACGGTAAAAAAGCATAACAGTTTTCGGAGGAGCTTGAAATGGATAACTTAAAAAACTATATTCCCTTTGACTGGAACTCACTTGAGGATAAGTCGGCTTGGCTTGAACCCTGCGAGGAAAGCTACTATTACGCCCGGAAATGGAAAAGGGAGGGACGAAAGAGCATTCTTGACCTAGGCTGCGGCCTTGGGAGACATTCACTGCTGTTTGCAAGTCAGGGATTCAGGGTCACGGCAGCGGATATTTCCGATGATGCTCTGTCCTTCCTTAAAAAGCAGTGCAGGGAAACAGGCGCTGAAATAGCCTGCAGAAAGGCGGATATGAGGTCACTGCCCTTTGCGGATGATGCCTTTGACTGTGTATTTGCCATGCATTCCGCAGGCCATGCAGATACTGCGGGGATGAGGAGTATCATCGGCGAGATAAGGCGTGTGCTGAAGCCGGAGGGGAGCGTTTTCCTCACCCTGTGTTCAAAGGATACATGGACCTTTGCGGAGTCGGGACTGCCAAGGCTTGACGAGAACACGGTAGTCAAAAACGACGGTCCCGAACAGGGGGTGCCTCATTTCTTTGCGGACAGCTCCAATATAATGGAGCTTTTTGAGGACTTTGAGCTTATAAAGGTCCGCCACATAGATGACTGTTACGACGAAAGAAGCCGCAAAGACGGCAAATGGAGAAACCAGAAGCACTATTTCATAGAGGCTGTCATACACAAGAAGGCAAATATACCCGACTATTCCGATATTATAGGAAAGACGGTGGATTGCGTCATAGACCGCCCGCTGGGCAGCACCCATCCGAGACACGGAAGTCTTGTGTACCCTGTAAACTACGGCTATGTAAAGGGTATCATGGGCGGTGACGGTGCAGAGCAGGATGTGTACATCCTGGGAGAGGATACTCCCCTTGATAGCTTTAAGGGAAAGGTCATCGCTGTGTATCACAGGCTCAACGACAATGAGGACAAGTGGATAGTGGCAGGTGAAGGGAAGACATTCACCGAAAAGGAGATCCTTGAAAAAACAGAGTTTCAGGAGAAGTTTTTTGACGATGTCCTGTATATGAAATAAGGCAGTTTTCGGAAGAAACGGCATTTTGCCCGGAAAGGAACAAATTTACTGTGATCCGGTAAAGCAGGCGGCACAAGACCATACAAAGATAATATCCTGTTCCTTGCAGCGGTACGATATCCCTGATACCGGCAGCTTCGGGAGGCGTATGGGGACAGGACGGCACATACTCTCCCGTATCATATCTCAGGAAGGTGAGGTCAATGAAAAAAATACTATCATCCCATGTTTCATCTATTTTGAAAAGGTCTGCGGCATTTATGGCAGTTCTTCTCGTCTCTCTTGCCCCGAACAGGCTCATGCCGAACGGGGATGCGGGTACGACGGTCTGCGCAGAGGATATTGATGTTCTGTCACTGCGCCCCGACAGGCCAAAGAACCTGAAAGCCTCCGCATCGTCCTCTGTCATTACAGTTTCATGGGATAAAGTGGAGGGGGCTGCCAAGTATACTGTGGCAGTTTATGACCACAAGACCAGAAGCTATAACGACATTTTGAGCACGCCCCGAAACAAGGTCACTTTCTTTGCGGTACCGGGTCATTCATACGGGCTGGCGG
Organism: Oscillospiraceae bacterium; assembly: GCA_018110985.1. GTDB lineage: Bacteria > Bacillota > Clostridia > Oscillospirales > Ruminococcaceae > Huintestinicola. The sequence continues at coordinate 15,882 of JAGAWT010000012.1, forward strand.
TGTTTGCAGAGAAGGATCTGAACGGTCTGTCACTCAACGGGCAATACAGCAAACGCATTACTGTAAGGACAAAATGCAGTGATATTTATGATTATCCTGATATGGCTGACTACGGCTTCCCCGATCTTGAACCTGATGTTGCCATAAAGGTGGCAAAGACCCTTCCCGGCTCCTTCGGCTCTATCCTGGAATATGACGATGACACCAATGAGGATACTGTAACGGAAATGACGGAGAAATACATAAAGGCAATGAAGAAAAAAGGCTTTGCCTTTGAAGAAGCCGAAGTCAGTGATACCGAGGGATACAGGAGCATAGCAAGAGATTATTCATACAAGGGGATAAAGGCAGGAATGATCGTGGTACATTATTATGAGGATCGCGCTTTTGCAGTCCTGATCCCGCATGACTTCTTCGGATATCCCTACGGCAGCTATTTCTTTGTGTAAGGAGTTGATACGATGAACAGCCGAAAGATGATATGTGCGCTGATGATACTCTTTTTGTCTCTCACCCGGGCAGGAACTGCGGGGTATGACATGATACCTGCCGCAGCCGTATCCGCTGCGTCGGAAAAGCTCCCTGCTCCCGTCATTTCAAAGACCGTAACGGGGACAGACAACACGGTCATCAGCTGGAAAAAAGTGAACGGCGCAAAAAAATACAGGATATACAGGCAGGAACAGTCAAAACAATGGTTCGTCTACGGAGAGGTAGAAGATACATCCGTCACGGTAAGCAGCCTTTCTGATAGCATGATCTATTATTTCAGGGTCGTGCCCCTTTCGGAGAAGAACGGAAAGCTCACAGAAGGGAAAAGCAGCAAAAAGATAAAGATAAAGACCAAGGCGGTAAAGGTGCCAAAGCTGCCCCACCCGCAAAACTACGGCTTTTCCGCCCTTCCTGAAAAATACAGGTCTACGGGTGAGGCAAACGAGCAGTATTCCAATCATTTCGGCGGATATCTTGAAACTGCCTCGGCGGATCCTCATTTTCTTGAAAAGGGAGCGGAACTGTTTGACGGGTATTGCCGTGCTCTGGAGAAAAAAGGCTTTTTACTGATATCGGAACCCGCATACGCCGAACCGACAAAGGATGAAAACGGCAAAACTGCCGGCTACACGATGTACATTCCTTACAAGCTGATGTACAGGGGAAAGTATGCGGCAGATCTTTCATTCTCCTTTATCTGTGTCTACGACGGGAGCAAGATCAGCGGATATGACGCCGGATATATCAGCAGCTGCATGGTATTTCTCGATCTTTAAAAACAAGCCCTTGTCCGCAGGATGAAGCGGACAAGGGCTTGTTCATTTAATACTGATCTCTGACCGATGTATAGACAAGAAACAAGCCGCAAATGCTTGGATATATGGGATCTGAGGCTTGGAGATCGTCTATACATCGAGGAAGGATCAGTATAAGGCTCGTCCTTCAGATGACATCGAATACTCCCAGAAAACGAAACTCAAAGCTGTTTTTTGTCAGCTTTTCGTACTTTTGGAAGCTGCCTCCCGAACATTCTATGATATATGTGTACTCCCCCAGTTTTGTTTTCATGGGTCTGTCGTGTATGGTCACAAGAGTCATCCCGGAGGAAGCTATATCCGACATGAGCTTTGGCAGGCCTTCTGCGGAGCCGCCTGCGGTAAAGGCGATGTTTCCCGTGCCTTCCGTATTGGGCGGGTCAAGGCTCAGAACATAGAACCGTGTCTTGTTGCTGTCGTTGTTCTGTATGGCAGCCGCCCTGACTTCAAGACCGTAGACCTCCGCACAGGCTGCGGATGCTATGGCGGCGCAGGACTTGTCTCCTCCCTCGGAGACCATCTTTGCGCCCTCTGCGGTGCTGGATACCTCTGTGACCACGGCATTCGGCAGGTTCTTTTCAAGCCACTCCTTTCCCTGTGCTATTCCCTGCTTGTGAGAATAGACGGTCTTTATATCCTCAAGACCCGTTCCGGGGAGCACCAGCAGGTTCTGGTCTATGGGGAGCACCACTTCTCCTTCGACGGAGACTTCCCTGTGGTTTATGAGAGTGTCGGCATAGTCGATGACCGCACCGCCTATGGTGTTTTCCTGCGGTATGACCGCATAGCTGCATTCCTCTCCGGAAAGGGCACTGACAGCATCCTCCACGGAAGCATAGGGCAGATGAGCCCCGCCTTTCCCGAAAAAGCGCTCCACAGCCTCCTGTGTGTAGGTCCCCTCGGGCCCGAGATAGCCCACCGAAGCAGAGGACAGGTCGATTTGCGGCTTGCTCTCTGTGTTGCCGCTGCTTTGGGCACATCCGGGCGTCACAGTCCAGAAGGCCAGTATCATAAGCCAGGATATGAGCTTCTTTGCGGTATCATGTATGTGTTTTTTCATATGAACGTCTCCTTATTGATGTTTTCCGTTTGATTATAACACAGTATCTGCCAGAATGCAAGAAAATCATCCAAATAACAGAAATGCTGTATCAGAGCGGCGGTCATCTCCGATAAACAGGATACGGTCACCCGTACTACTAACGGACAGGGTTAAAATTAGTCTTGTTTGGTTAAATGTTTTCTGATTTGTGAATATAATGTATGGATCCGGCATAAAATAGTTGTCAATCATACCACAAATGCAGTGATTGTTTGTATATTTTGCCTATTGACAAAAACTCTTTAAATATGATATATTTGTAATTACTTAGGGATAGGTGTATCGTTTTGAGGACGGCTTTTGTGAGTTTTGCCGAAAAGCGGTATATTGTCCAAAAGAATGAAGAGAATATAAGGGGATAGTAATTATGGATCTCAAAAAGTTGGTCGGCGGCTTTGCGGCAGTAGTTCTCACCGCATCTGTTGCCTCAATGAGCGTTGATGCTCTCGGCGCAAAGGAATATATCGACCAGAGAACACCCGGTACGGATTTCTTCCTTACCGTAAACAGCGCCGATGACAGTATTCCTGCATGGTGCAAGGATTCCGGTATAGATGTTACCGAGGTCTACGGTGTAAGGTATTACATCGAAGTACATGACGAGTCTCAGGGCTACGGCGGAGGAATAGTTATCAACTCCACCGCTAACAACTGGGAATCTCATGACTGGGGCAATGCAGATGCTGCAAAGGAAATAGTTTCCGACGGAACATCCGTTGAGCTCCTGAAGGACGCTCCTGTTTTCCTGACAGATGATTCCTACGCAAACTTCTGCCTCCAGAAGTGGTGGGGCGATTTTGATGTAGTAGATGTTGATATCCTGGGCAAGGACGGCGTGGTTCTTTCCACCAAGGATGATGCTCCCGCTGCCGCAGAAGAGGCTCCTGCCGAGGAAGCTGCCGTTGAGGAAGCCGCACCCGCAGAAGAAGAGGTTGCACCCGCTGAGGAAGCAGCTGTTGAAGAAGCTGCTCCTGCTGCCGAGGAAGCTGCACCCGCTGCTGCAGAGACTACTCCTGCCGCTACCGGCAATGCATCCGCTGCTGCCGCTGCCGGCGTTATGGCTCTTGCTGCTGTTGCTGCTCTCGTTTCCAAGAGAAAGTAATTTTGCACATTTAAAGGTCGGTTCGGAAGGATCGGCCTTTGAATAAAATGTCCTTTATTTACAAAAATATAAATATCATTTCATGTTAGGGGAAATCATTATGAAAATGAAGAAGTTACTGGCTGCTGCCGCTTCTGTTGCAGTTGCAGCTTCCGCAATGTCTGCTTTTTCTGCAAGCACCTATGCCATCGGTTCCGATAAGATAGATTTTGAGGACGGTGACATTTCCTTCATCTATCTCAACACCGATGCAGATGCCTGCGTTAAGGACGGTCTTTCCGTTACCGACCACAACGGCAGCAAGCAGCTCACACTTCCCGTTGCAAACGGCGAGTGGCCCAAGATCTGGTTCGATATGGACTCCATCATGCCCAGAGAATCCGCTACTCAGGTAGTTACAGTTACCATGGATATCCAGGCAGCTCCCGAAACTCCCGATGCTACCATAAACTGGAAGGGCGGCGCACTTGGTGCGGCAGGCGGCTTTGACAGAGAGAACATGACCGGTGAAGGCTTCCAGGTAAATCCCGACTGGTCTCAGGGTACTCAGTTTGAGATAAGCGCTTACAACCCCGGCGAGGAGTCCGAGGTAGCAAAGGCTGAGCTCAAGTTCCTCCTTCCCACATCCAGATACTCTCTCGAGGGCACAAACCCCTTCCTGGGCGTACAGGTATGGCAGGCAACCGATAACGGTTACATCCTCTATATAGATAATGTAGAGTTCCTTGACAAGGACGGCAATCCCATCCCTCTGGGCGGCGTAGCTGCTGTTGAAGAAGCTGCTCCTGCTGCTGAGGAAGAGGCTGCTCCCGCTGAGGAAGAAGCTCCCGCAGAGACAGCTGCTGCTGAAGAAGCTGCTCCTGCAGCCGAAGAGGCTCCCGCAGTTGAAGAGCCCGCTCCCGTTGCTCCCACAGGCAATGCTCCCGTTGTTGCAATGGTAGGTGTTCTTGCCGCAGCCGGTGCTGCTGCAGTTATTTCCAGAAAGAGAAAGTAATTGCATAAGGCATACTTATAAAAATCAAACGCCGGGCTTGCATTTCTGATGCAAGCCCGGTTTTTTTACTTATGATGGAGAACAAACTGCGATCCTGTGACGATCAGTGAGCGTGGTCAGCCCTGTGCTTCCCATGAAAGGGAGAGCAAGGCTTTTGCTCTTTCAAGGTGATAGCCCGGGTATTTCTCCCTGAACACCTTTTCCGATGAAACAGAATCGGTATAATACCTTAGTGCAAGCTCACAGCATATCTTGTCAAAGGACCTTGGTACATCGTCCCTGATATGTGTATTGCCCGTCACGGAGATATAGGCATCAAGCAGCGTATAGGCAGCATCCCTGTCAAGCGTTCCGTCTTTTACGCAGCAGGAGCGTATGCAGTCTGCCGCATCCTCCGCAGCGGAACCTGTCATCACCGTGTCAAGGTCTATGAATCCCTTTACGCTGCCGCCTTGAAAAATAATATTTCCCAGCTTTGGGTCACCGTGGATGATGTCATTCCTGCCGCATTTTTCCGAAAGGTGCCTGAGAACAAGATCATGCAGCTTTTTTTCTGTCCCCATGTCCCTGTCGTTGGCTTCAGCTTTGCTTTGAAGGGTATGAAGAAATCTGTCATAGTAGTGTTCGAGGTCGTGCAGTTTCGGATATACAGCCTTAGGAGAGCGGGGAAGGCGTGAAAGGAGAAGGTGCATTTTCCCAAGACCCCTTCCGCAGGAGTAAAGCTCTGCCTTTTCGAGAGGAGGAGTGAGGATGTCCCCCTCTATATAGCTGTACATACGCCATGCCCCGCCGCTTCTGTCACGGAGAAAGTATCCGCCCTCACGGGTATTCAGCCATTTGGGGAAGGCAATGCCTTCCTTGCCGAACAAAGGAGAATAAAGCTCGTAATTGTATGTCAGTTTACGGGTATCCATCGCTTTTTGCAGGCGCTGGAGCACAAAGATGCCATTCCCCGTGTCTGCAAGGTAGGTGTCGTTGATATTGCCGCCGCCCAAGGGCTGTACTGAAAGTACGGGTGCTGTGATAAAACCGCCGCAGATCTCCGATAAAGATGTGTTCATGGCTTTTGCTCTGCACCTTTCATGTTCAAATGATCCATCAGGAGCCTCAAACCCTGAACAGGAACGCAGAATACCCGGCTGCCTCTTTGGACCTCATGCCACACCTCATCAAGACCGAACCATTTCGCTTCGTCCACTTCCGTTTCCTGCAATCTGAGACCTGCAGTGTCAATATCCCCGGTATAAACATAGACCCAGGTTATCTCGTTATCCCTGAACTTCCTGTTGTGGAACACCTTTTCGTAGTTGATATGGAATTTCCCCACAAATTCCAGTTTGTCAGCGGTGGTCTTTATGCCGAGCTCCTCCTCCAGTTCACGGAGAGCCGATCTCAAAGGCTCGCTGCCCGCAGGTATGTGACCTGCGGATGAGGTGTCATACATACCGGGAAAGGATTCCTTCTGCATACTCCTTTTTTGCAGCAGTACCTCTGTTTTGCCCTTTCTTTCCCTTACGATCCATACATGGGCGGTACGGTGCATTATGCCCTCTCTGTGGGCAGTATCACGGGAAACGGTGCTGCCTGTGGGCAGACCGTTCTCATTTACTATGTCAAGGTATTCCATGACTCTGTCTCCTTTTTACTTGTTTACGAACCTCTTTTTCCACCGTCAGATAAGAAGCCTTAGCGTCGCCTTTTCACCTCTGCGGGATAATGATGGATAGCACCTTCCAAGCCCCTCTCTGTCGTGGCGGCACACCCTTTTCAGGTGGTTTTCGTCCTCAAAGCCCATAAACCTGTGATCGCAGATGTTGTATCTTTCGTAGAGCCTTTTGTAACCGCTCTTTCCTCCGGGTATATCTTCTGAACGCCTCACCGCCCTGACAGCTAAGGTCTTTCCTTTCAGGCGGTGGGGCGTTTTTCTGCTGTTGCTGTCTTTTGAGATATGGTGCTTTTTATAGCTTCTGCTCATCATGCCTCTCCTTGTCATAAGTCATCGGCAAAGTTCTTTCATATATATTATAGCAGATGTTTCCGCCGTAATCAAGGACATTTTCCGATGCAATGAGCTATGTAAAGAAAACGTCCGGCGATCGTTCTTATTGTGTTGTATTAGCTGCACTATAAGAGACCGCACCTGTTCCTGCGGCTATATTATGTAAAAATGATTATAGGTTTTTACATTTACATCCCCGAAAAAATGTGCTATAATCGACAGAAAGACTGTACACGGCAACGATACATCCATCCGCTCCTGCTCATCTTCTATCGGATGATGATATCGTTACCGGGTACAAACGGCTTCACTAACGGACACAGACAGAGCCCTTTTAAAAAAAAGATCTGCAAATCAAGAGGAAATAATATGAACAGAAAGTATTTTGACAGAGATATCACACAGATCGGAAGATCACCCTTCGGTATACTCGTAGATCAGGCAGGATATGAGCCTGACAGCAAAAAAACTGCAGTCATTCCCTTTGAATGTGACAGCTTTGAGGTGACAGACCCTGAGGGCAAGGTGTGCTATACATCGGGTGTGTGTCATCACGGCTATGATGAGGATTCGGGAGATGATGTATACACTGCTGATCTTTCGGGATTCAGAAAAGAGGGCACATACAGGGTGCGGGCAAAGGACAGGATGTCTGCCGCATTTGAAATAAAGAAGGGTGTTTATGAGACTGTGCTTGACGACACACTGAAAGCATTCTATTATCTGCGCTGTGGCTGCGGTCTTGACAGTGCCTGTGCGGGAGAATATGCCCACGGGAAATGCCACACCGAAAAGGCGGTGCTGTGGGAGGATCACGGCGTTTCTCTTGATGTGACGGGCGGCTGGCATGATGCGGGTGATTACGGCCGCTATGTGACTGCGGGTGCCTGTGCCGCCGCACATCTGCTCTATGCTTTCAGGATGTTTCCCGCCGCCTATGAAAACAGAGACATAAACATTCCGGAAAAGGGAATGCCGGATATACTCTCTGAATGTAAGTATGAGCTGGAGTGGCTGATGAAAATGCAGTCTCCCGATGGCGGCGCATATCACAAGGCAACGACCGCCCTTCATGCGCCATTCATCATGCCGGAGCTTGACAAGGAACAGGTATATGTGTTCCCCGTATCCTCCATGGCAACAGCCGATCTGGCAGCGGTATGCGCTCTGGCTGCGGGCATATATGAAAAGTACGACCGCAGCTTTTCTGCGGAGCTTTTTCAGACCGCTCTGAAAGCAGCGGACTGGCTGGATGCCCACCCTGAGTTCATAGGCTTCAGGAACCCGGAAGGCTGCAATACCGGCGGATACGGGGAGGGGGATGACCTTAGCAACAGGTTCTGGGCATATGCTGAGATGTATGCGGTCACAGGCAAAGAGGACTACCATGAAAAAATGCTCTCCTTTGCGGACAGGACAGACCTTACCGGGCTTGGATATGCGGATATAGGCGGGCTTGGCTCCCTTTCCTATCTGCTGTCGGAGCAGAAAAAGGATGAGGAGCTCGTTTCTGCCATGAAAAGGGCTTTCGGCAGCAAAGCCGCAGAACTCAAAGACCTTTCCGACAAAAGCGGCTATCATGTTGCCATGAGAAAACGGGAATACTGCTGGGGCAGCAATATGAACACCATGAAAAACGGCATGATCTTTGTCATAGATGGATATTTCAACGGGCAGGACAATAAGACTTATGCCGAAGGTCAGGTGCATTACCTTCTCGGAGCGAATGCACTGGGCATAAGCTATGTTACGGGGACCGGTGAATACTGCTGCAATTACCCTCATCTGCGCCCCGCCTTTGCGGATGGTATAGAAAAGTGTATGCCGGGAATGGTGGCAGGAGGTCCCAACAGCCGCCCCGGTGACCCTTATGCAGTTGAGGTCATAAAAGAGGGGACACCGCCCATGAAATGCTATGCGGACGATGCCGCAAGCTATTCTCTCAATGAGATAACTATATACTGGAATTCTCCCACGGTCTTTGTTCTGGGTTATCTGTGCGGAAAATAAACGCCGTCCGAAGGATGATACTATTTCTTCCTCGATGTATAGATGATCTCCAAGCCGCAAATGCTTTATATTCAAGCGTTTGCGGCTTGTTTCTTGTCTATACATCGGTCAGAGATCAGTATGAGGAAAACATCCTTCGGACGGTCTTTTTTTCTGCGTGAAGAGGGAAAAAGCGGATATATGCGCTTATAAAGGCCTATTCGGGCAGACCGGAAAATATTTTTGAAAAGGCTCATATCTGCAAAGATTCTGCAAATATGCTCATGGTAGAATGTTATCAAAGAAAAGGGCAAGACCCAAAATAAAATACAAAAGGAGAATTATTATGAAAAACTCAAAAAACTTTACAATGAAAACTATCGCAGCCACACTTGCAGCACTTTCCATGATGTCTACGATGTCAATGGCAGTAAGAGCAGAAGATGATGATGATATCCTACCGCAGACAGATATCACGGCTGCAGACAGCGGACAGGCTGACGGGGAAGTACCCGCAGACGAAAAGGCAGAGACCTATACCATTATATTCGATACAGCAGGCGGAAGCGACATAGCACCCATAACCGCAGAAGCCGGAACAGCCATAACTCCTCCCGCAGACCCTGTCAAGGCAGGATGCACTTTCCTTGGCTGGAATACAGACATACCCGAAAAGATGCCCGAAAAGGATATGACCATTGCCGCCATATGGCTGAACGGGACCGCCTATAACAGCATAGAAGAAGGCTTTTCTGACAAGGCTAATGTTGAAACGGTAGACAGCGATGGCAATAAGGCAGACGGCAAAGATACATCCGCAGCAGATATTTTCTACAGTGATATAATCGACCAAAAGGGCAGAGAGGATATATTCGGCAGAAACAAGCTGCTTTTCGTGAATACCAGGAGCGGCAGTCTGATAGACCCTCTGCTAGCACCTGAAGGCCCTGTGACCTATGATGATATAAGAAACAGTATCGGTAATCCGGTATATTCAAACGATGCCATTGCGGATAAGGCTCAGGAATTAGGCAAAAAGATAGCGATAGAAATGGCAGATGCGTCCATCGGTGCTATATGTGAGGCTTTCCCCGGCGGAAAGATCATAGCAGTCCCCTTTAAAAAGCTGTTCCACAGTGCGGCAGACGGGGAAGATCCCATGAAGATAATGGACAGGAAGCTCTCCCAGATGGACGGCAAGCTGGATGAGCTTAATGCAAAGCTCGTAGATCTGAATCAGAATATCAATGATAATACGGATGTGCTGATGAGAAAGATCGAAGATACAGCGGCAAAGACCGAGATAAAGGGATATTTCCAGGAACTGTCCCCCGCAGTCCTCTCCGTATCCACAATGGTAAATGCCCATGAGACCAACCCTGACCTGAACAATCAGCAGAAGATAATGAACATCGCAAACATTGCACAGACACCCGAATATAAGCAGATGTTTGCAAGTGTTGTCAACATCATGGGCACCATGAAGGGCGGCAGCAATGTATATTCCGATTTTTACGAGACCATATACAAAAATATGGCATACAAGAGGATGTTCAGCAAGGAAGCATATGACGATGCCATGACAGTTGCAGACGATCTTACAACACAGTATGCGGCTGCTGTCGCCCTTATGGGTGAGGTACAGATAGCGTGCCAGGCTGTGGATATCTTCAGCGATAAGGATATAGAAGCTCTCGGTGAAAACACCAAGGAGCAGGATTATTTCAAGGTATGCGATCCCTGGCTGCAGCTCCAGTTCATGAAGTACACAAAGGAGGCAGGCGAAATATGTGCCGACGGATTCAGCAGGTTCAAGGCAAAGTACGACAATGCGGATTTTATAAGATACGGCACTACAAGAAAGCATTTTGACATGAACGTAGTATCCTATGTACCTGAATCCTCCAGTGAGAGCTCGACCACATGGGGCGAAATGGGAGACTTTATCCGCAGCAGGAACAGACCTCTCACTCAGGACGATATCAGGGAACTGGTAAGTTATGTTCGTAAAACCTATGATGATACTTCTATAATTGATTTCCTCAGGAAGATGGGCGTAAATGAATACTGCCGGTACTCATACTCAAGTCCCGCATACCTGATCTTCAAGGATGAGGAGGTAGAGCAGATAAAGGTCACGGGCAATGAAGATCTTTCCTGGAACTACGGCCGCAAGGAATACAGAGAGCATACCTTCGCATTTGCCAAGGCAGTAGACATAACCGATAAGGACTGCAGGGAGATAGCAGTTCCCTATAAGAAGTGCAAGCAGGTAAAGCTGTTCTACAACTACGGTTTCTTTGAGACGGAAAGAGCTAACAAGTATTATGACTTTGAGAACATCCGCAATAACTATCTGGTAATATATTGATACTGATCTCTGACCGATGTATAGTATACGTCGAGGAAGAATTAGTATGATACCGGCTGAGGCCTGCACAGAAAGCAGCGAATAATAAGCAGTATGACTATATCCCCACAGCACTGTCCCGTGCTGTGGGGATATTTTGATCGTCAGAAGCAGTATAAAAGGGGAAAGAAGTGAGCAGGGTGTGATCCTATGCCGGGAAAGGGGAGCTTACTTCAGATACTCCGTATAGAATGCTTCCAGCTTGTCAAAGGGGATAGCGCTGTTTTCGCCGCCATCGTAAAGGTCGGTGTGGGAAGCACCTTCTATCACAAGGAACTGTTTGTTGTCCTTGAAAGGATTGTCCCTTATCATGTCTTCATAGGCATCCTTTCCGAAATAGAAGGAATGTGCCTTGTCACCGTGCATTATCATAACGGCAGAACGTATCTCATTGCTGTATCGGAGTATGGGCATATTGATAAATGACATACAGCCTGTTTTGTTCCAGCCACCGTTTGAGTTGAGGGAGCGGGGATGGTAGCCTCTCTCTGTCTTGTAATAAGCGTGGTAGTCCTTTACGAAATAAGGAGCATCCTCAGGCAGAGGATCCACGACTCCGCCGCCAAGCTCATATTCTCCGCTCGCATAGTCCTTTATGCGCTGTGCGTTGAGAGCCTGTTTTGCGGCATAGCGCTTTTCTTCGCTGTCGTCTGCATCGAAGTAGCCCTTTGCGTTTACTCTTGTCATGTCGTACATGGTAGATGCCACTGTTGCCTTTATACGGGTGTCCAGTGCAGCCGCATTTAAAGCCATACCTCCCCAGCCGCATATTCCGAGTATGCCTATACGATTGGGGTCTGCTCTGTCACACAGGGAGAGAAGATCCACGGCTGCGCAGAAATCTTCGGTATTGATATCAGGAGATGCCATATACCTTGGCTGTCCTCCGCTTTCACCCGTAAAGGAGGGGTCAAAGGCGATGGTGAGAAATCCCCGTTCCGCAAGGGTCTGGGCATAAAGACCGCTGCACTGCTCCTTTACAGCTCCGAAAGGTCCGCACACTGCGATCGCAGGGAGCTTGTCACCTGCGTTTTTGGGTATATACATATCGGCTGCAAGAGTGATGCCGTAGCGGTTGTGAAAGGTCACCTTAGTGTGGTCTGTCTTGTCCGAACGGGGGAAGGTCTTGTCCCATTCTTCGGTCAGTATGAGCTTTTCATCTTTCATTTAAATACCTCCGTTTTTTCGCAGTGTGTAGGTGAAGAAGTCAAGGCAGTCGATACGGTCGCTGTATTTGTGGATATTGTCAAGAAGTGTCTGTCTGTATTCACTCAGCAGTTTTTCAAGCTCCTTGTATCGTTTTGATCCCGCCATGGTCAGACACCTTTCGACCATTTCATCCGTCATGCCCGTATCGTGCAGGTTTTCAGCCATATGCGACATGGTGTCAGCGATGTTGGTCATATTCCCACCTCCGTGTTATTGTGTGATTACAGTATAACACAGATATCATGGTATGTAAAATATCTATTTTGAATGGCTTGCCATTCTTGACAGGAATGACCGGAGCTGATATAATGGATACAGCGACTGTTGGAGGTGTATCATGGAACTGCGGGTCTTGCGCTATTTTCTTGCGGCTGCGAGAGAGGAAAACATAACAAGGGCGGCGGAGAGGCTCCATATCTCTCAGCCCTCCCTTTCAAAGGAGATAAAAAAGCTGGAAGAAGAGCTGGGTCATGAGCTTTTCATACGCACCAGCAAAAATGTGCGGCTCAATGATGAGGGGATGCTGCTGCGAAAAAGGGCGGAGGATATCCTTGCCATAGCCGACAAGACTGCGGAGGAGTTCAGAAGGCTCGATAACAATATAGGCGGAGAGATACGCATAGGCTGTGCGGAGAGTTATCTGATAAAATACCTTGCACGCAGCATAAAGGAGTTCAGGGAGCAGTATCCAAGTTTTGTGTTCCATATTTTCAGCGGTGACACTGAACCTGTGGCGGAACGCCTTGACAGGGGGATACTGGATCTTGCGGTCATAGCGGAGCCCCCGAACCTTTCAAAATACTATTATCTTTCCATACCAGAAAGTGACAGGTGGGGCATTATCATGAGGGATAAGGATCCTCTTGCGCAGAAGGATATCGTCACCTTGGAGGATCTTTACGGTGTGCCTCTTTTATGCTCCGAACAGTCCATAAGGGCGGATTTCCCCCGATGGTGCGGTGAAAATATGGATAAGCTGACCTTTGCCGGAACGGTGAACCTTGCATACAACGGGGCTGTTTTCGTAAAAGAAGGACTGGGATGTATGCTGACCTTTGAGCACCTTGTTGACACGGGAGAGGGGAGCGGTCTGTGTTTCAGACCCATAAGACCTACACTTGAGACCAATATGTATATCATCTGGAGGAAATATCAGGTGTTTTCTCCGATAGGGGAGCTGTTCCTCAAAAAGCTGAAGGAGGACTATTCCTGAAAGGGGCCGGGCTTTGTCATCAGTCTGTAAATGAGAGATCTGCGGTCATGCCGTCATAACCGCATTCCGCAGATGGGAAGATATCTGCTGCAAGGTGAAGGTATTCTTTCGGGTCTTTTATCCTTTGGGAGTAATGGGCAAGCCACAGCCGCTTCACATTTGCGTCCTTTGCGCACCTGCCTGCCTGGGAAAAGGTCATGTGGCCTCTTTCGGCTGCAAGAGCACTGTGCTCCTCTTCTGCGTATGTTGCCTCACATATCATAAGATCAGCATTCATTGCAGCATCAGTAAGAGACTTGCAGGGTGATGTGTCTCCGGTGAATATGAATTTCAGACCGTTTCTCTTTTCCCCCATGACCATATCGGGCTCAATGATCCTGTCTCCGACCGTAACACTTTCCCCGTGCTGGAGCATTTTCCACAGATGAACGGGTATACCGAGTTCCTGTGCCTTTTGGGGAAGAAATACCCCCTGCCTTTCAAGCTCAAAGGAATAGCCTGTGCTTACGACCCTGTGCTTCGTAGGGAATCCTGTGAGGCAGGCTTCCTTCGGAAACCCGCTTATGATATCGCAAAGCCTTGTCCTGCCGCCTGTCTGTATCAGGTGTATGTCATATGAAAGCTGCCCTGCCAGTTTCAACACAGGCTCCATGTTTTCCTCGAGCCCTGCGGGTCCCATGATGTAGAGCGGCTTTGTCCTGCCTGTACTGAACAGTGTCTGCATCAGTCCCGGCAGGCCTAAAATATGATCTCCGTGATAGTGGGTAAGGACTATAAGATCTACCTTTGCCAGGCTGCGTGAGGCTTTTCTTGCAGCTGTCTGCGTACCCTCTCCGCAGTCAAAGAGCAGGGATCTGCCTTCGTATTCAAGCAGCGCCGCCGTTAATGCCCTGTCGGGAGTGGGCAGCAGTCCGGATGTTCCAAGAAGTGTGACTTTTATCATTTGTTTCCTCCCGCAACAGATATATTCCTTCGGTGTGCCTATATTACCGAAAGCTCAAAGATCCGCAGCTTTTCCGATCAACAAGGAAGGCTGCGGATCTTGTTTTCAGTAATTACAGCTCTATGCCGTTTAGCTTGCAGAGCTCTCTTGCACTTTCAACAGAGTCAATGCCCGTGGGGTTCTTGATGGGCGCAAATTCCTTTTCCCTGACCACTTCGTAGGGAAGGCAGGTAGAAAGCTGATGTATCATATCCAGTACAAGCTGCTCGAATTTGTAGCCGTTAGGCTCGGCAGGCTTTACAGGATCACCGTTTTCGTCAAGACAGGGTATCTTTTTCTTTACGATGTGCAGGGGCATCCTGTCATCTGTAACACTTGCCAGCTCCGATGTGCGGAAAAGATAGTTCAGTATAACGCCGTAATTGTAGGCGGGTTCTCCCTTCTCATCCTTGGCGTTCATCATATCCTCGGACAGCTCGTAATACTCTACGATGGAGGGTCTGCCGTCTTCAAGGCACATAACACCGACTTTTTCGTCAGGAGCGGCTTTTTTTACCACCTTGGCACCTACGGACACATCCGCAAGAACAGTGGCTCCTACAAAGCAGGGGTCGCAGATACGCTGGAGAACATTGTCCACCGCAAAAACATCTATCCACTCTATGCCCTCGTTTACAAGGATCTTGTCAAGGCCTGCACGCACCATGGAGGAATACCAGCCCGCATTTCCGTTGGGTGAGGTGGATATCCTGTCCTTTGCCTCCATGTAGAGCTTGCCGTTAAAGTCGCAGGCAGGCGCCATATCCTGCTTGAAGAATACAACCATTTCCTGCTTGTAGCCGAAAAATCCCTTTTCTGTGAGGAATTTCACGGTGGCATCATGGTTTTTCTCGCTGGTCATGATGAAAAGGCGGATCCATGTGTTCGTTTCCTTTACCACATCCAGAAGATTGGTGATTATCCTTTCAAAGATGTAAACGTGCCTGTTGAGCCCTATGTCAAACATACCCTTGGGGTTGTCGGAACCAAGTCTGGTGCCCATTCCGCCTGCAAGGAGCATGGCTGCGGTCTTTCCCTCCCTGATGGCTTTCACGCCTGCGGCATAGAGCTCGTCTCTGCGCCTTTCTATCTCGGGGAGCTGCATTGCGGCAAGGGGTGAGAAACTGCCCCTTGTTTCGTCGGCACCGCTGCCTATCCTTTTGAGAACGGAGAAATCTGTCTCCTCGACCTGCTTTACAAGTGCAGCCTTCCCCTCATCGGAAAGCTCGTCGTAATACTTGAAAACGTGCTCCTGTCCGATGTCGCACATCTTTTTGTAAGCCTGCTCATAGTTCATGGTAATACCTCTTTCTCCTTATATATCTTACAGATCACGATCGTTTACGAGAGATGAGCCCCTCAGTCCTCAAATCCGTTGGGGTTCTGGGACTGCCAGCGCCAGGAATCCTCGCACATTTCCTTTATGCCGTACTTGGCGGTCCACCCAAGCTCCTTCTGCGCAAGCTCTGCGGAGGCGTAGCACTGTGCCACGTCACCTGGACGGCGGGGCTTTATGGAATAGGGTATCTTCTGTCCCGTGGTCTCCTCAAATGCCTTTACCAGCTGCAGGACGCTTACTCCGTTTCCTGTTCCCAGATTGTAGACCTTGAGACCGCAATTCTCCTTTATCTTGTCAAGAGCCTTCACATGACCCTCTGCCAGATCCACAACATGGATATAGTCACGCACGCCCGTGCCGTCGGGAGTGTCATAATCATTTCCGAATACACCCAGCTCTTTCAGCTTGCCCACAGCTACCTGTGTGATATAGGGCATAAGATTGTTGGGTATACCGTTGGGATTGTCACCTATAAGCCCCGATCTGTGTGCTCCTATGGGGTTGAAGTAGCGGAGAAGGATGACATTCCATTCATTGTCAGCCTTCTGTATGTCCGTAAGTATCTGTTCCAGCATGGATTTTGTCCATCCGTAAGGATTGGTGCAGGATTTTTTGGGGCATTCCTCCGTGATGGGGACAAATTCGGGATCACCGTAGACTGTGGCTGAAGATGAGAAGATAATGTTTTTGACACCGTGCTTTCTCAGCTCATCCACAAGGATAAGTGTGCCCTGCAGGTTGTTCTCATAGTACTCCCAGGGCTTACGGACGGATTCGCCCACAGCCTTGAGTCCCGCAAAGTGGATGCAGGCATCTACCTTTTCGGCATCGAGTATCCTGGACATTGCATTCCTGTCAAGAGTATCTGCCTTGTAAAAATTTACCTTTTTGCCGGTTATCTTTTCCACACGGTCGATGCTTTTCATTGAAGAATTGACGAGATTATCAACAACAACGGCCTCATAACCGTTTTCAAGCAGGGAAACAACAGTGTGGGAGCCTATGTAGCCGGCACCGCCCGTTACAAGTATTTTCATTTGTTCTACCTCCGATGATGGCTTCTTCCTTTATAAAAATACCATATAAATAGTATAATGTCAAGCAAAAAATCAAATGTGCGGGAAAGAGTCAGAGTTCACCGCAGAGCATCATGAGGGCTGAGGTCACGGCAATGGGGGCTGTTTCGCACCTTAGTATCCTTTTGCCGAGCCACAGAAGGTCTGCTGACAAGGCGGCTTTTTCTGCCTCATTGGGGTCAAAGCCGCCTTCCGGACCTGTCATGACCGCAATGGAGGAGGCGGTGCATATTTTATCCTTTATATCCGAGAATCTGACGGATCTTCCCTCGGTCTTTTCGTAGCAGAAAAGGGAAACATCGGCATTTTGGAGGATTTTAAGCGCATCCTCAAAGCTGTCAGCTTTTGTGACCGACGGTATTATTCCTCTGCCTGATTGCTTGGCAGCTTCAAGTGCAACTTTCTGAAAACGATCAATCTTATTTTTACTGTCGCCGAATCTTGCGACACATCTTCCTGTTTCAAAGAATACAAATGAAGAAGCACCGAGTTCAGTGCATTTTTGTATGACAGTTTCAGCCTTATCGGATTTGGGAAGAGCGCAGAGCAGGGTGAGACGGACATTGGGTTCGGAATCGGAAAGAGAGGATGAGATCACCCTGCAGCTCACCGTATCTTTGGTAAAGGATACTATCTCCGTTTCATACTCTGTGCCCTGACGGCAAAGAATGAGCCTGTCGCCTATACGGCTGCGCAGGGACCTGCCTATGTGTACAGCGTTTTCTCCTTTCAGAGTAATGATACCGTTTTCGGGAAGATCATCTATAAAGAATCTTGGCATTCTATCACCTCGTTTATTATACTTAATATTAAAACAAAAATAGCTGATTTTCAATGGATTTACCTACTTTTGTCATCATAAATAACAACTCCAGCAACATGATGATGAAAAACATACAAAAAGCACAAAAGGGCTTTTATACAGGCATTTTGGAGAGAAAACCCGTGAGACTTTCTTTGTGCAAAATCATTCAGAAAAGGAGAAGTTGGGCTCTCAAATTGTGTATTTATCCAAAAGCGAAAAAAAAGGAAAAAAGTTCTTGACAAGCGGGGAGAAATGTGTTAATATATACAAGTCGCCCGATGAACGGGGCTGCGAGAGAGGGTCCGGGAGGACGCCAGAGGCGGCTCAGGGAAAGGGCAGAGCGAA
>JAGAWT010000013.1 GCA_018110985.1 Oscillospiraceae bacterium
GGGCTAGCCCCTCTTGACAGAGAAACAGGATCATGCTACAATATAGATTAGCACGACACTTGATTTTGTCGGTCTTATCATAATAATCTTTGTTTTCAATATGCGCTGTTTTGAGTTTACACAAAATCCGGGATTGAGCCGAGTATCGATCGCTGCTTTTTCTATCGGCACAGCAGCGCTTTTCCCATCTCAAAGGCTTTTTTACATTCAAGGGGAAAGACTGTTTCATGGCGTTCCTTTTTGTGTTGGGGATCGAACATGGACCATTCCCAGTCTGTTTTGCTGTAATCCTTTATCTGGAGCGTATCTCCGCTGACAAGTACATTTGTGGGTCCTACGAAACGGTCAAAGGTATTTCGGTAGTTTTCCGTAAGCCGGGTGTACATGGTATCGGGAGCGTTGCTTGTCATGATAAGCAGGACCGGTATCACATTTTGGTTTACGCAGGGGGTTTCAAGATTGTAGGTAAGGCTTTGGAAAATGAGCCTTTCGTACAGAGCACGAAAAGAAGCAGTCAATTCCGAAAGGTAGTTCGGCGACCCTATGATGAGCCCGTCAGCTTCTCTTATGGCATCAAGAACGGGAGTAAGAGCGTCCCTGCATATACAGTGCCCCTTGAACTTTTCTTTCTTGCAGCCAAAGCATGAGATACAGCCTGTGTATCTTTCAAGCCTGAAAAGGTCAAATCTGACTATCTCCGCTCCTGCTTCTTCTGCTCCCCTTGCGGCTTCGGCAATAAGTGTGTCGGTATTGTGACCCTTTCTGGGTCCTGCGTTTACTGCTACTATCTTATTAGACATACTCTTTTCTCCTTTATCAGGTATTATATGTAAAATGTTACTTTATTTGTGCTATGTTTATAGATCGGGTCAAGATTATCATACCATATACTTCGGGTCATGTCAATGAGAATGTCTGCATCTCTTTTTATAAAAAACAGGCTGTCCTCCGGACAGCCCGCAGAATATGTTTTTTATTTGTCAGTGCCTCAGTTCCTCCCCGCCGAGTACAGCGAAAATGTATCATGCCGTGATCGGAGAAGTGATCCCGAAACACTTTTAGTAAGTCAGAGCTTTCAACAGGGATCTTCAGCGCTTTTTATAGACAAGAAGTTCGGGATCTCTTCCGTTTTCTTCATATGTACAAACTAAAATGAAATCCATGTTCGCAAGCACACCGAAGCAGCGGTTTCCGCCGAAATCACATTCAAGCCGGCTGCCGAGGTATGTAGCGCTGTCGTCAAGGAATTTCACGGTGCTGCCGTTCGGGAGCCTGTATTCAAGATTGACATAGCTTCCCACAAGTGCATTCAGCTTTTCCACCTTTGGCATCCCCTCTATTCCGAGGGCGTTTATCTCGGCTATCAGCTTCTGCTTGAACTCCTCAAACTCTCCGCCGTCGGACAGCTGCTCATACCTTTTCCAGTAGTCAAGTTTCGGCAAAGCAGCTTTAAGGTACTCCCTGACTTCATTTTCGGGATGTTCGCCGTTTGCCATGTTTTTAACGCAGACCTCGATCAGATCGTCCATATTGCTGTACATATACACGCCGTCGGAATAGCACCATTTGCAGTAGTCCTCATTGAGGGAACCATCTGCCTCACGGCTAATGATGCCGTCGGAAAGCGGCATCCCGCAGCACTGACATATCAGCTTTCTCGGAGCTCCGAGAAGAGTATTAATGGACACATTGAACAGCTTTGAAAGGAGCTTCAGTGTCTCCGTGTTCGGGACAGTTTCGCCTGTTTCCCATCGGCTCACAGCCTGCCTTGTAACAAAGACCTTTTCCGCAAGCTCCTCCTGTGACAGCCCGTGATCTGTACGCAGTTCCTGTATGATCTGTTTGGTTTCCATGATATCACCTCCCCTATATGATACCATGTTTCTCGTAAATTTGCAAGCAACTGTCAGTTGCTTACGGTCGTATGTCCTGATACAGGAGCCCGCATTCGGTGCAGTACCACACCAGCCTGCCCAAGCGGTACTTTGGCAGATGGATGCTTATGCCCCATTCCGGGTACTGTTTGAAGATCATTGCGATGCTGTCGCTACTGTAGGCTACAAACGAGATATGATGCTCCTTGGTCATCTCGTGATCCGAAGTTATATACCATTCACTGCCTATGTCCTCAACTTTGAGCTTTTCGTTATCACCTGCCCGTCTCGGCTCAAGAGCTGTCAGCTTATTCCCGCAGCAGGAAACAGCCGCTTTGCCTGTCGAAGTAATGATATTCCCGCAGTCTCTGCATACATAGTACCTAAGCTTGTTCATATCGCCTTTTTCTTTTTCATTCCTTTCTGCATTACCTGAAAGCAAAACCTCCAGTTCAGTTCCGAAGACTTCCGATAATGCGGTAAGAAGTGACAGATCGGGACATCCGCCTCCACATTCCCATTTTGAAACTGTTTTATCGCTGACGTACAGTTTTTCGGCAAGATGCTTTTGAGTAAGTCCCCTGTCCGTCCGCAGTTTTTTGATCAGCTTACCTGTCTTTACCCGGTCCATCAGGATCACCTCCTTTTTGTCGGTATAGTTTAATTATAATGAAGTCTGAGATATCTGTCAATCCACGCTCCGCAGACCTGTATCCGCAGGAACAAAACACCCGACCGGCAACGGGTATTGACCCTGCAGCCGATCGGGTGTGATACTATTGCTTTTTGTGTGTACTGCTGCGCATCACTGCTGCCCTGCTTTGTCCTCAAAGAAGCCGAGACCGCTGAGTGCGGAAACGAATCTCCCTATGTAGTCCCATGTGGTGACAGGCCAGCTGAAACCGAGGCGGTAGAGGACCTGCATGGTGTACTCGCATTTTCTGGGAAGCCTTATGTGCTTTTTTCCGCCGGATGCCGGGATGTATGCCATTATGCTGGTGAGCACCGATGCCTTTTCGGGGTCGTTCTGTGACTTTGCAAATGCCTTTTCAAACTCCCCGCTCTCTACATACTTAATGGGATACCCAAGTTTTGTCAGCTCCCTGAAAACATTTTCCATCATTATGTTCTGGTTGTTGAACGCATGGAAAACCGTGCAATCATCGGGGGTGCCTGCCAGAAGGACTATCGCTCTTGCCACGGCATCAATGGGAGAGAACTCCATTGTATTGTCAAGCCTGTCGTAGGATGCACATCCCAGCATGGCAAATGCTTTGAGCCTTCCCATGGAGGAGTTTGTCCCGGAATTTATCTGGAATTCTCCGTCCGAATAACGGGCGGCAAGGTTTCCGAGACGAACTATCTTTCCTCGGAGCCCCTTGTTTGCAACTGCGTCAAGCACCGCTCTTTCAGCAAGGAATTTGGAGCGGATATACTTGTTGGACATGAGCTGTCCGACATACAGCATCTTTTCTTCTGCCATCAGACCTTCGGGGATATCATCTTCATAGGCTTCGTTGAGCACGCTCATGGTGGAAGTCTGCACAAGAGCTGCCTTTGTTTTTAGGCAGAAGCCGATAAGATTCAGTGCACCTCCTACATTTACATCCTCGATCGCTGTTCCCGCAGAGAAGTGCTTTACCACTGCGGCACAGTTGATAACTGTGTCTATCTGCTTGTCTTCAAGGCTTTCAAGAACGGCAGGGTCTGTAACATCACCGTCGATTATAAAGAGCCTTTCTCCTATTATATCGGAGATATGCTTATCAAAATAGTAATAATACATACCGGGCAGGCGGACATATGCGGGAGCATCCTTACGGGAGCGCAGCAGACAGTATATCCTGCTTTCCCTGTCCCCGTTCTCTATGAGTTCATGAAGGATATGTATACCCAGGTACCCTACGGCACCTGTCAGTAGGATGTTGCCCAGAGGATGCACTTCACCCTTTTTAAAGCTGTCAAGGGTGTTCCTTGAAAGCAGTTGGTTGACGGCAGTATAGTCAAAGCCTGTGATCTCCGGGTCTTCGTTCTGTGCGGGGTCAATGGCAGCGTTTTCACCGGTAAGAGCTGCAAGTGCCCTTGGGGTGGGGTTGTCGAACACATCGCTGAACGTGATCTTCAAGCCCTTTTTCCCTGCCTCGATGACGATATTTGTCACAAGGAGGGATGTGCCGCCCAGATCGAAGAAGTTTTCGTTTGCAGCCACATCATCAACATGGAGAAGCTCCGAGAAAATGTCACAGAATATCTTCTCAGCCCCGGTGGCAGCACCCTCGCCCTTATCCGCACGGTAAAGCTCCGGCAGCGGAAGCGCTTTCAGGTCAAGCTTGCCGTTGGGAGTAAAGGGCATCTCATCAAGCTGCATATATGCGGTAGGCACCATGTAGTTTGTAAGAGTTTTGCCCAGTTCCTTTTTCAGCTCACCTATGTCTACCCTGCGGTCAGCGGTGAACCATGCGCAAAGGTGTTCTATACCGTTCAGCTTTTCGATCTTCACAGCCGTGCGCTTAATGCCTTCCACAGCTCCCAGGACCGCATCCACCTCATCCAGCTCTATGCGCAGGCCTCTGAGCTTTATCTGGTTATCCTTTCTGCCCAGTACCTCTATATAGCCTTCGGCAGTCCAGCGTGCGTAGTCACCTGACTTGTAGACACGCTCTCCCTTGTAGGAGATGAATCTTTCTGCAGTCATTTCGGGAAGACCGTTATAGCCCGCTGCAACGCCTGCGCCGCCGATGTAGAGCTCACCTACTATCCCTGCGGGGAGTTCGTTCCCGTCTGTATCAACTATATATTCAGTTACTCCCGGCAGAGGACGGCCTACATTTACAGAATCCTGCTCCGACAGCTCTGCAGTGTTGCAGGAAACGGTCGTCTCGGTAGGACCGTAGGTATTGAAGATCATTCTGTCATCGTGCCCGTGTTTCAGTGCGGCCAACAGCTGCTCCGGGTATTTTTCGCCTCCGCAGATAACTATTCTCACATTTTCAAATGCACTTGAAAATTCGGGAGAAGCCAGAAGCGTCATGAGCCTTGAGGGGGTAGAGCCGAACATATCTGTATCTGTGCCCGTTATCCTTGCTGCGAGCTTCTGAGCATCATTTATCTCATCATCGGCGGCAACGGAAACAGTCAGGCCGTTGAACAAGGGCATAGCCCATTCCTTTACGGAGAAGTCAAAAGAGAAAGTGGTTATGGCGGTCAGTACATGGCCTTTTTCTCTCATGGCATTCACAAGTATGTTGCCTGCAGTATCTGATACATAGTTCACCGCTCCGCCGTGCCTTATCATAACGCCCTTGGGCTTGCCTGTGGAGCCTGATGTGTAGATAAGGTAGCAAAGATCGTCCTGTGTTATCTCCACATCTGGTCTTGATGTGTTCTCCTGTGCAAGGAGGGCTTCCACATCCTCCGCAGGCCTGTCTGTGAACCTTGAGAGCCTGTCCCCGGTGGTTATGACAAGAGCCGCATGGGAATCATCTATGATATGCTTAATCCTCTCCGAAGGATAGTTGGGGTCGCAGGGGATATATGCCGCTCCGCTCTTGAGCACGCCGAAAACGGAGAAGAACATCCTTGATGTGCGGGGCAGGAGAAGTACGACCCTGTCGCCCTTCTTTACTCCCCTGCTTATGAGGGCATTTGCCACTCTGTTGGCATTCTCATCCAGCTGCCTGTATGTATAGGTGCCGTCTGCAGCAATGAGTGCCGTGCGGTCGGGAGCTTCTGCTGCAAAGCGTTCAACTCCCGAATGGAAAAGTGTGTTTTCGGATATATCCGGAGCAACGGGTCTTTTGTGGAATCGGGCGAGCAGCTCCTCTCTGTCGGGATCGAGGAGAGTCACGCTTCTCAGCTTTTCATCCCCTCTGCGGCTGAACTTTTCAATGGCAATGGCATAGGATCTTATAAAATCGTTTATATAGCTTTCGGAATATGTACCGTCATTGTATTCGACTTCTATTGCAGCCTTGCCGTTTTTGTCGATGATCCTTACGGCAAGTCCGAATTTTGTCTCTTCGGCCGCAAGACCGTTTATGCTTACCAAATGCGGGATATCAGGCTTTTCAAGTATCCCTCTCTGGTATTCATACATTATATTGACTGTAAATCCCCATTTCGCAGCAACATTTGCAAAGGGATAATTCTCATGGGAAAGAGCATCGTCAAGGCCTTCCGATACTTCTTTTACAAAATCATCCGTTGTACCGTGGGAGAGCTTGGCTGCAAGCGGTACAGTATTGACGAACATACCGACAGTATCGGCAAAACGAGTGTCGGATCTGCCGCTGGAAATGGTGGAGATGAACACCTTGTCGGAGGCAGTCATCCTTGCAATGGTGAAGTCAAGTGCCGCAAGGAGCAGCGCAGGCTCTGAAACGCCTGTACGGACACAGGCACGCTTTACACGCTCTTCATCGTATCCGCCGTAGGTGAGGCACCTCTTTCCGTTTCCATTGCCGCTTACATCGGATGTAAGCTCCGAAGAGGAGTCAAGATCGGCAAAAAGGTTTCCGAAATACTGTTCATAAGCCTCTCCTGCCTTACCTGCAAGCATGGCCTTCTGCTCTCTCACATAGGTGAAGTAGGATGCGCTTTCGCTCTCCGGAGCGGAATCAGTCTTTAGTGCAGTCTCCAGATCTCTTAAAAACAGGCTCATGGAAAAACCGTCAAAGATAAGGTGGTGCAGGTCGCACAGGAGCCTTACTGCCTTTTCTGTTTTTATGACCGCAAACCTGAACAGCGGGAACACGTTCAGCTTAAAAGGAACAACTGATCTTTCCCTGTAAATGCTGTATTTTTCCTCTGTAAGCTCCGTTATGTTTATTTCGGGGACTTTAAGCTCATCCCTTACTGCCATGACCTTGTCGTCAACTATCTCAAAGTGAACGAACATGGAGGGATGGGCTTTCAGAACACGCTTGGCTGCAGCAGCAAGCCTTTCTGTATCCATATCCCTGTCAAATGTAAGCTCATAGGGGATGTTGTACATGGTGCTGTCGGGAGATCTCATGCAGTCGATGTAAATGCCTGTCTGAGCGGCACTGAGCTCCATGGAGGCTGTTTCTTCTGCCGATGTATCTGCTTCCTTCCTGCTGCCATTCATCCATTCGCCTATGATGATGTCCTCTATACCTGCTATGGTGAGATCTTTCAGACCCTTTACGGGGATGTTCACACCAAAGCGCTTTTCAAGCCTTGTGGAAAGGCGTATCATGCCGAGGCTGTTGAGCCCAAGGTATTCAAGAGGCACGGAAAGAGGCGGTCTTTCTGTGTTTACAGCTTCCCCGACTATCTTCCTGAGCTCCGCTTCAAGAATGTTGTCACTATGCTCCGTCTCTTCCGCAGGAGCAGCGATGACAGGTTCCGGAAGAGCCTTCTTGTTGACTTTGCCGTTCTGATTGAGGGGTATGCTGTCTATCTGCATAATGGATGCGGGCACCATATAGGGCGGCTTTCTGCTCCTTATATGATTGGCTATTGCCTTGGGGTCAATCTTTTCATCGCTCACGAAGTATGCTGCAACGGCTTTGCCGTCAGCTCCAAGATCCCTTGCGACCACAGCAGCATTTTTCACACCGCTGTATTCTCTTATGACAGCCTCTATCTCACTGAGTTCTATGCGGAAGCCGTGTATCTTCACCTGTCCGTCACGCCTGCCAATGAATTCTATCTTTCCGTCTGTCCTGAAACGTACTATGTCTCCTGTTTTGTATGCGGATGAGAATTCCCCGCTGTCAAAGGGATTTTTTATAAACACCTCTGCTGTCTTTTCGGGACGGTCAAGATAGCCGCTGCATACCTGCGGACCTGCAAGTATAAGCTCTCCAAGGGCTCCGGGAGGAACCTGATGACCGAAAGGATCCACCACATAGACCTTCATGTTGTCAAGGGGTCTGCCTATGGGGATATTATCCTCTTTCTTTGTCACCTGTTCTATTGTGGAAAAAATGGTACATTCCGTGGGACCGTATGCGTTATACAGTTTGAAGCCCTTGGGAGGATCCATTGATGCCAGCTTTTCACCGCCCACGGAGACCGCACGGATATATGGATTCTGCATCTCTGCGGCAAACTGTCTGCCCACCTGGGTGGTCATAAAGCTGAGTGTCACCCTGTTCTTTATGTAGTATTCATTCAGCCTGTTCAGATCGAGCCTCATGTCCTCTTCCACTATGACCACGGCAGCACCCGAACAGAGGGCAGGGTACATATCCATCATGCAGGCATCAAATCCGTAGGATGCGTACTGACTTATCCTGTCGCTCTCGGTCACTTCATAGAATTTTCTGTACCATTCGATAAAGCAGACAAGGTTTGCGTGGCTGAGCTTTACTCCCTTGGGCACACCTGTGCTTCCGGATGTGTAGAGCAGGATAAATGTATCCTCCGGTGAGCATACGGCAGAAGGCTTTTTATCGGGGAGCTTTTCGGTTTCTGCGGTAGTGAGCCGATCGCCGTCAAACCCGGATATCAGGTCTGACAGCTCCGGAACTGTGATAAGGAGCTTGGCAGATGAATCCTTTATCATGAAGTTAAGGCGTTCGGGGGGATAAGTAGGGTCAAGGGGCTGATAAGCACAGCCTGCCTTCAAAGCGCCCAAAGAAGCGATAACCTGGTATATTCCCTTGGGGATGAGTATGGACACCACATCGCCGTGACCCAGCCCCTTGCTCTGTATATATGCGGCTATACTGTCGGAACGCCTTTCTGTCTCGGCGTAGGTGAGAGAGGTATCTCCGAAGATGACAGCGGTATTATCCGGGTATGCGGCAGCAGCCCTGCTGAACATGTATACTACTGTCTGTGTACGGTCATACTCCGCCTCGGTCATATTTATTCTTCTGAGAGTTTCAAGCTCCTTATGGCTCGTAAGAGTGATGTCGCTTATTTTCTCCGCAGAGAGCATAGCTGCAAGAACATTTTCAAAGCTGCGGACAAATATCTTTACAAATTCGGGTGAATACAGATCGCTCCTGTACTCGGTACGAAGTGTGTATGAGCCGTCCTTTTTGTACATCTGGACAGCAAACTGTTCGCCTGTTGCGTTGTCCATGAGAGGTATACGCTTTACCGGTTCGCCGCAAAGACCGCCCACATCAAGAAGATCTCCTTGGAACACGAACAGCAGATCGCTCGTTATGCCTGTCTTTGCCACAAGGTCTGCAAACGGGTATATGTCGTTGTTCATGCAGCCAAGCATCTGTTCCTTCTGCTCGAGGAGATAGTCTCTTACATAGGTATCCCTGTCAAAGTGTGAATACACAGGCAGTGTCTTTACCAGCATCGCTACGGTCCCTGCGGTGCGCAGAGAATCCCTGCCGTTGTATATGGTAGTAAAGAGAGCCTCGTTCGTTCCCGAATACAGAGCCATGCAGATACCGAACGCTGCTGTGGCGTAGGTATTTTCGGTAACACCGTACCTGCGGCAGAGATCTTCTGCGGCACTTACCTCGACAGCAAGGGGACTCTCGACCAGACCGAAAGCTCTGACTCCCTCATTCCTGTCGGGAACGGGAAGACTGTCCGCTTCAATGCCGCCAAAGGTATCAAGATACCATTTTTCGGCTGTGGCATACTCTGTCTTTCTGCGCTCATACTCATCCTCTGCTGCTTCAAATCCGCTGTATGTCTCCTTTTCGGGGGCTTCCCCGTTATATGCCTTTTCTAAATCCTTCATGATTATGAGCATGGAGGAACCGTCAAAGATGATGTGGTGCAGATCCATGAAGAGATACTTTCCCTCACCGGTCTCAAAAATGCGTATGCGGAAAAGCCTGTCACTGAGCAGTCTGAAAGGCTGCATAAGTGTGGGGATGAGGGCTCTGAACCTGTCTTCGCTCATTCTTTCCACTGTCTGGGAATAGCTCTCCGAATCGTTTCTGAGCTGTACGGCATCCCCGTTTTCATCTGTGGAAATTCTTGTTTTGATGAAAGGATGTGCCTCCACCACAGCCTCACACGCACGGCAAAGACGCTCGGTGTCTATACTGTCACCAAGCTTCAGAAGGATCGGGTTATTATAGGCTGCTTCGCCGTCCCTGCTCATGGATTCTGCATATATGCCCTGCTGAGAGGATGAGAGCGGATATCTTTCCTTTTTGACACGCTCCCTGACGCTGCCCCTTTTTATGCACTCTCCTGCAATGGCTCTCGGGGTCTTTGCAGAATATATCAGCTTGCTTGTAAGGTCAAGCCCGGGGCACAGGGTAAGGAGCTTCATCACCCTGATACTGTCTCCGCCCATAGCAAAGAAATCATCATCTATGCCTGCCTTTTCTGCTCCGAGTGCGGACTCAAAAGCACGGCAAAGAATGGCCTCGGTCTCATTTGTGGGCGGGGCATACTCTGCTCTTCTGCTCATGATATCGGGTTCGGGGAGATTTTTTCTGTCCACTTTGCCGTTACGGTTGAGCGGCATTTTTTCCAGATGGGTATAAAAAGAGGGTATCATATACGTAGCCAGTTTCTTTGAGAGCTCCTCACGGATATGATCTTCTTCAAGCTTGTCACCTGTATAGTAGGCGCAGAGAACGACCCTGTCTCCCCTGCCCTTTACAGCTTTTACTACTGCTGTTTCAACGCCATCCACGGCACGGAGGACATTCTCTATCTCACCGGGTTCGACTCTCTGACCGTTTATCTTTACCATCCAGTCCTTCCGGTTGATATACACAAGGTTGCCGTCGGGGAGCTTTTTCATTATGTCCCCTGTGTGGAGCCATCCGTCTCTGAACAGCTTTTCGGTAGCCTGCGGGTCTTTATGATAGCCCACAGTGAAGCAGCCCTTTACGCAAAGCTCTCCTTCTTCTCCATCCGCTACAGCTTTCCCGTTTTCATCAAGGAGCACATACGGGGTACTGTCATTGGGTATTCCTACGGGTGTGGTGTCATATGGCTTATCCACAAGGAAGGAGCATATCCTGCCCATAGTTTCGCTCATGCCGTAGTTGTTGAAGAGCTTGTAGCCGTCACGGCTACACTGCCCCGTAAGGCGCTCACTGCCGGTCATTACCACCCTGAGCGTCTTTGCCCTATTATGGAAATTTGAAAGCACAGAGGGACTTATAAAGCCGATGGTAATTCCGTTTGCTTCATAATAGTCCTCCAATCCCCTTACATCACGCATAAGGTCGGGGCTCAGAAGATGTGCGCATCCGCCATATGTAAGTACCTTATAGGCAACAACAGATGCCACAAAATACATAGGTGCCCCAAGTGCCCACTGACTTCCGGCAGAGTATTCCTCCGGCTTTCCGAGAGCTCTGTTTGCAAGAAGACCGGCAAATGTATGCAGTATGCCCTTGGGCATACCTGTGGAGCCGGAAGTATAGATAAGCAGCGCCGCATCATCATCGGATGAGTCGGGAAAAAGGGAAATATCCGCATATTCAGCGGCTTTTATCTCTTCTACGGCTTTTTCGTCTATGATAAATGGTGCATCACAGTTGACGGAAATGTATCTTACTCTTTCATTTGGAAAAGAAGTGCCCATAGGCACTGCTGCATGACCCGAAAGCCATATCCCGAACACAACAGCGGTATATTCTGCGGAGGAATCGAGGTTTACGGGGATAAAGGAGCGTTCATCAAGTTTTTTTGAGTATATCCATGATGCAGTCTTAAGTACAAGGTCACGCAGTGTCCTGTAATCTGTCTTTCTTGCACCGTCACGGTCTGTAACAGCCGTTTCATCTGCGTGCTTTTCCGCTGTTTCAAGGAACAGCTTTACATAATCGTTCATAACTGCCAAACTCCTTTTCTTTCAGATGTCAATGACTGTATTGTTAAGCCCCAGCACTCTCATATAGCTTATTTTAACGGGCATTTTCTTCAGGATCCCCAGTCCTCCGGGGTATCCGCCGCTGTCTTCGGGATCATAGGCAACAGGATCGAAAGCAGCACCGTTATCCCTGAACCGCAGTGAGATATTGTCTCCCACCTTTGAAAGACATATGTCTATATGATCCTTCCCTGTTCTGTCATAGCCGTGCTTTCCGATGTTTGCCGCTATTTCTTCGACCGCAAATCTTACAGCCATAGCCTTTTCATCCGGGACATTCTCTTTCCTGCAAAATTCCATTATTTCCCTTGCTGCATCCGCTGCATCCTCATCTTTACCCGAAATGGTCATGTCAAGGCTGCTCCCGCTGCCTTCGGGTATTGCCATAAAGCCTTTATAGCTTATCCTGCCGGTTTTCTGCATGACCGCCCTTATAATATTGAGGGCAATGAATGTAAGGAGCTCACTGAATATTATCGCCCCGAAAAGACCGTTGAAGCCGTACATCTTCATTCCGCATATCATCAAGGGCACCTTTATGATAAGAAGCTCCATAGCACAGTCTGCTGTGGAAAGGAAGGTCTGTCCTATTGTACGGTAGTAATCCTGTGAAAGAGTGTTAAGTATGAAAAAGCCGAAGCTGAGAGAGAATATACGGAGCCCGGACAAAAGCTCCGGCATCACTTCCGGGACATCAAAGCCGTACATCCCTGCGATGAACTGCGGTACAGCGATGAATACCGCCATTATGATGCCTCCTGAAACAAAGGCTGCCTTCATAACTCTTCCAAAGACAGCTCTTACACCGAAGTAGTCATTCTCCCCGTAAAGCACTCCGGCCACTGTGGCTATGACGGAGGAGATGCCGTTTATGAACATCTGCACTATATGAAGCGTGTTGTTTGCCACGGAATAAGCCGAAAAGTAACTGCTTCCCAGTGTATGGAGCACAGCAGCGTTCATTACCGCCATGCCTATTACTGTTGCGATAAGGTTGGTAAGGTTAGGTATACCGCATCTGAGAGAACTTACTATCATGGGACCTGCCTCTTTAAACTCTTTGAACACGGGTTTCAGCACCCTGTCGGAGCTTTTTGCGTAATGCGGTATGAACACCGCACCTGCAATGGCATAGCCCATGACCGTAGAAAGAGCCGCTCCCTTTATGCCTAGCGGAGTAAACTTTACCAGCACGAGATCAAAGCCAAGGTTCACAACATTTGCGGCTATGTTTATTTTGGCGGACAATGCGGGGTGGTTATCCACATTCATAAAGTATGCCATTTCTATTACAAAGCATATGATGGGCATTCCGAAGGAATAGATATAGGCTATGTCCGAGATCATTTCCTTTAGCTGCCCTTCCGCTCCCGTAAGCCTTACAAAGAAAGGGACAACTGCGGGAGAGAGCACCAGAAACAACAGTGTATAGGCAAAGCCCGCAAGAAGACAAAAGCCCATTACCTTATCGGCGCTTCCGGGATCCCTTCTTCCGAGCAGCACAGCCACAGTCACGGCTCCTCCGGTCGCAAGAAGTATAGCCGCAGCCTGAAGTATGTATACATAGGGCAAAGCCGCACTTACGGCAGAATTGCCTATGCTTCCTATCAGGTTGCCCACGATCATGGCATCCACTACATTCCCGAGCTGGAGCGCCATGGTGGTCATGATGCCCGTGAGCATATATTTATATACCTTTTCCTTTATCAGGCTGTCATTTCTTTTCATACCTGTCACCGTGAACTAAGTCACATTCTTCTCCAGACCTGTAAGAAAGCCTGCAAGTCCGCTCAGATCAAGTATCTCCTTTACGGCGCCCCTGATGTTTATTATTCTCATAGTGCCCTGCTTGTCCATCAGCTTGCGAAACTTCACAAAAGCACGGAGCCCTGCTGAGGAGATGTACTCCAGCTTGTCCAGATCTATCATCAGGTCAGTGATACCGTCAAGGTCTGTTATGACAGCCGTCTCAAGGTCGAGTGCAGTCGTCCTGTCGAGGTCGCCTTCAAGCAGTATGGCAAGTGTGGTCCCCTCTTTGTTCTTTGTGATGTTCAGCATAGTTATGCTCCTTTCGTTATGACTCAAACGGATCCTTAGCTTATAATGATATTATCACAGATCGCAGATGATTTCAAGACATTTTGGGAATACTATCCAGAATCAGGCGAGCAAACATTCATCATGTTGTTCCATACACTGTATCTTACCATACAAATGTTTGCAAGATATTTGCAAAACTCAGCACGGAAAGATAATTATCCTTTTATTATGTTCACGGAAAGAGTGAGGATATTTGCATTGTCGTAGGTGTAGGAAATGCTGTCTGTGAGTTCTTTTGTAAAGTATATTCCCAGTCCGCCCACTTTCATATCTTTTGTGGTGCCGGGGATATCGGGAACAGCCTTCTGAGTAGGGTCGAAAGGCTTTCCGAAGTCCTTGAAGGTCATACTGAGGGTATTTAATTCCCTGTCGGTCCTTACCGTGATGATGACCTTCCCTTTCCCGTCGGGATAGGCGTAATCTATGATATTTCCGAAGATCTCCTCTGCTGCCAGACGGAGCGAAGATGTGCGTTTTGGCTCTATCCCCGCCCTTTTTGCCTTTTCTGTTACAAAGTTTGTCACAACATGAAGGTCTTCATTGTCCGCATTGACAGTAATGCTGTCTGTACCGTTGTACTTAAAGCATATCATACATATATCGTCGAACTGTTCTTCACCGCCTGAAAAATCCTTTATCGCTCTGTGCATTGATTCTATGATGCTGTCCGGATCGCTGCTGTCATTTTTTTCCATGGTGCGTATGATGCCCTCTTCACCAAATCTTTCTTTTCTTTGGTTTACGGAATCTGTAACGCCGTCGGTATATACGAATATCATATCCCCGGGTTCAAGACGGTGCTCATGCTGGACAAAAACCGCATCAGGAGTGATGGCAGCAGGCATCATATGCGGGTATCTCAGTATCTCCCATTTACCGTCGCCATTCCTTACAAGCGGGTTTTCATGACCCGCATTCACTACGGTACACTTTCCCGTGATAAGATCTATGACCGCAAGCCATACGGTGACGAACATCCCTGCTTCGTTTCTGTCTGACAGCTGTTCGTTCACCTTTTTCATTACCGCTGCGGGCTCCTCGTTCTGCTTCATCTCACTTTTGATGAGAGACCTTGCAGCCATCATGAACATTGCCGCAGGTATGCCCTTGTCCGATACATCCGCAATTACAAGTCCGATACGGTGTTCATCTATCATGAAGCAGTCGTAAAAATCGCCGCCCACTCCCTTTGCAGGCTCTATGTAGGCGTTCAGGTCAAACCCTTCCCTGCCTGACAGTTCCTTTTGTATATCGGGGAGCTGGCTCAGCTGTATCTTGGTGCAGATATCTATCTCTGTCTTTTCCCTTTCCTGCCGGGATGTATTGCGGAGCTTTTCATTATGATACCTGTAATACACAGCCATCACTACAAGAAATATCGTCAGCAGAAGAATGATATTTGCAAGACTTATACCTATGGAATCACGGGTGATCTCGTTTTCTATGTCCGAATAATTCCTTTCCCACACAAGTACAGCCTTTATCTCATCTTCATAGAAAATCGGTATGTAGTAGACAAGATAGGTCATACCGTCATCCGGGGAATAGTATTTGTCCATTATGCCTTCTTCGCTTTTGCTCTCCATGACCTTTTTCAGCATCTTGCGGTCGTCTGCATCAAGCTCAATGACCTTGGGCTGCAAATGATCGTTGTTTTCTATGTTATCATCTGCCTCGAATATCACATATGCAAGATCATCCCGAATGCTGACACAACGAAACTCCTCCGTATTGAATGCACTGTATATAAGGTCGAAACCATAGGCGATACGGGTGTAGCAGATATATGAAAAAGCCACCTGCTCCTCCTTTGTCATAGCTTTCACTTCTTCTTCGGTCACAAGAGGAAGATCCAGCAGGTTTATCCAGGAATTTTTCATATCCCGTGACTTGGGCGGCTCCGCAATATCGTTTGTTTCCATCCAGTGATCTATGAGCCATCCGTATGCCGAATAGGATGTGATACGGATCTTGGCATATTCGGAAAGATGCTGTGCTTCGGATTCCGCAACATTCAGGTGGAACCTGGTATATATATACCTTATATATAGTGTTGTGATGATACTTATGAGAAAAAACATTATAACTATGATGATACTCATCGGTATAAAACTTTTTCCATCGTATTTTTTCATTTTTTGAACACCCCGTTATGAAGGAAAAGCACCGTGTCTTTAACACTGTATTTTTATCATTATATCTCTTTTTTTATGATTTGTAAATAATAATTTATAGAAATGCACTGCATTGATAAAATAGTTGTGATAATTCACTTTTTTTAAGAAAAATAGTGCAAAAATCTCGAACTGATTTGTGCATTCATACAAAGTTCAAATATTTTGGTAAAAATTTCATCTAAACTATTGCTAAATATTAAATTTTATGGTAAAATATACTATGTATAAGTGTATCTCATTCCAAATTACATAAATATCATTATATAAGGACAATTGCCTATGAGACTGAGACAGAGAATAATAAGCGGTATTACCGCAATATCCATATTGTCATCGGCGCTTTTTCCTGCTGTGACGGTCTTCTCCGAGGAGATGCCCACGGAAACGGCTGCTACTGCTGCGCCCGAGACTGCGACATCTGACGGGAACACTTCGGAAATGTCCGTGACCACCACAGGAGAAGTGCTGTCCGTGACAGGGAGCGAAACATCCTCTGCCGTTACTGCGGCGAACAGTGAGGAGACTTCTGCCCCCGAAAGCACTGCGCCCGCAGATGAGAGCGCAGCTTCAACTGCTGTTACAGAAGAGACAAAGGCTGCGGAGGAAGACGCAGACACTGATGCTCCGGATGCTTTTTCCTTTTCGGGAAGCGGTGCGGATATCTCCCTGACGGTGGAAAACGGTGTTTACGCCCTCCCCGGCGGTGCGGTCATGGCAAAGGACGATGTTTCCTTCTTTGCCTACGGGATAAGTGTGGATGATTACACCTATCCTATGGACATTGACCGCCGTGTGAAGGTGCTGCGTGGGTACAGTATCCTTTTCAACTGCGGTACGGAGCGTGTTACGGTAATTTCCGACAGCGTAAAGTTGAAGTACACCTTCACAGAGGAGCTGCCGGAAGAATACGCTGACAGCGTAGCAGTTTATACTGTGCAGAACGGTCAGTGGGTGCAGGCGGAAACAGGATCGCCCGTAACGGAGAACGGTCTTGTAAAATCCGTATCTTTCGATGCGTCCCTGCCCTCCCTTGATATGTTCTGTGTTGTATGGACCGATCCCGCAAGCGTAAAGCCCGATGAATCCATACTCAGCAGCGACAGGGTCTACGGATGCGAAGCAGAAGGGATATCTGCGGAGGCTACTGCCTTTGCGGGTGCTGCCTGCACGGGCGGTGAGGATCCTGTTTACGGTGCACTGCCGGAAAACGCCAACAATATCAGCTTCACACTTGACAGGCTTTCGGAGGATGATGAAAGCTATGCCCTTTTCGGTATGCCCTCCGAAACAGAGAGGCTAAGTGTGTACCGTACACGCTTTTACAGCGAAAAATATGAGAATGTGAGCGTTTCGGACTACGAAACGGCGGTGGATTACGCCCTTTCAGAGCCTGTACCCGAAGAATTTGCCTTTACACTCAATGTGTATGCTCATAACGGCAGTGAAAAGACTGAGCTTGCATTTGAGACCGTAACGGAAAACGGTCTTGTTACGGCACTGGCATTTACGGCGGATGACGAGCTTTTTGCGGTGTCTGAGCCTGTAAAGACCGCAGCGGAAAGCATAGCTGAGTATTCGGATGAGGTGCTGGACATTTCCCATATCATACCGGCAGGTGCTCTTGTGACCGCAGGCGGCAATACCGTAAAGCCTTCCGACATAAGCGTTTCGGGTCATATCATGAGCGAAGAGGAAATATCTCTTCTGCCTGTGATCGAGGGCTATGAGGATAAGGACTCAAGGTACATCTCACTGGACATAACGAGCGGCACCGAAAAAGCGCTTATTTCCGAGCACAGCTCCCATATTACTTACAAGCTCCCTGCAGATGAAAAGCTAATGGCGGAGGGGGCAGTGCTCCTGCGCCTTGATGAAGACGGCTGGACCGAAAACGGGATCAGCAGCACCTGTTCCGCCGAGGGCATTTTGCAGACCCTTTCCTTTACGGACAACGGCTCCGCTGCTTTTGTGCTGTTGGCGGATGGTCTCAAGGAGCCTGCCGAGCCTCGCTTCTTTGAATACAAGGATGAACAGCTCAGTGTAAATGTTGAGGTGGGAGCAGAGGCTGTTTTCACGGACGAGAACAGCGAAGAGGTATTCGCAGATGATGTGCGCCTCTATGCAAAAGAGATAACAGAGCCCGTGGATATAGAGATAGGTGCCGACGAACGCATGAAGCTCTATGATATCGGCTTTGTCACAAGTGACGGAACTGCTGTTTCCGCCGATATACTCAGCTCTCACATTGATTTCACCGTACAGGGCGAAGCAGGCGAGACTATCAGCAATATCGAGATATTTGAGATCGGCGAGGAAAACTCAGCCGCTCCCGTAGAGATCCTGACCACAGAGGAGCCTGCGGATGTTATCTCCGAAAGCACCATTTCTCCCCTTTCCCTTTCATCCGAAGCAGCAGGACCGCAGGAGACAGTTTCCGTTGATGATGATAAGCTCAGCACTTATGCTGTAAAGTACACAGTAGATTTTAAGCTTGGCGATTTTGAATACAGCATGAACGGCGGTTCCGAGGTGCTTTTGTCGGAAATGCTCTCCTCTCTCGGCGTAGAGGAGGACATTAAGGGCAGCACGGTGGAATTTACAAATGAAGAACTCCTTTCCTTTGAAAAGATAGAGGAAGAGACTGCTGAGGGGCGTATAGTGACAGACTGGCGCATACTCTCTCTCAGACCCTTTTCCACAGAGGAAAAGCTCACTGTCCGCCTTGCAAACGGTGCAAACATCGAGATAGCTGTTACGGATAACATAGAGCAGGTGCTGGGCGTAGGCTGTCAGTACTATTTCAGAGATCTCCTCGACTGGATGGGTGTGACGGGCGTTCATGACATAAACATCGGCAGTATAGGTATGCCCTCTTTCAGATATGAGGACGGCACACCTGTCGGCGAAGATGTGGTAAAGATCACACCTATAACCGGAACGGATAAGGACGGCAACGATTTCATAAGAGATTATAAGGTAGAGATAAAGAATACTATTGATACATCTTCACTGCAGGGGCTTACTATACATGACCAGAACGGCTATCAGTTAAAGGTCAAGGACGGAGTCCTTTTCACTGAAGCCGATGAAGGCTCGCCTGTGAAATATGATTTTGTTCAGCCTCACCAGAATGTAGACATGAACAGCCTTTTCTTTGAACTTATAAACGGCGTTAATGAAGACATGGACAGTGACGGCAAGAACGACACATGGAAGGCTGACACTTCCAAAAAGGGACACAGCTTTGAATATGAGCTTTATTACAATGTTTCCGGCAACGAGTCCATAGCTCCCGGAAAAATGAATATAATCATCCCTCTGCACATACTCAAGGACAGCAGCGGAAAGTATGCGGACGAGATAGAGCTTTCCATTCCCGATCAGCAGACATATGATGATACCAAGAACATTTCGCTTGCAACATCGAAGATCTACTTTACATACACCATAGACAGCGCAAACAATGTTGTCAGGATAACGAATGTAAAGCCCATAGAGGGCGGAAACAACCCCACCATAGTTTTTGCGTACAAGACCACCGACAGTTCCTACAACTATGACGATGAGGCATTCTCCGAACCTGCATTCGCAAATATCAGGATAGATACCACCTATGGACAGGAAGGCTCGGAAAAGGATGTAAAAGTATCCGACATCACAAAGGAGCTGCCTGTTGCCATAGATACGGATGTGGATCTTACCAAAACCGAAAAGTCCATTTCCTCTGCCGATATTTACCAGTCATGGAACAACTCATGGGGAACAGCCCCCGCAGACGCCGATGACTATGTTTACATGGTCTGGAAGGTAAGAAACGAGTTCAGGAGCTATGATGTAAAGGGTTCCCCCATCGAGGAGATAACCCAGAGATACTCCTTTGGCCTGACAAAGGACGAAATATCTGCGGTACGGACAAATGACAACGGGACCTCGACTCTTGTCGCTGGTGAAGTGATAAAGGCTTACCTTTCGGGTATAAACGAATGGAAAGAGTGGGACGGCAGCGGAGAGATGAACCTTTCCGATACGGAACAGAAAAAGCTCAGCGGTCTGGTGGACAGAGGGCGCACGGATCATGTGCTTGTAAGGTACAAAAAGTCTGATGTAAACGTGTACATCATTGACCAGGTCACCGACAAAGTAACTGATTCACTAAAGGTGACATTTTACAATACTGTAAAAGACAAAATGACACCTGAGGGGAAGAGCCCTGACGAGCCCGGTACCGCTTCCGGAAAGATAGATTACAAGGCTCCCATATACCAGCCGCCCAAGGACGAGCTTATCTTCAAGAAAGAGGGCATGTATGCGGGCAATCAGACTGTAAGCAACCAGAGCCATATTTCTTTCTACACTCTTCAGAAGCTGAAAGAGGACAAACAGGATATAAAAGGGCTGAAATACTATGTTTACGGCACTGCAAGTATGCTTCCGGAGACATTTAACGGAAGTGACCCGACCGATGAATCAGAAGTCGGGTATTATCAGAAAAAGAGTATAAAATATGAGCTGACTGATGACAGGAGCATTGAACCGCTTGTGCTTACAGACCTGAAAAGCGGAACAAAGTACCAGCTCAGTGATGATGATTACTATTTTTCCAACATAGATTACGACCTTGCTATACATAAAGGTGAATACAGCAATAACGAAAAGGTATTTGTAAAAGCAGCATTTACACCGGAGGATACAGAACCTGCGGACATGGAGCTGTGGGTACGTGTAAAAGACAGCAGCGACTTTGTGCATATAGGCACATACGATGCGAAAACGCAGACAATGACCCCGACTGAAGCCGCTGACCCCTATGTAAAGAATATTTCCTCCTACGGTGTCGTTTTTAAAGAGGATGCCAATGTGGTGGGTTACAGATTCACCTCAGAAAACTGCTATTACATCACATCCGTGACTGCCTATCCTTATGTGACACTGAAAGCTACGGATGACGTTGTGAGCAAGATCTCCGATAAGGTCGAGGGCGACGACAGCTACCTGAAGATACAGCTCGACAACACGGCAGAATTCACGGTGAGAAGAGATGACACACAGCATACGAGCGCAAAAGCCACGGGAAAGACCTATGTGGCAGAAGAGATGCGAAGCTCATTTATCTCAAAGACCGTAAACACAAACACATCTTCCGATGAGAACCAGGTCATGAACCACCTTTACAAGGTGCCGTGGAAGGTGGAGATGAGCGAAAAGATCAAGACCGAAGACAATATCGAACAGTATGTTTACCAGCAGAGCGGAAAGTTTTACGATCTCCTGCCCATAACATCCACTGCAAGGGTGGAAGGGATAAAGGTGTACGCAGGCAATGAGGACGGTTCCATGACCCTTCTCAATGAGGGCGATTACATCTATTCCGTAAATGAACGCAGGCATGACTCATCCAAGAACATGGACCGTGTACTGCTTACGGTAGACATAGACAAGGGCGCATATTTCTATGTGCTGGAAATAATCACTGTACACACCTATGAGGATATACTCACCTACGGCAGGAGCCTTATCAATTCGGCGGCTTACGAGACCGGGAATGAGGATATTTACGGCGGTTTCCCCGACAACGGCGGGAACCTGACGGAAAAGAACCTGATGAGGGATCTGGATCCCGACACAGACGACAGAAAATTCCTCTATTCACAGGCTAAGTGGTATATACAGGCACTTATATCGAACCTCATAGGTCTGCGCAAGCAGGTAAGCTCCAAGAGAGACCTTATCCCCACCAACAATGCCATAGTAGGTCCGGATGAGATATACACCTACACTTACAGGCAGAAAAACGGAAACACCGACCAGAAAAACATTGTCTTTATGGATGCGGTGGAAAACCTGACGGGCACATTCAACGATGCTTCCAGATACACCCTTGACCGTGAGTGGCGGGGAGAGCCTGTGGCATTCAGATTCGGAAACCTGATAGGCGGTCTGAAGATAAAGCCGGTGCTGTATGTAAACGAAAACGATGTTGACTTTACATCAAGTAGCTATGCTCCCGCAAGAGACCCCGGTAACGGTTCAGTATTAAATACCCAAGAGGGCAAGACCTATGCGGAAGAATTCATAAGCCATGTAATGAATCAGGATCTCGGCTGGATAGAGCTCGACGGCGTAACGGATGACAACGGCGATACCACATGGTACACGAAAGACGGAAAGCCTTACGACCTGGCAAAGATGAAAGCATTTATGCTGGATCTTTCCAAAAAGCAGGACGATACCGAATTTATACTTCCTGCCAACGGCACCATGACCTTCTCTCTTGATATGCGCTCCCCTGCCAAGGGAATGATAGACAAGGAGAATTATGACTGTGAGGACATAAGGACCTACAACAACATTTTCATCAGCTATGATTCCATGGCGACCGATGGCTCCGGAAATTTCCAGTCATCCTATATACACCAGGATTACACCACCGTCACCTACAGAGTAATAGGCGATGTGCGCCTGCGCAAGACCAATTCGGACACACAAAAGCCGATAGCCGGCATACTTTTCCACCTTTCCGGCACTTCTGACTACGGCGATGTGGTGGACAAGTACATGACCACCAACTCCGCCGGTGAGATCACATTCAGCGGCGTGGAAAAGGGTACCTACACACTTGTCGAGGAAAACCAGTCTCCGGATTATCAGGTGGTAGGGGCTATGACAGTTACGGTGGACGAAGACGGCACCGCAAGCATTTCCCCATCCGACGGCACATTAGTGTTCGACCTCTACCTTAATATGAGAAACGGCACCACCGTAAAGGGAACGGGCGACCTTGTGTTCCAGCTTTTTAAGGGCAGTGAGCTCATAAGCACACAGACCCAGCCTCTGCTGCCCGGAACAGGAACATTTGTGTTCAAGGATATACCTATCCCCGAGGGGGAAGAGACATACACCCTCAGGGAATTCTACAAGTCCACATCCTCAACGAATGAGTATACTATCAAGTCCGTCGGAGACAACAGCATTGTGTGGGAAAATAACAATGACGACACATACTCTCACAAGTATGGAGATCTGGAGCGCTACTACCGCATCACAAGAAAGGTATACAGCGTTCTCAACAAACCCAGGATACACGGTGATCTGGTGTTTGCAAAGAAAGACAGCACCAACCTCGACAAAAATGCAGACGGTGCCGTATTTGAGCTTACGACCGTAGGAAACGGTGACAACGACACCACAAAATACGGTCTGAAGATACCCGATGAAGAAAAGGGCATATCGCAGCTTACGGCCAAGAGCGTTGGCGGCAGGGTCACATTTGCAAACATAGAGCTTGGCCGCTATGTTATGAGGGAGATCACCTATCCCGACGGCTATGCGCCTGTGTCCAAGATATACTATGTTGAAGTGACAGCGGCGGCAGACAATTCGGCTATTATTAAGATGTATACGGATGATACCTATGAGACGGAGGTGACGGAAAAGTCCGGGGATCTTTATATTGTCAAGAATGATAAGACAGTTGATTTTACAGTTCTGAAAACCGATAATG
Organism: Oscillospiraceae bacterium; assembly: GCA_018110985.1. GTDB lineage: Bacteria > Bacillota > Clostridia > Oscillospirales > Ruminococcaceae > Huintestinicola. Next base: position 23,437 of record JAGAWT010000013.1, read on the forward strand.
TAAATACATCTGAATATCTTTATGGTGCAGTATTTACTCTTACTCCAACTGAGGAGACACTTGCAAAGCTTGATGCTGCAAAGCTCAATTCTAATGTGTGGGTCGGAGAAAATCATGTACAGACTGTAAAATCTCAGGTGACGGGATATGCTGAATTCAAGGATCTTGCACCCGATGGTGAATATGTCCTTAAAGAAATAACCGCACCTGCAAATCATAACTTACAGGGTGCCAAGGATTATACCGTAAAGGTTTCAGATAATGGAGAACTTACCATAACCGACACATCAGGCAATGTACTTACGCCCATAGCAGAAGGCGATTATGCAGGGCTTTACAGAATAACGAATAATCGTGTTTATGAGCAGAATGTAACGGTAGTTAAAAAATGGGTGGGCAATCCGAACATGAATGGCGAAACACCTGTTTTTCCGGAGCTGATTTTGGATACTAAAGAACAAGCACTAACAAGAAAAGTTGCGACTATCAGCTCAACATTTTCAAATTACTTTACATCAGGAGTTCAAAATTTTGTAAGGCTTGATTTAACTGGTTCGTATGGATCAAAAGAAGAAGCTGAAAATACAGTTGGTGTAACACTCAATGATATTACCGATAAATCTTCTTCTGGGACATTTTTTGATGTTGATGGGAACACAGTTGAATACAACTGTGCCAATGAAAAAGGTCATGTCTATATTGGCACTGATGGAAATACTGTATATTTTTGGTCAGATTCATCTGAAATATATCTTCCCTCAAATAGTTCATCACTTTTTGAAAATGCAACATCGTTGACAAAAGTTGATCTCAACAGGATCCTTCCTGATCGTGTAACTACGATGGAGAATATGTTTATGGGTTGTGGTAACCTTTCTGAAATAGATTTTGGCAGTAACTTTGTTAATGGCATGAATGTACAGACTACTAAATCTATGTTTGAAGGGTGCACTTCTGTAGAATCTATTGATTTGAGTGATTTTTGCACGGGAACGTCTTTAAGCAATACGAACAGAATGTTTTACATGAGCAATAGAGATTTTCTCCAAAATAGCCAATTTGAAATCACAACAATAAGTGGTGTCAAAAGATGCACGATAAAACCTGTGAGTAGTTTGAAGAATCTTAACTTGGATAATTTTCAAACAAGCAGTGTTAAAAATATGGAGCAAATGTTTTATAATTGTGATGTGTTGGAAGTATTGAATATCGACCCGAATCATTTTAAAGCTAATTCTGCTCTTGAATCAGTAAAAGAAATGTTCTTTGGCTGTTGTGCATTGAAATATGCAGATCTAAGAGGATTTGAAAATTGTTGTAACCTGACCAGCGCAACTGATTGGTTCAATCATTGCTATTTTCTTGAATTTGTTGATTTGAGCAATTTTATACCAAATAATGCTCTCACTGCAGATGCGACCATGCGTATGTTTGCACATTGTGGTACAGGATATGATGGGGAATCCCATACAATCAATTCAGAACAGGGTTACTATTATAATAATAGCCAGGTTGTAGGGTTGAGTGTTTTTGCAATTGAAAACTGGAATTTGAATTTTATAACTCCCGCAAATACAAATAAATATGATTATTATTGGCGGAATGAGTTTTACGATGGTATAGTCATAAAGGAATATCAAAACTCAGGAGGTCATACATCCGGGGATTCATTTAGACTTAAGCAATTAGATTGGAAAAGTTATAAAAGCAAAAACAAGAATCCTCAGCCAGGATTTAAGCCTACGGGTGATACTGGTTATTTTCTATCAACAGAATGGACAGACGACAATGGTGTAAATTTCTATGAAAAGCTTGTAAAAGGAATTGCAGGCGATGACTATCTGACAAAGTATTCAGCATCGAATACCAATGTAAATTCAAATATCAATAGATTAAATGCACTGTCTGTCCCGCAATTTCTAAGATCTGAAAGCGAAACATCACCTGCTTTGACCATTACTTATATGACAGAGAAAACAGGAACTCCAAAGGAAGGAACAGAAAATGTTTATGAGGTAAATGAAACTGTTACACTCAGCACTGGCGAAACTATGACACTCACGGCTACATGGGAGCTTGTAAGCACTAATCAATGGGTCTGCACACTTCAGGTCTATAATCCTCTTGACAAGTACTATGTTGTGGAAGACGATATTTACGGCTATGTTTCCGATGCCTTTAAATCAAAGCTCAGTGATGAGTTCAAGGGCAAGGAAATGACCGCAGGCATCACCACCATAACAAACAGAAAAGAGGAGGAAGAAGAACCGAAATTCGGACATCTGAAAATTGAAAAACACCTTTTGGGTGTTTACGGCACTCATGTTGAAAAGTCAAAGCTGGACAGATTTACATTTAAGGTGACCCTCAAAAAGAATGACGGCGGGAACTTTACAAATAACGAATATTTCAGCTTCAGCCGCCACTGGATAGATGAGAACACAAGAACGGCAACTGAATATCCGGGTGCAAGGCTTTTCAGAGTGAATGAAGATGATCCCACAGAGCTGATAGGTTACTGCTACCTTGTTGAGAACGGCTGGATAGAGTTTACGGACATTCCCGTGGACTGGACATATACGATCGAAGAAGTGGACAATAGTGACGGTGGTGCCACTCAGTACGATCTGTACGACCTCAACGATCCGAATACTCCGAAAGAAAGATCCGATGATCTAAAAATCATAGGATATCAAAGCCTTGGTGCATACTGTGGCTCAGGAGAGTTAAAAAATCCTGATAGATATGATTCTGCTTACGCTACCGGTACAATAGTTGAGTACAAAAGTGAAGCGGAAACTCCCGCCGTACAGTATGTTCTTTGGGGAAACACGGTAGACAGAAAGTCACTTATACTGACAAAGGAGGCAACACATAAGGTAATAGACAGCACAGGAGTGAGCACAGAAACACCGCTTACCGAAAGCGAGCAGAACACTGAATTTATCTACGACATCCATCTTGAAAACCTGCTTATCTACGGTTCCACCATAAGCGAACACAATAACAAAGGCTATCCTTATCCCATAAAGGTATTTGATATAGGTCAGCCGATACAGCCGTGGAACGAGATCTATCTCAGCGGAACGATCAATGACGAAAACGAATTGGTAAAATACGAACTCGGAGAAGATGAGACAGCAGGCTACAGAGATTCCGGTGAATTCAAAGACAAGGGCTATATCATAAGAGCAAAGCCCGACGGAACTGCCGATTTCAAGGTAAAGCTGAGACCCGGTCAGACCCTTCGTGTTTACAACCTTCCCTATGGAGTGGAATACACTGCAACAGAGGAGAAAAACGGGAACTGGAAGCTTGAAGGAGTTTCTGTAAAGGCTGTCAACCCGAATGATACCGATTACTTACCTGTTCCACAGTCATTCACCGACGGACAGGGCTCATTCGATGGGACAGACACCTACAAAGGTATGATAACAGATGATCTTGCTGTTCCCCACCTTACATTCAATAATCTCCTTGAAACGGAGAAGACAGTCCAACTGAAAGTCCGTAAGAGGTGGACATCCGGCACAGGCACAGAGGAAAAAGACATAACGGAGCTTACACCGCCTCAGAACTATGATGATATGGAGGATATAAATGTAAACCTGGTAAGGGAATACTATATATCCGAGCTCAGTCAGGGCCGAACAACGCTGGCAGATGTGACACTGGGCAAAGATAACGGCTGGAAGACCGAGTTTACCGACCTTCCCGCCCGCAGGTCAGACAACATACGGTACAGCTACTATGTTACCGAGACCCCCGACGACCAGAAAGAGACATATTACACCACTTCCGCAAAGTTCATGGATGATACGATGGAAAAGACCATAACATCCGTTTACAGAGACGGTAAGAATACCATTACCATAGGAGATGATGTATACACGATCAGCAACACCGGGACAGCAACGCTTTACCTTGACCCGGATAATACCGGACAGGTGACTGTTGTAGATGGTTCCGGAAAACAGTTCCTTACAAGTCAACAAGGCGATAATGTAATCGAATATGCCGAATACCCCATAGGTTCGGGAAGATTTGTAAAGAACAACGATAACGGCACTCCCCTCTTCACACTGTATTCTTCACAGTATGAGACGGGAGATGAAAAGGCTGTTTTCGTAGGCGATGCGGAGGGCAACACTGATTTTGTTGTTACGAACCGTATCAAGCAGACCTATGATGTGTACCTGAAAAAAGAGGTAGAGGGTACCTTCGGAGATAAGTCACAGGCTTACGATTTCACCGTCAGTCTCTTAAAGGACGGCTCATACTGGCAGCCTACATCGGGACTGAAGGTAAAGATAGATGACGGGGAGCCTGAAGACCGACTTTTCACCTTCGGTGAAGAAGTCATCTCCCTTACCCACGGACAGACAGCGGTCATATGCGGGATACCGGAGGAAGACATAAAGGTAGTCATTGAGGAAAGGAAATACAGGGACTACACTACGGAGTCATCCCAGATGACCACAGGAAGCGTATTTAAAACAGATGAGCTTGAAGACAGCCGCACTCAGACGGTGGACAAGCTGGAAAGCGATGTTTACATCTATTACAGGAACACCATGGATGTAACGGTGCCTACCGGGGCAAAGCTGCCGAAGGTATCCGCAGTATTTGCGGGGTTCCTGGCGCTGGGTGTCCTGCTCCTTGCAGGGCGTGAGAAAGCAAGGCTCACTGTGAAAAGAAAGGATGATGAGGAGGTTTAACGCTTCTTCATCCGGAAAAAAGAACGGCGGCAGAGCTCTCTGCCCTGCCGCCTTATACTAATTCTTCCTCGATGTATAGACGATCTCCAAGCCTCAAATCCCTTATATTCAAGCATTTGCGGCTTGTTTCTTGTCTATACATCGGTCAGAAATTAGTATTAAACAAAGGAGGATCATTATAAAATGAAACTGACATTATTGAAAAGACTTGGTGCCGCCATGGCTGCAGTCATGGTAATGGGCATGGTACCCGCTGCGAATGTAGGGGCGGATGAATTTACCTATACCCCTCTTACGTTAGATGGTTCCGATAACCCTTATTTTCTGAAAGCACTGACAATGAAAGAAAGTGCAACTGTTCCTAATGTGGAATTCAGTTACGAAATATCTCCTATAAGTGACGACATTACTTCTCCCGATGACGACGCAAAGCTTCCCGTAAGAAAGGGAAATACGACAGGAACCGGAACAGCGCAGAAACCGAGCGTTGGAACTGCTGATTTTAAAATTAGCGAGAATAAAACTAAATATGATCTGACAGATCACAAGGCAACAACGCTCAATATAAAGAACACTAAAAAACAGACAGTAGAAGATTCTGTCACTTTTAGTGCTTCCAGTGTAACACTTGGCGGCAAAAAATACGCAAGGTGTGAGGTGCCCATAGATTTTACCGGTGTTAGTTTTTCAAGCCCCGGTATATATCGTTATGAGATCACCGAAAAAGCTTCATCCTACACAGGCATTACAGATGATGCAGACAAAACAAGGATACTGGATGTTTATGTGACCGATCATAACAAAGCGCTGCAGCTTGGCGGTTTTGTACTTCATAATGGAGAACCTAATACAGCACCTGATGTAAATACTTCGGGTACGATTGCAGAACCCGCTAAAAAATCCGAAGGCTTTATAAATTCCTACAGTACGCAGGATCTGTATTTCGCTAAAGTGGTAGACGGCAATCAGGCTTCAAGAGACAAGTATTTTAAGTTTACTGTTACTATTGACAATGTAAATCAAAATGATGAATTTAAGGTTGATATAACTCATTCCGTTGCTGAACCCTCAAAAACGGATTCTACTGTTTATTCCGCAGATGATATGGCAAGCACAACTAATGGAAACAGGAAAACAATAATCAAGGCTGATACTAAATCAGGGAATAAATACAAAGCCACCGGCGATTTCTACTTACAGCACGATCAGTACATAAAGATTTGCGGATTGCCTAAAGGTGCAACATATTCCGTAACTGAGGAAAAGGAAGACTATGTTCAGACAGCAGCTGACCAAATGCCAGGTGGTGGTGGTATAAAAACAATTGGAACTGCCCCAGATACAATAATCTTTGATGATCCCCCCGTAACCCAAACAGTTGGCGAGACAGACATTTATACAGGTTATAAAAATACACTTAAAGGCGTTGTCCCCACGGGCATCCACCTTACTTACACTCCCTACATCATTGTAGGAATTATAACGGCAGCAGCGATCATACTTCTTGTTGTTCGCCGCCGCAGAAGCGAAAGATAAATAAAAAGGTGCAAGTGCTTTATACAGGCATTTGCACCTTTTTTCGATTTAGGGAAAAACACAGCGGAAATGGCTCTTTTATACTGATTTCTGACCGATGTATAGACAAGAAACAAGCCGCAAATGCTTGAATATAAGGGATCTGAGGCTTGGAGATCTTCTATACATCGAGGAAGAATCAGTATTATGCTTTGACGGTCTTAAAGCCGTTTAAAAGATATATACCGAGCACGGCGTTGAATCCTACTGCTGAAAACACGCTGAACCTTTCCGGGATGCCGAAATACTCTGTGGGGACAACAGCGTGACCTGCGGCACCCGCAAACATCATAGTCAGTGCGACAGCGGCACAGATACCCATACCTCTGCATCTTCCCTTTCTGAATCCGTATATTATCAGCATTACAAGGGAAATTATCGAGAGCAGCACCACAGCGGCGGTGATGGCCATGTGCATCTTTTCGCCAATGCCTGTGATATCCTTCCCGCTGTCTTTCAGCGGGAACATGGTGTATCCTACGGCGGAGATCCAGTTCATTACGGTAAAAAGATAAATGCCCAGACGAAACAGCTTTGTTCCTGTCTTGTTTTCTGATACAAAAACAGATACACAGGTGGGACATACCACGCTGCCTATGCTGTAAAAAGCAGAAAGCTGCTCCCACAGCGCCCTTGATGGTGCAGTATCTGCCGAAAGATCGCTTACCGCCTGCGCAAGAGGGTCATAACCCGGATAGGCAAGGGGCACAAATATGACCGCACAGGTGTAGGATATAAGCTGCAATATCCCTGTGATACCCAGTATGTTTATCAGTTTTTTATTCATTGTCACACCTCATTTTCCTGCAAAACCAGCTTATGTACCTTCCGGCTTCCGCAAAGACATCCCCATCCATTCCTGCTGTAAGCATATCCATCTGTCTGTCCACTATTGCGTGTATAGTCATGGCATAGGAAAAAGCTGCAGTGTCTATGTCTTCGTTTTTTATTTTTCCGTGTACCGCAAGTGCATAGAAAAGGCTCCTGACATATTTTATCATGCGTTCGCTCTCCTCTGTCATTATCCTTGCGGCTGCGGGAGAGGTGCTTCTTTCGGAATACAGCACCCTGAAAAACTTCAACATATCCTTTTGGGTGACAAAGGCATAATAGCTTCTGAAGCTTTCAAGGAGTATCTCCTCTGTATCCGTATCACACAATAAGTCAATGTCGGGCATATCGGCGCTGTCCCCTGCCCCACGCTCCCTTATGAAGCTGTACATACTGTTTATCAGTTCTTCCTTTGAGGAAAAATGATTGTAGAGAGAGGGCTTTTTTATGCCCACTTTTTCCGCTATCTGCTGCATCGTAACAGCTTTCAGCCCGTATTCCGAAGCAAGCTCCAGCGCTGCGTAAAGTATCTCTTCTTTTCTTGTCAAACATATCACTCCTTACTTCCTGATAGTAGTAATTATACTACCAAACGGTAGTTTTGTCAATCCCTCCCGGAATTTTTAATATAATTCTAATAAACCGACAGAAACCCTTATATAATGCGGCATACGACAAATCGGCGTATGCCGTTTCAGCTTTATTTTCAGATATTATGCCTGATATACGCACTATCTGTATACATTTTTCTTAAAGGCTATTGACAAGCAGAAAGAAATGATATATAATATAACCGACCGATAGTCGAAAAGGAGGAAATAAATGAAAAAAGGTGAAAAGAGAAGGCTGGAGCTTCTGAAAATTGCTTATCGTATGTTCACCGAAAAGGGCTACGACAACACCAGCATAGATGAGATCATTGCGGAGGCGGGGATCGCAAAGGGCACCTACTACTATCATTTTCCCAGCAAGGAGGCCACTCTTGAAGCAGTCATAGACATGATGATAAACGAACAGGTGGAAAGGGCGAGGGATGCAGTAAAAATGCCCCTGCCCATACCGGAGAAAATAGTTTCGGTCATCTGTTCATTCCGCCCGGAAAAGCAGGAGGAAAGTATTGCCGACGCAGTAGAGACGGAGGAAAACATCATCCTTCACGAAAAGCTTAACACAAGGCTTATAAACGAGGCGGTGCCAATATTATCGGAAGTGGTGGAAGAGGGTATCGCACAGGGGGTATTCTGCTGTGAGGATGTTCCCGAACGGGTGAGGATGATACTTATCGTAAGCACCCGTCTGTTCGATGACATGGAGTATACCGAAAAGGATGCAGCCGTATTTATAGATATGGCGGAAAAACTGCTCGGCGCAAAGCCCGGCACCATGGGCTTTGTGGCTGATCTTATATCGGGAGGTAAAAATCATGGGCAGAAAACAGGATGAATACAGATACAGACCTGTGCTGTTTTTTGTATGCGCTTATTTCTTCACTTGGGTATTCTGGATACCCGCCATTTACGCAACAAAGGACATTGCAGCAGTGCTGATGCTTCTGGGGCTCATCGCACCTGCCGCAGTTTCAACGGTGTTTGTGCTTGCGTCGGGCTGCGACCGTCTGAAACAGGATCTGAAAAGCAAGATAACAGGCATATACAAAGTAAAATGGCTGAATGTTTTAGCAGCGGTACTTGTGTTTGCCCTTATCATAGTATGCTCAATACTTCTGTCACTGCTGTTCGGACAGTCTCTTTCACAGTTTTCCTTTACAGAGGATTTTTCATTTACGGGAGTGGGCATAGGCACAGCATTTGTCACCATAACACTTGCATCTGTCATAGAAGAAGTGGGGTGGAAGGGTTATTGTGAGGATTCTGTGGGACAGTATATGAACTGGTTCATGGAATCGCTCATATTCGGTGTACTATGGTCATTGTGGCATCTTCCGCTTATCTTTATAGAGGGAACATATCAGGCGGGGCTCATGACCTCTCCCCTTTATGTGATAAATTTCTTTATAAGCGGGATCCCGATGGGGTACATAATCACATGGGTCTACCTTGTAAGTGACAGATCTATACTGGCTTGTATGATATTTCATCTGTTTGTGAACTTCATGCAGGAGAAGATCGCCATGACCCCCGAAACAAAGTGTGTGGAAACTATCGTAGTATTGGCAGCCACCGTGATAATAGTGCTGTGCAACAGAAAAATGTTCTTTGAGACAGACCATGTGGGAAGGCTTCTTGAAACACGGTTCGGAGAGGATGAGCAATGAGCCGGGGGTTTAAAAAATTCCTGCTGCTGTGGGCAGGAGAGCTTATATCATCCATAGGCGGAGGTCTTACAAGCTTCGGTCTCGGTGTATATGTATTCACCAGTACCGGCAGTGCAGCGGGAATGGCATTGGTAACGCTTCTTGGATTTCTGCCGACTCTGCTTCTCAGCGTTCCCGCAGGCGTACTGGCAGACCGTTGCGACAGAAGGCTCCTTATGATGATAGGTGACGGCTTTTCGGGGCTCGGGATATTATATATACTCATATGTATGATGAACGGCGGTGCAAGCCTTGTACAGATCTGCATCGGAGTGTTTGTCAGTGCTGTGTTCTCCTCCCTGCTTGAGCCTTCTTACAGAGCTACGATAACAGATCTGCTTTCAAAAGAGGAGTTTTCAAAGGCAAGCGGACTTGTGTCCCTGGCAGGAAGCGCAAGATACCTGTTTTCTCCTGTGATAGCAGGCGTACTGCTGGCAGTAAGCGACATAACCCTGCTGCTTATCATTGATATATGCACCTTTTTGGTCACTGTCACCGCAACAGCCATAGTGAGAAAGGGCATAGAGAAAAAGCAGGAAATGACACACACTTCCTTCACCAAAAGCATAAAGGACGGGTGGCAGGTCATCCATGGCAGACGCGGCGTGTTCATGCTTGTACTTGTCTCTTCTGCGATCACTATGTTCATGGGGATCCTTCAGATACTTGTGGAACCAATGGTGCTTTCATTTTCTGATGCTAAGGTGCTCGGTATCACAGAGACCGTCTGTGCCTGCGGAATGTTGGCATCAGGACTGATACTGGGTATCAAAGGAATAAAAAAGGACTATGCAAGGGTATTGAGAGCAGCTATATTTTTGGCGGGCATTTTTATGATAGGTATGTCCCTGTTTGAAAATGTTATCCCCATATGTATATTCGGATCACTGTTCTTTTCTGTGCTGCCATTTGCAAACAACTGCATGGATTACCTTGCAAGAACAAACATTCCCGATGAACTCCAGGGCAGAGCATGGGGATTTATCGGAACTCTTTCGCAGCTCGGATATATAGCGGCATACACTGTGTCCGGTGTGGGCGCAGATGTTCTGGGTGAGATGACCGGGAAAGGCGTTGGCAGAGGTGCGGCTCTGATGACCTTTGTTTCGGGGATCCTTCTTTCGGTCACAGCCTTGACATTGTTAAGGCTGCCGGATATCCGGGATCTTGAAAATCATGATATACTCTCCTGCAAGGAGGCAGCAAAATGACAGGAATATATATGAGCGGTACCGGAAATACGGAGCACTGCATAAAAAAGCTGATGGGGATCATCGCTCCCCATGACGAAGCCATCCCTATCGAGTCTGAGGATGCGGCGGACAAAATAGCTGTACATGACACGGTAATACTTGCATACCCTACGCAGTTTTCCAATATGCCTTATATGGTGAGGGACTTTATCCGGAACTGTCACCTGCTGTGGGCGGGCAAAAAGGTGTTTTGCATGACGACCATGGGAGCATTTTCGGGAGACGGCGCAGGATGCAGCGCAAGGCTTCTGAAAAAATACGGTGCCATAATTATTGGCGGGGCACAGATCAAAATGCCGGATTCTGTATGCGACAGTAAACTGCTGAAAAAATCACTTGAAGATAACATGAGGATCGTAAAAGAGGCAGATGAGAAAATAGAGAATATAGGCAGAGGGATAGTTCGTGAGGGGAAATACCCGCAGGAGGGACTGTCTTTTGTATCGCACCTTGCGGGACTTTTCGGACAGAGGCTGTGGTTTTACGGGAAGACCGCAGGCTATTCGGACAAGCTGAAAATAGGAAGCAGCTGCACAGGCTGCGGTATATGCAGCAGAAGCTGCCCCATGGGCAATATCACTGTCACAGCGGGTAAAGCTGAGGCAGGAGACCGATGTGCCATGTGCTACCGCTGTATAAGCCGCTGTCCGCAAAAGGCTGTCACACTTCTTGGAAAAGAAGTTGTTGAACAGTGCCGTTTTGAAAGATACTGTTAAAATATCTGTGCCTGTACCGATCACCTCCCTGCATGGATAATGACATCGGAAGTGAGAGCGGCGAAAAAGATTATCAGGAATGTACCCTATAAAACTGTTATTATGCCGCCAAAGTACATTTGCAGCAGACAGAAAAGGCTCCCTCACCGTTTTTTTCGGCAGGGAGCCTTTATTACAGCCAAAGCAGGATATTTTGTGTCGGAAACAGGATATCATTCCATATAGTCTTCAAGATCAAAGCCTGCGTCCTCCGCAAGGTCAAACAGTTCTTCATCGGAAGCGGTCTCTATGTCTATATCTGCAGTATCATCGGAATAAAGACCCACATAAGCTCCGAAATGGTCTCTCAGGTCATCCCTGAGCGTTTCCATATCCACATCATCTTCATCAAGATCATCTTCATCAAGATCATCTTCATCAAAATCAAGTTCAGGATCGTCCTCGTCTTCATCGTCAAATAATATATCAGGATCAATGTCAAAAAACATAAAGAGCCCTCCTTTGTCAAGTATATATGTAGATACTATCACATTTTATACAAGATTTCAAGAGCTTTTCCTTAACTCATTGTACAAATTTGCCCTTAATATTTGTACAATTTTGCTGTATAATAGTAAAAAGTGTATCTTATCGTAACGCTATCCACGACAACCATGAAAGGACTTTTTTATGATCGGCAAGATAATGGAAGATCTCTATCCTGTCACTACAAGCGCCGACTTTAGCATAGGTGATATAAACTACTATGCTCAGGGTGGTGTGAGCTGTTATGTCATAAAAGGAGAAAATGGCGATCTTCTGATAGACACGGGGCTTTTCAATATATGGAAAGGGCTGAGTGAGTGGCTGAAAGGCTTTGACATCAGATATATACTGCTGACCCATGCCCATGCCGACCATGACTGGAATGTTTCAAAGCTGCAAAGTAACGGGATAAAGGTCTTTCTTAGCATAAAAGACAGAGGGCTCCGCAGGAATTACCTTTCTCAGCCCGTGTGTCCCACAAGCTCAAAGTACATCCCAAGGAATATCGAGCAGTGGATAGTAGGCTCTGTTTTTAACAGTCCTCCCTATGATGCGGATATCTATTTTGATGTAAATGACCGTGACATTCTCAGCAGATACGGCTTCAAAGCGAAAGTCATAGCTCTTCCAGGACATACCTACGGTTCTGTGGGAGTGTACCATAAAGGTACACTGTACTGCGGGGATGCCTTTACTGCCTTGTGGGGAAAGCCGGAGATAACTCCCCATGCAGTTGATATCAAAATGATGAAACACAGTCTGAAAAGGATGCTGAGGCTGTCCCCGGAGCGTCTTGCTTGCGGACATGGTCTGCCTTTTTCCTTTGATGAAGCTGTGCCTGTCATCGAAGAATATCTTTACAAGGAAAGCCGACGGTAGATACACTTATTTTTAGTACGAAAGAATGAGGTAAAATGAGAAGAAAAGATCTTATAACTGCCGCTCTTGCTGCGGCTGTCCTGCTGTCAACAGCTTGTTCATCAGGAACAGGCAGCAGCGTTGAAAGCACTGTCAGTACTACCGGGACAGCAGCAGAGACCACTTCTGTTACAGAAGAGACTGCGGCAGAGGAAAGTGTGACCGAAACGGAAGCAGTCACTGCGGAAGAAACATCGTCCGTCCCCGAAGAGACGGAGGAAAGTGTGGCAGAGGCTACAAATGAAGCTGAAAAGACAGAGCTTTCGGCTATAACATGGGATACGGATCTCATGAAGTATACAAATGCGACAGCGTATAAAACAGAGGACGGAGACATCACTGTTGATCTGGACGGTGACGGTGTTGATGAGGTACTGAATTTCACCCACTTCAACGATTCCGATGAAGCAAAGGAGCACACAGACAACGCATCCACAGGTATACTTCCGGTCACTCCGTATATAAACGGTGAACCCGCACAGATACTTGCCAAGTCGGAAAATGATTTTGTTCTTTTCGATGAATACAGCTTTTCAATGCCTTCCGGCTATGTGTATATCTGTGATATCATGGAAGGAGACGGATTCAAGGAGATATGCTTCGTCCCCTTCTGCTATACGGATGATTATACCACCCTTTTTGTTCGCTATGACGGAGAAAAGCTGGTCTACCTGGGTGAGATAGGATACGATACCCCCGATCCTTCAAAGGAAGATGTTGAAGAAAGCTACCGTATAGGTGATATGAATATCACATGGGGCCGCCCCATGGTGATAGACGGCAGCGGCGAGATCCTTGCTGCCACAAGGCTCTCATACCAGACATGGTTTGGCTATACAAGGTATATCATTGGTGAGAGCGGTGAGATAGAAGAGCTTGCAAACACTGAAGTCTATCCCTACGGTATTGAAAACAAGAATGATTACGATGCTGTATGGAACAAGGTAAAAAGCAACTGGTCAATGGCAGAAAGCGAGAGCGACTGTATGCTCACCAAGGAGCTGACAGTTTATGCGCAGCCTTCTTTTAATGCTGAATTCTTCCTTATGTCTCCGCAGCCTGCAATCCCCACAGGTGAGATCTTTGTAAGCGACGGTCACTATGTTACCTCCGTTTACGATGATTTTGAAGAAGCACGAAAGTCCACATGGGTATATGTGACCGCAAAGGACGGCACAAGCGGTTGGTTCAACGCTTATCCCTATGAAGAAACATCCGGTCTGTTCAGTGTAATGACCGAATACGACTGATAAAAACACACAAACAAAAATGATACGGCAGAAAGCGTATGGCTTTTCTGCCGTATCATACTAATTCTTCCTCGATGTATAGACGATCTCCAAGCCTCAAATCCCTTTATTCAAGCATTTGAGGCTTGCTTCTTGTCTATACATCGGTCAGAAATTAGTATCATTTATTTGCTGCAGTCCAGCATCATATAGGAACGAAGCATCTTTGAATAGCTTTCGGGCTTATTTATCATAAGTCCGCAGTGGGGATGTCCGTTTATTGAAGTGTATAACGCATCCGGATATGCTTTTTTGAGCCTTTTGCGTGATTTTCTTGCCGGTTCCTCACGGGAAAAGAAAAACATACATCTCTTTTGAGTTTCTCTATCAAGCACAGGGAGTTGGCAGTGATAACAGGTCTCCACCATTCCTTTGACAGAGCTTTGGGTATAATGCTGTTTTCCTTCTGCCACCTTTTCCATAAGCGGTCTGAAAGCATCTGCCTTTTTCCCGCCCACAAAGCGCACAAAGGGATGGGAGACAATGACCTCCGAATCGTGACTTTCTTCGATCCTGGATATAAGTGAGGTAAAGACTGCTTCCATAAACTTTCGGAACAGAGGATGGAAATCGAAAAAAGGTCCGCCGTCAAAAAAAGCTTTTTCAACTGTTATTCCGTTCCTTTCACATTCCTTCAGGACGGAAAGAGCGACCTCCGCACCCATAGAGCACCCCTGCAAAAGTGAAACACTGTTAATGTCCTTTTCTTTAAGATAAGCAACTATCTTTACAGCCTCATCATGTGCAGATATCAGGTCATATTTATCTTCACCGTGCCCGTCAAGAGTGGGACATATAACAAAATGATCCTCCGCAAGGTATTTACCGTAGCTGAGACTGTCCTCTGCTGTGCATAACATACCGTGTATCAGCAGCACCGCAGGAGAACCTTCATTTCCGGCTTCCCTGAATATCATAAAAGACCTCCTATCTCTTCTTCAACTATATCTAACATTTTTGTGACGGCAGTTCTTGTGTTCTCATCCAGGGACTGCCATACCTGACCGATCCTTTCTATCATAGCACTGTGACGTTTACGGTGCTCCTTTATCACCTCCAGACCCTTTTCACTGAGATAGAGCCCCTGTGCCCCTCCCTTTCCGGCAGGGTCGTCCCTTGTTATCAGTTCCTTTTTCTGCAGCAGCTCCGCTGTCTGTGATGCTGCAGAACGGGTCATATACATTTCACGGGAAAGGGACGTAATAGTTTCACCCTCTCTTTGATAAAGACATTCAAGAAAATGCACCTGTGCCTGATAAAGAGTTTCACCGCAGGAATAGGTACAGGGCTTTCTCCCTGTGCTGTTGTAAAGATTTATCAGCCTGTATGTCCTTGAAAGAAGATCCTCCAACAATCAAACACCACCTTTCTATAAAAGGATAACACAATTTCTCTTTTTTGTCAAGTAACTTAACAAAGTAAAAGCATACATAAATCAGACAAAATGTTGACAGTATATTTGTTGAATATGCAGTATTGATTTATCTCCGATATATTGTTACAATTATTGTATGTATAAAAAAGCAAGCCTTGGGAAATTTGGAGGAGATACTATGATTTCAGCAGCTCATAAGCGCAACAATGTAAAATGGGACAGGGAGAATATGCGTTCGCTTTCTTGCCGTGTACGCAAGGAACAGTCCGATGCTTTCAAGGCATGGTGTTCGGCAAACAACACTACTCCCGGCAAGATACTCAAGGAATTTGTTCTTGAGATCATAAACGAAGAGGCAGAGGAACAGGAAGGCAAGGAATAGTTGAAAATGCAGTAATACTGATTTCTGACCGATGTATTGACGAGAAACAAGCCGCAAATGCTTGAATATAAAGGATTTGCGGCTTGGAGATCGTCTATACATCGAGGAAGGATCAGTATAAGACCGCTCGTGTACGATATACATCGGGCGGTCTTTGATCCGTAAAAGGCAGGGCTATACCTGCCTTTCTGTTATCATATCCGTTAGTGCGCACGGCAGAAGTTCGGCGGGATTGGTGCGGGGGTCTATCCACAGGCTGCATTTTTCTTTCGGCAGGATAAGAGGCATCCTGTCGTGTATCTCCTTTACACTGCCTTCGGGTTCCCTTGTGAGTATGACAAAAACAGGGAATCCCTCCTCTATCCTGTAAAGACCGCAGAGCCATGTGCAGCTTGAGCTGCGGGGCTGTATGGCAAATTTATCCCCGGTCCTTTCCTTTCCTGACGGACTTTTGAAATGTTCCCACTCAAAATAGAAGGATGCGGGGATTATACATCGGTGAGATACCCACGCTTCACTGAATGAGGGCTTTTGTGCTGCGGTCTCGGAGCGTGCATTAAAAAATATCCTGCCGTGTTCCTTATCCGAAAAGCCCCATTTCATGGGATAGACCATTCGTTTTCCTGCGGGCGAGGGTGCTATCACCGGCACCACATTTGTGGGGCGTATCTCCCCCTCCGTGTATATCCTGCTGCCTGCCGCAATGAATTTTTTGGCAAGCGGCGATCTCTTTGCAAGGTAAGTGATCGCCCTGAATTCTTCTGCGCTTTTATCTATAAAAAATCTCGTACACATAGTCTTTCTTAGTCCGAAAAGTGACAGGCTGCTTCATTATCCCCGTATTCTTCAAAAACCTTGCCGTCAACAGATCTTATATCACCAAAATCTATCTTCATGCTGTCCACCTTCAATATCTTGAATATCGTATCCACTGCTATTACCCTGCCGCTCTTTTCCGTATACAGTCCTCCGGAGCCGTATGCCTCATTGGATATATCCGTACAGGGCTCAAAATATGTGACCGTAATGAAAATATCCCGATCCCGTGCATCATTGGAGTTTTGTATCAGCCGTGACAGCAGGTCAAGGCGGGAATCAAGCTTCAGAGAGTCATCTTCGGAAAGCTCCTCTTTTTTTACATATATCGTTTGCTTGGAAAGTATCATTTCATTGAACCCTGCAAGAGCATCAAAGGGGGCAAATATCTTTGCCCTTTTTCCCCTGTCCATGAAAGGATGACGGATATAGAAGTCATCGAACCTTCTGTGAACGGGTCTCCCTTTTCGCAGTGCATCCATATACCTGAAGCCGAGAGGCACATATACCATCATCCATCCACCCCTTTCAGATAATATCAGAGCTCTTCCCGTATATCTTTGGCCATTTCTGCTTTCAGCATACGCCGTGCCTTGCGGCGCACCATGTTCCTGTATTTGTGCCAGCCATGATGATTATTTGCCCAACAGGCAAATCTCCTGTCGAACTTATCTTCCTCCGTCATCTTTTTCATGCGGCTTTTCTGCATACATATCATCCCCTGTGGCCGCCTATCTGCATATTTCTTTCCATTGCCGTCGCTCCTTCAAGAAGGTTTATCCCCTTGACCACCGCATTTTTCCCGAAACGGCTCCGCACGGAGAGCATGGCATTTTCCAGATCCTGCTCTTTTTTCTGTTCATCGTAATTTACAAAAAAGCTCATCTGATAGCTGTCTTCCCAGCACACATCTGCGGCGGAAATATTTAGCCTGCGAAACAGCAGTCTGTGGTCGGTCTTTTTGTCAAAGGAACGAAGAAGCTCATGCCTGACTGTCTTTGGCAGGTTCGTCATTTCCGTGAGCCTTACCGTACCGTTTGAATGTTTCGGGTGCAGTCTGCCGTAAAAATCCATGGCAAGCGGACCATTGTAATCGGGCACAGCTTCAAGGCTTTTGTGATCGTAGCCCGTGTACCACATATAGCACCTGCTGACAAGCTCCCTTTTGCGCAGCTCCCCGCAGATGTTTTCAGCCATTTCCTGAAATACCACTCTTGCCTCGCCGTACTTGTATGGACGGGGCAGCACCTGCCCGGAGGATATGCTGTGGCTGTCGGTGCGGTAGTTCTTTATGTCCGCCATGGTCACAGGCTCAATGCCCCAGGCGTGGTCTATGAGTATCTCCGCATCCACGCCGAAATTCCTGTAAAACCACTCCTCATCCCTGAGAGAACGCTCTGCCACATCTCCCATGGTGAACATCCCTCCGTTTTCAAGCCTGCGTGCCTTTCCCCTGCCTATCTGCCAGAAATCCGTAAGGGGGCGGTGTTCCCACAAAAGCACCTTGTATGCGTATTCATCCAGCTCTGCTATGCGCACACCGTCCTTGTCGGGCGGTGCCTTCTTTGCCACTATATCCATTGCCACCTTTGCAAGATAAAGATTGGTGCCTATCCCCACCGTTGCGGTGATGCCCGTAGTGTCAAGTATCTCCCGTATCATGGTCATTGCCATTTCATGAGCGGAGGGATAGGTGCCCATATAGGGGGCGCAGTCTATAAAGCTCTCGTCGATACTGTAAACATGAACATCCTCGGGGGCTGCATAGTGAAGTATGACCGAATAGATCCTGGCGGAAACACGCTCATATTCCGCCATTCTGGGCACAGCAGTTATGTATTCGAGAGGCTTTCCGGTCTTGCGCTCATACTGTGCAATGGCTCTCTTTGCTTCAAAAAGTCGGGGACGTGAAGGCACCCCCTTTGCTTTCAGAGACGGAGAGACCGCAAGGCATATAGTCTGGTCGGAGCGGCTCTCATCCGCCACAAGAAGGTCTGTTGCAAGAGGATCGAGCCCTCTTGCAACACACTCCACGGAAGCATAGAATGATTTCATATCAATGGCGATATACATATCAGTCATCACCGCCGTGAAGAGACAGGAACTCCTTTATCTCATCCGCAAAAAGCTCATCAAGGGAAAGCTTTTCTCTCTCATCCGGCATATCCGCCTTATCCACTATGCCGAGCACTCTCCCCACAAGGCGGATATTGTCCCACTCCCCTCTTTCGCCGAAGGGGTAGTCGGGGTTCAGGGATTCCAGCTTATGCTCGCTGTTCATCCTCTTTATGATGCCGCCGCCCTCCATGGTACACACCACATCCTCGCCGGGAAAGGCGGTTTCCGTGTACTCCACATACACAAAGTCGCCGCTGCGGTACACCGGCAGCATACTGTCACCCGTCACCTCTATGACTGCATCTGCACGGCTGTTGCGGTGGTTCCTGCGCAGGAAAACATAGCCCGGAGGCGCTTCAAGGAGATCGCTGCCGTAGCCTGCGGATGCCATGGATGCAGGCACCTCGAAGATGGCAAAATTTTCTTTCAGATACTTGTCCTGAGCGGCTATCTCTTCATCAAGGACATCGTTCACCACCTTGCCGATAAGGTTTTTGCCGTTCTCGGTAAGAAAGCGGAAATTGCCTATTATGCGCCTTTCTGCGGGGCTGAGGCTCTGCTTGTCATCTACGGAATACAGGTCTCCCAGAGTTATGTCCAGTTCCCTGCACAAAGCAGGGATATAGTCGTGATCGGGCTTATAGTTGTCCGCCTCCCAGTTGTTCACTGCGACCCTTGATACCCCGAGCCTGTCAGCCAGCCCCTGCTGTGAGAGACCCTTTGCCTTTCGTGCAGACTGTATCACGGCACCGAAAAATATCTTTGGCACGGGATTTTCCTTTTTTGCCATAATTTCCCCCTTTCTGTAAAATGCCCTTTTATACCAATATACCACATTCACTTTACTTTGTCAATAGCTTTTATAATATTTACTTGATATTATATGAGAATAAAAGACCATACCGGATATTTTCCGATATGGTCTTATACTGATACTTCCTCGATGTATAGACGATCTCCAATCCTCAAATTCCTTATATTCAAGCATTTGCGGCTTGTTTCTTGTCTATACATCGGTCAGAAATCAGTATTGCAAGTCAGGCAAAGTTTAACAAAAACTCTGCGTGTATCATTTCTCCCCGTCAATATGACTTGCAAAGGTAGTAAGTTCACACTTGACAGGCTTGGGAGGATCCGAGTCGTAAGTCTGTATGGGCCAGCCCGACACAGGATCCTTGTTGAGCTTCATATAATCGCTCTTCGGCTCCTTTTGACCGGGATATTCCCAGTCATTGCGGATCACATCTCCCTCGCACAGATAGATGTAATATCCTTCGCCGGCGGCATGAAAGCTGTTGACCACATGATCTTTCAGATCGGGGTGGTAGATATAGATATCGGTAAACTTCGTGTCACCGCCGTCGTCAAAGCCTACGAGCAGCTCCTTCGTACCGTCATTGTTGAGGTCTGTAAGGTAGTAGCCTGCGTGGTTATCCGGGTCTTTCAGTTCGGCACACACGTCCCCGTAAAGATCATTATCCTTCCAATTGGTATGTACACCGTAGGCGTAGTACTTTATTGTTTCCATGTACCAATCTTTTGGCGGAGGAGTAAGATGCTCGATAACATTTTCCGCTGCACGCCTGTTTACATAGCATCCGCTGAAAAGAACTGCCGAAGCAGCCAGAGCAGCCATTGCGATGATCTTAAACTTTTTCATATATACCCTCCATATATGCGTTTTATGATATGATACCACTTTATTCACACAAAATCAAGAGTATTTTCATTTGGAACAGATTAAAATTGGATTAGAATTGCTTCATATGGCATATCCGAAAGTGCAGATGAACGAGAACGGCAGCATTTCGGAGATCTGACCCCGGGCAATATGTGTCATCTGCCCGCTCTACGCATTATGCTGTGGGCAAATCTCAGGTTGAGCATGAGCATGGGCAGCGTGACAGCGGCAGAGATAAGTGTGGGCATATCAAAAGTCATAAGGCTGACAGCTCTCGTAAGCATGACTGCGGCAAACGGCAGACAAATAAGGCTGGTGATGAGAGAAGGCACATACCTCCTGATATATATACAAACAGATATATGGATCACAAAATGCGCTGTCAGCCCCAGCAGCATGGCAAACCACACACCGTAAAGCATTCTGCACGGAAAATAGTATGCAAGAAGGCTCAGTCCGAAAAAGGGTATGAACTCCTCATAGACCGCAGCAGCAAATCCCTCGGTGGAAACATCTCTGTACACCGCAGCTATCTTCGGATACTTTGCAAAAACATCCCAGTTCCGCCGAAAGAACCATCTGAATCCGACTATCTCTTCCATATCATGAAAGATAAACATTATGGGCAGCAGAAGGATATATTCTTTCATAACACGGTACTCATCTCTATGCAGAGCCATTCTTCCTCGAAAATGCGGTAGTATTCCTGCTTGTCTGTCTTTACCTCACGAAAGCCTGCGGAAAGGTAGCAGCGGAGGGCAGGTACGTTATCTGCAAATACTCCAAGCGTTGCAAAGCGTGCTCCGAACCTTTCTGCGGCTTCTTTTTTGGCAAGCTCCATCATCTGTCTGCCGATACCCTGTCCCCGCCTTACGGGATCTACTATTACAAAGCCGAAACGGGCAGTGCTCCTGTCTTTCGGAAATCTGATTATAAGATGTCCTACCATGTCCTCATCCTCAACGGCAGTATAGGGGAAGAACATCCCGCCTCTTGCAGCAGTCTCGTAAAAGCCGATCATATCCGCTCCGGTTATGGGATAGCTTTTGTAGATATCCGCACTCCATCTGCGAAAAGCAGTCTCATCTCCCGACCATGAAATGATCCTGTCTGCATCGACTGCGGAAAAAGGTCTTAGTCTCAACATATATATCCTCCTTCTTATTGACACACTTGTATCTTTTATGGTACTATGATATAACAGAAAAGACCGTAAGTCAATACATCCCGAAAAAGATACATGATCTTGCAAAAATGTGTCACTTTGGAGGAAAAACATGACCGAATCAAATAATCCCTCAGCACTGCGTTCCCAAAAGGAGATCACCGAAGCACTGCTGTCTCTTATGAAAGAATATCCGTACAACGAGATAAGCGTGAAGCAGATAATACTTGAAGCAAAGCTCGCACGCAAGACCTTCTACCGCAATTTCACATCAAAGGATGATGTCCTGCTTTCACTTATGCACAACATTCTGAAAGACTATTTCAGTATAGTTGACAGTAACCGAAAGGATGTGCTGTCGGCAGTGTTTGATGTGGCAGAGGAAAACAGGGAGTTTCTTCTACTTCTGGACAAAAACCATATGCTGCACCTTACCCTGAAATGTATGAATGAATATCTTCCCCTGCTGCGCCGTGAAAAGCTCACTGCTCTCAATCCGTTCATCAGATACTTTGATGGCGCCGACCCTGAATACCTTATGGCGCTGAATATAGGTGCTGTATGGAATGTGATCTCCCTGTGGATACACCGAGGTATGACGGATGACCCGCAAAAAGTCAGAGAAACTGTTGAACGGTATCTTTTCCGTCTTGCGGGAAAATGAGGCAATACCGAGTTTATAGTTTTTTGCAGGCGACAGAACTGAATTATCCGAAACACGTATTTTTCTGAAATTTGTACATTTTGTATTGAAATATCCGTCAGAATGTGATAGAATATCATGGAGGGCCTGTGTCGATACAGCGCCGTACCACTTTTTCAAAAAGGAGCTTGATCACCCATGAACGAAGAAATGATGATACTTTCACCCCTGTTTGATGTTACATCCGCACTGTATGCCGAGATGAGCGATACTATGCCCGACAAGGGTCACGTCCTTGTATTTGAAAAGCTGTGCAAACTGGGCTGCACGCTTGTAAATGCGGAAAAAGCCCGTTTCTGGTACCGTGACAAATACAACAAGGTGCTGCGCACCGTTTCCGATGAAAAAAACATACTTGTACTGCCCGAAAATGACAGCGGCATTGTAGGAAAGGCAATAAATGAAGGAAAAGTGATCGTTGTAAACGGTATGAGCGCCCTGTCCGACACTGACGGCAACGCTATCGTTATGCCTATTTCGGACACAAAGGGTCAGTATATAGGTGCTTTTCAGGTGACAGGCAAAAAAGACGGTGACTTTGACGAAAAGGAAGATGTTCGCAGGCTCTCTGTATGCGCTGTTGTATGCGGTCTTTCACTCGAATCAGATATATTTGCTGACAGGGCAAATTTCTGTGAGGTTACCGGATGCCGCAATAGAAAGGGATTCTTTTCCGACTATGACTGGAAATGGGCTCCTGTTCTGAAAAGCACTCCCCTTTCCTGCGTGCTTACGGAAATAAATGATTTCGGTGATATTTCATATAACTACGGTTCCCGACTTGCAGATGAGGTATTGACCTGCACTGCAAAGACCATTGGCGAATTTGGCGGCGAGAACAGCGGAGTATACAGGTGGTCTGCTGACAGCTTTTTGCTTATGCTCCCCGGTGCTGACAGGCAGGCTGCTTTACAGAAAGGCAAGGACATAGCAGAATGCCTTGGAAGCAAAGTCTTTTCCGATGGAGAAAACTCCTTCTCTGTTACCGTGGATATGGGAACGAGCGAATTCAGTGCCGAAAAGAGCACTGCCGAGAACCTGAGGACAGCAGAAACAGAGCTTAGCATGGACTCGGGTGAACTGTGATGCGCAGGCGAACGATAGCGCTCCTGAGCATCCTGCTGGCGCTGGGTGCTTCCGCCTGTTTTGACGATACAGACGAGAGCACCGTGACGGAAACGCTTGATAGAGAGACTGTCGCCGAGAACAGAACGGCGGACAGTGCTGCCGGCACAACACAGGATACGGCTGATGCTGCCGCCGGCGGAGCTTTTATCCGCCGCAGCCGCAGGAGCGAAGCCATACCCATGGGCGATAAAGATACATGGACAATATTTGTTTACCTCTGCGGAGCCGATCTTGAATCCGAAAATGCCATGGGCTCCATTGATATAGAGGAAATGATAGACTCCTCCGCAAATGATAATGTCAGGTTTGTGGTGCAGACCGGCGGTGCATCGGAGTGGTATCTGGACATTGATCCCGATTCCTGTGAGCGCCTTCTTATCTGCAGCGGCGAAGCGGTAATAGTTGACAGCTGCGAAGATATGAGCATGGGAAAAGGCAGTACTCTGAGGAACTTTCTTGAATGGGGCGTAAGTGAGTATCCCGCCGAAAAAATGGGGCTTGTCCTGTGGGATCACGGAAGCGGCTCTATAAACGGTGTCTGCTTTGATGAGCGGCACGACAACGAATCCCTGCTCCTTGGCGATATAGATGCAGCCCTTTACTCGGTGAGGGACAAAATGACCGATGACTTCGAGTTTATCGGCTTTGATGCCTGCCTTATGGCAACGGCAGAGGCTGCGGGCATACTGGCAAGCCACGCAAGGTATATGGTGGCTTCACAGGAAAGTGAACCGGGCTATGGCTGGGACTACACCGCAATAGGGAATTATCTCAGCGAGGAGCCCTCCGCAGACGGTGCCGAGCTTGGGCGTGTTATATGCGACAGCTTCTATTCCTCATGTGAGGAGGAAGGTTGTGAGAACAGCGTTACACTTTCGGTAGTGGATCTCGGAAAAATAGATGCCTTTCTTGAAGAATTTGACAGGTATTCAAAGGAACTGTATGAACTGACGGACAGATCCCATGATTTTGCGAGCTTTGCAAGATCGGTGTCCAATGCGGATAATTTCGGCGGTAACAGCCGTTTGTCCGGCTTTACCAATATGGTGGATGCAGGCGGCATAATGGATGCGGGTGCAAGCTGTGCCTCTGCACCGGGAGCACGAAAGGCTCTTGAAAGTGCGGTCATTTACCGCAAAAACGGCTCGGACCACAGAGATGCCTGCGGTCTTTCCATGTATTATCCCCTTTGTGTAAGCGGCTCCCGTGAGCTTTCCATATACAAGGACATAGCTCTCAGTCCCTACTATCTGGGTCTTGTGGACAAGATAGCATACGGTACCGCAGGCGGCACAGACATTTCAGGATATGACAATTCATCTTTACTGGACATATTCTTCAATGACTGGAGCGGTTCATCCTATGAATATGATGAAGACGGGTCATATTACTACGAATACGAAAACGAAGATGTCTGGGGATATGCAGATGACATAGAAATGGGCTCGATGGAGATAGGCTATGAGACAGAGCCCGGATTTGACGAGAACGGCAGCTATTATTTCATTCCCGATGAGAACAGCCTGAATATCATCGACTATGTGGAAGCTGCGGTGTACCTTGCGGACTATGAAAGCATGGGAATGCTGGAGCTGGGCTTTACAGGCGAGGTATATATGGATCCGGAGAGCGGAGCCTTCTTTGATGCCTTTGACGGATACTGGTTCTCACTTCCCGACGATCAGCTTATAGCTGCCTACCTCTACGAACCCTGTGATGGGTATGATATATACATCTCACCCATAAAGCTGAACGGAGAAAGCACTTATCTTAGATTTGTCTACGATTACGAAAACACCACTGTTGAAATGATCGACACATGGGACGGCGTGAGCGAAAACGGAGCGGTGGGACGCACGGGTACGCAGCTGAAGGATGGGGACGTGATAGTTCCCGTTTACACTGCCTATGATCTCGAATCAGACGACACAGCGGACATAGACGGTGACGAATATGTATACAGCGGTGATCCTGAGCTTTGTTTCTCTTTCCTGCCGGACAGTGACTATATGTACAGCTTCTGTATAAATGATATATACGGCAATTACTGCATGACGGATCCCGTAACTTTTACCGTTGAGGGTGACCGCATATATTTTGAACAGTTTTGACCGAAGAATGATTCGTCGGAAAGCTCAAAAAGCATTGATCGAATAATATGGATAAGCCGCCGCACAGGGAAGAGACCTGTACGGCGGCTGTTCTGTGTCATATCAGGGAAGTTGATGCGGTGTGTCACTCTGAAAAGAGGACTTATACTGATCCTTCCCCGATGCATAGACGATCTCCAAGCCCCGGATCCCTTATATTCAAGCATTTGCGGCTTGTTTCTTGTCTATACATCGGTCAGAGGTCAGTATTACCTCTTTGCTTCCCTTAGCACCTTTGCTTCTTTTTTGAACCGTCCCGACCTGACAGCTCGGAATATGCGGTAGAACGGGAGAAGAGGCAGGAGTATCTTATGCTTGTAGAAAAGCGGGTACATAGCTGCAAAGGAAATGTACCTCGGATCCTTGCGGCTTACCGGCACAGAGAAGCGATCCAGCATATAACCGAGCTTGCTGTATTTGTTACGGTGGATCTTGTTTTCCACGCTGTGCTGTATCGTACCGTAGGTGCCTGACGAAAGAATGTAATCAAGCATTTCACGATCGTCCGGTGTAAGCGTTTCTCCCGAAAAAAGGTGCAGAGAAAGGGAACGGTTTTTCTCTTCAAAATCCCTTATGCCGATCTTTTCCGATTCGGCTGCTGTATATTCTGTATCAAGGGGCTGAGCTTTCAGGTACACATAGGTGTCAAGCAGAGAGCGAAGCCCCGTTCCCGCTACGGTATAGTGCTTGTATTCATGGGCGGTCATGTACAGGTAGAAGTCTTCCGGTGTAAAGTATTGGGCATATCCCCTGTCTTTTTTCAGCCTGCTTTCCACATGGTCATAATACTCGTAAAGCGCCCTGTCATGACTCATACCGAACAGTGCCCTGTGCATCTCAAAGTTCAGTGAGGGCTTTTTGAAGTACACATCATGAACGCCTGCTCCGAATTTATTCGCTGTAAAGCCCATGTCTTCCATGACAGCTTTCACATCATCGGCACGGGAAGCATCAAACAGGATATCATGATCGGCAAATTCCCTCATCCCGTATTTGGGATAAAGGTTTTTCAGAACTGCGCCTTTCAGCGGCATATACCAGATACCCGCCCCCTCAAGACTGCTCCTTATCCTGCTCCATGCCTTGTCAAAAAGAGCCGTTTTGCGTATGGCAGCAGCGATGGCACTGTCCGATATCTTATCCTTATATCCTGCCGATACCAGTGCGTAGGATACGGCGGCATTTATCAGATGACGTGAGGCAAGCCTGTGGACCGCTTCAAGATCCATGCTCTCCACCCGCTTCTTTTCCGGAGCCCTGTCATTTACCGCACAGGCTGCCAGATAGATCACGTCCTCCGCTGTTTTGTTCATAAGCACCTGACCCCGCTCTCCGAAAATTCAAGCACCCTGTCGCAAACAGACAGTGCTGCCTTTCTGTGTGTCACGATGATGACCGTTTTGTCTGTCAATGTTTTCAGGTTTTCCAGCAGCTTTCGCTCTGTGCTCTCATCCAGCGCACTTGTGGATTCATCAAGGAGCAGGATGGGAGCATCCGCATATATGGCACGGGCAACTGCGATGCGCTGCATCTGACCCTCCGACAGACCTGAACCGTGTTCACCCAGCTTTGTGTCAAAATTATCCACAAACTCATCCGCACACGCCAGAGTCAGGGCATTTTTCAGCTTCTGCTCGTCGTATTCTTCCGCAAAGCAGACTACTTCCCGTATCGTGCCGTTCATCAGAGCATTTCCCTGTGGGACATATGCAAAGAGACTGCGGTGGAAAGCCGTAAGCTCCTGCCCGTCTATGAACCTCTCCCCGCTGTCCGGTGTGTACATACACATCAGGAGCTTCAGCACAGTGGATTTTCCGCAGCCGCTGTGCCCCACAAATGCCACTGTCTCTCCTCTGTATATCTCAAGATCAGCATTTTTCAGGACTGTGGGTGCTTCATCTTTCTTATAGCCGAATGATACATTCCTGAGCCCCAAGGACTTAAATTTGCTGCCGTAGTAGCTTTGCATCGTCTTTTTATCCGCAGCAGGCAAGTCGTCGCCATATGCTTCAACTTCTTTCAGTCTTTCCGCCGATGCGGTCATTGCATAGAAACGGGGAAGGTAACCCGAAATACCTGCAAAGGGCCCCTGAACCTGACCGATAAGCTGCATAACGGCTGTCAGTGTGCCGTAGGTGACACGACCGGTCATTATGCCGTGGGCACAGTACACCCCGCCTATAAGATACATCCCCTGCATGGCTGCACCGAACCCTATATTCGCAAAATTTGAAAAGCGGTTTCTTCTCAGCCGAGCCCTTTTATGCTCCTCCATTGCCGACTCTGCGCCTTCATCGGTCATCTTTTCGGCAGAAAAGGCTTTTATGACCATCAGGGATGATATGCGTTCCTGCAAGAATACCCGCAGCTGTCCGTCGCTCTCCTGTATGTTCTTATGCAGGCGTTTGAGCACACCTCGAAAAGCATAGGTAAGTATCACCATGCCTATCCCGCCCGGCACAAGGATATATGCAAACCAGCTGTCAAGTGCGATTATCATAACAAGAGCCGAGATCAGGCGGACGACAGTTCCCGCAAGTCCCGGCAGTATCTCCACCGCTCCGCCCGCAACGACGGTAGTATCGTTTGTCAGGCGGTTTATCCATTCGGCGGTATGGGTAGAGCTGACAGCATCGTATTCCTTGTGCAGTATATTGTCAAGCAGCCTGCGTTTGAGGGTGTTCTCCAGATCCGCCTTGGCAAGTTCGTGCAGCCAGCGTATAACAGCATTTACTGTAAGCTGTATAAGAACGAGCCCTATGATAAGAACTACATTGTGGACGAAAGACACACTGTCCTTTCCCACTGCGCTGTCTACTATGGCACGAAAAATAAGGGCATAGACTACTCCTATTATCCCTGCTGCACCCTGTATCAGAGTAAGAGCAAGGATATATCCCTTCTTTCGCCCGGTCACCTGCCAAAGCCAGGAGATCGTCTTGTTCTTCATGTTTCTCCCTTCCCAAGCAGCCGCTTGAGAAGCGGCAGTATCCCCATTCTGCGGGCAGCGGAAACTGCAATGCGCCTTGAGCGGGAGCAAAAGCGCCTCAGCGGATAAATGATATCCCAGAAGCGGACATACAGCAGGTATGGCCAATCCGAAACATCGTACTGTCTGCCTTTCCTCCGAAAGCCTGTCAGCACACCGATAACGGCACTGTCGGGGACCTTTTCAAGAGAAAAGGTGTTATCCCCTCGGATAAGGTAATGGTCGCCCTTGTCTTCCATCACACGGTGGAGAACATAGTTTTCGCCCCGCCTGTACAGTGCCACATCATATTTTTTAAGACGGCATACAGGGACACGGATAGTCACTGTGTCCCTGTTCTGCCGCAGCATTGGCTCCATGCTCACGCCACGGGTCTTGTAGACCAGACAGCCGTCACGAGCGAGGAGTTCTTCAAACTTCATTTTAACACCACATTACCAATCGGGTTCATTATTGTCCTGATGATCACAGGTACAAGTATCGGGAGTACAGCTTGTGATTATGATGTCATCGCTGTTTAACTTGATGACTTCGATCTCGGGTCTCAGGTACTTCTCAGTGCCCCCCATTTTGCTCACGGAAATTTAACATTCTGTCCATATCATTTATCCTCCAGTGCATTGATACCCCTAAGGGTCTTTATTACCTCCGCCACATCGGCGGTGATGGTATTGCGGTCTGCGTCATACTTTGCGCACATCTTGTCTACGATAGCTTCCTCTGTGGTCTCCTCTTTAAGGCAGTCCACGATGAAAGCAGCAGTCTTGTTGCTGCGCACTATGCCGCTGAATGCTTCGGCACCCACGGGCACGAGAAATTGTGTGTCATCTATGTCCTGAGTAATAAAATCCGATCTAAGTTTCATGCTGTTCTCCTTTTATTTTGATCCCGAAAAGTCACAAAAAACACTATTCGTATGTCCATCCATCACAGTTTTGACAGTTGCTTGTAAGGATGGTATCCTCCTTTTCAAGCTCAACGATCTCTATTTCAGGCTTGGTATACTGTTCCATAACATTCACTCCTTTTCTTTGGTTTCATCATTCACAGTCATGTTACCGGCAGAGTCTGCTCTCCATCCCCTTTGTATGCAATAGCTATGAAAAAATCGTTTATCGAACCGCAGTACCCTGAAAGCATTTCTCTCATGTACTTCCAGCCCTTCGGTGCTGCCTTCCCAGGAAGATACTTGATCATACGCCCTGCGGTAGAGCGGGTCATCCGACGGTGAGATGTGCATCAAAAACCGCAGGGATTCCCGCAGCATCCTCTGCTGAAGCTTTTCTTCGGGAAAGCCGAAAGACCGCAGATCATCTGTTTTTTGAAGATTTGCTTTATAAAGATCCCTGTACAGCACCTCATCCTTCGTTTCCGAAATGCTGCCTTTGCGCTTTTGATAATAATACAGTTTGTCATCCAGACAAACTATCTTCCCGGCTTTATACACCAGCTTATGGGTAGTAGCAGTGTCTTCGGCTATCTGCCCCACAGGATAACGTATGCCGCTGAACAGTGTTTTGTGATACAGCTTGTTCCATACGGCGGAGTATCCGTGCTCCACTGCGGCCTCCGCAGATATAATGCCTTTTGGCAGCGGTTCTCTTATCACGGCATTTCCGTGGATATCTATGATAGTCATATCAAAGACTGCAAGATCCGCATTCTCTTTTTCGGCATTCTCCAGAGGCAGTCTGCAAAAATCCGGAGACACACGGTCATCGGAATCCACAAACATTATCCATTCTCCGGCAGCCATTTCTATACCAAGGTTGCGGGCAGCACTGAGCCCATGGTTTTCGGTATGGATCACCCTGATGCGGCCGTCCTTTTTGCAGTAGTCATCACAGATCTCCGAGCTGCCGTCTGTTGAGCCGTCGTCCACAAGTATTATCTCCAGATCCCTGAAGGTCTGGGACAATATACTGTCCAGACACCGGACTAAATAGGGTCTTACATTGTAGACCGGAACTATGACACTTATCATATCACGCCCCCCTGACGACCGTCAGCAAACAGCCTCTTCCTCGTCGCTGCCGCCGCTTTCCTTCTCTTCTGCCAGGCGTTTGAGATCGGCTTTGACCATAAGTTCCCGCACTTCACGGCAATGAGTATCATAAACCGGACAGGCGGAAAAGTTTGTGCAGTCGGGGAGGAAAGGACAATCCCTGCACTTCTCCCGTGTACGGTCCGTGCGGCAGAAGTCCTTTTTGGCTTTCTCATCCGTTACGCCCTGTCGGATATTTCCGAACCTGCTCTCCTTCGGGCAGTGCTCGCAGGGGTACAGGCTGCCGTCGGGAGCGATGACCACACTGCCGCCGTCTGCCATGCAATGATTGATACGAAAAGAGCGTGTTAAACCCATGAAGCGTGAATTCCTGAACCCTGCATCAGTGATGAGCTCATAGGCATCCCTTATCTTAGTCCATATTTCGATATCATTTTCGCCCATGCGCACTTCATTAAGAGGTGCAAGGTACACGCTGACATTATCTTTGTTCTTTATCCTATCCCGCATATCCGAAAGGAACTCGGAAACAGTGTCAAAATTGCCTTCATCCACGTTGCAGCGGATGACCACCTTTATGCCGGCCTCGCTCATCATGCTGACCGATCCCATTACCCTGTTATAATAGCCTTTGTCCTTGTAGTAGCACTTTCGGCGCAGATATTCACTCTCCGCACCGTCCATGGATATCTGTATGTGGCGAAGCCGCCAGTTTCCCCTCATTTTCCCGATGACCTTCGGGGTGATAAGGCTCCCGTTGGAGATCATGGAGCTTTTGTACTCGATACCCGCTTTTCTCAATCCGTCACAGATATAGTCGATGATCTTTGTGCCCATAAGGGGCTCACCGCCAAACCATCCCAGTTTCACCTTGTCCCCACGGTGAGTGTCCAAGATGTAACGGACGGCTTGCTCTGCGGTCTCTTCAGTCATGGATATGGGCTTCATGCCCTCTTCGTAGCAGTATGTACACCGTGCATTGCAGCCGAAGGTGGGCAGTATGGTATACCCACTTATGCCCTTTTTCCCGGCATAAGCCCTCATGACAGCGGATATATGGCAGTAATAGGCGCACTCATCCTTTCCCTCGGGGACGAGGAACTGTGCCTTTATCAGGTCGTCGAAGCCTTCTCCTGCCGCAGCAGACGCAGGGAGGGCTCCCTCGATACACTGCTTTGTCATATTCTGGAACAGGTATTGCTTCCCGCCCTGTTCAAAAGGAATGACATACATGGACGGCACATATCTTACACCCGCTTCAGGCCGTACAGGGGGCAGCAGCTTTGTCAAAGTCTTATCGGGACTGTGTATCTCAACCATAAAGCACCTCAGAAAGTATTTCCGCCACAATGATGATCTGCCCCGTAAGAGCCGACTAAGCCCTCATAGGCTGTCACAGCCGCAGACGGCTCCGTGTTGCAGCCCAGCCTGTATAAGCCGACTGTGTCCAGCAGCCTTTTCTCCATGTTCATGATCCTCATCATGATGACGGGGTCTTTTGAGCTGAAACACTGCTTCATCAGCACGGGAAAGGCATCCGCTCCGCACATCGGAGAAACACGGTTTATTTCGCTGCGCTCCAGACTGACAACGGCTTTCAAGGGAGCGGAGGTGTTGGAGCTGAGGCGGTGCTTTCCATCCCATGGGGTGCCGCAGACTCTGACACCCTCCTCCGTGAACCTCAGCATGGGCTTGTCATCGTTTATCATCTGCACTCTCTCACCGAAAACCTCTCTCCAGAGCCTTGAATGAGTGCTTTTGCCCGTTCCGCTCTTAGCGGTGAAGATAAATGCCTCTCCGTCCATACACAGGGCGGAGCCGTGCATCAGGAGCACATCGTATTCCGTCAGCTTTTCCGCCAGCAGACTGTGGATGGCATTATTCTCCAGATATCCGTCCGGACGGCGGCGCTTAGGATGCCCTTCCGCTTCGTCTGTCCTGTCAAAGTCTGCCTGTATGCGGGAAAGATCCTCTTCACCGGGTTCGACGGTAAACAGGGGTTCAAGGTCGGTTATGTAATCCGCAAGGAATTCCCTGTTCTCCTCAAACCTGCACCGTATCCGCAGCGGAACTCCCGCAAGGCTGATATTAAATTCCTCCACTTATAACTTCCTCAAACACAAAAACGCCCCCCGACAAGAGAGATACTTCTCCCATGTCGGATGGCTTTCGCATATGTAAGATGATAAAAAGGGTGCAGCTATGGTATTTGCAGACAAATCAGATCCAAGCATTTCTGTCATCCCCTTTTATGTTTTTATGTGAAAAATAAACGACTTGTCTTTTAACTGCCGCTTGCCTGCGGCTGATATCACAATAGTGTCTTCAGAGCGCATATCGTCCTGTTTGTGAGCTTATTCTTAGTCATTATACTATTTTTTACACTGCATGTCAATGAATATTATTTTTCTGTTTTGTTAATATAAATATATTTATTTATATTATATTGACTTCACTGTTATGATGTGTTATTGTGACAAACTTATATAAGGAACAGTCGAAAATCCCCCACCCTGCAAGGCATTCTCAGCAGGGTGAGGGCTGTTTTTGCTGTAAAATATGCTTACTTTTCCTTTGCGGACACGATATCGGCTCTTGTGACCTTTGTCCACTTACCGTTTACATATGCCTTAACTGCGTAGCCGGTGTCGCCTTCCTTTTGCTTTATCTTCACAGCCGTTTTAGATGTGACAGATACCTTTTTCAGCTTTCCGTTCATGCGGTACACGGCATATTTTTCGGCACCTGGCACAGCTTTCCACCTGAGGGTTACCTTTCCGTCCTTAGCGGCGGCTGTGACAACAGGTTTATAATAGACCTTCACATCCGCACTTCCGGAGGAAGATAGCTGTTCGGTACCGTTGACCACACAGCGCACAAGGAACGAATGTTCCCTGCCGTTTGCAGCTTTCTTTACGGTGTATGAGGCAGATGAAGTGGTCTTCAGCCTTTCATAGGCGCCATCGGTGTAATAATACACGATATAACTGTCTGCACCCTCCACACTGTTCCAGCTGAGAGTTATATTTCCATTGCTGTCGGCAGAAGCAGAGACAGTCAGCTCTCCGGATAATGAAGGCTTGTACACTTCGGACTTATCCTCTATGTTTTCGGTCTCCTTGGCAGTATCGGTATTCTGCACGATCTCATAAGAGGGTTTATATGTAGTTGAGGGAGCAGTCGTCACACTTCCTCCTGTGTAGCTTGTCGAAGGGTAGGAAGGAGTCGTCTGTACCGGCACGGGAACAGGAACGGGCGTGGGAGTCGGTACAGGTACCGGAGTAGGATCCGGGGTCGGTGTTGGGGTCGGTGTAGGTGTAGGTGCAGGGGCAGGTGTAGGTGCAGGTTCGGGATCGGGTGCGGGGACGGGAGCTGTTCCCTGCTGTCCGCCGCTTTCACTGCTTCCCCCCTTATCGTCATCTATAAAGATGATAGGAAGATCAACAGCAGATACATTTACAGGAATGGTGCTTATGGTGAGCAATGTAAGTATAAAGGCGGCAGACCTTATTATTCTTTTCATTGGGATTACCTCCGTTGCAAAAAGTCATATTTCTCAGAGTCATTCGGTCAGTTGCTTTCAATTTTTCCGTATAGTCTCATAAATTTGCGGTTTAGCTGACTTTTCCATTATAACATATCATTACGACATAATCAAGCAGAAAATGCTTTTCGGCAAAATTAGACAGAATGACTGTTTTTCATTATCATCGCACGCCGATCATGTGCATATCATACAAAGGTCAACATACTTGTTTGCTCCGTTCCCTGCTCTCTTTTACGGGTATATATGCCATTTCCTCTTACAGGTCACAGGTACCGATCTTTATTCAGAAAGGATCATCCGGTATAAATGACGTTAACAGGAAAGAAGCGGACAATCACAAATTGATATAATCCCCTTAGAGTAGACACACGAAAAAACAAAAGCGTGTGAACTCTAAGGGGGTATTATTATGTCAAGAAGACGTATATTATCGGATGAAGAGAGAATAGAAGCAGTACGGAAGTATCTGGAAGGAAAAGTGAGCTGCAGAGGGATCGCCAAGGAATACGGTGTAAGCAAAAGTGCTTTTCAAAGCATGGTAAGACGATACAAAGCAGAGGGGATAGAATCACTCAGGCGAACAGCTCACAATAAGAAATATTCTTGTGAAACCAAGGTGAATGCGGTAAAAGACTATCTTTCCGGAAAATACAGTTTGGATGAATTATGTACAAAGTATAAAATCACAAGTCATAGTATTCTCAGTCAATGGATCTTGTGCTATAATAGCGGTAAAGACTTTAAGGAGCGCACACGCTCGGAAAGAGGACTTACCATGAACAAAGGCAGAAAAACGACACGGGAAGAACGTGCAGAGATAGTAGCGTTCTGCATTGAGAATGGCAAGGATTACGGGCTTGCAATGGAGAAATACAAAGTATCCTATCAGCAGATCTATTCATGGGTACGCAAATATGAAGCAAAAGGTGTGGATGGACTCACCGATCGCAGAGGTAAGGCAAAGCCCGAAGAAGAGCTAACCGAAGCGGACAGACTGCGAATGGAAAACAAGATCCTGCAAGCCAAACTGAAAGACATGGAAATGGAGAATAAGCTGTTAAAAAAATTCAGGGAGCTGCAGGGGGTGGTCATTGAGCGGAGTGCGAAACGAAGACAAATACAATGCCATTCAATACATGAACAAGGCTGAGCATTACCCGATACAAAAACTCTGTGCCATCGTTCATGTAGCACGTTCTTCTTATTACAAGTGGCTGAAAAGAACACCAAGTCACAGCCAGCAGGTCAACGAACAGCTTGTAGAATGGATCAAACAGCACTATGAAGAGCGAAATGGAGTCTTAGGTTATCGGCAGATGACAGTCGTGATAAATCGTGAGCACGATGTGCATTACAACAAGAAGCGTATTTACAGGCTGATGCAGATACTTCACTTGAAGTCAGTCACCCATATCAGGAAGAAGACATATATCCCATCGACAGCACAGATCACAGCAGAGAACATACTTAATCGAGATTTCCACGCTGACAAGCCGAATGAGAAGTGGCTTACTGATGTTACTGAGTTCAAATACTATATCGGCTCGAACATCAAAAAAATTTACCTGAGCGCCATCCTTGATCTTTATGACAGGCGTATCGTAGCTTATAAAATTGGTGACAGCAATAACAATGATCTTGTGTTTTCCACATTTGACGAAGCTGTCAGACTAAATCCTGATGCACATCCAATCTTCCACAGCGACAGAGGATTTCAGTACACCAATAAAAATTTCCATCAAAAGCTTGTTGATGCCGGAATGATACAGAGTATGTCCCGTGTCGGAAGGTGCATTGATAACGGACCTATGGAGGGCTGGTGGCGCATTCTTAAATCCGAGATGTACTATCTCCGAAAGTTTACGGGTAAGTCCGAACTGATCTCGGCGATAGAGGACTACATCACCTATTACAACTCAAGGCGATATCAGATCAGACTTAGCTGCATGACACCAATGGAGTATCATGATGCCTATGCTGCATGACTGAGCGAGTGCCGTGGCAAGCCCCTTTTCGTTCATCGCTCCGCTCCTCACTTCAAAGGGGCTTGCTAGTGCGCTGTCAATGACAAAGCAGCCTGCACAATTTGCACAGACTGCTTTTGGTCATTATATAGATTATTTTTGTTATTTGCGCTGTCTACTTGACAGGGGTCGGGTCAAATATGTTTTGACAAACCCGACAAATAGTGCTATAATAGATGGGTAAAGCCCGGTATAGTTATAACGGGAGAGCTTTTTATACAGAACATGGGAGTAAAGCTATGAGTAATAATTACACGAAATTTCTTGAAATGAATGTAGGCGACACTGTTAAACGCCCTGTGCTCATTTCTTCCATAAACGAGAACAAGGACAAAAACGGAAAGCCATTTCTTAAAATAGGCATAAAGGACGGCTTTTCCGACCAGACTGCCATGATGTTCGATACATCTGCGGAGGATCTTGAAAAGAACGGCATAAAGAAGGATATGGTCGTGGATGTGACCATTGCGGTAAGCGAATATATGGGCGGCAAGAGCTTTCGCATCACGCAGATAACCCACACATCGGACACAGGTCTGAGTATGAGTGACTTCATAAGGCTCCCTCCCATTGATCTGGATCTAATGTACGATGAGATAATATCTCTTATAAACAGCTCCGCAAATGACGGAGGCGGAAAACACGAGCCCTTGTCCGACCTTGCGGTAAGAGTTCTCACCGACAACAAAAAGCAGTATATGTTCTCCTCTGCTGCCGTGTCTATGCACCACAACATGAGAGGCGGTCTGTTGTATCACTCCTATCGCATGGTAAAGGCAGCAGATGCCCTCTGCGGTGTGTATACCGAGCTGGACAGGGAGCTTATGCTCTGCGGTACGGCGCTCCACGATATCGGCAAGATATGGGAGTACAAGACATCCGGTCAGGGCGATGCAGAGGTCACTGCCAGCGGTGTGCTTTTCGGTCATCTCTATCTGGGTGCGTCACTGATACGAGGGTATGCCGCAGATCACAATTACGATATGGAAAAAGTCCAGCTCCTTGTCCATATGATACTATCACATCACGGTACGCATGAATTCGGTGCCGTCACCTGCCCTGCCACCGCTGAGGCATTTATGCTCCATTACATAGATAATATAGATGCGAAGCTATATATGTGTGAAGACCTGTCAAAAGGCCTTGCTCCCGGCGGCATCACCGATAAAAAGCCTTTCGGTCTTGACAACAGGATATACAGGCCGAAAAATACGGATACCGAAGAATAGCTGTCTCACGTGACCGTAAAAGAAAGATCAAAAGACCATATAAGCATCGGGAGGATATGCAGGTCTCAAAGGACTGACAGCATACAAAAAAATATGTTCACAGGCGGCGGGAGTCATTGACCCCGCCGCCGTTTGTATGCCCCGATGTGCTGTGCCGTTCTGTTACGGATCCTTTTCACATTCCTGTTCATCAGGTGCCTTGCAAGATGGCTGAATATAAACTTCTTCAAAGGTGAAAGCGGCTGGCTGTGTGCCGCAAAAAACATATCGGGATCGTCAAACACTCCGAGATCATTGTTTATCCCTTCACTTTGTATGTATGTGTTGTTCCTGTCAAAATCCGTCTGAACTCTGCTCATGTCACTCACTGCCACACCATATCCGCAAAATGCTCCTTCACATATACCTGTGTATCTTTTCAGACTGTCAAGATAAGCCTTATCTATGATAAAGGCTTCAAGCTCATACCATACGCCTTCAAGACAGACCTCCACCCAGCTGTGAACTATATCATTCGGAGCAAGAGCGTAGATAAGTCCTGTCACTGCTCCTTTTTGCAGCGCCTTGTCTATTGTAAATCCGTGCATCCTGCAGGGTATGCCGCACGCCCTGAGCAGTGCCATAAACAGTATGCCTTTGGTGTTGCACTGACCGTAGCCGTCACGCAGCACCCTTGATGCGGGTATGGCATCATCTGTATTATAGCCGAATAGTATCTCATCCCTTACAAAAGTGTATATGATGCGTATACATTCATAAGGCGGCAGCTTGTCCCATTTCTTTTCAAGTATCAGGTGCTGTATATTCTCATTGTCGTAATCAAGCAGTCCTGTACGGTTTAAGTGATCGTTCATAATAAAGTGCTCCCTTCGTTTGATGATACTATTGTACCACATTTACGAAAAGAACACTTTCAAAAAACTGCTGTTATTTTATCACGTTGCTGATGGAGATACCCATCATTTTTTTGCAGGATGCGGCAAGATGTGCCGAGCTTGAAAAGCCTGATTCAAGTGCGGCTGTTGTGATGCTGCTTCCATTTCTGATAAGCTCATATGCATATTGTATCTGCTTTAGTCCGAGATAGCCTTTCAGTGATATTCCCATACTCTCCCTGAACATATGTGAAAGCCTGCTTTCCGACAAATAAAGGGATCTTGCTATATCTGGCACGCTTTTTTCAAGATACCTGTATTCCCCTATTCTCGTCACAAGCTGTGCTATCCGCTCATCGCAGCTTTTTTTGACGCACGGGAATACCGAATCCATCCACAGACGAACTCGTGTGCGTACCTCATTATCGCTCATACTGTCACTGTATGCAAGCGGAGGGTCACATTGTACGGTCTCGGTTTTTTCGTATTTCATCAGTTGTTCTGCCGCAGCCGCAGTTGGGTCTATCATCAGGAAAAGCCTGCATTCCCTCAGCGGCGGCATAGTATGCAGCACATTGCTGCCAACTGCACGCAGATGCTTGCAGCTGTCGCCTTCAAAAAGGAAAAACACATGACAGAAGCTGTGCTTGTGTTCGGACACATCCTCAAAGGTAGGCGACACTATAACATAATTATCTTCAAATATTATCCTGCTCATTGCTTTTCCCTCAAGATCGTTTTACTGATAAGGCATCGGATATCTTCCTTGTCGCTCAACTGCCGTGTAATCGGTTTATCTGTTGATAAATACCGTATGCCGCACTCAGGATATGTTCCTTTCCTGCCGGGGCTCAAATGACATTATATATCCAAAAGCAAAGAAAGTCAACGAATAATACTAATTCTTTCTCGATGTATAGACGATCTCCAAGCCTCAAATCCCTTATATTCAAGCATTTGCGGCTTGTTTCTTGTCTATACATCGGTCAGAAATTAGTATAAATCGTTTTGCATAGCAGGATCTATCGTGGATCACAGCATCAGAAGAAGGACGGCAGTGCGTTCTTGTTTTTTTGTATATATATGATAAGTGAAACATATGTATGTTTGTTCATATATACAAAACCTAAAAAAGCACTTGACAAACTGAAATTTATGCTGTAAGATAACATTGTTACGTAACGATGTTATCTTACGGAGGTACCTTATGAGCGACAATGAAAGCAAGGCAAAGCTGATAGAATGTGCCAAAAAGGAATTTCTGGAAAAGGGCTTTGCAAAAGCATCGCTGAGAAAAATAACCTCAGATGCGGGGCTCACCACGGGAGCTGTTTATTTCTTTTTCAGGGATAAGAACGGGCTTTTCGGCGCAGTGGTGGAAGAGGCGATAGAGGGTCTGAAAAAACTGCTGACAGAACATTATGCAGATGACATGGAGGAAGATTTTTCGGAATATGTCCACGTAACAGGCGACCATGACGAACTGGCAAAGAAGCTTGTGGATCTTATCTACGATAACTACGATGTGATGATGATACTCTTTGACAAGGCTCACGGTTCGGAATACGAGAATGTAGTAGATTCGGTCATAGCACTGCTGGAATCGGAAAACCTGAAGACGGCGGAAAAATATGCGAAAGCCTTTCCCGGAAAAAGAGTAAACAAATATATGCTCCATTACCTTTCCCATGTACAGGTGGATGCCTTTGAGCATCTTCTGAGCCATGAAAGTAACAGGGAAAGGGCGCTGGAGCATATAAAACCGGTAATGGATATGTTCATCACGACCTTTATGAATTATATACTGGAGGATGATGAGGTATAATACTAATTCTTCCTCGATGTATAGACGATCTCCAAGCCTCAGATCCCTTATATTCAAGCATTTGCGGCTTTTTTCTTGTCTGTACATCGGTCAGAAATCAGTATAAGATCGGTCGGAACAAAAAGGGCTCAATAATTGACGATACTGCTCCCTACAACTGTTTTGATATTGGAAAGGTTAAGAAAAATGTATCTTGAGATAAAAGATGTTAAGAAAAGCTACGGAAAGGACACCAGCTACATCCAGGTCTTAAAAGGCGTAAGCGCTTCGGTGGAGCGTGGGCAGATGTGCGTCATACAGGGTACATCCGGCTCGGGGAAATCCACCCTTCTGAATTGCATAGGCGGTCTTGACACCATGGATTCCGGCTCGGTGAAGGTGGACGGCAGAGAGATATTCGGGCTGAAGCCTGCTCAGCTTTCAGATTACAGGCGGGACAATCTGGGGTTCATATTTCAGTTTTATAACCTGGTGCCGAACCTTACGGTGAGGGAAAATATACAGGTCTGCGAATATCTGGCAGAAAAGCCACTTGATATGAACGAACTCCTTGACACTTTAGGGCTTACAGAACACCAGAACAAATTTCCCTCCCAGCTTTCGGGCGGACAGCAGCAAAGATGTGCTATCGCAAGAGCGCTTATAAAGAATCCCAAGCTGCTGCTGTGCGATGAGCCTACGGGCGCTCTTGACTCCAAGACTTCCCGTGACATACTGGTACTTCTTGAACAGATAAACGAAAGATACGGTACTACCATGCTGATCGTTACCCACAACAATTCCATAAAGAATATGGTGCACAAGGTACTTATCGTCAAGGACGGTCTTATCAGGAAGGATTATGAGAACGAGACAAGGATCCCTGCCGCAGAACTGGAGGATCTGTAATGAATAAGGTGCTCAGGAAAAGGCTTCTCCGTGATCTGAGGGAGAACTTCGGAAGGTATCTGGCACTCATTCTTCTGATAGCAATGGGGATATTCCTTGTTACCGGGATAGTGGACTCTGCCGAATCGATCATACAGGGCACCGAGGATCATAAGAGCATAAACATGGTGGAGGACGGTCAGTTTTCGGTATTTCTGCCGCTGACAGATGATGAATTGGATGTTATCTCCTCAGGCGGTACGGAGATCGAAAGGATATTCAGTCTGGATCTGGAGATAAAGCCGGGGCAGAAGGTAAGGATGTTCAAAAACCGTGAGCGTATCGACCTTATACAGCTTGATGAGGGGCGTCTTGCGGAAAACAGAAACGAAGCCGTGCTGGAAAAGCGCTTTTCGGAAGTCAATAATATAGGCATAGGTGATGTATTGACGGCAGGAGGCTATGATCTTACCATAACCGGCATAGGCTCCGTTCCCGACTACGACCAGATGCTTGCGGACTTCTCCGATACAGCGGTGGAAAGCGAGGCTTTCGGTCTTATCTTCGTAACGGCGGAGCAGTATGATGAGATACTTGGCAGCGATACGCAGAAAGCGGAGGATCTCACCTATGCCTATCGTCTTGGAGAGGGCATCACAGACGACGAGATAAAGGACAGGATAAAAAACTTGGAATTTGATTCCGCAAAGGTCGAGGACAAGTATTTCAGGGAGACCATAGACGATATACTCAATGACAGAAAGAAGATAGAAAACAGTGTAAACGAGCTTTGCAATGCAACACAGGAGCTTGATGACGGTGCAAAGGAACTGCATGACGGCACATCCGAACTCAGTGACGGTGCAAAGGAGCTGTACGACGGCTCCAGAGAGCTTTCCAGGGGTACGAAAGAGCTGTCTGACGGCACAAGAGAGCTTTCCGACGGTGTCCGTAAACTTGACGATGGTGCAAAAGCTCTGGGTGACGGCGCTGCTGAACTGGACAAGGGCGCAAATGCACTTTCAGAGGGAGCGGATGAGCTCTATGCGGGAATGGCACAGCTGGATTCATACGGAAAAGGTCTTTCACAGGGAGCGGATTCCCTCATAAACGGCTACCTTGCAACTGTTGAGTCCTCTCTTTCGGGCTACGGTCTGAAAATCAGCCTCACAAGGGAAAACTACGGCACCGTTCTGGACAATCTGGAAAAACTGTCCGGAAAGGCAGAGATAGGAGAACTGCGGAAAAGCCTTGACGGCCTTATGGAGTTTAAAAACGGTATTGACCTGTATACTTCCAATGTCAGCAATGCGGCAGCGGGAGCAAAGCAGCTTTCCGATGGTGCTGTGGCACTTAAAAGCGGCACCTCTCCCCTGCTCGAAGGCGCAGAAGAACTTAAAGATGGGACCCAAAAGCTGACAGAAGGCACAAACAGACTGCATGACGGAGCAACTAAGCTGTATGACGGCGCAAGTGAGCTTTCGGATGGAACTAAGGAGCTTTACGACGGTACAGGAGAGCTCAAAGACGGAATGGCGGAGCTCTCCGACGGCACCGGCGAATTCAGAAACAGTGCAGATGACCTGAAAAAGGATATGGATGAGCTTCTGGACAGGGTATTTGAGATAGACATAGAAAACCTGACCTCGTTTATCAAGCAGTCTGACAACAACAGGATCGCTGCGGCTGCAGGAGATGTGGTGCTGAACAAAGTGGCAGGTCTTGCGGTAGGCGCCATTCTTCTGGTACTGCTGGCATATGTTATATCCGTTTTTGTGGTACACCAGATAGAGAAGGAATCAGGGGTCATAGGAGCGCTTTATGCCCTCGGGGTGAAGAAAAAGGATCTGTTAAGGCACTATATCACACTTCCCACGATCATAGCCTTTCTGGGAGCTGTCATAGGTTTTCTGGCAGCGCTCACTCCCTTTGGCATAAAGGCACAGATGGCAGATACCTACAATTATTTTTCTCTGCCCGAGTTCAGGATAGTTTACCCCGTTTATCTGCTTTTGTATGTGTTTGTTATGCCGCCTGTACTGAGTGCTGCGGTAAATGCAATGGTCATAAACCAGAAGCTCTCCCGTACCGCTCTTTCACTTATGAAGAATGAACAGACAGGTACATCCGCAAAGAGATTCAACATAAGATCCCGTAATTTCAAGACAGTTTTCGCCATAAGGCAGCTCGTGCGTGAGGCTCGTTCCGCTCTTACAGTGCTGCTGGGAATGTTCTTCTCCCTGCTGATAGTAATGCTTGCCTGCAATACCTATACTCTTTCTACAAATGTGAATGTACAGAATACGGAGGATACACGCTATGAGTATATGTATTTGTACAAATATCCCACGGAGGAGTCTCCTGACGGCGGAGAAAAAGCATTTATCAAGAGCCTTTCCACCTCCGAAACAGAGTATTCCCTGCCCGTTACAGTCATAGGGCTTGAAGGAGAGAGCAGATATTTTGATGCACACCCGGAAAAGAGCATAAACAAGGCAGTCATAAACAGCTCCATAAACCAGAGATTCGGATACGAGCCGGGCGACAAGGTCACTTTTTCGGATGAGGCGGCAGAAAGGAACTACACCTTTATCGTTACAGATATATGCGAATACTCTCCCGGTTTTACGGTGTTCATGGACAGAGAAAGTATGTGCGAGCTTTTTGGGAAGGAAAAGGAC
Organism: Oscillospiraceae bacterium; assembly: GCA_018110985.1. Classification (GTDB taxonomy): domain Bacteria; phylum Bacillota; class Clostridia; order Oscillospirales; family Ruminococcaceae; genus Huintestinicola. Next base: position 67,136 of record JAGAWT010000013.1, read on the forward strand.
TACTATAATGCGGTCTACTCTGACAAGGCTCTTGATATCGAGGAGGGCAGACTGTACAGCGTGACCACAAAGGGGGATATAGAAAGGGCTGCGGGTGTGTTCATCAAGCAAATGCAGTCACTCATATGGACACTTGCCATTGCGGGAACGGCTGTATTCTGCGTAGTGATGTACCTTATGCTGGGTGTCATGATAGACAGGTCAGCTATGGGGATATCGCTTGTAAAGATATTCGGATTCCGCTCAAGAGAGATACGCAGCCTTTATCTCAATGGAAATATGGTCGTGGTGGCACTGGGCGGACTGATCTGCCTGCCGCTTTCCAAAGCAGTTGTGGATCTTATCTACCCCTCATTCATAGCAAATGTTGCCTGCTGTATGGATACCGCTCTTTCTCCCCGTCTTATCTTTACTGTATATGCGGCAATGATGATCGTCTATCTTGTGATAAACGAGCTCCTTGTTTTCAAGGTAAAGAAGATCACCCCTGCAGAAGTGCTCAAAAACAGGGAATAAGCCTGTATATCCATGTGCTTCCCTCATAGGGGACAAAATTGTATGGCAGTACCCATGCAGAAGATTTGAGCCATAGTATCTCTGATGTGATCACAGAGATACTATGGCATTTTTATTGACAGGACTTCAATTCTGTGCTATAATCGTTACCGGAATAAACCGAGTCTTCGGAGGTGATAACATGAGAATTGAGCATATTGCTATGTATGTCAATGATATCGAACAGGTCAGAGAATTCTTTGTTAAATATCTTGGCGGGAAATCCAACAACGGGTATCATAATCCGCAAACAGATTTTCGTTCTTACTTCATATCCTTTGATAATGGTGCAAGACTGGAAATAATGAATAAGCCCGATCTGGCAGATGAAGAAAAACCTCTGAACCGCACAGGCTTTATTCACATTGCATTTTCGGTTGGAAGCAAGGAACGTGTTGATGAACTGACACAACTGTTACAAGATGATGGATACCATGTTGTGAGTGGTCCACGAACTACCGGTGACGGATATTATGAAAGCTGTGTTGTTGTAGTTGAAGGAAATCAAATAGAGATCACTGTCTGACAGATCCTGATTTATCTTATCAGCAAAAAAAAGCATTGCCCGTGAGCGTTTTGACAGGCTCAGGGGCAATGCTTATAAATGTGTATCCTTCCTTTTTGCTGACCTTTGCTTTACAGATCATTCCTCATTCAGATAATAGTCTCATGCTCGCAGCGCTTATGGCTATGGTGGAGGGATAGTGCAGGTATGCCTTTGCAAAATGCTAAACCACATACTTCAGCATAGACTGTGTCAGCAGCTCATCCTCTCCCATGGCAAGCAGTTCTTCCTTATCGACCCACTTGTAGTCACAGGTCTCACCTTCCTGAAGAACAATGCTGTCTTTGTCACATCCTGTAACACATACATATTCATAATATGCGCTGTGTGTTTCATCCCTGACAAAATGATCCATCTCCTCGAGAGTATCGGCGATCACTCCCGTTTCTTCTCTCAGTTCCCGTAATGCACCTTCAAAAGCTGATTCTCCCTGCAATACGGAGCCTCCCGCAGTTGCTTCCCAGTACAGGGGATAGGTCTTATTCTCTGAACGTCTCATCAGCAAATATTGACCATCGACATGACGAACAAGTATACAGACCACGATATGATAGATCCCCTCGGGTATGCTGCTCTCCTCTCCTCGGACAAGTGTAATGCCGTCTATCTTTTGGAAGCTGCCGTCATAAGCGTCCCAAAGCTCCATTTTCTTCTCCACTTCACACTCATGATGAAACTTCCGATCTTGCCTGATGCAGTTATACATCCTTACAGTATCTTATGACCTCTTGTTTTCCTACATAAGCTTTATCTTTTCGGAACTGTGTTCTGCTGCGTAAAGGCTGATAAGCGCTGCCACAGCTCCTTGCAGCCGGTATTTCGTACCCACACCGGGGATATACTGTGAATCCTGATTGTTCAGTTTCCAGCGGGGATAACCGCCGTTGGGGTCGAGCCGCAAAACGGAAACATCACTGTGGAGTACCGCCCCCTTTTTCTTTCCGTCAACAAAAATACTTCGTCTGTCGGTCACAGCGAAAAAGCATTTTCCTCTTGAGATCAGTCCGTCATCGCCGTATACGATGATATGCTCATCCACATCAACAAGATCTGAGATCTTCGGCATTATCTTGTCGATCCTGTGCTGGTTTATGCCTTCGCTTGCCACATCCTCATCGTTGATGAGAGCACTGCGGATATACTTCGTCACGCTGTCTGCGGTTTTCAGACTGTTCAGACAGTAGCAGAACGAATCGAGACAGGTCACAACATTCTCATGCTTTTTCAGAGCCTTGATGTCCCACAGAATGTCAAACATCTTCGTATCAAGCAGAGCACCGTTGCCGTCATCCTTGATATTTACATCAATATGTGTACCGCAAAACGGACACACCAGGCATTTATTTGACACAGACAATTCCATTTCCGCTCCGCAGGAGGGGCATTTTCTGTTTATCATAGCATATTCTCCTTTATTGTTACGCCGTATCTTCTTTCCCGGTATCACAGGGATAGACTGCTTGCACAGATCGGCATTTTTGATCTTTCATGATCTGATCCGTCATAGTCACTTCCTGAAGCCGATATTGTGTGCAGATTTCAGGATAAGTTTACAGATGCTTTATCATATATCGTGACTCATATTCTTCATATCCGTTCTTCGGGTAAAAAAGATATGACTCGAACCATTGTTCTTTAGGCTCTCCCAGATGTACTCTTGATATGGTGATGCCATTGCCTTTCATAATGGTTTCAACAGTGTTTAGCAGGGCAGTCCCTATCCCCTGATGTTTCCTTGATGCTTTGACATAAAACCGATGCAGAAAGGCTTCATTTGTTCTGCCGATACGGGAATAGCCGAGACATACGGCTACCGTGCCGTCTTCTTCTGCTGCAAGCAGGAAAATATCACCATTATCAAGATAATTCGACTTTATATCATACAGATCGTCCCTGATATCTGGTGAAAGTCCAAGCGCCAGCCTTGCTTCTTTTATCATAGTGAGCATTTGCTCTTTGTACCGTTCATCATAAGGTATTATTCTCATAACTCTGCTCTCCGCCAAATACCGATTCCACTAACTGACAGGATCGGAGGATCATACCCCTATTTCCGCATAGACCCTTTCAATGAAGGGAGTTTTATGCTTTATATAACCGTCTATGTCGTAAGGGTACAGTTTGGCTCCCTCCTCCTTTACAGAGCTGTATTCTCTCACTGCATCAGGATGAGCCCGCAAATGATCTCTAAAGAGCATATGCCTTTTCAGCTCGGCTGAATCCTCAGCACATACATATAAATGATGTTTTTTCAAATGCTCTTTGCCGTCGTATTTGAAAGCCTCCCGTCCGGGGATACCAAGGTCTCCTTCATGCCTGTAACCTATCCCTGCCAAAGCTGATATAACATTTTCCAGCACAGTATTATCCTTAATGATAACATCAATATCAATGATGGGCTTTGCCGACAAGCCCTGCACAGAAGTGCTCCCCACATGCTCGATCCCTGTGATGAGCCCGTCCAGAGCATCAGTCAGTTCATTTTTTATCGCAAGGTAATCCTTCTTCCATTTCTCGTCGTACGGCAGTACAACGACCTGCTTCGTGACCATCCGCTGCCTCCTTTCTTATCTATGTTATGCAGCTTTCGGCTATATCTCAGAGCCTTTATATCCCTTATCCATTGCAAATAAACGCTCCGCTCATAATTTTCAACTTTACACTGAAATTTGCTTTTATTCGTGTCATTCGGCATTTTCGGACAGAAATGACAGCTTACTATAATTCTTTTGTCATGTAGCCGCAGGTAAAGGGAAAAAAGTCAAATTTTTCCGTACCTCTGTGGATAAAACCATATCCTTCATACCATTTGCGCAAGACCCGGTTTTCCTCAACGATCCCGATCTCCATCTTTGTACAGCCAAGTTCCCTTGCACGCACAAAGGCATCGAGGAGCAGTTCTTCACCTATTCCCTGATGACGATGTTCCGGCAATACACAAAGATTACTCAGTTCACATTCTTGTTTATCATTCGGTAAAAGGGAATAGTAACCTACCATTTTTTCATCTTTAAAATACCCGAACATCCGGCGATGTTCTCCGTACATATGCCACTTTATCCTGTTTTCATCTGTTGCAAAAGCAGTAAACCGGGGCGCATTTTCCTGTGTGAACCCAAACTGCACGGCAACAGTCAGAAAGCTGCTCCTTATTACTTTTACACATTCTAAGATGTTTTCCTCAGATATTTCTTTTACAGGCCGGGCAAGTTCTCTTGCCTTTGCCAGACTGCAGTTCATTTTATTTATATCTATGATGCCGTCGGTCTTTCCAAAGGATGTAGACTCAATGGTGATATCGCCCTTGTACCCTGACCCTCTGACGAAATCAAAGAACCTGTGAAAGTCTATCTGCCCATCCCCCGGATGCAGTGTTTTCAGGTTTGACCAGTCCATGACACCGCCTTTATAGTCGTTTATATGCAGATGTACCACTCTTTCCCAGAGAGGACGGTTTTCATCAGAAGCAATATCCATAAGCTGTCCGTGAAATTCCGCCATTTTGGTATCATAGGTGAAAGCAGCATCGGGAAAGGACTTTAAGACTTCACGCATATTACTGATAGGGTCATGTTGATTGCAGACAACATTCTCAACTGTGAGCAGGATCTTATGCTTTTGCGCAATGTCTCTGCATCTTGCATACATTTCTATACAATGCGGCATATCCTTATCTGAATCGTAACCGCTCCACAGGTGCAGTACAAGTTTCTCGGAGCCTATTGCCTGTGCAAGTTCACAATTCTTTTCAAAAAGCTCCACAGCCTTTTCGGTGTCTCCTTCGGCATTTCTGCTTATCATGTCGCCTACACCCTTTTCCACATGAAAAGTCACAAACGGCTTCTTCATCCCATTCAGAAAAGCTGACACGGCATCAGCTTTTTCATACCAGTCATCGTACATCATCAGTTCAAAGCCATCGCATTCCAGCTTATCCTCAAGATCGGCAAGCAATGTGTAATCACGTCCATTGGCTCTTCCCAGGAGCGCACCTGTTGAGCATAGTATCCTGTTCATTTATCATGCCTTCTTTCTTCCTGACCGTTGCCGTAAAACCAGCCTTCTCTGTGTGAGATAAACTCACTTTATCGGAAGATACGTTTTAGACTGTCTTACAGTTTTATGTCATATCCTATGAAAAATGATATATCACCGAAGTGATGAGACTTTATGTGCCCGGGGACATTACTGTCTTTGTATGTTCGCTTGCTGCTGTCAGCATGGTTATTGCCCCGTTTACATACACAGCAGTATCATTATAACAGATTTCTTTCCCATATTCAAGACTTTTAGAAAAATTGCAGTCATAGCTCTCATTTACATGACAGACGCTCCCCGGGATATGCCTTGCACATATCCCGGGGAGCGTTATCCGTTTTTTTTATCCCTGGTTCTCTTCGTTCATCGGACATATGATGGATGTATCATAGCCTGTACAGCTTGTAACTATAACATCCTCACTGTCCAACTCGATGATCTCCATTTCGGGAGATATATATTCCTGTTTTCCCATATTTCCTCACTTCTTTACATAATTCTTGGCACATCTGCAGTATTCATAGAATGCCAGCATAACATTCTTTTCAGCCCTGTTGTTCTTCACACAGTAGCGTGCATAGGTCATGGGGCTGTAATATACCTGATAGTTTCCTTCGCCGTTTA
>JAGAWT010000002.1 GCA_018110985.1 Oscillospiraceae bacterium
AGAAGTTCGCTGATCAGCGCTCTGCGTGCCTGTTGTTCCGGTGTCCCTCTTTTTCTCCGTGCCATAGTTTTACCTCCAAAGTAGTGCTGCTTCCATTATACACTATTTTGGAGGTTTACACAAGATTTGGGATAGACTCGAAATAGCAAATGGTAACCGGTGTTTTATTGGAAACCAGCCGATCCGACACTTACCTTATCGGAAAAAGAATTTGGAGTTTTTTATGGTTATGATCTGACTGATGACCCAACAGATTTAACAGGTAACAACGATGGTTATAATCACATCAATACAAGAGGCAGAAGGGGAACCGCAACCGGAACCCCATTTTACGAGGATGTTTCTCCCATAGGTTGCCCGGCAATTGTAATCCACAAGAAGTGAATATATCGGAATACTAAGCATCCAATAATTCTGCAGCTTTTTCCGGGTGATATGACTGAACACAAAGATCCCTGCCGGAGCGTTTCCGACAGGGATCTGTTTATTTCTCTGCTTTGTTATCAGCCGTTTCTCTTTGCCTCCAGGTCTGCAAGAGCATCCTTTCTGGAAAGGTTTATGCGGCCCTGGCTGTCTATCTCCATTACCTTTACAACGATCTCATCGCCGATGGAGACCACATCCTCCACACGCTCAACTCTTGACTTGTCCAGCTTGGAGATGTGAACGAGGCCGTCCTTGCCGGGAGCTATCTCAACGAAAGCGCCGAAGTTCATGAGCCTTACTACCTTGCCCTTGTAGATAGCGCCTATCTCGGGGTCGTTGGCGATAGTGCTGATTATCTGGAGAGCCTTGCGGCAGCCTGCCTTGTCTACGCCGCTGATGAACACATCACCCTCGTCGTTGATGTCGATCTTGACATTGCAGTCTGCGGATATCTTCTGGATGACCTTTCCGCCCTGACCGATAACTTCCCTGATCTTGTCAACGGGAACGGTGGTCTTGAGCATCTTGGGAGCGTATTCGCCCACCTCTGCACGGGGCTCGGGTATAGCCTTCAGCATTACCTCATCAAGTATGTAGTCCCTTGCCTTGTGGGTCTTGGCAAAAGCCTCACGGATGATGTCATAGGTAAGGCCGTCTACCTTGATATCCACCTGGATCGCAGTGATACCCTTCTTTGTACCGCCTACCTTGAAGTCCATGTCGCCGAAGAAGTCCTCAAGGCCCTGGATATCCACCATGGTCTGGAAGGAGCCGTCGTCTCTGGTGATAAGACCGCAGGAAATGCCTGCAACAGGGGCCTTTATGGGCACGCCCGCATCCATGAGAGCCAGTGTGGAGCCGCATATGGAGCCCTGAGAGGTGGAGCCGTTGGAGGAGAGCACCTCGGACACCAGTCTGAGAGCATAGGGGAATTCCTCAACGGAGGGGATAACAGGCACGAGAGCACGCTCTGCAAGGGCGCCGTGGCCTATCTCTCTTCTTCCGGGGCCTCTTGAAGGCTTGGTCTCGCCTACGGAATAGGAGGGGAAGTTATAGTGGTGCATATACCTCTTTGTCTCTTCCTCGTCTATGCCGTCTATCTTCTGGGAATCGCTTACGGGACCCAGTGTGGCGATGGTGAGCACCTGTGTCTGACCTCTGGTGAAAAGGCCTGAGCCGTGAACTCTGGGGAGAAGACCTACCTCTGCTGCCAGAGGACGGATGTCGTCAAGACCTCTTCCGTCAACTCTCTTGCCCTCATAGAGCCAGTTGCGGACTATCTTCTTCTGCAGCTTGTAGATGCACTCATCTATCATGAGCTGCTTTTCAGGATATTCTTCATCAAACTTGGCGTGGATGTCATCCTTTATGGGATTGAGCATTTCCTCACGCTTGTTCTTGTCGTCGGTATCGAGAGCCACCTTCACCCTGTCGGAAGCAAAAGCCTCGATAGCATCGAACATATCGTGATCCACTTCCATGGACTCGAATTCAAACTTCTTCTTTCCGATCTGAGCCTTTATATCCTCGATGAAGGCAACTATCTTCTTGATCTCCTCATGACCCTTTATGATAGCCTCCAGCATGGTGTCATCATCCACCTCGTTGGCGCCTGCCTCGATCATTACAACCTTGTCCTTGGTACCTGCCACGGTAAGGTTCAGATCCGTTGCTGCACGCTGTGCCAGATCGGGGTTGAGAACTATCTCGCCGTCCACAAGGCCTACGCTGATACCGCCGATAGGACCGTTCCAGGGGATATCGGAAATGGAGATGGCAACAGAAGTTGCTATCATGCCCATGATCTCGGGCTGAGTGTCGGGATCCACTGCAAGGACGGTTATAACAACGGAAACGTCATTCCTCATGTCCTTGGGGAAAAGGGGTCTGATAGGACGGTCTACGCAGCGGGATGTGAGTATGGCCTTTTCGGAGGGCTTGCCCTCTCTCTTTGTAAAGGAGCCGGGAATCTTTCCTACGGAATAGAGCTTTTCCTCATAGTCAACGGAAAGGGGGAAGAAATCCACGCCCTCTCTGGGCTTCACGCTGGCAGTAACATTTGCCATTACAACAGTGTCACCGTAGCGCACCCAGCAGGAGCCGTTGGAAAGCTCACAGGTCTTGCCGGTCTCTACGGTAAGCTCTCTGCCTGCAAATTCGGTCTTGAAAACCCTGTAGTTATCAAAGGTCTTTTTGCTGTTCATTTTGATCCTCCGTTTACGGAAGAAGCAGCCCGGATAATTTAGCATTAAATCCGATATATTGACGGCAATATACCCGGTTTAGTGCTAAATATGATATCCGAAAGCCTGCCTCGAATGGTTTCGGGGAAAGTTTTTTCCGGGCACTCCCCTGCCTGCACCCTTTTGATACTTTTAAATGTCTGCCCCGTAAATGCGGGGCAGACATCTGTCTGGCTGTCTTACTTACGAAGACCGAGCTTTGCAACTATTGCACGATACCTCTCAATGTCGTTCTTCTGGAGATAGCCCAGAAGGTTCCTTCTGCGGCCGACCATCTTGAGAAGACCTCTTCTGGAGTGGTGGTCATTCTTGTGGATCTTCAGGTGTTCGGTAAGGTCATTGATCCTCTTGGTAAGGATAGCGATCTGTACCTCAGGTGAACCCGTATCGGTGTCTGACAGTCTGTACTGCTCGATCAAAGCAGTCTTTTCTTCCTTTAACAGCATTTTTATCACCTCATTGAAATATTTCCGTTCCATAGTAAGCGGCAGGGTGAAACTCCCCGGACGGGGCATACACCGCAGACTGCGGCAACGGTAAAGCTGTATGCGTAATAACGCAAACCCTATTTTAACATATATTTTTGTTTTTGTAAAGGGGTTTTTTAAAATTTTTCCGCCCGTTTACAATTTTTTCAGTTCCCAGTAGAATTTCCTTTTTGCAAGCGGAAAATCGTCCATGACACCGTGTTCCGGGTCGTAGAAGGTGCCTTCAAAGTAAAGAGACCAGTGCCAGCAGCGTGGAGTTTCAAGGCTGAGAAGTGCGGCAGGCGGAAGCTCCTCCTTCGACTGTGCCTCTTTCCTCTCATCCCCCACGGAAAAGCCGTGGGCAGTGAGATAGTCCTTCATTTCCCTGAACCGTGTCTCTCTTTCGTTGGATAGCTCCGCACAGACCTGCTCCACCGGGATATCCGTCAGCATGGCAAGCACAGCCTGTCCGCACTGCAGGTCCGTGGGCTCATGTACAAATCCTGTCATACAGCCCCCAGAAGTACCGTAAGCGGCAGTGTCACCGCAGACAAAAGAGTGGTGGATGCAAAGATCATGGCTGAAAGCTCCGGCATCTTCTTGTATCTGAGAGCGAACATGGTGCCGGTGGCTGCCGCAGGGCAGCCCGTGGCTACGAGTATGGTAAGGAACACCACCTCGGGTATGCCGAACCACCTGAACACTGCCCAGAACATGACGGGGCATACTGCAAGACGCAGCAGCAGTGCGCCGTATACCGCCTTATCACGCACAAAGCTTTTAAGCTCCGTTCCGGCGATCGTCACTCCCGCACATATCATGGCAAGCGGAGTATTGCAGCCCGAAATGTAGTTTGCGGCTGCAGCCGGTATCTCCGGCAGGCGGATATTGGTCACAAAGCAGATAAAACCCAGTATGATGGCTATGATCGAGGGGGATGTGAGTATCTTCTTTATGTTGGCGCTTTCCTTTCCTCCGAAAAGGATCACCCCGTGTGTCCACACCATGATGTTGAACACGGTGATATATCCCGTTATATACAGCACTCCCTCGGAGCCGAAAAGTCCGTTCAGAAGCGGTATCCCCATAAATGCACAGTTTGAATAGACCGTTGCGAAGCGGACTATTATGCTTTTGTCGCTTTTGTCTCCCCTGAAAATGATCCCAAGAAGCAGGAGAGTCATGGCATAGGATGCCGCTCCCAGTGCCACGGACAGCCCCAGCCCTTTCAGGAGCTCGGTGTTGAACTCCGTCTGGTAGGACATGAAGATGAGCACCGGGTTTATGATGTCCAGCACGAACACCGAGAGCTTTGAATTGGTGTCCTTGTCTATAATGCCTGTTTTGCCGCAGAGAAATCCCACAGCCACAAGCAAAAACATTATGATTATCTGTTTCAAGCAGATAAGAGCCAGTTCCATAAGGGTCCTTTCTCAGATGGAGCAGATGTCCACCATTTCCTCTTCGTCTATATTCTTGCCCATGGAGAGGATATCCGCCACTGCGTTGGCGGTGTCGATGGAGGTAAGGCAGCAGACAGAGCGCTCCACCGTTTTTCTGCGTATCTTCACGCTGTCACGCTGCGGCTGTCTGCCGTGGGCGGAGGTGGAGATCACATAGTCTATCTTCCCGCTGTCAAGCAGGGTCATTACATTGGGAGCAGGCTCGGATGCCTTTCTCACCATGTTTGCGGCTATCATATTGCGGTTGAGGACAGAGGCCGTGCCGCTCGTTGCATAGATATCAAAGCCCAGCCGCTCAAACTTCTCCGCCACATAGAGTATCTCCTGCTTGTCAGTGTCACGGACTGTTATCAGGACGCCGCCCCTCTTTTTCGTGTCCATGTTGTAGCCTGCGGCGATAAGCCCCTTGTACAGTGCATCCTCAAAGGTCTTTGCAATGCCCAGTACCTCGCCTGTGGACTTCATCTCAGGCCCCAGTGCCGTATCCACGTCATGGAGCTTTTCAAAGCTGAATACGGGCACCTTTACGGCTATGTGCTCCGCCTCCCTGTAAAGGCCGCCCTTATAGCCCTGCTCCGCCAGTGAGGAGCCGAGCATTATCTTTGTGGCTATGTCCACCATGGGAACGCCAGTCACCTTTGATATATAGGGCACCGTTCTTGATGAGCGGGGATTTACCTCTATAACATAGACCTCATTGTTGTAGACTACATACTGTATGTTCACAAGACCTATGACATCAAGAGCGAACGCCAGCTTGCGGGTATAGTCGATTATAGTCTCACGCACCCTTTTGGTGAGCGTCATGGCGGGGTAAACGGAGATACTGTCTCCGGAATGGACACCTGCTCTTTCTATATGCTCCATTATGCCGGGGATGAGAACATCCTTCCCGTCACAGATGGCGTCCACCTCTACCTCCTTGCCCATCATATACTTGTCGATAAGCACTGGGTTTTCGAGGCCGCCTGCGGTGATTATCGCCATGTATTCCTCTATATCCGTATCGGAATGGGCGATTATCATGTTCTGCCCGCCCAGCACATAGGAGGGTCTCATAAGTACGGGGTAACCCAGAGAATTTGCGGCAGACTTTGCCTCCTCCGTGTTCATCACCGTATGACCTGCGGGACGTGGTATACCGCACTTGTTCAGCAGCTCGTCGAACCTTTCCCTGTCCTCTGCCGCATCTATGCTGTCGGGGGATGTCCCGAGTATGTTCACGCCCATATCCGCCAGATGGCGTGTCAGCTTTATGGCTGTCTGTCCGCCGAACTGCACCACCGCACCGAAAGGCTTTTCCGTCTCAATGAGGGAGCGCACGTCCTCCGGGGTAAGAGGGTCGAAATAGAGCCTGTCTCCGGTGTCAAAGTCCGTGGAAACGGTCTCCGGGTTGTTGTTGCAGATGACTGCCTCATAACCCATCTCACGCAGCGCCCACACACAGTGAACGGAACAGTAGTCAAACTCTATGCCCTGACCTATGCGTATCGGTCCCGAGCCGAATACCAGCACACGCTTCTTTCCCGTGTCGTGACGCTGTATGAATTCCTCTGCCTCGTTTTCGTCGTCAAAGGTGGAGTAGAAATAGGGAGTTTCGGCGGCAAACTCTCCGGCACAGGTATCAACAGGCTTGTAGACTGCATTTTTGTGCATGGGGCACTTCTGTCCGCTTATTTCCTCTATGGTCTTGTCGAGGTAGCCGTACCTTTTTGCATAAAGGTATTTTTCCTCCGTCAGCTCACCCTCCGAAAGCTCCCTTTCGATCTGCACCAGATGCAGGAGCTTTCCCAGGAACCACTTGTCTATCTTTGTGATGTCGTGTATATCATCAAGGCTCACTCCCCTCCTGATGTTCTCAAACACCACAAAGGAGCGTATATCATCCGTGTTGCGGAGCATATCGTAAAGGGTCTTGTCGTCGATGAATCTGAGCCTTTTCATGTTCATGGAGTCAAGACCCAGTTCTATGGAGCGCACAGCCTTCATAAGAGCGTGCTCAAATGATGTGCCTATCGCCATTATCTCGCCTGTCGCCATCATCTGGGTGCCGAGCGTCCTCTTTGCGTAAACGAATTTGTCAAAGGGCCACTTGGGGAATTTCACAACTATATAGTCCAGTGCAGGCTCAAAGCAGGCATAGGTCTTTCCCGTCACCGCATTTACTATCTCGTCGAGAGTGTAGCCGATGGCTATCTTTGCAGCCACCTTTGCTATGGGGTAGCCCGTAGCCTTAGATGCAAGGGCGGAGGAGCGGGAAACTCTAGGGTTCACCTCTATGACCGCATATTCAAAGGAATCCGGCTTCAGTGCGAACTGACAGTTGCAGCCGCCCTCCACTTTGAGCTCGGAGATTATGTCGAGAGCAGCGGAGCGAAGCATCTGATACTCCTTGTCCGCCAGTGTTACAGCAGGTGCCACGACGATGGAATCCCCCGTGTGGACGCCTACCGGGTCGAAATTCTCCATGGAGCAGACGGTGATGACATTCCCCTTGCTGTCACGGATCACCTCAAACTCGATCTCCTTCCAGCCGCTGATGCATTTTTCCACAAGTATCTGTGTTATGGGAGAAAGGCGCAGGCCGTTGGTCGCAATGTCCCTGAGTTCCTCTTCGCTGCCGGCTATACCGCCTCCTGTGCCGCCCAGAGTAAAGGCAGGGCGGACTATGACGGGGTAGGTTATGACCTTTGCAAATTCCACCGCATCCTCAACGGTCTCCACCACCTTTGAGGGTATGACAGGCTGGCCTATCTTCTCCATAGTGTCCTTGAATGCCTGTCTGTCCTCTGCCTTGTGTATGGTGAGAGGGTCGGCTCCAAGGAGCTTTACGCCCATTTCTTCAAGAAATCCGCACTCTGCCAGCTGCATCGACAGTGTGAGCCCCGTCTGACCGCCAAGTGTAGAGAGCAGGGAATCGGGTCTTTCTATGCGTATGACCTTTTTTACGGCTTCAAGGGTGAGAGGCTCTATATACACCTTGTCCGCCATTGCCTTGTCTGTCATTATGGTGGCGGGATTGGAGTTTATGAGCACCACTTCAAGACCCTCTGCCTTTAGCGCTCTGCACCCCTGAGTGCCCGCATAGTCAAATTCGGCTGCCTGACCTATGATTATGGGACCCGAGCCGATAATAAGCACCTTTTTGATATCACTTCTCAGCGGCATTTTTATCACTCCTCATCATCCCGATAAATTCGTCGAACAGGAAAGCCGTATCCCTGGGGCCTCCGCAGGCCTCCGGGTGGAACTGCACCGTAAAGCAGGGGAAGGCAGTGTAGCGTATACCCTCGCAGGTGCCGTCATTGGCGTTTATATGGGACACCCTGCCCGCCGAAGGAGGGAGGGAATCGCTTATCACCGCATAACCGTGGTTCTGGGAGGTCACAAAGGTGCGGTCAAGGTCTGTGTCCTTTACGGGCTGGTTGGCACCTCTGTGTCCGTAGTGGAGCTTTTCGGTCCTTGCACCGTTGGCAAGAGCCATTATCTGATGGCCCAGGCAGATGCCGAAAATGGGTATGCCCGTCTTTGTCAGCTTTTTTACCTCCACTATGACGGAAGTATTTTCCGCCGGGTCTCCCGGTCCGTTTGAAAGCATTATGCCGTCCGGGGCTATTTCCTTTATCCGCTCTGCGGTGGTGTGTGCAGGCACCGTGATAACGGTGCAGCCCCTTTTCAGAAGCTCTCTGCGTATATTCTCCTTGCTGCCGAAATCGTAAAGCACCACACGGTATTTTTCGTTTTCGGGCTTTTGGGTCTTTTCTTCCTTTACCGTAACGCTCTCAACGGCATTTTCTATCCTGTAGGAACGCACCTTTTCAAGCAGAGCTGCCCGTATGCCCTCATCCTCCGCATTCTCCGTGGTAAGAGCGCCGTTCATGACGCCCTGCTCACGGATCATCTTTGTCAGGTGCCTTGTGTCTACTCCGCTGATACCCGGGATGCCGTTTTCAATGAGAAAGCCGTTTATGCTGCCCTCACTCCTGAAATTTGAAGGCATATCGCAGAATTCTCTTGCTATATAGCCTTTGAGATAACAGCCGCCCGATTCCTTATCCTCTTTGTTGACACCGTAATTTCCTATGAGGGGAAAGGTCTGCATGACTATCTGCCCGTAGTAGGAGGGGTCGGTAAGGGTCTCCTCATAGCCTGTCATCCCTGTGGCAAAGACTATCTCCCCTATCGCCGTACCCTCTGCGCCGAAATGCTCCCCTTTGAAAAGAGAACCGTCAGCAAGGAGTATATATGCTTTTTTCATCTTCTGTTCATCGTCCTTTGCTTTGTCTCAGCCTATGTGTCCTATGACCGCCATGAGCTCATCCCTCATACGGATTGCTTCACGGCGTGCTGCTGCCGCAAACTCATGCTCCTCACAGCCCTCTTTCTTATAGGCGCACATAATGGCTCTCGAAGAATTGACTATCGCACCGAGTCCCTTTTTGTCAAAGCCCTTTGCCGCAGCCTCCGCAGAACCTCCCTGAGCACCGTAGCCGGGGATGAGGAAGAAGGTGTGGGGCAGCTTTGCCCTCATTTCCTCAAGCTGTGCGGGATAGGTGGCGCCTACCACCGCTCCCACGGATGAATACCCGTATTCTCCCGCATGATCCTTTCCCCAGCGCTCGCACATATCGCCCATGGTCTCATAGACCGTCTTTCCGTCGCAGAGCCTTCTGTCCTGAAGCTCTCCAGAGGAGGGATTGGAGGTCTTTACCAGTGCAAATATCATGCCGCCCGTGGCAGTGGCGGGAGATATACCGTCAGTCCCCAGATAGCCGTTGACCGTCAGTGCATCCGCGCCGAAGGCAGGGATGCTCTCGCCGAAAACATCCGTCTCACCAAGGTAGGCAGTCGCATATGCTGTCATGGTGGCACCGATGTCGTTCCTCTTGCCGTCCACTATGACGAACATCCCCTTTGACTTTGCGTAGGCTATGGTCTTTTCAAGAGCCTTTACTCCCGCAGAACCGTACATCTCATAGTAAGCTGCCTGGGGCTTTATGGCGGGGACAATGTCGCAAAGCTCGTCTATAAGCTCCCTGTTGAACCTGTAAATGGCCTTTCCCGCTGCTTTAAGGGTATTGCCGTACTTTTCGGTGCAGGCTCTCTTGATGTACTCCGGTATGTATTCCAGTCTCGGATCCAGTCCCGCAACGGTGGGGTTCTGCTTTTCTATTATCCTTGATATGAGCCTGTCCGCAGCAGACCTGCTCTCTCCCTTGAATTCCTCTGCCATATAGATCCTTCTCCCTTCGGTTATGGTCATCATTACCTTGCCCTTTAAAAGCCGCCCCTTGAATATGGAATTTTTGGAGCGGGAATGCAGCCTTTCGGGCTCCACATACCATTCAAGCTCGGTATCCGCTATGATAAATTCCGCCTTTGCTCCTTTTTCCAGCCGGACGGGCGGTATGCCGGCGATCTCTCTCGGTCTTTTGGACATGAGCCTTACTATGTCCTGCATTTTCAGAAGTCCCGTGTGGTAGAAGCAGGTGAGCGTGGCCGCAAAGGAAGTCTCCAGTCCCACCACTCCGTTGGGAGCCTTTTCAAAGACCGCCTTCTCCTCCTTGGTATGGGGGGCATGGTCGGTCATTATGCAGTCAACAGTGCCGTCCAGCACAGCATCAATGACCGCACGACGGTCCTTTTCAGTTCTCAGGGGCGGGTTCATGCGGTAATCCGCATCCCTTGAAAGCAGCAGCGAATCATTGCACATAAAGTAGTGGGGTGCAGTCTCACAGGTCACATCCACGCCCCTCTTCTTGGCATCACGCACTATGTCAAGGCTGCCTGCGGTGGATATGTGGCAGATATGTATGTGTGCTCCCAGCGAATCCGCAAGAGCCACCTCTCTCGCCACTATACTGTCCTCGGAGGCACGGTCTATGCCCTTTACACCCAGCTTTTCGGAGACCTCGCCCTTGTTCATTATGCCCCCGTTCACTATATCCAGATCTTCGCAGTGGGAGGCTATGAATATATCGTTCTTCTTTGCCTCCTCCATGGCGTGCCTCATGACCTCCGCATTTGATACGGGGTGGCCGTCATCGCTTATCATGGTGACTCCCGCCTCGTGATATGCCTTGTAGTCACAGAGCTCCCTGCCTTCCATATTCATGGTGACAGCGCCTATGGGATAGACCTTTATCCCCGTACCCTCCGCTTTTTTGCGCATATACCCGATTATGTCAGTATTGTCGCATACCGGAGTGGTGTTCGGCATACAGCAGACAGCCGTAACGCCGCCGGCAGCCGCAGCCCCACATCCTGTGATGATATCCTCCTTATGGGTCTGCCCCGGATCTCTGAAATGAACGTGTATGTCGCAGAGCCCCGGGAGGGCTGTAAGTCCCTCACAGTCTATGACTGTGTCCGCAGCCGTTTCGGAGATATCGCCTATGTCCTCTATAATGTCTCCGTTTACCAGTATGTCTCCTTTTATGTGTTCCTTGTCCGTGTAGATGTCAAGATCCTTGTACAGAGTTTTCCGCATTTTCTGCTCCTTTCACGCTCTGAGTATTTCCACGCAGTCTGCCGCATCCTTTTCACCAAGGCGGACATTTATCTTCTCTTCCCTTGATGTAGGCACGTTTTTCCCTATATAATCCGGTCTTATGGGGAGCTCCCTGTGACCTCTGTCTATGAGCACCGCCAGCTGTACGGAGCCCGGACGCCCCCGCCTTATGACAGCATCCATGGCTGCTCTGGCGCTTCTTCCGGTGTAAAGCACATCATCCACCAGCACGATGTTTTTCCCGGTAACGTCAAAATCCAGCCTTGTGCGGTCGGGACCCGTCTGCTTTCTGTCGTCCCTGAAGGGTGTGATGTCAAGTATGCCCACAGGCACCTCCACTCCCTCGTTTTCCCGTATCCTCTCCGCTATGCGCTGTGCCAGCAGCACGCCGCCTGAAAGTATGCCCACAAGACAGACGGAGGACACTCCCTTGTTTCTCTCTATGATCTCGTAGGATATACGGGTGACAGCTCTGTTTACAGCCTTTTCATCCAGTATTACCGTTCTTTTTTCCATTTTGCCCTCACAAAAAATACCTGCCGCCCACGGGGCAGACAGGTACAGATATGCCAAACTCACGACACATTACCTTGCCGACCTCACGGGATCGATTTAAAGGGTGAAGCGATAAACCATTGTTATTATGTTTTACAGACACACGGAGCAAAGTCCCGCTTTGTCCCGCATGTCACTTCATTCATTATACTATAAGTTTTTTTGTATGTCAAGTGTCGGATCATGAAAAATTTTCACGGACTGTGCTCTCCGTTTTGTGTATATAACTGTTTCTTGCAAAGAGGAAGAAAACAGTATTCACCAAAAGCGCCAAAAACCATGATATCGGGTATGACCAGTATATGGTGTCCGCCCTGTGGTACTCCGGCATCATAAATACCGTCGCTATCCACAGCATCCTGAAGCCGCAGACACAGACAAAGGAAACTATCATGGGGGTGATGGAGTGTCCCGTCCCCCTGAGAGCCCCCACCATAACATCCATGGAGCCGCACAGGAAATAGGTCTTCATGATGATATCCATCCTCACCTTTCCCGCTGCTATTACATCGGGGTTGTCGGAGTATACGGAAATGAGCTCTTCCGAAAAGCGCAGGCAGAAAAGCCCCAGTGCGATGCCCGTCACAAGCACGCACCCGAAGGCATAGAGCACCACCTTGTCGATACGCCTGTACTTTCCCGCTCCGTAGTTCTGCCCCACAAAGCTGATGCAGGACTGGTAGAAGGAATTCATGGACACATAGACAAAGCCCTCTATATTGAGCCCAGCGGAGTTCCCTGCCACCACCAGGTTCCCGAAGCTGTTGACGGAGGACTGTATCACCACATTTGAAAGTGAGAACAGGCAGCCCTGCAGCCCTGCGGGTATACCCAGCTTCAGGATCATGATGAGCTTTGTCTTCTCCATTTTAAGGGATCTGAGGTCCAGCTTTATCATCCCCTCCTCCTTCACAAGGCAGCGGACGATGAGAAAGGCGGAAACAGTCTGGGAAATGATGGTAGCCAGTGCCACGCCTGCCACATCCATTTTGAAAAAGATGACAAAGACAAGGTTCAGTATCACATTTATGACCCCTGCCGTCAGCAGGTAGAAAAGGGGTCTTTTCGTATCTCCCGCCGCTCTGAGGATAGCGGCGCCGAAGTTGTAGATCATGTTGGAGGTCATCCCGAGAAAGTATATGCGCAGGTATGCCGCCGCAAGAGGCAGCACCTCTTCGGGAGTTGCCATGAGCCTTAATGCCGTCTCGGAAAGGAAAAAGCCCACAACGGTCATGATGAGCCCGCAGACTATGCTCAGTGCCATGGAGGTGTGCACCGTAAGGCTCACCTCTTTTTTCTGCTTTGCGCCTATGAACCGGGCAGCCGCTATGTTTGCACCTATGGAGAGCCCTATGAAAAGGTTCACCAGCAGGTTCACAAGTGAACCGGTGGAGCCCACCGCCGCAAGGGAATTTTCACCCGCAAAGCGCCCCACCACCACTATATCCGCTGCGTTGAAAAGGAGCTGCAATACGCCCGATGCCATAAGAGGCAGGGAAAAGGCTATCATTTTTGTGAGTATGGGTCCCTCACACATATCTATACGGTTTTTCTTCTGTTCTCCCATCTGGTCACCCCTCTGCTACAAAGTCATAGGATTATTCTATACTTTTTAAGAGTTTCCGTCAATCGTCAGAATAGACAAAGAAATGAAGGAAGAAAACGGATATATGACCACAAGCCGCAGGGTCCTCCGGTGCCGGGTGCGGTGTTTTCGTTCGGCAGGGATACGCTCACCTCTGATCGAAAAACAGGCCGGCACCTGCCGCTCGTTTGCCGAAGGCAGGCTGTAACGCAAAAAGCCCGTTCCCAAAGAGCTTTCCGGGAACGGGTCAACATACACTGCACCAACTCTATCATTATATCACAAATTCAGAAAAAATGTCAATAGTAAAAATCCCTAAAAATCATGCACAAAGTATGTGAGTTATTTTCAGGGAAATCTATTGACATTGAACAAAAGATATGGTAGTATAATATCAACGACAGGGAAGTCCGAAAGGAAACAGCTCGAGGGAGCATTCCAAGGAGGTACCGGTCGAATATGCGAAAGGTTTGGAGGCGAGTCCCATGGCAACAGTGACACAGCTTAAAAGAGAGTTCCGCAGCGGCTCGGCTCTCGGCGAGATTTAGGGAAGTTTAAAGGTAGTTGCGGCGAAGTTGCCGCCCACTTCCGGAGTTAAAAGATCTTGCTTTTGAACCGATAAGCTTGAGCCGCAGGAGCTGCAGCATGAGGACATCCTCTGTTAGGTGCATCTCGGGCGGTATTTTTGTACCCCCGAACAAGAAAACGAGGTGCGGAGTTGGCGGATGTCTCAGTCTTTCCCGACGGTTCTCTCTTTATCAAAGCTGTAACGGAAAAACGACGGAGGTTTTTCCAAGGAAGCCTATCATCCTGCGGGGTGGTATAGACACACTCGTAACAGAGGTGATCATTATGAAAGGTTTCAGGTTTGCATCCGCTTTCATCTGATTAAAAGGGAGTGAGTCCAACAGGCTACTTAGTACGGCTGTAACTTTTCGTACAGCAGAGGTTTGAAGACTTTAAGTTAGGAGTGAGTCCAAAAAGCAGTTCACAGAGCGGGCGCATGGTCCGCAGGATAGCTTTATGAATGGAAGGAGCACTTCTGGTATGCAGACACGAGGTTTTCACGATCTGAATCACAGGTAACGCCGGGTCTTCGGATGGTCTTTCGGGGGCTGCGGAAAAAACAGACAGACAATACACGGTGAGAGGTACGGTCCAATGGACAGTTAAAGATCATTACGAGTTTCCTATCCATAAATATGTTGAAGGAGATACTCCGATGTACAGTTTATAGTTTCTCTCGACTCGTTTTACAGATCCCGGATGTTAAGGAGTTAGTCCCATGGACAGTTAGGTTTTTTACAAAGATCGACTCTGAGTAAAGGAGATAATTCCAATGTGCTGAGCAAGGCTTTTCGGCAACACTTTAGGATTTGTTTGGCTTGTATAAGGAGAAGTCCCATGGACAGTTGAAATTGCGTATCGGCTGCAAATTCATGAAAAGGAGAAGGATCCCGATGGCATGATCACTTTTATCCGGTGATATTTAAAATGTCAGGAGATAGTCCAATGGAAAGTTAGTTACCATAAATTTACCGCATGATGAATGCTTTAAATAGAATTCTCAGTATTCCTGAAAGGAAGCGTTTAAAGGAACTATTTTGAAGTTTATTCGGGCACTATAGATGAGAGGGAGTGATTCCACCTGAAAGGTCAGTCGGGCTCGTGTGACGAGCAGGAAGAATAAACACCGCCTTGGTACGAGGGTACAAGGCGGTGTTTTGTTGTCTGTGAGGAAAACTTCCCCGTTCCCGCCCTCGTCCCCTCGGGCAGCTCATATCAGGTAATAAAGATAAAGCTAAAGATACATTCGTACACCGTCAGGGGCGTAACTATCCCTGCAGGATTCGGACCTGCTTATACTGCCCGAGTATAACCAATAGACAATGAATTTCTTCATACAGCCCTCAGAGCCGCTGCCGCTCCGATATGCACCCTGCTTTCGGGGACTACCTGCCGATCATTTACCGATCAGTTCTGTTTTCCAGTTGCTCTCCTGCAAAGTATTGTCAAGGAGCCGCAGCTCCTTTGCTATGCTGTCGGCAGTCCTTTGCAGCTCGGATGCCTTTATGACGGGAAGTATCTTTATCTCCGTCCCTCTCGACCTTGAAACGCTCTGTCCTGCCACATGGACCATATCACGGTAGGCAGAGAGCCTGAGAGCCAGCATATCCTTCCTTGCGATCATCTCCGTAAGGCTGCTCCCATTTACTTCCGTAACACAGTTTGTGTGGTTTATGGCAACAGTAAGGCGGGAAAGCCTGTCCGCTGCATTATCCAGCTCCTTTATAAGCTGATCCGGATCCTCCGGGGGTTCCTCACCCTCCTGTGTCAGAAGGCTCTGGGAGATCCTCCTCCTCAGCTCCTCTATCTTCCTGTTGAGATCCGCTCTTTCCTGCAAAGCCTCAGCAAGCTTCATTTCCTTCACCTCCAAGTATTTCCAGTACCCTCTTTATATCTGCGTTTATGCACACGGACTTATCCTCTATCTCACGGGGCACCGCAGCCTGCCCCATATTCACGCAGGCATAGGTCATATTGGGGAATTCGTCCGCCATTCTCCAGAAGGGGTATTTTATGATGCCCGGCGTGTTCATCCCCACGCCCAGTTCCAGCAGCAGCATCCTTTTCAGCACATGAGAGCTTACAAAGTCGTTGTATCTGTCAAGGGCATCATGCCAGCCCTCATCCTCAACGAATCTCTCATCGGAGCGCAGGTTCATCACCATAGGCCTGCCGCACACAGGGCATTTGGGCAGGAGCTCCGACGGCACCTTCATATCCCTTTGCTCCCTATACATCCGACCAATGACCTCTTCATTGTCGTATGTCCTGCTGTGACAGGGCTCGGAGCACTGAAAAAGGCCGTAATCCCCCTGTGTGTAGAAAATACGCTTTTTGTCAAATCCCGCCTTCTGAAAAAGGTGATCCACATTGGTGGTGATAACAAAATAGTCCTTGTCCTTTACAAGGTCGAGAAGCATTTTGTAGGTGCCGTTATCCTCATCCCTGTAACGGTTGATGTAAACAAGGCGGGAGAAAAAAGCCCACCTTTCTTCCTCTGTGGGGAAATCGCAGAATCCGCCGCTGTACATATCGGAGATACCGTACTTTTTTTCAAAATCGGAAAATTCCTTTTTGAAGCGCTCCCCCGAATAAAGAAAGCCCGCAGAGGCGGAAAGCCCCGCCCCTGCGCCTATAAGCACGCTGTCACACACCGAAAGTTCGTTTTTCAGAGCCATGCAGCCCAGATAAAGTTCATCTTCAGTCATTATCATAAAACACCTTATGTTTCTTTTCACAATGGGCATAAGTGCTCATAACAAGCCCTATGCCGATATAAAACGCCAAAGCGGATGTACCGCCCTGAGAAAGGAAAGGCAGCGGAACGCCTACTACCGGGAATTTTCCAACTACCATCCCCACATTGAGCATACAATGGATGATGACCATGGCAAACACACCGATGCAGATGTGTTTTCCGAGAGGATCCCTTGCGATCCTTGAATCCGCAAGTATCTTTAAGCAGATGAAAAGGAAAACGAGCAGCACCACTGCACAGCCTATGAAGCCGAAGCACTGACCCACATAGGAAAAAATAAAGTCGTTCGCCACTTCCGGCACCTTCACATATTCCGATCCGTAGAGCCCCTTGCCCGTAAGCTGCCCCGAACCCAGTGCCAGCTTGCTCACTCTCTGGTGATAGCCGATACCCAGAGGATCCAGTTCATCGTTGAAAAGCACCAGAAAGCGCATTTTCTGAAAGTCCTTCATCACATGGTTCCACACCAGATAACCCACCACCGGCAGGGCTATGAGGCAGGGTATGATATAAAGCCAGGACAGACCCGCTCCGAACATCATTATGGCGGCGATAAGTGCAAAGACCAGCAGTGTGCCGTCATCCCCCTGCAGGAAAACTATGCCCATCGGCACAGCAGCATGGAGGAGGAGCAGCAGGAGACTGCCTATCTTGTTGATGTTTTCCCCTACATGGGAAAGGTGCATGGCAAAGGTGGTTATAAAGGCGATCTTCAGCAGTTCCGAGGGCTGGATGGTAATGAATTTCAGATCCAGCCACGCCTTATCCCCTGCCACCTCTATGCCAAGGCTCGTAAAGACCAGCAGGGACAGCCCTATGGCAAAAGGGGCGTACACCACAGACAGCTTAACCACGGAGGAATAGTCTATGGCGCAGATAATGAACGCCACCACCCAGGATGCAGCCGTTATGATCGCCTGTGTCTTGTACATGCCGGAGTTTATGGCGATGGTAGCCGCATCGTTTGCCACGGCAGAGCGCAGCAGCACCACGCTGAACACCGACAGCAGCGCAGGCATAAGGAAAAGTGCCTTATCTACCCTTTTCCAGCCGTTTCTTACAGTCTCAAAGAATTTCAAACGGCATTCCCCGCAGAAAGGTTTTTCTCTATCTTTGCGATAAGCTCCTCTATCTCGGTCTGTCTGAGCTTTAAGGAGACCATATTGGCAATGAGCCTTGCGGAAATGGGGCAGATGTATTCAAAGACCTCAAGTCCGTTTTCCTTCAGAGTGGTGCCTGTCTCCACTATGTCCACAATGGCATGGGACAGTCCCAGAAGAGGTGCCAGTTCAACACTGCCCTCGATCTTGACTATCTCCACATCCATATTCTTCTTTTCAAAGAAATTCCGGGTGACGGTGGGGTACTTTGTGGCAATGGTGCGCACATGGGTGCCGCTGTAAAAGTCGTCCCCCTTCTTTCCCGCCAGAGCGAAGCGGCATCTGCCGAAGCCCAGGTCACAGAGCTCAAAGAATTTGCCGTTCATTTCTATGATGGTGTCCTTGCCTACAACGCCCAGGTCGCAGACACCGTTTTCCACATAGGTTATAACATCCGCAGCCTTTGCAAGCACTACCTCAATGGTGTCCCCCACGGGAAGGATGAGCCTCCTGCCCTTTTCACGCACCTGTGTGCAGTCATAGCCCATTTTTTCAAGGAGCCCCACCGTGTCCTTTTCGAGGCGTCCCTTTGTAAGAGCTATGCGAAGCGGTCTCTGTTCCTTCATTACTGCACCTCCCCGGGCAATGTATATAACTTCATGCCGTGTTCAGCGGCGTATCTTACTGCGCTTTCCTTATCATCGCAAACAGCGGTCTCAACGGTCCTTCCCTCTGCCGTGAGCTTTCCCGCAAGTGACAATGCCTCTGCCTCATAGCCATCTTCCCAGAATACAAGGGTATCAGCAGACCGAAGCACCGGCGGCTCCGTCTTCATTTCCGCTCTAGCGACGGAATCCGTATTCACTGCAAAGCCTACCGCAGGCACATCAAGGCCGAAATCTGCCAGAAGATTGTCATACCTTCCGCCCGAGAGCACAGCCTCGCCGAAGCCCTCCACATAGCCCTTCATCACGATGCCTGTGTAGTAATCCATACGGTTCACAAGCCCCAGATCTATGGTGATGCTGCCCTTTTCCATCATTCCTGACAGCACCCCGTAGGTCTTTTTCAGATCTTCAAGGGCGGCAAGGGCTGCACTATTGCCCTTTGCTATGGCTGCTGCCTTGTCAAATACCTCTGTCCCGCCGAAAAGTCTGGGAAGGTGCTTCAGCGCATCTCTGTCCGCACTCTGGGGAAATTCCGAAAGAAGATCGTCCAGTGCGGGGTAATTCTTGTATTCTATGAGGGAACGTATCTCCTCCACAGTGTCACTGTCAAATTCGGACAAAAACGCTTTGAAAAAGCCGATGTGACCCAGCTCCAGCCTTGATCCTCCTGTTCTGAAGGAGCGGAGGCTGTCAAGAGCCATAGACAGCACCTCAAGCTCTGCACGCTTTGTGCCAGCACCTATCAGCTCTATGCCTGTCTGGCGTATCTCGTCACGGCGCCCTCTCATACCGGGGCGGTTCCTGAAAACGCTCTGAGAATAGCAGAGGCGTATAGGCAGCGCACGGTCTTTAAGACGGGTGGCCGTCATCCTTGCGATCGGCATGGTAGTATCGGGGCGCACCACCATAAGGCGTGACCTGTTGTCTACCAGCTTGTACATGCTCTCTTGCGGAAAATACCTTGACTTGGAGTCAAATACATCGTAAAACTCAAGTCCCGGAGTGGTGACCTCGGAGTATCCCCTGTCGGAAAACATTTTCAGCAGCCTTCCCTCCACGGACTTCACTGCCGCACATTCCTCGAAAAGCAGGTCTCTTGTTCCCTCCGGAGTTATTAGATCAAATCTGTTCATAGCTCTCCCTTTATTTAAGCAAAGTTATCCCGTATCCGATAACACAAGCCGCAGATCTCTCTGCGGCTCTGTGGCAACCAAGCCGATAAGCCGGGTTTTGTCGTGTGCGGTCATCTATCTGAGTGAAACGTCGCCGTAACACTTTAGCCGCCATTACAGCAAGACTGTCGAGCAAACATCATCTTGACTGTACCAATAGGCGTTGCATCGGACAGGGTTTACACGGCAGCACGGTCTCCCGTGCCCCGGTGAGCTCTTGCCTCGCCTTTTCACCCTTACCCTTGCGGGCGGTAATTTTCTGTTGCACTTTCCCTAAGGTCGCCCTCGGCTGCCGTTAGCAGCTGCCCTGCTCTGTGATGCCCGGACTTTCCTAACGCATGAGCGTTCAGACCGCATAGCTTGCTTGCCATACCATTATATCATCATTTTACGGGGCTGTCAAGTAAAAAGGAAGGCATTTTTCGTGAATGTATATGACCGCAGTCCGTGTCCCATCTGCGGGATATGTGCGGGCACGCCACCTGATACGCAAAAATCCCCGGAGCATCGCCGCTCCGGGGAATATATCCTTTATCAGAAGCCCAGTATCTTCGCAAAGTCGGCGGAGATCACCTTTTCCTGCTCCTTTGCCGCATCCTGGGTCTCGCCCTTGGTGGTGTAGTAGCACTTTATCTTCGGCTCAGTGCCGGAAGGACGGATTATTACCCCTGCACCTTCTTCAAGAGTGTATGCCAGAACATCGGACTTGGGAAGAGTGAGCATGGTCTTGGCGCCGCTTTCGGTATCAAGAGCAACAGAGGTGGAATAATCCTCTATCTTCTTTACTTTCAGACCGCCTATCTCCTTGGGAGCGTCTGCACGCAGACCTGCCATTATCTCCTTCATGCGCTCCATGCCGCTGGCGCCCTCGCAGGTAAAGGAGGACTGGGTGTGGAGGTATGCACCGTACTTGGCATACATATTTGCCCTTGCCTGAAGGAGGGAGATGCCCTTTGTACGGTAGAAGGCTGCCATCTCGCAGATGAGCATGGAAGCCACAACAGCATCCTTGTCTCTTACATAAGTGCCGGCAAGGTAGCCGTAGCTCTCTTCAAAGCCGAATACATAGCGGTTCTCCTCGCCCTTGTTCTCCAAAAAGCCTATCTGCTCGCCTATGAACTTGAAGCCCGTGAGCACGTTTATCATCTCAACACCGTATTCCTCGGCTATCTTTGCAGCGATCTCGGTGGTAACGATGGTCTTTACGGCAATGGGATTTTCGGGCATGGTGCCTGTCTTTATGCGCTCGGAGCAGATGTATTCAAGGAGAAGAGCACCTGTCTCATTACCTGAGAAGAGAACATAGCCGTTATCGGAAGGAACAGCTATACCCACTCTGTCGCAGTCGGGGTCGGTTGCAAGGAGCAGGTCGGGCTTTTCTGTCTCACAGAGCTTGAGACCCAGCGCCAGTGCCTCCTTGATCTCGGGGTTGGGGAAAGGACAGGTCTTGAAGGTGCCGTCGGGGTACTCCTGCTCGGGGACTACTACTACCTTCTCCACGCCTATCTTGTCAAGGATAGCACGCACAGGCTTGTTTCCCGTGCCGTTGAGGGGAGTGTAGACTACCTTCAGACCGCTGGACTTAACAAGGTCGGTGTGTATGCCCTGCTTCAAAACTTCATTCAGATAAGCATCTATAACATCCTGGGAAATGATGTTTATCATTCCGGAGGCAAGGGCTTCATCGTAATTTGCCACCTTTGCGCCGCCGAACATATCAAGGGCGTTGATATTTCTCAGCACCATTTCGGCAGCATCAAGAGTGAGCTGGCATCCATCGGGGCCGTACACCTTGTAGCCGTTGTACTTGGCGGGGTTATGGGAAGCGGTGACCATGATACCTGCTGCGCACTTGTGGGCACGCACCGCATAGGAAAGCATGGGTGTGGGCATAAGCTCGGGATAGATATATACCTTTATCCCGTTGGCGGCAAGAACGCTTGCAGCCTGCTTTGCAAACACATCGGACTTGATGCGGCTGTCATAGCTGATAGCTACGGAAGGGTCGGTAAATGCCTTGTTCACATAATCCGAAAGCCCCTGTGTGGCACGTCTTACGGTGTAGATATTCATTCTGTAGGTACCTGCGCCTATAACACCTCTGAGGCCGCCGGTGCCAAACTCAAGATCCCTGTAGAATCTGTCCTGTATAGCCGCGTCATCACCCTTTACGGATTCAAGCTCCGTCTTGAGGTCGGGATCGTCTATCGCCTTTTCACACCAGAGCTCATATAATTCTTTCTCGTTCATAGTTACCACCCTTAATAATCATACATTAGCAGACCGAAATCACAGCTTTTTCATAATGGTGAGGATGTTTTTTCCGTCCTCATAGCGATAGGTCATGCCATCCATTGACTTTTTTACCATATAGATGCCGAGACCGCCGATCTGCCTTTTCTCCGCCGACAGGGTAACGTCCGGATCCGGCTTTGCAAGCGGATCATAGGGCACACCGCCGTCGATGAAGGTTATCAGAGCCTCGTTTTTTTCCCTGTCCGCCTCAAAGCGTATACAGGCACCGCCTTCACCCGGCGCATAGGCATAGCTTGCTATGTTTACGAAGATCTCCTCCACAGCAACATCTATCTGGACCTGCACCTTCATAGAGCAGTCCGTTTCATCGAGCTGCCGATTCACAAAATCTATGACCTCATCCAGGTTATCTACCCTTGCGGGTACATTCAGCTCAGCCATTGGACACACCCTACCTTTCCCCATCTGCCGTCACGGAAAGCCCGTCCCTGCGGGGCGCAAAGCAGCAGCTGCCGTTCTTGCGTGAACGGCTGCCTTTTTTTTGCAGAACGAAGATGAGTGCAAAAATGCGTTTCTTATTCAAAAAGCGTTCCTGCGGGCAGCCGCCCGCAGATATTATTCAATGGTGAGCAGATCCACAAAGCCCGTAACGTCAAAGATCTCCATGATGGAATCATTTGCGTTCCTGATTATCATCTTGCCCTGCTTGTTCATCACCTTCTGGGTGGAGAGCAGAACTCTGAGACCTGCGGATGAGATATAGTCAAGACCTGCGAAATCGAAAACAAGAACGGTCACGCCGTCAAGGGAGGTCTTGAGCTCTGCCTCAAGAGTAGGCGCTGTAACGGTGTCGAGCCTTCCGGATACCTCTACTGTGAGTTCTTCGCCGTTTGCTATCTTCTTTATGTCCATTCTGAATACCTCCGTATCGGGGATCCCGCATGGCAGGACCTGCTGCCGGATATGTCAGGACCCTCTGACAATTTTTACTGAATTATACTACTTCATTTTATATCAAATCTCCAAAAAAGTCAATACCTTTCCGAAAATTTAAAATAACAGGGAGCCGTCTCCGCAAAACTTTGCATTATACACTATCCATGATAAATTTAATGGTAATAATAGCTAAACTTTACTTTTATTATTTGTGTGATATATTCATTTGAATAAAAACTATTGATATTTTGGGATTTTTGTGGTAGAATTGTAAACAGTAATGTCCTTATTAAAAGGGAATGTTAGGAGCATCTTATACACACGGATAAGGAGTCATTCATATGAAATTGTCACCCATCATAGAAACAAACCATGAACGCTGCGACGGATGCAGAAAGTGTGTGAGCGTATGTCCTTCTCCGCTCGCAAACTTTGTACGGACCCTTGACGACGGCAGACAGGTCATAGAGATAGACAACAACAAGTGCATCGCCTGCGGTGCCTGTGTTGCAGCCTGCGACCACGGCGGAAGAGATTATAACGACGACACGGAAAAGTTTTTCAGAGACCTGGGTGACCGCAAGATCATCATCATTGCTCATCCTGCGGTAAAAGCCGCCTTCGGGACAAAGTGGCAGGCACTTCTCAGGTGGTTCCAGCAAAACGGAGCAGACGGGATCTACGACGGCGCATTCGGTGCCGATATAGCTTCATGGATGTACTGCAAGAACATAGAGAACGGCACATCCAAAAATGTCATCTCCAACCACTGCCCCGCAGCAGTGCGCTATATGGAGGTGTATCATCCTGATGCCATGGACAGTGTGGCGCCCATACACAGCCCCATGTCCTGTGAAGCCGTATATGTAAGGGATTTCATCAAGAAAAGCTATGCAGTAGCCGTACTCTCTCCCTGCCCCGCCATGTCCCTTGAATTTGCGGAGACCTCCCATGTAGAGTACAATGTCACCTACAAAAGGCTCAGAGAGTATTTCCGCCGCAAGAGGATAGAGTTCAAGGATATCAGCAACGGCAGTATGCTCTACGATTTTGACGATATGTCCCAGGGTCAGCTTGGCGGCCTCTACGCCTACCCCGGCGGTATGCGTGAGAGCATTGCCGTGAACGAGCCCTCCGCCATCATCGCCAGCAGCGACGGCAAGGGCTGCTATAAGGATATGGATGAGTTCGTCAACGAGAACCTTCCCGAGGATAAGATACGCCCGGATGTGCTGGAGGTCCTGACCTGTGCAGGCGGATGCGGCTTCGGCATAGGTGCTTTTGACGACGACGATGCCACAGCTCTTGACATCAAGACCATGCGCAGGCGTGTGGAGATAGATGCCCGCAGCAGGAGAAAGACCAACCTCACCGGCACGGACAGGAATTTCAAGCTCTTTGACGACAGGATAAACCCCAGAAGCGTTGTCAGAAAGTATATAGATCTTCCCGACAAGCCTACCTTTGACGATATATCAAGAAGAAAAGCCGCTCTGGAGGAATTCTTTACGGCAAAGGAGCAGGCGGAAGCACCCGCTGCCGCTCCCGTGACAGAGACCGTTCCCGCACCTGCTCCCGAGCCTCAGCCCGCAGATAACGAGCTCATCGCCAAGGTGGCTCAGTCTGCCGTAGGAGTGAAGAAGCTCACCGACAAGGTTGCCGATGATGTGCGCTCTCTCAGGGATACACTTAACAATCTGGGCAGCACCAATACCCAGGCCATTTCCATGTCCGAGAAGATAGAGGATATACTCTCCAAGGTGATAGCCCTTTGCAGGGCAAACGACAGCCTTGACGAAGAAAGCCTTCCCCAGCTTGTCATGATACTTGACAAGCTCCAGAATGCCGTTTCCACACTCAAGGGGAACCTGACCGACAACAGGAGCACGGGAGCAGTGGTGGAGGATTCCGCCTCAAAGACTGCCGACATAGCAGACGAGCTCCAGCAGGCAGTAAACGGCCTCATACTTGCTGTCGCAGACCGATAAGGGAGTAAAGAGCATGGCACTTGTATCCGTAAAGGATGATATCCTTCCGCTCATAGAAAAGGAGCTGCCGCCCCTGGAATGTGTAAAGCTGCGCTTCACTGCGCAAAAATGCAGTCTGTGGCAGTCTAAGGCAGGGGGTACTCCCTATTATCCCAAGGGCATGGGATGGCCCGAGGGCAGCGGGGAGACCGAAAGCGGAAGGACACTCAGGTTCCTCGCCCAGCTCAACTTCGGGGAACTGCCCCATACAGACGGTTTCCCCCGCAAAGGGATACTGCAGTTCTTCATCTGCCCCGACGGAGACTACGGTCTGCCGCATATGGGTTCTTTAGAGGGCGGATACAAGGTCGTCTACCATGAAAACATCATCACAGACCCGGCACTTCTGTATTCGGAGAAGGATATCCCGGAAACGGATGAAGAGTACGACGAATTCCCCGTCCGGGGAGAATATCTTATCACAGGCGAAAAAGGCATCAGCCGTGCCACCGCAGACGATCACCGCTTTGAACGGATAGTTCTCCGTGTCATAGAGGAAAAGACAGGTGTCAGAGCCGACTCCCTGTTTCACCTTTACAGAAAGGAATTCAAAGGCACTCTCGAAAAGTGCTTCGGTGCCGAAGAACTGCCGGAAGAGCTGTGGGAAATAAACAGCAGCGGCGAGGATGACAACTTCTCTCAGACAGGCGGCTATCCGAGGTTTGAACAGCAGGATCCCAGAGCCTCCGAGGACTTTCTGAAGGATCACAACATCATCCTTTTCCAGTCGGACTGTGTGTACGATCCGGAAAACGATGTCTGCATCGAATGGGGCGACGGCGGCACAGCCAATTTCTTCATCACCCCGGAGGATCTTAAAAGACTTGACTTCTCCAAAGTCCTCTTTAACTGGGACTGCGGCTGATTCTATACTGCAGTCACCGACTGCCTAAAGAAGGTGTATATTTTTGACAGGTAAAGGCTGGAGAGCATTCAAACTCGTTTCCATGCTGCTTGTTCTGGCGGCACTTGTGTGTGCGTTCTCCCTTTCCATGTACAATGACTTTTTGTTCTGGATAATGCTTGCCATTATTTCCGCACTGGTGATAGTCTACCTCATACTTTTTTCAAAGTCGAGAGACAATCTTTTCAGATTCGTGTCGGAAATGGAGGAGCAGTTCAACCTCACCGAAAAGGACTCTCTGTACAAGTTCCCCGCTCCCGCCCTTATAATTGACAGCAGCGGCGTCATAATCTGGTTCAACCTTGCTTTCAGCGAAAGGATCAAGGGCGGCGAGATCTACGGCACCAACCTGAAGTCTATCGTGGATGTGGATCTGACGAAGCTGACGGAAAACAAGGAAGTGACCGTGGAATTTGAATCGGGGGATTTCAGAGTTCGTGCCCTCACCACCGACAAGGAATACGAGGGCGGCTCTTCGGAGCTTACTCTCCTCTGCTTTGAGGACATGACAGAGCTTATCCGCACAAGAAAGCAGTTCCTTGACGACCGCACAAGGGTGATGATCGTCCTTATAGACAACCTTGATGAAATGATCTCCAACAGCAAGGACTCCGACAAGGGTCACATCACCATGCAGATCGACCGTCTTATAGAGGAATTTGTGGACGAGCACAGCGGCATCATACGAAAAATGTCCACCGACCGATATTTCTGCCTTATCAGTGATGCAGAGCTGGCAAAGCTCATATCCGACGGCTTCAAATCCATTATGGAAAAGGCTCACAGGATAATGGTGGGAGAACACACTCCCGTGACACTGTCGATAGGTGTGGGAAAGGGCTCAGGCACACTGAAGGAATGTGAGGTACTGGCAAAGCAGGCACTGGAAATGACCCAGGGACGCGGAGGCGACCAGGTGGCCATAAAGGACGACAAGGAATTCACCTTCTTCGGCGGCAATTCCCAGACACAGGGCAAGAACACCAAGGTAAAGGTGCGTATCTTTGCATCCGGGCTCCTGAGCCTTCTTTCGGGAGCCGAGCACGCCGTTATCATGGGTCACTCCTGGGGCGACCTTGATGCCGTAGGCTCCGCTGCGGGTCTTGCGGGAGCGCTCCGCCTTGCGGGTGTAAATGCCTATGTGTATTCAAACATCTCCGCCACCCTTGCCATGCCTATCATTGACAGGCTGAAAAACAACCTTGACGAGGGAGAGGATCTCTTTGTGGACGAGGAGACCGCCGTTTCCATGGTAAAGGACACAGGCGTTCTCATAGTAGTGGATACCAACAACAAGGAGCTCCTTGACTCAAAGGCGGTATATGAGGCAGCTCACAGAGTGGTGTACATAGATCACCACAGGCAGGTAGTCACCTGCATAGACAATGCCGTTCTTTCCCTTCATGAACCCTACGCCTCATCTGCGGCAGAAATGGTGACAGAGGTCATACAGTATCTTGATATTCCCGGAAGCATATCAAGCTACTATGCCGATGCCCTTCTTTCAGGCATAATGCTGGATACGAAAAATTTCATCGTCAAAACAGGCGTGCGCACCTTTGAAGCAGCCGCCTACCTGAAAAAGCTGGGAGCAGACACCATTGCGGTAAAGCTGCTTTTTGCAAGCTCCATTGAAACGGAGCTGATGCGCTCCAAATTCATTACGACCACCGAGATATACGACCGGTGTGCGGTGGCAGTCAGCAATGAGAACACCCCTGAGGTCAGGGTCGCAGCAGCACAGGCTGCGGATGAGATGCTTGGCATCATAGGAGTGGACGCCAGCTTCGTGGTATTTGCCACGCCCGCAGGCAGCAACATTTCCGCCCGTTCTTTCGGCGCCCTCAATGTACAGCTCGTAATGGAAAAGCTGGGAGGCGGCGGTCACCAGACCATGGCAGCCGCACAGCTTGAAGTCCCCCCTGATGAAGCAAAGGTAAAGCTCATAGAAGCCATTGGTGAGACTATGAAGGCACTTGAATAAAAGACACAATAAGGAGTTTTCACTTTGGAATACAGGATATTGGAGGAGGCAGTCGCCTCTGTCAGAAAAGTAACGGATTTCAGACCCGAAGTTGCGGTCATCCTGGGCAGCGGTCTCGGAGGCTATGCCAACAAGATATCATCCATGATACCCATTGATTATGATGAGATAGCCCATTTCCCCACAAGCACCGTTCCCGGACACGAAGGATATCTTATATTCGGACAGGTAGGCACCATAAAAGTGGTGCTCATGCAGGGCAGAGTGCACTACTATGAGGGATACACTCCCGATCAGGTGGTCATGCCCATCAGGGTCATGAATATGCTTGGAGCAAAAAAGCTCATCATCACCAATGCTGCCGGCGGCATCAACTGGGGCTTTGTACCCGGAGATCTTATGCTCATAAGGGATCATATCTGCATGGTGCCCTCTCCGCTCATAGGGAAAAACATGGATGAACTCGGTCCCAGGTTCCCGGATATGTCGGATATATACTCCGCAAAGCTGAGAGACCTTGTAAAGCTGCAGGCACGCAAAAAGGACATCGACCTTAAAGAAGGGGTGTACATCCAGGTATCGGGTCCCCAGTACGAGACCCCCTCGGAGATCAGGATGTACAGATCCTGGGGTGCTGATGCTGTCGGTATGTCCACCGCAGTTGAAGCCATAGCCGCAAGGCACATGGGAATGCGCACAATAGGGCTTTCCCTCATCACTAACCTTGCCTGCGGCATGACGACCAGAGAGCTCTCCCATGCGGAGGTAGAACAGACCGGACGTGAGTCCGCCGCTCGCTTTGAAACTCTCCTCACTGCCACCATAAAGGCAATAGGAGGATCCGAAAGGTAGAAGCCTATGAAAATTAAATGCGATTACTGCGGAAACATGGTGGATGAAAGGGAGGAGACCTGCCCTCAGTGCGGCGCTCCCCTTTCGGGCGTGACCCGCACCGCATCCTCGGAGCCGCAGACCATAGAGCAGCTGCAGGAATGGTACGCACAGCGAAACCTTCCTCCCGAAAACATCACACGCTTTTTTATAGGCAAGGACATAAAAGAGCCCCGTGCCTTCGGTATCTACCGTGATGAAGACGGTGATGTGGTAGTCTACAAGAACAAGGCAGACGGCAGCAGAGCCGTCCGCTACAAAGGCTCCGATGAAGCCTATGCCGTAAACGAGATCTACCAGAAGCTGCGTGCGGAGATCAGCAACCAGAAAGCACACAATGCACCCGACCGCAGCGGCGGAAACGGCGGCAGCGGCGGCGGGGGATGCTTTTTCAACATCTTTATCATTATAGTAGTCCTGTTCTTTATAGGCGGCATAGTTGCCTGCATACTGGACAAATCCCCCTCAAACGGATACTACAGATACAACAACAGGGATTATTACTACCAGAACAACACCTGGTACTATTACGATGACACCTATGATGACTGGTACCGCTCCGATGAATCCCTTTCCGACTACATAAACATCGACAACCAGGAAGATTACAAGATCAGCGGCAACAGCGGAAAGGATTTTGAGGATTCCAGCTGGTACGACGACAACGATTCCGGCTCCGACAGCTGGGACGACAGCTACGACTGGGACAGCGGTGATTCCTGGGACAGCGGCGGTATGGACTGGGATTCCGACTGGTGATCGGCTGTGCAGGCTGCCGCCCGTATATTTATCTTTCCGGGAGCAGTCACACAGAGCACGGTAAATATTCTTTTGTAACCGACCAAATACCTGTCCTGTGAGGCAGAGAGGCGCAGCTTCTTTATTCTGAATCGGTCACGATGATCACAACACTCGAAAGGACAATATCATATGTACGACAAGGTTTTCTGCAAAGGCTACACTTGGGGGTTTGGCAGCAGAGACGGCGAAATGCTGAGTGAAAATGCCCGCATATCCATGCAAAGGCTGGCAGATGACGGCTGCGACTGGATATGTATCACGGTGAATGCTTTCCAGGAGAGCTTTTCATCCCTGCGTATCTTCTCAGCCTACGGCATCACCCAGACAGACGAGGAGATCATCCACGCCATAGACATGGCAAAGGGAATGGGCATGAAGGTATGCCTAAAGCCCATGGTGAACTGTCTTGACCACGCCTGGAGAGCGAGGATAGATTTTCCCACCGAATACTGTGAATACTGGGGGAAATGGTTTGAATCCTACACAAGGTTCATGCTCCACTACGCTAAGCTGGCACAGCGTAAAGCCTGCGAGATGCTCTGCACAGGCTGCGAAATGGCAGGCATGGACAAGCAGGCGGAGCACTGCCGCAGGATGATAGCCGAGGTGCGCAAGGTGTACGGCGGCTTTATCATGCACAACATAAACCACGGAGACGAGCTCCGCTTTGAATGGCTGGACGCTGTGGATATCATAGGCATCAGCGGATACTACCCCGTCAGCACCATTTCCGACCGTTCTGCGGACATGATGAGGAGTAAATGGGCGCAGGTGGTGCCCGTCCTTGAAAAGTGCAGTCAAAAGTACGGAAGACCCGTTATGTTTGCGGAGATAGGTGTGCGCAGCGAAAGCGGATGCACTGCCTATCCATGGGATTTCATGTACCGTCCCGAAAGGGAGAACGACGAGCAGGAGCAGGCTGATTTCTACCTTACCGCCATGGAATGTACCTGGGATCTGGACTTCTTTGCGGGCTATTTCTGGTGGGACTGGAAATGCACACTTCCTCCCGCTGAGAAGATACACACCCAGAGAGATTTCATGATCTACGGCAAAAAGGCAGAAGAGGTCATGACAGAATGGTATAAAAAGTAAAGAACACACGGCATACGCAGCAGTCGTATGCCGTGTGTATCGTTTTCTAACAAATGCGAACGCTGTCTGAGGCCTGGATACCGTCTGTACAGAGAAGCGACAGTGTTATTCTTTCTCTTCCTTTCCTTTATCAAAAAGCCTCAGTCTTCTTACTATCACGGAGAAAAGCATTTCAACTCCGAGAATCCGTATGTGGGTGTGAAAATGCTCAAAAGGGTCAAACATCAGCAGCACCGCAAGAATGATCGTAAATACATAACCTACTATATTTCTTGGGGTGTAGCTTTTTTCACGGAAGGTGACATTCATTTCAGCCGCCGTTTCCTGCAATGAAAACACTGCCCATATGACACCCATGGTGACTACGGAATGTTCCCCCTGCAAAAGGAGCACAAGCCCCACAGCCGCAGCAAGCACCGAATCACCCACTTCAGTATCCGAATCGGGAACAGCGTAGAATACGATCAGGTTCACCACAGCATAGACCAGCATCACTGCGCCTATTATATCAGGCAGCACACCTGCCACACGATGCGGCACCGCTATCAGCACGAAGGCAAAAAGGGCATAGAGCACTGCCAGATGGTCTTTGTTCAGGTTCAGAGAGTGTATGAATTTCTTTATCTTCTTATCCTCCGTATTTTCAGAAATACCCCGGGACGATCTTTTTTAAGGTTGTCCCGGGGTCAAAAAGTCCATATATTGTCAGCTTATGGAGAGTATAGCCATATCGCCGTTATTGCTGAGCTGTGCCTTGGATTCGGACTCCACGACCATTCTCAGCGGATTTCCCTTGATGCTGCGCAGGCCGGTATCAAAGGCGGTTATAACGAACACAAAGTCCTCATCGGGGGTCTTTGAGCCGTAGATGTAGCAGGAAACTGCTACTTTAAGTGCGTTGTACAGTGTGTTGAGGAATACGAAATTCTTCCAGAGATCCACACTGATATCCGCATAGGGGAAGCAATACGTCCAGATATAGTTTACCATTATCTGTTCCATATAGTAGCTGCGGTCGATCTTCTCGGGATCCTCAGCAGGTGTCTCTCCCTCCTTAACGGGCTTGAAGGCGAACATTTCCTCATAGGAATCCTTTATCTTCTTGTGGAGCTCCTCATCATACTGGAAGGAATCCGCTCCCTTGGGGATACCTGCGTGCTTGCATATAATGGTCAGCAGCTTCTTGGTCTCCTCTGTTTCGGGGAAGGTACGCAGCATGGATATGCCGTCTGCGATGCCGTAGGGAGTGTTGGGCTTTATGTCCGCAAAGTACTTTTCGACCACATGGTCGTGGTTCTCCTCACGGAGCATGGACTGTATGAAGCCCTCTATGTTCCTGTCGAGTATCTCCGCCCTCTGCTCATCGTTCTGAGCCTTGTTGTTGGGGTCGGGATTCTCTATGATATACTGTATGGTCTTGTAGGCATAGTTCAGGAGCCACATCCTGTGATCGAGGCTGTATCGCCTGTCCTGCAGGAGGTTCATTGTAAGGGTCTTCATAGACCAGTAGTGCTTGAGTATGGGGAATTTCTCTACTATCTCCGCACCCTTCTTTGCAAACTCCTCCTCAGCTTCGGGCTTTAAGGGAGTCATCTTGAAGGAAAGAGATTCCTTTTGCTGCATGAGCCTTCTGACTACCTTTTCCTGATTGAGAGGGAACGCATACTCCACAGCCGCAGGGGTGTTGAGTATAATATATTGAAGATTTGCATTTTCGGGATTCTTAGGGTCTGTCAGCTCCTGAAAAAATGAAGGGGTGATTATAGGGTAAGGCATTATCTGACCATCACAGCAGTTCTCTGCCGTGATGTACTCCTTTCGATCATTGCATTAGGGTCGGTACAAGACCCATATCATTATAACACAGTATTTTCCCAAAATCAACAGTTTTCTGAAAAAATGTTGATTTATCAAGGATATTTCATATTTCCTCAATAATGGGCAGGATCATGGGGTTTCTACCCGTTTTCTTGTATATGAAGTCGGACAGATCGTTTCTCATGGCAGTCTTGATGGAATTCCAGTCACGGTTCCTCTTTTCAAGGCACTTTTCCAGTGTATCCGCCAGCAGCGTGCGTGCCTCGTCCATCATTTCCTCGTTCTCACGCACATACACAAAGCCCCTTGACAGCACATCCGGGCCTGCTGCCACATATCCGCTTTCCGAGTCAATGGTCGCCGCCACGACTATAAGACCGTCCTCAGCCAGATGCTTCCTGTCACGCAGCACCACCGATCCCACATCTCCTATGCCGAGACCGTCCACCAGCACCTTTCCCGCCGGCACCTTTCCGGTGATAGCCATTTTTACGCCGTCGGTCTCGATAACATCACCTATGGCACCGATAAATACATTTTCCTCGGGGATCCCCATGGAAACTGCTATGGACTTGTTCTTCTTCAGGTGCTTGTACTCACCGTGCACTGGTATGAAGAAACGGGGCTTCGTAAGCGCCATTATCAGCTTTATCTCCTCCTGACAGGCGTGTCCCGAAACGTGTACATCGTACATGGACTCATACACTACCTCCGCTCCCGCTCTCAGAAGCTCGTTCACCACACGGGTCACGAATTTCTCATTTCCCGGGATGGGGTGCGCACTTATGATTATATAGTCGTTGGGGGTGATGGTGACCGTCCTGTGCTCCCCCATTGCCATACGGGTAAGGGCTGACATAGGCTCTCCCTGGGAGCCTGTGGTGATAAGGCAGACCTTTTCGGGCGGGTACTGGTTCATCTGCTCCACATCTATGAAAATGTCTTCAGGTGCATCCAGATAGCCAAGCTCCGTGGCGGCTGCCACGGCATTGAGCATACTTCTTCCGAATACTGCCACCTTTCTGCCGTCCTGCTCCGCATTGTCAACTATCTGCTGTATGCGGTGGATGTTGGATGCAAATGTAGCTATTATTATCCTTCGTCCGTCTGCCCTTGCAAAGAGGCGTTCAAAGCTCTCCCCCACTATTTTTTCGGAGGGCGTGTGTCCGGGTCTTTCCGCATTGGTGGAGTCGGACATAAGGGCTAAAACTCCCTTTGAGCCCAGCTCACCGAAACGGGCAAGGTCTATTATCTCACCGTCAATGGGAGTATAGTCCACCTTGAAATCTCCCGTGTGTATGATAACTCCTGCGGGGGTGTGAATGGCAAGTCCCACCGAATCGGGAATGGAGTGGTTCACCCTGATAAACTCCACCGTCATGCAGCCCAGCTTTACGGACTGTCCCGGAGAAAGGACATTCAGCCTGCAGGATGAAAGTATCTCATGCTCCTTCAGCTTTCCCTCTATAAGTGCGATGGTAAGACGGGTGGCATAGACAGGCACATTCACCTTCATCAGCAGATAGGCAAGGCCGCCTATGTGATCCTCATGACCGTGGGTGATTATGATGCCCCTTATACGGTCTGCATTCTGCTCTGCATAGGTAAAATCCGGGATAACAAGGTCAACGCCCGGCATATCCGAATCCGGGAAGGCAAGTCCGCAGTCTACGATGAATATGTCATTCCCGCACTCAAAGGCAGTCATGTTCTTTCCGATCTCATTCAGTCCGCCCAGAGGGATTATCTTCACCGGAGCGTGCTTCATGGGCACATGGTTCGACAGGGAGCGTTCTGTTTTGGGAGTTTCCTTCTTCTCTGCCTTTTTCTTTTTTTCCTTCGGCGCTGCTGCCGTGTCCGAACGCATCGTAGCAGCCTTTATAGCCTTTTCGGTCACTGTGCCGCTGTCGTAGTAATTGTCAAAGAGCTCCGCATCCGAGAGAAGCCCTCTGCTCTTTTTCTTTTCTTCCTTTTTGGGAGCAGCACCCTTTGCCTTTTTTTCACTGTAAAGGCTTTCAATAAGCTCCTTTTCAAAGGATGTCTTGGAGTAGACCGTGTTGCCCATGAGCTCCAGCTCCGCAGGCAGCTTCTTTGCCACTCCCTTCACGCCCTTTGCAGACTTTCTCGTTTTCCTTTCACCCTTTTCGGATGACAGCAGAGATGGAAGGGGCGGACGCTTTTTTTCCTTTTTGGGAACAGGCTCCGCCTTTTTTTCTTTTGTTTTTTTTGCCATTAAAAAACTCCTTTTGCTTGTTTTTGCGGATAATAAATAAAGCGTTTTGTGATGCTATCCGATATATTAAACGGCATTGCCGTTAATGTTCATTGCTAAATGAGCCTGACGGGAAGACGATCCGCCGCTGTCCAAAAAGACCACTTCCGGATCGGGAGATCCCTCTGTTATTCTGTCACGGCTCGCTTTGTCTTTTTAGTCGCTGCTGATACATACGCAGTGACGAACTGTGGTACCCATTCCCTGTAAGGGGTAAAAAGCAACCCGCCGTAAATAAGGCACAGTATCAGGGCAGAACGTGCGATCATCCTGTCCCGTTTCTCCTGTTTTCCGGCGCTCTGCTTTTCTGTCATACCATATCTTATTTATCTATATCAGAGGTCATAAGTGCCTCTACTTCGTTTTCGTGCTTTTTGGGTCTTTCCATAAGTACACGCAGAGCCGCATGAGGATCCACACCCTCGAAGAGCACCTTGTAGCACTGCTCGGTTATGGGCATGACCACGCCTGTCTGCTTTGCAAGCTCATAGGCGGCACGGGTGCAGAAATAGCCCTCTACCGTACCCACCTGCTTTACGGCTTCCTCCGGGGAGACTCCCTGACCTATGAGTATACCCGCTCTGCGGTTCCTTGAGTGCATGGATGTACAGGTAACTATAAGATCGCCTATGCCCGTGAGGCCCGCAAAGGTCTCCGCCTTTCCGCCGAGAGCCATGCCCAGGCGGGTTATCTCCCAGATGCCCCTTGTCATAAGGGCTGCCTTTGTGTTGTCACCAAAGCCCATGCCGTCGCAAATGCCCGCACAAAGGGCGATTATGTTTTTAAGCGCTCCTCCCAGCTCACTGCCTACCACATCGCTGTTAAGGTAGACTCTCAGCACCGAGGAGGTCATCACATCCTGTACGAAAGCGGCATCCTTCATATTCTCCGAGGCTGCCGCAAGGGTGGTGGGCATACCTATGGCGACTTCCTCCGCATGGGAGGGGCCTGTGAGCGCTACCACGCTTTTTCCCAGTTCTTCCTTCAGAAGAACGCTCATCCTCTTGTATGTTCCTGCCTCAAGTCCCTTTCCGGTGTTGGCTATCACCGTATTCTCTTCTATATACGGAGCCGCCTCACGGGCTACGCTCCTCAAAAAGCTGACAGGTATGCCGAAGATCACCAGGTCTGCCCCTTTTACGCATGATATATCCGAAGTAAGCGCTATCTTGGGGCTGATATGGACTCCCGGCAGCTTCTGTCTGTGTTCTCCGTATTTTCTTATGTCCTCTATCTCGCTTTCAAATTTTGACCATACCGTAACATCATTCCCGTTTGAATTGAGCGCCTGTGCAAGGGCAAGACCGAATCCGCCGGAACCTATAACAGTTATCTTAGCCATAATATACCATCCTTTAACATAAGATCAGGAGTCTTTTTTCTTCTCACCCAGCTTGTTTTCCGTGCCGTTTCTAAGTCTCTGTATATTGCTGCGGTGCATATAGATGAGCACGGCTGCCTCCAGTGCAGTGCATATCGTGTAGGAAAGCACAGCAGAGAGAGCCGTATGACGCATGAAGTAATTCATTGCAAATGTCATGGCAACATAGAACAGTGCAGCGGATATAGAGCCTACGGAAACATATTTTGTGGCTGCGGTCACTATCGCAAAGAACACTATCACTATAGCAAATGCCGGCGGATCGATGACCAGCAGCACCGAACTGCACACAAGTACACCCTTTCCGCCCTTGAATCCGTAGTAGAGGGGGAATATATGCCCCAGGACCGCAAAAAGGCCGCAGAAATAGCCCACGAACCTGAGGTCGTAGGTGCCGCCGCTCACAGCGTTCATTATAGCCTGCGAAACAAGCACAGCCACTACGCCTTTTGCAAGGTCGCCTATAAGGGTGAGCAGGGCAGGGAATTTTCCGTAGCACCTCAGGGTATTGGTAAGCCCTGCATTCTTGCTGCCGTGCTCCCGTATATCTTCGTTCTTTAACAGCTTTACAACGATTATAGCGGAATTAAGGCTGCCCATCAGGTATGAGATCAGGGCACAGACTATAAGCGAAATAAGGATCATTTTATCATCACCGAAAAAGTATTTATGGGGAACTGCAGGTCACTTTACATCCTGTCTGTCTCTTTCCCGCACCACAAAACGCACGGGGGTCCCCGTAAGACCAAAGGTCTTTCTTATCTGATTCTCTATGTAGCGCTGATAGGAGAAGTGGAAAAGATCGCTGCGGTTCACAAAGACCACAAAGGTAGGGGGACAGGTAGAGGGCTGGGTGATGTAGTATATCTTCAGCCTTCTGCCCTTGTCGGAGGGAGGCTGCACCCTTGCCACTGCGTAAGACAACACATCGTTGAGCATACCGGTAGTAACACGCATATTGTTCTGCTTGTGTACGTCCTTTATAAGCTCAAAGAGCTTGTCTACCCTCTGTCCTGTCTTTGCGGAAATGAAGATAAACGGAACATAGGACATAAAGGAAAAGCTGTCTGCGAGCTTTGCCTTGTACTCATCCATAGTGTGGGTGTCCTTGTCCACTATATCCCATTTGTTCACTGCCACTATGCAGGCTTTTCCCTTTTCGTGGGCATAGCCCGCTATCTTGGAATCCTGCTCTGTAAAACCCTCTGTGCCGTCTATCATGATAACAGCCACATCTGCGGTATCTATTGCCATATAGGCACGGAGCACACTGTAATGCTCCACCTTTTCCGTCACCTTGGACTTTCTCCTGATACCTGCGGTATCCACAAACACATACCTGTCTTCGCCCCTGACAACGATACTGTCCGTAGCATCCCTTGTGGTGCCCGCAATGTCGGACACTATGGCTCTTTCCTCTCCCGTGATGTAGTTTATGAGAGAGGATTTCCCCGAATTGGGCTTTCCTATGACTGCAACTCTTATCTCCCCATCGTCGGCAGTGTCATCGCTCTCCTGCGGGAAGTGTCTGTATACCTCATCCAGAAGATCTCCCGTACCGTGACCGTGTTCTGCGGACACCGGAAAGGGATCTCCCAGTCCGAGATTGTAAAATTCGTAGAATTCCGGCGCCGGGTCTCCGGTGCGGTCGCACTTGTTCACGGCAAGGACTATGGGCTTGCCGGACTTCATGAGCATGGCAGCCACATCGCTGTCATTAGCTGTGACACCGCATCTGACATCGCAAAGCAGTATGATGACATCTGCCTTGTCTATGGCGATAGCAGCCTGCCGCCTCATCTGTGCAAGTATCATATCGTCCGTCTTGGGCTCTATGCCGCCTGTGTCCACCAGCATGAACTCACGCCCACGCCACTCACAGCGGCTGTATATCCTGTCTCTTGTAACGCCCGGGGTATCCTCCACTATGGACAGGCGCTTGCCTATCAGCTTGTTGAAAAGGGTGGATTTACCCGTGTTTGGTCTGCCGACTATGGCAACTATGGGTAGTGACATAATTTCTTTCCTTTATTTTAATGATCCGGTATTATTACAATGTTTCCTATGAAAGGGGGAAAAGCTCATATATCCCCGGAACAGCTTGTCCTGCAAGTACAAATGGGGTCAGAAAGCAAAAGGATGATGTTTATCAAGACATATAGAAGGTCAGCCTTTACGCTGCTTTCCCCTACGATGCATGAAGCACGATGTCGAGGGTAAGTATCGCTCTGTACACAAAGTACATGAGAAGCCCGTCAAAAAGCATAAGGCCTGCATATATCATATACTGCTTTATGCCCTGTTTCCTCTTTACTGCCTTTACAAGGGATATGATAAGTATCACAAGCCCGCCCACAGGGGTCACGACAAATGTGACTGCCAGTATGACAGCCAGTGAAACAAGTACCAGACGGATGATAGCTTTCCCGATGATATCCATAGGCAGTGACCTTTATCTGTCAAACAAAATCGGGCAGAAGGACTTCGACCCCCTGCCCGGTTTCCTTACGCATCTTTCTTAGCTAAAACCTCTACACCCTTGTAGTATCCGCAGTTCTTGCAAACCTTGTGGGGAGGAACGAGCTCACCGCAATGAGAGCATCTCGAAAGTGCAGGAGCACTGAGCTTCCATACGGCACTG
Organism: Oscillospiraceae bacterium; assembly: GCA_018110985.1. Classification (GTDB taxonomy): domain Bacteria; phylum Bacillota; class Clostridia; order Oscillospirales; family Ruminococcaceae; genus Huintestinicola. Next base: position 38,522 of record JAGAWT010000002.1, read on the forward strand.
CGTCTCTTGTCACGCCTTGCTTTGGAAGTCTTTCTCTTTGGTACTGCCATCTATCAGCACCTCCTTTGGTTCTTTTATGGCATTTCACACCCGCAGCCGCCTTCGTTGAGATCGGCACCGCACACAGGGCAAAGCCCCTTGCAGTCCTCCCTGCACAAAAACTTCAGCGGCATTTCAAGCAATATGTCGGTAAGAGCAGTTTCACTCATATCCAGCACACCGCCCGGGGCAGTTATGAAGTCATCGTTACCGGTATCGTTTTCTCGCACCAGAACGTGCTCAAAGTGATGTTCTTCTTTCAGTTCAAGCTCTTTAAGACACCGTGCGCACTGCACCCTTACGGAAGAATGGGCGGTGTATTCCATCATCACCACGCCCACCTTGTTTGAAACAAGCATTTTCAGGGGCACTGCTTCGGTGAAAGTCACACCCTTGAGACCTTGAAGCTCCTCTAAAGGGATAGTCTCCTCATAGGTGTATTCACCGGGGTAGTCAAAAGCTTTACTGACATTTATCGTCATGGGGTACCTCCCAAGCGACATTTTAACACAGTTATTTATTGTATCACAAAAAAACTGTGATGTCAATAGTTTTCTTAAAATTTACTTCTCGTACTTCTTGACACTGTCGGGAAGGTCTGCCTTATCCGCAGAAACCGTGAACACAACATTGACATCTTCGCCGGTGAGCTTGTCGATTTTTGCCAGAAGAGCGCCCAGAGCCTCGAAATCCTGACCGCCCACCTTGAGGATGGAATCAACGAAGATATCCTTTATGTCGTAGTTTCCGGCAAGAAGACCTGCTACCAGACCGTAGAAAGACTCATAGGAGTAGATGCTGTTCTCATCGGTGCTGACGATCCTGACACTGTGAGGGATATCGTAGCGCAGCTTGTCGTTCTTGTCAACGCACACTACATAACCGTCAGTGTTCTTGGATGCGGCATTTATCTGGTCTATAAGGATCTTGGTCTTGCCGGAGCCCTTGTTGCCTGTAATGATCTTTACCATAGTAATTCCTCCGTGTGACAGCTTGGCTGTCGTTTATTTATTTACCGAGCTTTGCCTCTAAGGCTGCCTTTGCGTCCTCATAACCGGGCTTGCCCAGAAGAGCGAACATATTCTTCTTGTAGCTTTCAACGCCGGGCTGATCGAAGGGGTTTACTCCCAGCATATAGCCGCTTACGGCGCAGGCCTTCTCAAAGAAGTAGATCATGTAGCCCAGGGTGTACTCGGAAGTATCCTCCGCCTCTATGATGATGTTGGGCACGCCGCCCTCGGTGTGGGCAAGCACTGTGCCTTCAAGTGCACGCCTGTTGACCACGGACATCTCCTGAGAGGACAGGAAGTTCAGGCCGTCAAGGTTGGCGGGATCGGGTTCGATGAACCTGTCGGATGCGGGCTTCTTTATATCCACGACCGTTTCAAACATAACTCTTGAACCGTCCTGTATGAACTGACCCATAGAGTGGAGGTCGGTGGAGAAGATGCAGGATGCAGGGAAAAGTCCCTTGTTGTCCTTGCCTTCGCTCTCGCCGAAAAGCTGCTTGAACCACTCTGCCATCATTGCAAAGGAGGGCTCGTAGGATACGAGGAGCTCTACGCTCTTGCCCTTTCTGTAAAGGATGTTGCGCAGTGCCGCATATTTCAGGATATCGTTCTCCGCAAAGGGAGCAGAGGACTCCTTCTGTGCAGCGGCAGCACCTGCCATCAGCTTGTCTATGTCTGCACCGGAAACTGCAATGGGGAGCAGTCCCACAGCGGTGAGAACGGAGTAGCGGCCTCCCACGTCATCGGGGATGACGAAAGTCTCATAGCCTTCCTTGTCGGAAAGCTCCTTGAGAGTTCCCCTTGCCTTGTCGGTGGTGGCGTAGATCCTGCCCTTGGCACCCTCCTTGCCGTACTTGTCCTCAAGGAGCTTCTTGAAGATCCTGAAAGCAAGAGCAGGCTCTGTGGTGGTGCCGGACTTGGAAATGACATTTACGGAGAAATCCTTGCCGTCAACGATGGATATGACATCATTGAGGTATGCGGGGGAAATGCTGTTGCCCACATAGTAAATGTCGGGGGTGTCCTTTTTAAGAGAATTGTAAAGGGGAGAGCTGAGATACTCTATAGCTGCCCTTGCTCCCAGATAAGAGCCGCCTATACCGATGACGATAAGCACCTGTGAATCGGACTTTATCTTCTCCGCAGCCTTCTTTATACGGTCAAACTCTTCCTTGTCATAGTCCACAGGGAGAGAAGTCCAGCCGAGGAAATCCTTTCCTTCACCGCTCTTTTCATCGAGTACCTTTGCAGCAAGCTCTGCCTGGCGTGCGGCAGCACAGAGTTCGTGCTCACCCACAGATCCGCTCAGATATGCTGTATTTAACCTAATCGGTGCCATTTCATGAAACCTCCCGTGCCGAGCGTAAGAACGCAGCACATATTTTGATACATAATCATTTTACTATAAAATGATACGATTTTCAATATATTTTTCAAATAGTCAGAAAAATTCTATTATTTTTGTCTATATCTCACAAATATCGTAAGGAATATTTGTCACACTTTTTGTGCCGATTCCATCAGGTGGCAGGCGCTAAAGGCAGGCAATCCTTCGTTTCGCACTGCATACACTTTTCGATATGCTCCTTGAGCCTGTCAAAGGATTCCTTGCTGATATCATGTTCCAGCTTGCAGGCATCATCTGCGGCAGTCTCCTTCTCAACGCCAAGGTCGGTGAGCCAGTCCGTCAGCACTATATGCCTTTCGTAGATGCTCTCCGCCACGATGCGCCCTGCCTCTGTAAAGCTGATAAACCCGTCTGCATCGATATTTATGAAGCCTCCGTCCTTCAAAAGACCCACTGCCCTGCTGACACTGGGCTTCGAGACATGAAGCTCTCTTGCAATGTCTACCGAGCGCACCTCTCCGGCTCTGTTGCGAACAACAAGTATAGCCTCCAGATAATCCTCGCCCGATCTTCTCAGCTTCTGCATAAATTCCGCCTTTCTAACCTTCAAAGGTGTCCGTTTGCTTATCCCGATCCACAGCCGATGTACAGGCAAAGCGCTGTAATACCGGCTTTTCCTTTACTGCCGCCCGTGGCGTGTGGGAATAAACAGCATCATTCCTCCGGAGCAAACTCCGTGTAATCGTCATCAGCCGCTATGTCTATATTGATGTCGGGGTAATCCTCACCGCCGGAGGAACTGCCGTCCTCCTCGTTCAGCAAAGCATCAAGCTCCCCGTTCTCCGCAGCCTTTTCCGCCGCCTTATTCTTCGCCTTTTCCTCCTGGATCTTGTCGGACATGGCTTTCTGAGCCTCATCCTTCATCTCGATTATCTTATCCTCTATCTCACTGAGGGTGTCGGGATTGTCCGCAAGGTATTTCTTGGCAGCCTCACGCCCCTGACCTATCTTGGCTCCCTCATAGCTGAACCAGGCGCCCGATTTCTTGACTATCTTCAGGTCAACTGCAATGTCGATTACCTCGCCCATGCGGTCGATGCCCTTTCCGTAGATGATATCGAACTCGCACTCCTTGAAGGGAGGCGCCACCTTGTTCTTCTTGACGGTGCACTTGGTGATATTTCCCACCACGCTGTCACCTATCTTAATCTTCTGACCTGCGCTCACCTGTATCCTGACGGAGCTGTAGAATTTAAGGGCTCTGCCGCCGGGAGTGACCTCCGGGTTTCCGTAGGATATGCCTATCTTCTCTCTTACCTGATTGATGAAAATAGCAACGCAGCTTGTCCTTGAAATAACAGATGTGAGCTTTCTCATCGCCTGTGACATGAGTCTTGCAAGCATTCCCACATGGGAATCTCCCATGGCACCGTCTATCTCGCTCTTGGTAGTAAGGGCTGCAACAGAGTCCACAACTATCATGTCGATAGCTCCCGAGCGCACCAGCTCCTCTGTTATGTCCAGAGCCTGCTCGCCGCTGTCGGGCTGTGACACCAGCATATTGTCTATATCCACGCCCAGAGCCTTTGCGTATACGGGATCAAGAGCGTGCTCCACATCTATGAAGGCTACCTCTCCGCCCCTCTTCTGAGCCTCTGCGATACAGTGGAGGGCAAGAGTGGTCTTTCCGGAGCTCTCCGCACCGAACAGCTCTATTATCCTGCCCTTGGGGAGACCTCCCACGCCCAGAGCCATATCAAGGGTCATGGAGCCGGTGGGTATAACATCAACTGCTGCCGTGGGAACGGCGCCCAGACGCATTACCGCACCCTTTCCGTAGTTTTTCTCTATATGAGCCAGAGCCGCTTCAAGAGCAGCCTTTTTCTCGTCATCCGTCACCTTTCTGACGGGTACAGCTCTTTCCTTTTTCTTCTTATCTGCCATTGTTCCGACCTCGTTCTTTGGTTGGTTTTCGTTAATACTGTATATACTCTCTGCCCCGCCATGCTGCCCATCAGCTGCCGGAGTGGATATAATCATCCATGCTCAGGTGCTCCGAGGCAAGGCTCAGAGCCCTCTGATGCCGCTGCTCCGCCCTGTCGGGGGCATCCTCCGAAGCCTTGTATTCATCTTCAAGGCTTTTGAGCATCTCGTCGTAGCCCTCCTGTGTAAGAGGATATTCCCTGTGAGTGCTCTCCTCTGTGCGGTCAAGGCAGTTCATGCCCTTCCAGGTGTAGAGATTCAGGACATTACCACCCTCTCTCTTTTCGGGCACCACCTTGTAGTTCAGATCCTTTTCGCCCGCACTGCCGGAAAAGATCCCGAAAACGCTGAATACGAAAAACTTTGGTATCTCCAGATACTCCGATGCGGATGAACGCAAGATATCACCTCTTTCACGGACATTTACGCCTTATCCCAGCAGCCTTCCCAGTATCTCACAGCCCTTGACAAGCTGTTCGTCGGTGGGAGTGGAGAAATTCATCCTGAAGGAATTGGTGCTGTCCTTGGGAGAGCAAAGGAACGCCGTTCCGGGCACCACAGCCACACCCTGTGCGGGAGCCTGCCTGCAGAATTCAAGCATATCTATCCTGTCCGGAAGGTCTGCCCATATGAAAAGTCCTCCCTGAGGCTTGGTGACCTTCACATCCTTCGGGAAATACTTCTCTATCGCATCCGCCATTATGCGGTACTTTCTGCGGTAGATATCCCTGAGCTTCGAAAGGTGGCTGTCAAAGTCCGTTTCCGTCAGCAGCCTGTGACATATCATCTGTGCCAGTATGTTGGAATGTACATCGGACACCTGCTTGCAGACCACTATCTTTGAGATTATCTCGGGAGCAGCGCTCACATAGCCCACTCTCATTCCCGGAGAGATTATCTTTGAAAAGCTACCCGCATAAATAACTCTTCCCTCTTTGTCAAGGGATTTTATGGTAGGGATGTCCTCACCCTCAAAACGCAGCTCCCCGTAGGGGTCGTCCTCTATTATCACGAAATCCAGCTCGCACGCCAGTTCATAAAGCTCCCTGCGGCGCTTGGCAGTCATGCACTTTCCCGTAGGGTTCTGGAAGTTGGGTATCACATAAACGAGCTTTACATTCGGCTCTCTCTTTACAGCATCTCTCAGCTTCTCTATGCTGATGCCCTCCTCATCCATCTCAACTCCGACAAGATTGGCATTGTATGAGCGGAAGGCGTTGAGGCACCCTACAAAGCTGGGAGATTCAGCGATTATTGTGTCTCCCTCGTTGAGGAAGGACTTGCAGGAAAGCTCCGTTGCCTGCTGTCCGCCGGAGGTGATGATGACCTCATCCTTTCCCTCGATGTAGGATCCTTTCTTTGCAAGCCTTGCCTTCACATCCTCACGGAGAGGCACATATCCCTCGGTGATGCTGTATTGAAGGGCAGCTATGGGATCTGCTGAGAGTATCTCACCCGTTATGCGCTTTATATCCTCAACAGGGAAAGCATCGGGGGCGGGATTTCCTGCCGCAAAGGATATTATCCCCGGAACAGAGGTCATTTTAAGTATCTCTCTGATGGCAGAGGGCTTCAGATTTGAGACTTTTTCGGAAAACTTGTATTCCATAGAGCTTGACTTCTTTCTGATATGATCTAAACTTATGTGATGAAACTATTTGCCCAGAAGAACATAGACCAGCATAAAGGATGCGGCTGCCGCCAGCATCGTTACTATCACCTTGAAAGCCGCTGACACCTTCGGGTCTTTTTCCTCTTCGACGATATCCGTCGTTTCCGTCAAAACGGTCTTGTCCGCCTCTTCGGTCACGGAAGATGCTGTCTCCGTGCCGGAAAGCCCGGTTACGGGCACCGCCGCCTCTGTAACGGCAGAAACGGTCTCCGTGCCGCTTTCGCCGGGTGTCGGCATCTCGGTACGGGAAAGAGTCGGTTCATCCTCGGTCACAGCAGTCACAGAGGTCTCGGCAGGCTGTGCCTGAACATCCCCTGCCTTCTCCGATGAGCTGCTTTCCGTCTCCGATGCAGATGTTACTTCTTCTGCAAATTCCTCCAGCACCAGCAGATAAGCCGATGTGGTGTCGGAAGTGAAAGTGATGAAGTTCCCTTCCATATCAAAGTCACCCGCATTCAGCTCGTATATGTCTGCATTTTCATGGTCTATAGACCATGCACTCTTTATCTGGAAGAACCTGTCTGTATCCAGGGTGATATCAAAGGTCTTGGGCATGACCTTGTTCTGGTTGGTCACTATGAGGGTAAGGGTGCCGCTGCCGTCTTCGGAGCACCACAGTGAATCGTGATCCGTGCCCCCCTCTTTTTCAAGGAGAGTATCGCCGAAGCGGGAACCGTAGCCGTCATAGTTCGTAAAGAGATCAAGGGCAGCCACCTGGAAATCACAGTTCTCATCCGGCTCCAGGCACGCAAGGTATACCTCCTGTTCCGCAAAGATACCCAGAGTATCTATCTCTGCGATGGCACCGCTCATATTGGTGCCGCCGCCGAAGGAGTATTCGGAAAAGGACAGCTTCGTGTCCGGGTAGCTGAGCCTGATGGAGGACTGGAGGGCAGGGATGAAAGGAGTGAATTCCTTGTTTCTCAGAGCCGTAACGCTGTTTTCCGTAAAGCCCGCATCCCAGAGGGTGCGTGTCGCCTGCATCCTGGTCTCATCCGTAAGCTCGTCCATGCCGTAAAGCACGGAAGTACCATTCTGAGTGGCAGCCTCGGTGTAATAATGTATGTCCAGCACATCCAGCAGCCTTATCCCCGCCTTGTCTGAGGCCTTTTTCATCTGTGAAAGGTAGTAGTCTATGAACCACAGATATTCGTCGCTGCGGGCTATGCGCTCCCAAGCCTTTTCATTGCCCAGGTTTATGCTGCCAGAAATGGAATCCACCGAAGGCCCGAACACCATGGCGGCAGGATCCACCATTTTCACGCTCTGTGCCAGCTGCGCCGCCTTGTCCGTATATTCCTTGGGAGTTACCGGAGGAAGCCCCGTGTAGGGGAAGTTCTCCGCCCACTTATCCGGCTCTCTGTCCAGAAAATAGCCGTAGATCCCCCCGTCATCCGCAGTGGAATACTTGTTCACAAGGTACGCAAGGTATTCGTCTATATAAACTATGCCGTCGCTCCCGTCGGGCTCGGTGTTGTAAACATCCTCCTTGACAAAGGAAATGTCCGACCAGCGGGATGTAAGGTCTTCCTCACTTACCACACCTATGGAATCCGCCGCAACTCTGCCCATCATTTGGAGAGTGACCAGCTTTACGGGGTTCCCGAACCTGTCTGCATGGGACACAAGTATATCCGTATACAGGGCAGGTCTTGACCACATACTCGCAGAATATCCCTTTACAAGAGATACATCATTGGTGTTTCCAGCTTCTGCCCCCGAATTGGAGAAATTATTCTCCCAGTTGTACGCTGAAACGGCTACATCGCTTTGCTTCAGGGCTGTGGCTGTCACATCCCTGAGACCGACAGCATCATTGATACCGTAGATATAGGGGCTTATGCTTTTGCCTTTTCTGTCCGTATAGACGGTGTATGCGGTCTTTGTGCCCTCTGCGGATGTATCCGCCGAGGCAGTTTCCGACACACCTTCGAGCAAGGTCGCTGCCATAAGGCAGGCAACGGCAAGATGTCCCTTTTTCATTGCAAACTCCGTATCATGACCGTGTCAGAACGACACGGGTATTATTCCTTTCCGGGCAGCGCTTCTATGATCTCTGCCGCAGCTCCCAGCCATTCGTCCTCCAGCTTTTCGACCTCTCCCCTGTCGCAGCATTCCGCTATGAGAGGATCCACCGGGATAGAGCCCAGCACCTGCAGACCGTACTCCTCCGCTGCCTTTTCCACATGGCTCTCACCGTAGAGATATATCTTCTTTCCGCAGTCCGGACATGAGATATAGCTCATGTTCTCGACTATGCCGAGTATGGGGATGTTCATCATCTGAGCCATTCCCACTGCCTTGCTGACTATCATGGAAACAAGGTCCTGAGGAGTAGCCACCACTATCACACCGTCAAGGGGCACTGACTGAAAGACCGTAAGCGGCACATCTCCCGTTCCCGGAGGCATATCCACGAACATATAGTCCACATCGCCCCAAAGGGTCTCCCCCCAGAACTGCTTTACCACTCCGGCTATGACGGGTCCTCTCCAGATAACAGGGCTGTGCTCGTCTTCAAGGAGAAGGTTCAGGCTCATGAGCTTTATGCCCGTAGCCGTCTCCACAGGTATTATCCCATCTTCGGAGCCTGTGGCTCTCTGAGAGATGCCGAACATCTTGGGTATGGAAGGACCTGTGATATCCGCATCCATAACAGCGGTATGGTACTTCTTCCCGAAGCGTGCCGCAAGAAGGCCGGTCACAAGCGATTTGCCCACGCCGCCCTTTCCGCTCACTATACCGATGACCTTTTTCACGGTGCTCCCCTTTGCAAGAGGGGTAAGAAAGCTCTGCGGCGCCGTTCTTCTGTCACAGCTCTGCCCGCAGGATGAACATTCGTTGTTGCAGCTGCTCATTTTATATCTTCCTTTCAGTGTTCATTCTTCACTTTTATTTTCCGCATCCCCTTCGGTCTCCGCCTCATCGGAGGTGCTCCGCTCCGCATCACGGGTGATGACCACTACCTCCGGTTCCTCATCCTCCTTCTTCCGTGAAAGGAAGTTGTCTATCCTTGACTTGAAGGTGTTGACCGTGGTGCTTATGGGGAAATCCAGTGAGAAATAGGTATAGGTCCAGCCTCTGTCGGCTATGTCATACCTTGCCTCGCCGTTTTCTATCTTTATGTAGTTGTTCTCGTTGAAGTACTCCTCACCGTTGATGTAAAGCTGAGGACCCTCCCATTCGCAGGTAAACTCCACAGGATTGGCTTCCTGCCTTACCAGCTTCTTTATGGTGGTGTCAAGGCGCATGAAGCCCTTGTCTATATCAAGGGTATTGGGCTGTATGTACACATATTTCTTACCCGTTGCCTTGTTCTTTGCATCTATCACATAGCAGCGGAAAGCGCCCGACGGCGACACGCTGGTATCCACCAGGGTATTTACCGTAGATACACCGAAAACATTGGTGAACAGGTAGAAAACTATGCCGCCCAGAATGTACAGCAGCAAGAAGAAGGTGCCGAAAATGGTCTTGAGGGTCTCGTTCATGTGGCAGTTGAAAAAGCAGAATACCGTAAGCGCCGCCGCAGGCACCAGCAGGGGCCAGTTTCCCCAGTCAAGCAGCAGCAGGGGGAAAAACAGCAGGCAGTTCACCATGGCGATGACCGCCGTCACGGGAGACCTCCTCGTGTAAAGGCTGAGGAGCGCCACAAGCACGCAGAAAACCGGTGCCATGACAGCAAACACCTTTTTGTTGGTGTACTCTATGTTGTAGAAGAAAACTATATAATCAAAGTAAGCCATCACAACGGCAGATATGATGCCTGCAAAGCTTACGCCAAACTTGAACCATTTGTTGTCGATAACGGTCTTTATCTTTTCCATATATAACTCCGGCAGGGCTGTTAAGAGACGTGTGCGGACGACCCTTGACACAAATGCCCTTTTCATCTTTGAAATGACATAAATCATCTTCTATTTTACTACATTTCAAAGACAATTTCAAGTAAAAACAGCAAATTGTGGTTTTTGCATAAATTCACCTTAAAATCCCAAGCGAATTCTATGCAACACAACAAAGAACGGTATATACCGTGGCATATACCGTGTGATCCTTATTCGGGGACAAACAATATAACTATCATATAGATAAACGTAGCCGCAGGGAGACCCAGAACGGTCAGGAACGCCAGCTCCTCAGGGCGCATACTGACTGTCATACCGCAGAGGATAAAGGCTGCAAACACATTGGCGATGACCATTAAAAAGCAGAAGATAAGGGCTGTGACTATGTAGGCTGCTTTAAAGCCTCCGCTGTTCGTCACAGGGTCGTAGATCAGCTTTCTGAAAAAGAGCTTCCCCGAAAGATGGACACCGCCGCAGTAGAGGACGATCCCAAGAATATAGAAAAGCGGGTGATATGTATATATATTGCCGCTGAATATAAAGCTTGAATAGCTGTCAACGAACCTCCTGCCCACAAACTGCAGCAGGGTGCAGCCAAAGCCCGCAGCACCCGCAAGCAGGAGATACAGCGCCTCAAAGCCGATTATTTTCGCTCCCTGTTTCATACATCCACATCCTGTTGCCTTGATGATCTTTTTACCGATTATACCGCATTGCAAGGATAATTTCAAGCCTTTTTAAGGTCAAACCATGCCGGGACAAATGATATATGCAAAGCAGGGAAGAGCGCCGCCCTTCCCTGCCTGATATCTTTTTTCCGTCAGCTCATCAGTCGCTGCCCACAGAGAGGATGACCTCGCTCACAAGGTTTGCGGGGAGCTGTTCATAACGCACAAACTCAAAGTCAAAGCTGCCCATGCCACGGGTTATCTGCCTCAGCTGTGTGGCAAAGGTCTGCATCTCCTTTTCGGGTACTTCCGCCTCTATAACGGTCATGCCCTCCTCGGATGCGGGGTTCATGCCCAGCACTCTGCCTCTGCGCTTGTTGAGATCTCCCATTACATCACCCGTGTTCTCGTTGGGAACGGTGACCTTCAGTGAACCGATAGGCTCAAGTATAGTGGGATCGGCCTTCTTCATGCCTTCCTTGAAGGCGATGGATGCAGCGGTCTTGAACGCCATTTCCGAGCTGTCAACAGGGTGATAGGAGCCGTCTACCAGTATCGCCTTCACGCCTGTAACGGGGCAGCCTGCCAGAACGCCCTTTGCCATGGACTCCTGCAAGCCCTTTTCAACTGCGGGGAAGAAGTTTCTGGGAACGGCGCCTCCGAATACCCTCTCCTCAAATACAAGGCTGTCGGAAACACAGGGCTCGAACTCTATCCAAACGTCGCCGTACTGACCGTGACCGCCGGACTGCTTCTTGTGCTTGCCCTGTACCTTCACCTTGCTGCGGATAGTCTCTCTGTATGCCACCTTCTTGGGAGCCAGTTCTATATCGGAGCCGAACTTTGACTTCAGCTTTGAAGCAGCTACTTCAAGGTGCTGCTCACCCAGACCGCTGAGGACGAATTCTCCTGTCTCCGCATTCTGAACGAAGGAGATGGAGGGATCCTCTTCCATTATCCTTGCAAAGCCGGAGGACACCTTTGTTTCGTCTCCCTGTGCCTTTGTGCGCACTGCCATATGGTAGCAGGGCTTGGGGAAGCTGATCTTCTCATACTCGAAAACATCGCCGGAGCAGAGAGTGTCATTGGTCTGAGCGGAGATCTTCACTGCAACGCAGATATCGCCCGCTCTTGCCTCGGTCATCTCCACCTGTCTCTTGCCCACGAGAGTGCAGATCTTTCCTATCTTTTCGGTCTCGCCCGTGCGTGCATTGGTAAATTCGGTGTTGGGTCTGAGGATACCGGAATTTACTCTGATAAAGCTCATCTTGCCCACGAAGGGGTCGGCTATGGTCTTGAACACCACGGCGGAGGCAGGAGCATTCTCATCGCAGGGCACCTCTATGATATCGTCGCCCTTATAGGCGGTGGCAGGCTTGGCATCCGCAGGTGAGGGGAAGAGGAGTTCTATCTCCTTGAGGAGAAGATCCACGCCGCCCAGCGTAACGTCGGAGGTGCAGACAACGGGGGTTATCATACCGTTGTTCATACCGTCATGGAGAGCCTTTACAAGCTCCTTGTGGGTAAAGGGCTCGCCCTCGAAGAATTTCTCCATAAGAGCCTCGTCCGTTTCTGCAACAGCCTCGGTAAATGCGGCTGTAAGACCGTCCAGTCTGTACTCCAGCTTCTCCGATATGTCGGATGTGGGCATCTCACACTCTGTGGGAGTCCCGCCCGCATCGTACTTATAGCACTTTTCCTCTATCAGGTTGATGTAGGACACCACCTGACCGTTCTGCAAAACAGGAACTATAACGGGACACACCGTAGGACCGAAGACTGTCTTGAGCTCCGTAAGCACATTGTAGAAGCGTGCTTCGGGGTCGTCTACCTTGGTCACCACGAAAATGGCAGCCTTGCCCAGTTCCTTTGCAGCCTTGTAAGCCTTCTTGGTACCCACCTTAACTCCGGATTTTCCGGAAACCGTGATGATGACCGTATCTGCTGCGTAAACAGCTTCCTTCATGTCCGCCTCGAAATCAAAAAGACCGGGAGCGTCAAGAATATTCATCTTCAGGCCGTTCTGTTCAACTGCCGCAAGAGCTGCGCTCAGTGAAGCCTTGCGCTTGATCTCTTCGGGATCGTAGTCACAAACGGTATTACCGTCTGCGGTCTTGCCTATCCTGTCGGATGCTCCTGTTTTATAGATAAGAGCCTCTGCGAGGGTGGTCTTGCCCGAGCCGCTGTGACCGGCGATGGCGATGTTGCGGATATCGGCCGCACTGTACTGTTTCATAATCTGTTCGCTCCTTTATAACTGACCCTTTTTACAGGGATAAGATCAAGCCATTTAGACTTACCATATAATTATATATTATCTGTGAACTGATTTCAATAGGAATTTAAAAAATGTACAGAAAAGTACACAAAACATATTCTCTCTTGGTAATTTTGCACAAAGAAATACAGACAAAAAGAGCGCATTTTCCATCGGCGCACCGGATTTCTATTTTTCGGATGAAGAGTGTCAGTTAAAAGGGGCAGACAATATGAGCATTTTCATTGGATCACATAATTCCCCGGATATGTTTTCGGTCATACTGAATTTCATTGTCACAAAAAAAGGATATGTCTCTCTGCCCCCGTGCATTATCATTACAGGGGTGTAATTGATTACAAAACGGTGTCAAAGCCAGGATAAAAATAAAAAAATGATTAAATTTACCTCTTTATTCTTTACAATTTAAGTAATACCATTGACCCAAAGGCAAATCCATGTTAGAATTATATGTTGATTATAATATGAGGAAGTTGTATGTTGATATATTTCATATCGCATTTTTGCGGAAAAGAGGTGCAGTGGGATGTCCGAAACAAAACTTGAGCTTTGCATGGGCTGTATGAGACCCGCAGAGGCGGGTACAGAGGTCTGCCCCCGCTGCTCCTTCAGGGCAGGAACGCCAAACGCTGCGGCATATCTCCCCACAGGAACTGTGATAGGCAGCAGGTACATCGTGGGAAAGATGCTCAGGTTCAACGGCGAGAGCGCCGAATACATAGGCTACGACAGAAAGAACGAGCAGAGAGTGGTGGTAAGGGAATATATGCCCGACACCCTCTGTTCAAGGAGCAAAAACGGCATATCCATGTCGGTGGACAGGGACTTTGTAGCTACCTATAAGGCATTTATGTCCGAATTTGTGGAGCTGAACAAGTCCCTTGCCAAAATGCGCAGCCTTACGCATATCAGCACCCCTGTGGATATGTTCGGCGAGAACAACACGGGCTACGTTATTTTCAGGTATGTGGACGGGCTGAGTATCAGGCAGTATTTTGCGGGATTCAGTGACAAGATGTCCTGGAACGACACCAAGGAGATCTTCTCTCCCCTCTTTACCACCCTTTCGCTGGTGCATAATGCAGGGATCATCCACAGAGGCATAGCTCCCGACAATATAGTTATAAACGAAAACGGAGAGCCCGTTCTCATCGGGTTTTGCATCCCGGATGCACGCACCTCCGGCACAAGGCTCTCTGCGGAGCTGTACCCCGGATACAGTGCGCCGGAGCAATATTCCACCAGTTCAAGACAAGGTCCCGAGACTGATGTCTACGGTCTTTGTGCGGTGCTTTACAGAGTGCTCACGGGCATAACCCCTGTCCCCGTGGCAAAAAGGATGGGAGACGACCTTCTTTTCCCACCCCACGAGATAGACGAGACCATACCCGAACACGTTTCCGATGTTATAATGAAGGGGCTCGACCTTTCCCAGGACAAGAGGATAAAAAGCGTTACCGAACTGGTGACCGCACTTTTTGAGGAACAGGCAGCTCCCGAACGGCACCGTTCCGAAAGCAGGCACATCTCACATGAAACACACCACAAGGGTGCTTCCGAGGTATACGGAGAGAGCAAAAAGGGCTCCGGCAAGGCTTTCGGCATAATACTTGTCATAGCAGCCATAGTCATAGGCGTGATAATCGGAGTTGCGATGATGGCTCTTGACGACAATTCAACAGGCGGTCTCATGGGGATGCAGACGACCGCTCCCGTGACCGTGGCTCCCGAGACCTACACAGTCACCACCGTTCCCGCAGAGGAGACCTCTGTCACCACCATGCCCACCCTTGCGGTGGAGGAGACCTTCGCCGAGGAGGAGACTTCCCGCAGCACCGTGGATGACGGCACTCCCATTTATGTCATGAACGACCTTACCGGCAAGACCTATGATATGGTAAGGAACACTCCCGCAGTGGAGAACCTGAACATAATCCCCGATTATGTGTACACCGATGGCGTTCAGAAGGGTCTTATCTTTGCCCAGTCCATAGAAAAGGGCACAGGCTACCACAAGGGAGACGAATGTATCATTTCGATCAGTATGGGTCCCTCCAAGGTGGCAGTCCCGGATTTCACAGGGCTCAGCCGCAAGGACTATTTTGAACTGCTGAATGAGAACGGCATAAAGTACGAAGAGGAATATTACCAGACAAACAGCATCTTAAACGGCTATGTGGCATATCTCAGCATGGAGCCGGGAGATATAATCGACCTTGAAAACGGAGAAGTGCTGACAGTCTATATCGCCTACAACAGCCGCCCCGCAGAGACCGAGGCAGCGACCACCATAGTTACCATCCCTCCCGACGAAACTCTCCCTACCGAACCTTTGGAGACCGAAGAGCCCGCTCCCACGGAGATATTCGAGGAGCCCGAATGGGATGAGATAACCGAAGAACCGGAACAGACCTTTGAAGAGCTTTTTCCCGAGCCCGCCGAATGACTGCAGAAGGGGATCCTTACAAATGTGTGGGATCCCCCTTTTTGGAATTTGAGAGCCGAAAAAGCCTTCCCTGAAAGGGTGATAAACTTGGAAAACGAGATCTTCAGAAAGAAAAGTCTTGACAGGATAAAGTCCCCGGACGACCTTGATATCTACCTGCGGGTACAGACCCCTGCGGTATGGATGATACTGGGTGCAGTCATCGCCCTTCTGGGAGGGCTCACATTCTGGATGTTCACCGCCAACGTGGAAAACACCCTCTCCGCCCATGCAGTCTGCGAGGGAGGTCTTGCGGTGATGACCCTGAGCATTGAGGACGGCAGGGATGTGGCTGCGGGTATGAAGGTGCGCATCGGGAATGTGGAGACCTCCATTGAAGCGGTTTCCGACCCGGGCATGGGTCAGGTAAAGGCATCCGCTCCCGCAGCCCTCCCCGACGGCACCTACGAAGCGGTGATCGTAACAAAGACCATGAACCCCATAGACCTGCTGACGGTGTCCTGATATGAAGGAAAAAAAGATAAAAAGCCCGGTGGAAAAGGGCGTGGCAAACGTACCCGTCATAATGCAGATGGAATTCATAGAGTGCGGCGCCGCCTGCCTTGCCATGGTGCTGGCATATTACAGCAAGTGGCTCCCCCTTGCAAAGGTACGTTCCGACTGCGGCGTTTCACGGGACGGCTCCACCGCAAAAAACATACTCTCCGCCGCAAGAAGCTACGGTCTTGAAGCCGAAGGGTACAGGCTGGAGCCCTCCGAGCTGAGAGACAACGGCATCTTTCCCTGCATCGCCCACTGGCAGTTCAATCACTTTATAGTCGTAAAGGGGTTCAAAGGCAGGTATGTCTACATAAACGACCCTGCAAGGGGAAGCGTAAGGATGACCTTTGAGGAGTTTGACAAAGGCTTTACGGGTGTGGCTCTTGTTTTTTCCCCGTCGGATCTTTTCCTGCCCGAAGGCAGCCCCTCAAGCATAAAGGAATTTGCAAAAAGGCACCTGAAAGGAACAGGGAGCGCAGCCGCACTTGTAGCCGTCACCACCCTGCTCGCCTATATTTTCGGAGTGCTGCAGCCCATGGGCTCACAGGTCTTTGTGGACAGGGTGCTCTCCGGGGAAAATGCGGACTGGCTCATCCCTCTGACAGGGATACTGCTGCTTGTGGCAGTCCTTCAGATCACAGTCAGGTGCGTTACGGTGATATATTCATGGAAGCTCAGCGGAAAAATGGCTGTGATGGGCTATTCCTCCTTTATCTGGAAGGTGCTGAAGCTCCCTGCGGAATTCTTTTCCCACCGCTACGCAGGCGACATCATACAAAGGGGAGACGCAGGGGCATCCTCCGCAAAGTTGCTGATGGATACTGTCGTTCCGCTTGCCCTCAACGCCTTCATGATGGTGTTCTATCTTGTGATAATGTTGGGATACTCCCCTGTCCTTACCCTTGTGGGCATACTCTCCATAGTGCTGAACCTCTGGGTCTCCGGTCTTATCGCAAGGAAAAGGGTGAATATCACACGAGTTTATATGCAGAACAGCGGAAAGCTGTCCTCTGCCACCCTGAGCGGCATCAGCATGATGGACACCATGAGAGCCTCAGGCTCCGAAAACGGCTTCTTTGAGCGGTGGGCAGGACTGCAGGCGGCAGTGAACCAAGGGAAATGCGACCTTAGCAACATAAACACCTCTCTCGGTCTTATACCTTCCCTCGCACGCAGCCTTGCAAACCACACCGTCCTTTTCATAGGCATATTCCTCTGTCTGAAAGGAAAATTCACCCTCGGTATGGTAATGACCTTCCAGTCCCTCCTTTCCTCCTTCTCCGAGCCTGCGTCCTCTCTCATAAACGCAGGGCAGACCATCCAGGAGATGAGAGCGGATATGGAGCGCATAGAGGATGTGCTGGAATACCCGGACGACCCCGTTCTGTACGACACCCCCGCAGACGAAAGCACCGACTACGCAAAGCTTTCCGGCAGCATTGAGATAAAAAATGTGACTTTCGGGTATTCAAGGCTGTCCGCTCCCGTCATAAGGGACTTTTCCCTTTCCGTAAAGGCAGGGACCAGCATCGCAGTCGTGGGAAAGAGCGGCTGCGGCAAATCCACCCTTTCAAAGCTCATATCCGGGCTTTATCTCCCGTGGGAGGGAGAGATACTCTTTGACGGAAAGAGTATAAAGGAGATAGACAACAGCGTTTTCACAGGCTCTCTTGCGGTGGTGGATCAGGATATAGTCCTCTTTGAGGACAGTATCTCGGAAAATATCCGTATGTGGGACAAGTCCATAGAGGATTTTGAAGTCATACTTGCGGCAAGGGATGCACAGATACACGATGATATAATGGAGCGCCCCGGCGGATACCGCTCAAAGCTCATAGAAAACGGGAGCGATCTTTCGGGCGGTCAGCGCCAGAGGCTGGAGATAGCCCGTGTGCTCTCACAGGATCCCTCAATGATAATACTTGACGAAGCCACCTCCGCCCTTGACAGCGTAACCGAATCCAAGGTGATAAGAGCCGTAAGGGACAGGGGCATCACCTGTATAGTAATAGCCCACAGGCTCTCCACCGTAAGGGACTGCGACGAGATAATCGTACTTGATGACGGCATGATAGCCGAAAGAGGCACCCACACGGAGCTTATGGAGAAAAACGGACTTTACAGAGAGCTTGTGACAAGCGAGTAAAGGCGGTCTTGCGGCTGCCGTCCCCATTCGGGAGAGGTGCGCTTTCCCTGAGTGGAAACACACAGCCCCAAAGGGCTGACAGAGGGGTGATCTCTCCTCTTATTTCTGAATTCTGTCAAAGGCGGTGATCCGGTGGGCTGGTTCGACGAACAGATAAGGCAAAGAAAGCTATCCGACGAGGAGCTTACGGAGGATTCCTTTCTCATGCTAGCTTCCGTGGTGCTTGGACGCAGAGAGCACGAAAGAAAGCTGGATGAACACATCATCACAAAGCAGGCTCTGGACGACATCATAAGGTATTTTCGCCTGAAGCCCGTGGAAGCTCCCTCCGATATAAAGGATGCGGAGGAGCAGCTTGAATATGTGCTGCGCCCCTACGGTATCATGAAAAGAAATGTGACGCTGAAAGGGAACTGGTACAAAGACGGCTGCGCAGCCCTTCTTGCCTATACCCGTGACGGAGATGCGGTGGCACTGCTGCCCGCAGGCTTATGGGGCTATTCCTACACCGACCCCGTGACCGGAAAAAAAACCCGTCTGACCGGGAAGAAAGCCTCACTTTTCCGTGAGGATGCCCTGTGCTTTTACCGTCCCCTGCCCTGCAAAAAGCTCCACACCCACGATCTCATACTGTATATGAAGGACTGCCTTTCCCCCGGAGATATTGCAGGCATCGGGCTCACATCGCTTTTCATCTCACTGATAGGGATGCTGACTATCTCCGTCACCAAAGTCCTGTCGGGGGAGGTCATTGACACGGGCAGCATGGGGCTCCTTTTGTCCGCAGCCGTACTCATCGTCTGCCTTACAGCGGCGACCCAGCTCATGACCGCCGCCAAGACACGCTTTCTGTCAAGGATACAGTCGAAGATATCCCTTTCGGTGGAGGCTGCGGTGATGATGCGCATACTTACCCTGCCTGCTCCGTTTTTCCGCAAGTATTCCTCCGGAGAGCTCTCCTCAAGAGCAAACTCCGTGAGCTCCCTCTGCAATGTGATACTGGGAAATATAATGAGCACGGGGATATCCTCCCTCTCCTCTCTGCTTTTCGTGGGTCAGATATTCATTATAGCAAAGCCTCTCTTGCTGCCCTCTGTTATCATCATCCTCCTTACCCTGGGCGTGACGGTGATCTCCTCGGTCATGCAGCTGAGGTTCACATCCATGTATATGCACGAAGAGGCAAAGCGTTCGGGCTTCACCTTTGCCATGATAAACGGCATAAACAAGATAAAGCTGTCGGGTGCCGGCAAAAGAGCCTTTGCAAAGTGGGCAGAGCTTTACAGCAAAGAGGCTAAGCACTACTACGACCCGCCTGTATTCATAACCGTCAGTGATGTCATTGTGCAGGCGATAAGTGTTTTCGGCACCATAGGTCTCTACTGCATCGCTGCCGCAAACGGAGTGGACAGGGCAGGCTTCTACGCATTCACCCTTTCCTATGCCATTATAATGGGCGCATTTACATCGCTGGCAGGAAGTGCGATATCCATCGCAAAGCTTTCCCCCATAATGGAGATGGCAGCTCCCATCCTTGAAGAGGTACCAGAGACATCAGGGGACAAGGAAGTGATAACAAGGCTTTCCGGCGGGGTAGAGCTCTCAAACATCACATTCAGGTATAATGCTGACCTGCCGCCTGTCCTGAACGGAGTGTCCCTGAAGATAAAAAGCGGTGAATATGTGGCTGTGGTCGGAAAAACTGGCTGCGGGAAATCCACCCTTGTGCGTATACTATTAGGGCTTGAAAAGCCCGAAAAGGGTGCTGTATACTACGACGGACGGGACCTTGAAAGCATAGACAAGCGCTCACTCCGCCGAAAGATAGGAACGGTCACACAGAACGCCCGCCTTTTCCAGGGAGATATCTTCTCAAACATCGCCCTGTGTGCCCCGGGACTGACCCTTGAAGGGGCATGGGAGGCTGCGGAGACCGCTGATGTGGCAGCGGACATAAGGCAGATGCCCATGCAGATGCAGACCGTCATATCAGAGGGGGGCGGAGGCATATCAGGCGGTCAGCGCCAGCGTATAATGATAGCCCGTGCCATAGCTCCGAAGCCAAAGATACTCATATTTGACGAAGCCACATCCGCTCTCGACAACAAGGCACAGAAGAAGATATCCGATGCCCTTGACAGGCTCAGGTGCACACGCATAATCATAGCACACAGGCTTTCCACCATCAAAAACTGCAGCAGGGTCATCCTTATGGATGAAGGCAGGATAGCCGAGGTCGGCACTTATGATGAGCTTATGGCAAAGGGCGGAAAATTTGCCGAGCTGGTAAAGGCACAGGTAGTATAATACTGATTCTTCCTGGATGTATAGACGATCTTCAAGCCTCAGATCCCTTATATTCAAGCATTTGCGGCTTGTTTCTTGTCTGTACATCGGTCAGAGATCAGTATAGAACGCCATCTGTTCCCGCAGGACAAAACATCCCCGCCGCTCTTAAGAAAGATACTCATATAGAAGTTTTAAGCCATAGTATTTCTGATTTACAGTCAGAAGTACTATGGCGTTTTTATTGACAATGCAGCAATGTTATGCTATAATTGTTACGAACATAATTCGGGATTTAGAGGTGAAAAGACATGAAAAACTGGAACGATCAAGCGGAACGTATCATGACTGAACGATTTGGAAAAGATACAGTTATTTCATTAGCAACTGTCGAAAACGGAATTCCTTATGTCAGATATGTGAATGCATATTATGAAAACCACTGCTTTTATACGATCACCTATGCTCTTTCCAATAGAATCAGGCAGATCGGAAAAAATCCCGTTATAGCTATTGCAGGTGAATGGTTTACTGCTCACGGACAAGGCACCGATCTTGGCTTTTTCGGAAAAGAAGAAAACATTGAAATTGCCACAAAACTGAAAACAGCTTTTGCAGCGTGGATAGATAATGGGCACAATGATCTTAATGACCGAAACACAGTGATATTATGTGTAGAATTAACAGATGCTGTGTTATTGTCCCACGGAACAAGGTATGAGCTTAATTGACATATTCTGATCTGTCTTAGCAGCTATGAAATGTACGATGCCCCGAAGCACATTCAAATGCTTCGGGGCAAAACTTCTATATGGGAATCTGTTTTAACGGGCGGCGGGGATGTTCATTTTACGATCTTTCGGATACCATACTAATTCTTCCTCGATGTATAGACGATCTCCAAGCCTCAAATCCCTTATATCCAAGCATTTGCGGCTTGTTTCTTGTCTATACATCGGTCAGAAATTAGTATCAGTCGTTTTCAAGGTAGTCCTCGAAATACTCAAATACGGACATGGCGGTGCTGCGGCTCATGAAGTCCCCGGCGTTGGCAGCCTTGTTCGCATACTTCGTTACGGCTGCTTCCGGATGGAACTGGAGACCCAAAGCAAAGCTCTTGTCGGTGCGCTCCACTGCCTCTATCATGCTGATGCCCTGTGTGTCCGTGGTGCCTGTCACTTTCAGGCGGGTGTTGTCCACATTTTCCACTGCCTGATGATGCCATGAGGGGCAGCCTTTGAGCGTAGTCCTTCTCACCATCCTGTAAAGAATGGAATCCTTTTCCACCTTCACATCATGAGCGGAATAGTCCCGGTAATCCTCAGGCTTAGCCTTCTGATTGCGGTGGATATAGTTGTAGTCTATGCCCTTGTCCTTGAAATATGTGGGTATATCCTGTATCACTTCTCCGCCGGATACTACACAAAGCATCTGCATACCACGGCAAAATCCCATAATGGGGATATCCTTGTCAAGGCAGTATGACATCGTGAGGTAATCCGAAACATCACGCTCTGCGCAGTAGTCTATCTCTTCCTCTATGCCGTGCCATTTCACCTGCTTATAGAAAAGAGAAGGGCTTATATCCTCGCCGCCCGTGAATATTACCGCATCCACGCCCGAAACAGCCTTGGCTGCGTTGGAGCCCTGCCATGAATTGCAGCGAACCATTTTTCCCGAAGCCCTGGATAACGCACCCGTTTTGAGTATTCCCTTTATCACCTTTCCGTCCTTGTTGTATTTAAGGTCGGGAGACTTTACCTGGGGCAGCAGAACGTGCTCGAGACCTGCTTCGTCAAGAGCGGCACAGATATTGGTGTAGAACTCGGAATCCGTATCCGCACGCCACGCTATACCCACAACGGGATCATCGTCATCTGCGGTCTTGGCGGCAGCGGGCACATAGACAAAGCCTATGCACATTACAAGTGACATAAATACCGACAGCAGTTTTTTCATATACATACTCACCTCATCATTATTTGACCGTATGGCCGATCTTCGTTCCTTTTATCCTATCAAATATCGCAAAGTATATCAAGCGAATTTTGTGCACCTTTTATTTACAAAACATTAAAACATACTCGCAGATAAATTTATACTAAAATGGTATGATATAGTAGAAGAATATCCCCCACATCAAAGAAAGGCGGCAGAAAAATGCTGAAAACCACTGTGAATATAGACGGGATGATGTGCAATATGTGTGAGGCTCATATAGCCGAAACTGTGAGAAAGGCCATACCGCAGGCAAAAAGCCTTAAAGTGTCCCACGGAAAGGGAACGGCTGTGTTCCTGACGGAGAATGCCCCTGACACGGAGACTTTGAAGGATGCCATAAACGCAACAGGCTACACCTTTGTGTCTGCATCCACGGAGGAGTACACAAGGAAAGGCTTTCTGGGCGGTCTCTTCGGATGAATAATACTGATTCTTCCTCGATGTATAGACGATCTCCAAGCCCCAAATCCCTTATATTCAAGCATTTGCGGCTTGTTTCTTGTCTATACATCGGTCAGAATCAGTATAACAAAAAACACCTCCCCCGAAGGGGAGGCTTTTTTCATGGCTCAGGGAGCAAAGGGCGTAAACTCAACGGAACCATCGTAGCCGCTCTGGCTGATGTCAAAATAATGCTTCCTGCCGTAGCTGTCCTTGTAGGAGATGCCATAGCCGGGAATGGAACCCGTAAATTCTATGACGGGATTGAAACGGACACCCTCTTCCACCAGCGGCATATTCATCAGCACCCTTATGTTATATGAAGGGACACCGTCATCGGAGATATCCTTGTATTCCAGCTTCAGAAGGCTGAGATCTGTTATCTTTCCGGTGGTCTTCAGTTCAAGGGAGACAGGAGCGCTGAGAGGCACGCCGTCATAGCCGTTTGCGGATGATAGCTCCGTCACGCTTACGGGCTCAAATTCGCAGCCGTAGATAAACTGTACGCTCTCCCCTGCCGCAGTCAGTTCAGCCTTGTCCGCAGAAGAATCGGAGAGTTTCAGAGAAGCATTTCCTCCAAGTTCCCCTTCCGTGGCAATAAGTGTAAAGCTGCCGTTTCCGACGGCTTCAACAGTACCGCTGATATTCTTTTCGCTGTCCGAAAGGGTGAAGGTGTTCTTCTCGATGAACAGTGTCTCCTCGCTGCCGGGACTGCGCCATGTGCCCCAGACCTTTTTCAGTTCCTCGCCGTAGATCTCACCAAGGTCTATGCCGCTCTCTGATGCCGTATCACCCATGAATCCGATGATGCTCCCCCACTCCGGGGCTGTAACGCCGCTGTCATCCATAAGTGCGCCGAATTCCTCGGCGGACATTTCGACCCTCTCAGACTCCTCCGCCTCAAAGGAACCTGTATCGTTGTGATAGTAGATGATCTCCTCATCCTCTATATCCGTGAAGTATATATCATCCCACACCGTCCGGGTGCCGTCCTCCGAAAGGCGGCACTTGCCTGTGTAGGTGTTGGCTGCTCCGCCTGATCCCAGGTAGAAGAATCTGCCGTCACCCATGTATCCGTAGCTGCTTCTCACCCATCCCTCGATCACAATGAGGGGAGAGCCGTCCTTCACGGTGTAAACGGCGTAAACGGTGCTTTTCGGGTCGCTGCCCTCGTAGGAAGTGTTTTCACCTATCATCAGTTCGGGGATGCCGTCCCCGCTTATATCCTCCATAATATAGCCCACACAGGACATCAGATCGTCCTCTCCGGGATACATGACCCTTTCGATAAGCCCTGTGGAGATATACGCATATTCCTTTTCAATGTCGCCGTTCCTGATAAGGTCGAAGCATTCACCGAGGACCGGAGCGTAGATGCTGTTATAGTTCGCAGCTTCTTCTGCCATAGTAGTCTCTTCCGGCTGAGGCTCCTCTGTAACGGCAGCGGACTCGGTCTCCGACGGAACAGCCTCTGTCACCGCAGGTGTAGTCTCTGCTGATGTGTATGTATCTGCCTGTTCAGCCGCCTCCGTGATCAGGGAGGTCTCCTCCTCGGCAGGGGCAGCGGGAGCCTCCGCAGCATTTCCTCCGCAGCCCGCAAGCAGCAGGGAAAAGATCATCAAGGCCGTTTTCATATATCCGTTTTTCATGTCCATCATCCTTCCGATGTTTGAAAGCTGTGCTTTCCGCAGAACAGCAGAAACATCGCTGTTCCCACAGCGGGCATATTCCCGCCGTCATATTCTCATTTTAATTTTAGCATAAATACAGTTCGATTGTCATTAGTGTTGATACCTAAGAATTGCGGATATTCACATATATTATTGTATATATTGACGAAATAGACACATTTATTTCCGAGTGTACACACATTGCCGCAGACAACGCCCTTAGCTTATACCTCATTTCTGACCAATGTACAGACAAGAAACAAGCCGCTTTGACTGCAGACCGTGAACACCCCCTTTTCCGCTGCATATGCGGCAAAGGGGGTGTTTTTCAGATGATCGGACAGAGAAAGTGCCTGTGGTCACGCACCGAACTCCGTCTTTAGCTTTTCATATACTTCCGCATACAGCCTTTTTCTGCCGTTCAGAAGGATGTCTCCCACATCCTTTTTAAATGCAGTATCCTCAAAAAGCTCCGCCATGAAAGGAGCGTATCGTGTACCCGCCGTTTCTCTCAGCTCCTCACCGAACTCTTCAATGTCCTTTCCCCTCTTGTAGCTGCGGCCGCCTGTATCGGTGGCTGCATCAAGGCAGTCTGCGGTCGTGACTATATCTATGATGGTCTTGTAAGGACTTGAGCGGCTGTCTCTTTTCATGGGATACCCTCTCGAGCAGTCATACCACTGGTGGTGACACTCTATAACATCCGCAAAGTCTTTTGTGGACGGGTGCTCTGCTGCCATCATCGCCCCAACGACAGGGTGCTTTTTCAGTATGGAGAACTCATCATCCAGAAGTCCTCTGCCGTACATGGCAACGGTGTCTATCATAAACAGCTTTCCTATGTCGTGGCACAGTGCGGAATGGTAGGTATATCCGATTATCCAGTCTGCTTCCTGCTTTACCTTATCCACGGAGCCGCAGCCCGGGAGATTTGCAAAAAGCTCGGGACGCTTTTCTAAGAGGTGCCTTACCATACATTCGGACAGCTGTGCCACCATTTTGCTGTGGACATAGGTGGATGGGTGCATCACAGCAAAAGCATTCATACAGAAGGTATCAAAGGTCATCGCATCAGGCACTTCTCTGAAATAGTTCAGCAGATTGGTAAAAAGTGTGATGCACTTCATATACATAAAGCTGCTTTTGGGGCAGCGGCGAAGATAGGCAAGCGTAGAATGAAGTATTTCCCCGTATCTGCGGTGATCCTCCTCCGTAAGCTCCATATCCATCATCTTGGAAATACAGAGGTAGGATGAGGGAGTATCCATATTCCTGTCCATTCCCACAACAGAAATATCGCAGGGATCACGACGGGTGTAGTCACGGTAAAAAAGTTCGCAGGCATCACGGGCGGAGGTATACCTTGCCTGCACGGATGCAAGATACAGAAGCTCTCTCTCCTGCTCCATGTTCACATTTGCCAGTATGCTCTCGTTGCTGCACTCCGAAAGAAAGGCAAGGGCTCTCTCGGTGTAGCCGTATGCCTTCCTTGCCACACCTTCCGGCAGTATCGAGTAGGCAAGAAAGCTGCCGTAATACAAGGCTCGGACTCAAGAGTCTCAAAGTCATAGTCCGGCAGTGCCTCTTTATAGAAAGGATCATGAGCTATGGCTATACCCCGCTCTATAACGCTTACGGCAGGCTCCCAGTAGCTTTCCGGAGTGGCATAAACATCATTTTCGTAAAGAAGTGCCTGCATAAGAGTGAAGGTGAGGACTGCTGCCTTTGCTTTGTCCCCCAGTGTCGGAAATATGTCCTTTCCCAGATACACGGACAAAGCCTCACAGTTGGCCACTGCCTTGCTGCGTATATCTGTCACATCACCGTTAAAAAAGCTGGATACTCTTGATATTATTTGATAATCCCTCTTGACGGCATTTGCCATCATAATGACACAGGTATCTTCATCAATGGGAAAGTCCTCCTCATAGACATCACAGAGAAGGATATCCGTCAGCAGCTTAGTAAGATGACCGTCCACATCAGTGTTGGAATCCGGATCCGTGAGGACCTCCTCTATTATTGGGATCAACTTCCTCTCCTCCGGAGAAAGGCTTTCTCTGTGGGAAAGTATAGGTTCTATCACATCTTTCAGGAGCTTCCTGTTCTCCTCTGACATGAGACCTATTTCCTCAAGGTTTTTCTGCATTACAGCATAATACTCCTCCCCCGAGGATATTTTCTCTGTATCCGGGGCGGAAAGAATGCGTATTTTTTTCATGCGTTCGGCATAATCCCTGAATTTTTCTCTGAACTCTTCCACTTTTCTGCACCTTTTTGCTTCAAAGAATTTCCGGCAGATGCACTGCTCTCTCTGCTTTACAGTATACATTATCACTTCTGAAAAATCAAGAGCAATTTCACTTTGTATTTTTCCTTATTATATCCGCATAATAAAAAACAGGCAGATACCAAAAAGTATCTGCCTGTCAATATGGTGCACCATCGGGGACTCGAACCCAGGACCCACTGATTAAGAGTCAGTTGCTCTACCATCTGAGCTAATGGTGCATAAAAATATTGCAGAAAACACACGGATATCCCGTGTGTTTTCTGTGCCGGCGCAGCCCTATCTTCCCGGAGCGTCACCACTCAAGTATTTTCGGCGTATGTGAGCTTAACTTCTGTGTTCGGAATGGGAACAGGTGGAGCCTCACAGCTATATGTACCGGCTATTGGTGACCCGTAGGAGATTCGAACTCCTGATGCCGCCGTGAGAGGGCGGAGTCTTAACCACTTGACCAACGGGCCTCACTCGGCGTTCAAGAACACCAAGGTTTATGGTGCACCATCGGGGACTCGAACCCAGGACCCACTGATTAAGAGTCAGTTGCTCTACCATCTGAGCTAATGGTGCATTCAGGGCGAACCCTCAAAACCGAATAAAGTAACAGCGATAAGGAAACAAACATAAGAGCAACACAGACCATCAAGGTCAAGCCCTCGACCGATTAGTACCCGCAGGCTGAACACGTCACCGTGCTTACACCTTAGGCCTATCAACCTCATAGTCTTTGAGGGGTCTTAC
>JAGAWT010000014.1 GCA_018110985.1 Oscillospiraceae bacterium
AGATCTCGGTGGTGGCTACGCTGGCGTGTCCAAGTATCTCTTTGAGCACCATGGGATCCACATTTCCGTATTGGTACATAAGAGTGGCTGCAGTGTGTCGCAGCTTATGGGTGGAGAACCCTCTGCCCCCAAGACCAATGCGGTCTATGGCGTTTTCCACTATCTGCTCTACCCGCCTGTTGGTGATGCGGGTCTTTCTCTTTGAGAGAAAAAGGGCATTTTCTCCCTCTGTCTGAGGGCGTTCTAGGAGATATTCCGTCAGAGCCGCAGAGCAGCCCTCGTTCATGTGTATTATGCGCTCCTTGTTTCCCTTTCCCAGCAGCCTTATGGTCCTGTCCTCGAAATTCAGGTCGTTTATATTGAGCCCCACCAGCTCCGAAAGCCTCATGCCGCAGTTGAGAAAGAGCATCAGTATGCAGAAATCCCGCTTGTAGAAAGGGTCTGTGCTGTCCATCTGCTCCACAAGGCGGCGGCTGGAATCAAGATCGAGATACTTGGGCTTCGCCTTTTTGGGTGAGGGCACATCAAGGTTCACCACCGGGTTCCTTTCAAGGTAGAAGCCTGTGAGCTTGTTGGAGCACAGCGCCTTGAAAAAGCCCTTTATGGAGGACACTTTCCTTGCCCTTGTCTTGTCGTTGTTTTTCTGCTCAAAGGCGGAATAGTTCAGGTATTCGTACACATCACCGAGAGTGAGCCCCTGTATCATCTCAAAGGGCATGGCGGATATGTCGTCGGACCCGCTTCCCGTCTTTTTGGTATTGATGTAGGTCAGAAACTGCCTGAGATCCGTAAGGTAGGAGTTGACTGTCCTTTCCGAACGGTTCTTTATGACCCTCAGGTAAAAGACATATTCCTTTACGAAAGGGGGGAATCCTTCTATGTTCATATCATTGATCTATGGGGGCGGTCTCCTTTCGGAGCCATTCCCGTTCATCCTTGGTCAGGAAGGGGGATATTTCTTCAAAGACCCTTTGGTGGTAGGCATCGAGCAGAGCCCTGTCCTCCGCCGTCATTTCCTCGGGGAGGATCGCAGACCTGTCAAAGGGCACAAGGGTAACGGTCTCAAATTTCAGGAAGCCTTCACGGGCGGGCACACAGAGCATAAGGTTTTCAAGTCTTATGCCGAATTTTCCCTCCAGATAAACTCCCGGTTCGTCTGAGGTGAGCATACCCTCCGCAAAGGGGGCCGGAGAGGTGTCCCTCATTCTTATGCCCTGGGGACCCTCATGCACATTAAGACAGAAGCCCACTCCGTGACCTGTGCCGTGGTTGTAGTCAAGACCCTTTTCCCACAGCGGAGCCCTTGCCAGTATATCAAGGTTAAGGCCGGTGCAGCCCTTTTTGAAAACAGCCGCAGCAAGGCGGAGATTTCCCTTTAATACGGCGGTGTACGCCTGTTTTTCTTCAATGCTCAGCTCGCCTAAGGCAACGGTGCGGGTGATGTCGGTGGTGCCGCTCATATACTGTCCCCCCGTGTCAAGGAGGATAAAGCCTTCGGTATCGAGCTTTTTGTTTGTCTTTTCGTCGGCGCTGTAATGGACTATCGCACCATGCTCCCCGTAGGCGCTGATAGGCTCAAAGGACTGGTAGAGGTAGCCCTCTCCCTGCTGTCTGAACTCATCCAGCCTGCGGGCAGCGGAAAGCTCATCCATGGAGCGTATGGTATCGCTGTCTGCGTTTTTCAGGAAGTATATCATCTTTGTGACGGCGACGCCGTCGGTGATGTGTGCTTTGCGGATGTTCTCACATTCCGTGGGGTTTTTCTCCGCCTTGAAGGAAATTATGGGGGAGGTCTCCTTTTTCAGTTCCTCTGCCCGTTCTTCAAGCACTGCCATTATCACGGCATTTACGGTGTCGGGGTCGGCAGTGACCTTTTTCAGGCCCTCCCGGAGCTCCGGGTCTTTCAGCCTCTTTACAAAGGCATTGTTTTCATAGGGGTAGATGCGGACACCGAGAGAGCCGAAGTATTTAAGTATATCATCGTCAAAGGCGGCTCCGTCAAGGAATATCTCTCCGTGGTCGGGGAGGATGAGGGCATAGGACAGCACTACCGGGTTGTAAGCCACATCTGAGGCACGGATGTTGAAGAGCCATGCTATCTCATCAAGGGATGAGAGCACAAGGGTGCTGCCGTCCAGCTTTTCCCTCAGCCTTTTCAGCTTGTCCGCAGCGCTCTCACCGGTGTATTCTTCCGAAAGCACCCATACGGGAGTATGCTCCGGCAGGGGGCGGTCTGTCCATATCTCTGCCACAAGATCCTTATCCAGCTTATATTCCAGCAGGGGCGCAGCTTTTTTCAGCTTTTCCAGAAATTTGCAGGAAACTGTACTTCCGTCGGCTCCAAGAATGCCCCATATGTTTTCGGAGATATACTTTTCGATATCGGGCACGCCCTTTTCGCCCTGCTTCATAAGGGTGATCTCCGTGCCCTTCAGCTCCTCTCCCGCCTGCAAAAAGTAGCGGCCGTCCGTCCAGAGAAGGGCGGTGTCATATGTTACAAGGAGGGTGCCCGCAGAGCCGGTAAAGCCGCTCATGAACTCCCTTGCCTTGAAGCGTGGAGCTGTGTATTCGGAGCGGTGAGGGTCAAAGGAGTTTACAAGGTAGGCGTTCATGCCCTCCTTCTCCATGAGCTCTCTGAGAGCGTTTATTCTTTCGTTTACAGTCATTTCTTTGATGAACCCCTTTCCGGAAATACCCATACCCTCCTGTCCGCTGCCCGGAGGGCATGGGCGAGAGAAGATCTCTCAAAGGCACTGCCTGCGCTGTTCGTGTCACGGCTCGGAAAACCGTATGAAGGCGGATGGCAGATGCCTTTTTACAAGTGAGCTTCATAAAGCCGGAGATCATGCAGATCGGCTTTGACCTGTCCGTTACTGTCTATTTCAGCTTTGAAAGTCCCATGGCATCATAGTAGGAGGTGATGCGCAGCTTTTTCAGGAGCTGCGGTGCGCTGAGCCCCTGCGCCTGAGACTTCGGAAGAAAGACATCCGCTGTGTCATGTACATCTATGAAATTATCCGAAAAGACGGGGTCGAAGTCCTCACCCTTTCCCTCCAGGAAAACGCCCTTTGCAAAAGCCTTTGAGGAAATGCTTATCCTGAAGCGGTCGCTTTCCTCGGTCACCTTCATGCTGAGCCTCGGATCCTCAAAGGAGAAGGATTTTGGCAGCACGAACATAAAGGCAGAGGAGAAGATCTCCTTTCCCGAAGCCGCATTTGTGAGCCTGAACTCTGCGTACTGGCTGCGCCTGTCGGTGAGCCCCATTTCCTCCTCCGAAAGGACAAGATAATCCTTTGCGTGGAGGGGGGAGATCTCCACAGTCTTTTTGCCGCCCTTTACAACAGCTCCCGACGCATTTCTCAGGTTCCATTCCAGGATCGCCCTGAAGCAGTTCCTGCGCTCTGAGGAGATGTTTATGTGCAGTTCCCCGTCGGCTTCATAGGCGGAGAGCATAACAGGGGCATAAAAGCGCCTTGCGCAGTAGTGAAGGGGCTTCAGCCTTAAAAAGTAGTCTACGGAGGACCAGGAGATAACGGGATTTGAGTCGTTCACCTGCCAGTAGAGGGAGCCGGAGCATATCTGCCTGTTCCTTCTCATGTGCTCCACATTGAGCCTTATGGCATCGGACTGTACTGTCTGTGTGGCGTAGATGAGCCCCTCAAAGGAAGTGGGGTAGTGGAGCATCTGGGCTATGTAGTAGAGCAGCTTTTCGTTGCCCTCTCCACCCTTCTGGTGAGCCTCCATCACGGGTGTCATAAGGTTCAGATCCTTTTTCTCCGCAAAGGACATAATGGTTTTCAGAGAGGGCATGGATTCAAAGCCGAACTCGGAGCAGAAGCGGAATTTCTTTTTCAGGTACTCGTCAAAGGGCTTGAGGGAGTGCCATACGGCCCAGTAGTGCTGATCCCCCTTTACGCAGGATTCATCATAGCTGAAATTGCCGCCGGTGGAGGGGGATGAGGGGTGATAGAACCTGTCCGGATCCAGCTTTTTGAGAAGGCTCGGTATAAGGGCTTCAAAGATGCGCAGATAGTCCTGCTTATACTTGGCGGGGCTGTCTATGTTCCAGCCTATCCACATGGATTCCATTTCGTTGTTTCCGCACCAGAGAGCTATGCAGGGGTGGTTCCTCAGCCTCTTGACATTCTGTGTCACCTCATGGCCTATGGTGGAGATCATCTCCTTGTCTGCCTTGTAGACCGCACAGGCAAACATGAAGTCCTGCCATACCAGAAGACCCATCTCATCGCAGAGATCATAGAATTCGTCGGAGCAGTACACGCCGCCGCCCCATACTCTCAGCATATTGAAATTGGCTCTCTTGCAGAGACGGAGGAGCTTTCTCGTCTTTGCGGAGGGTGTCCTTGTGATGATATTGTCCTCGGGGACGTAGTTTGCGCCCATTGAGAAAATGCGGGTGCCGTTCACCACCACTCCGAAGAAATGCCCGTCGCCGCAGGTGTCCTGTGTCACCGTGACCGTTCTGAGGCCTATTCGGGAGCTTTTGCTGTCATAGACATTCCCTTCCTCGTCCATGATCTCCGCTGTGACGGTATAAAGGGGCTGTCTGCCGTAGCCGTTGGGGTACCACAGCTCCGCCTCGCTAATCATTACGGTGGTCTTTACTTCCTTTCCCGTCACCGACTGCATCATCTTCGATTCCTGCCCGTCGGGATAGGTGACGGTGACAGCGAGCCTGTCCGCCCTGGTGTTGTCCGCTATGGAGGTGGTCATATCCAGCTTTACGGTGCCTGTCTCCTCAAAGCCCGTGTGATCCTGCCTGATGTAAAGGTCGGTTATGCGGGCGCCCTTTACAGCCAGAAGCTCCACATCACGCCAGATACCCATATCCGGGAGCTTCGGACCCCAGTCCCAGCCGAACATATAAATGGGCTTCCTTATGTGGGGAGCGCCGTCCATGGTGTGGAAGGGACACCACAGGGGTTCCTTTTCCTGACGCTCGTTTATGTACTCTATGGGAGAATTTATGTACACTCTTAAAGAGTTCCCCTTTTCCTCGCAGTATTCCTTGATGTCGTAGGTGTAGGTGCGGTACATATTGTCGGCAGAGCCCACCATGACCCCGTTCACATACACCTGTGCGGAGGTGTCTATGCCGTTGAAGCGGAGAAGGAGCCTGTCCGCTTCAAGGTACTCCTTTTCAAGGTCAAAGGTAGTTTCAAAGACCGTGTCACAGGAGGAAATGTCGGTGGACTTGTATTCGTTTTCTCCCTTATAGGGGTCGTCGATAAGCCCCTGCTCCGTCAGCACGCTGTACAGCGAACAGGGTACGGAGGTATCCGCCTCAAAGCTGTATCTGCCCTTGGTGGTCATATGCCAGCCGTCTTTAAGTAACTTTTTCAGCATCTTGTTTCCTTTCTCATACTGTCGGAAATGGCTTTTCTCTTTTGTATCATATTTCTCAGTAAATGACTGTGTTTTCGGGTCATGTGTCCTGTTCTTCTATGACGAGCACCCTGCCCTCAAGGACACTCACGGAGACCTTGCCGTCGCAGCGGTTGCTGACCCCGAGAGGAAAGGATGGGGACAGGGCAAAGGTGCCGCTGTAAAGAGCTCCCTGTATGCTTACCCGTGCGGCTTCAAGTGCAAGGACGGACAGATCGCCCCGAAGGTCGCATCCTGTACTTTCCCCCGCAGAGAGCAGGGATATGACGGTGCCGTTCCCTATGAGCCGCCCTTTGGCTCCTGCAGAGCCAAGGTATGCCAGAGTCTGTATATTCGCCAGACTGTGGCTTATCCTTTTGCCTCCCAGGGCACCGTAGATGTCAAATTCGGAAAAGCCTGCTTCAAGACCCTTTTTCACCGCATAGACGGTGTCGGTGTCGTCCTTCCGGGCGGGCAGCTTTATCACCCTTTCGGCGGGAAAACCCTGCGGAAAAGGGGAGCTGTCAAAGTCTCCTACTATCAGGTGAGGGGTGATCCCGTTTTCAAAAAGCAGCTCATAGCCCTTGTCCGCACCTATGTAAAAGGCGTTTTCCTTCGGGATGGGGCAGGGATCCCCTCCGCAGGCTATCACACATTTGGACGGTTTTTCAGATCCCATGGTTTTATCTCCCTTGCTTCCTCAAACATCACCTTGTAGCTTTCATGGCGGGAGCGGGGGATGATGCCCTCCTCTGCCGCAGCTATAACGGCGCAGCCCTTTTCCTTTGTGTGGGTGCAGTCCCTGAAACGGCATTTGTCCGTAAAGGGCGAAAACTCCTCAAAGCAGGCGGGGAGCTCCTCCGGGGAGATAACGGCGTATTGCTCCGTTTCAAAGGTGGAGAAGCCGGGGGTGTCCGCTACATATCCGCCGAAAAGGGGATAGAGCCTTGATACCCTTGTGGTGTGCCGCCCTCTGCCCAGCTTTTTGCTTATATGGGAGGTCTCCAGCTCCAGAGAGGGGGAAAGGCGGTTGAGAAGAGTGGACTTCCCCACGCCGGTATTCCCTGTGAATGCGCAGATCCTGCCCCTTATCATTTCCTTTATGGGAGCGGAGAAATCGTCGTTTTCATAGTCGCACACAAACACTCGGATGCCGGTCTTTCCGTATATAAGGGGTATCTCCGTGTTTTGTTCAAGGTCGTTTTTGGTGAGCACCACCACCGGAGTTATTCCCTTGTAGACACACACCGCTATGAACTTGTCAAGGATGAGGAGATTAGGGAAAGGCTCCCTTGTGGAGACCACGAAAAACATCACATCAAGGTTTGCAAGAGGGGGTCTTATGATGCTGTTTTTTCTCTCCTCCACGGAGGTGATGACCCCATCCTCAAATTCGCACCTGTCCCCCGCCACGGGAGACAGCTCCTTTTTCCTGAATACGCCCCTTGCCTTACATTCAAAGAGCTGTCCCCCGCTCTCTACGGTATAAACGCCTCCCAGACAGGCAAGTATAAGTCCCGCTGCCATTATTCGGTTATCCTTGAAAAGGAGGTGATGATCTCGGCTGCATAGCAGACTATGAGTATCCAGAAGGATATACAGGTGACTATCACCGGCCATGTGCGCCTTGAGTGGTATTCGGAGTAGGCGGGGAGGTGCAGCTTTTTGCCGAATATCATTATGAGCATTGCCAGAAGTCCTATGATGAAGTAGATGATGAGCAGCACAAAGAAGAAGGTGTTGCCCGCTTCCTCGTTTACCATGGTCTCCACCAGTGTTTCGGCGTAGACCGTGGCATTTATGAAGGTGTGGCAGATGACGGAGGGCAGCAGAGACTGCATCTCCATATCTATATAACCGAAAACCAGTCCCACGACCATAGCCATTGTGGCTTGGGGGAGGTTTCCGTGCATAAGGCCGAAGAAGACGGCGGACATGAATATGGCGAGCCTTTTGCTCACATGGGAAAGGCGCCTCATGATAACGCCCCTGAACATGAGTTCCTCACCCAGAGGGCCTATTATCACTGTCATGAGCAGCTCCATTACAAGGAGAAGGGGGGTCCTGTCCACCTCATAGTCCGAGTAGACGGGGTTCAGGTCTATTGCCTGAAAGGCTATGAAGATGATCTCCATAAGCAGTATGCCTATGGGGTAGAAAAACATACTGCCTGCTATGGAGCCTGCCATTTTCCCGCCGCTTATCCTTGAAGTGTCAAAATACTCCGAAAGGCTCAGCTTCGAGGATGCCTTGTCTATGAAGAAGATCGAGTAGCACATTATGGCACCGGGGAGGTAGCCCATAAGCTCTGAGATCCAGTCCAGCACCCTTTTCCCTTCCTCGTTGTAAACCTCTTCGTGCCCTGAAAGGGAGAGTGCCGTGAAAAGTATTAACCCCAGTATGGTAAAGCCTATGGAGTGGACGATGCCGAGAGTGAATGTCCCTGCCAGGTGACGCTTTATGTTTCTTTTTTCGTAGGGGTCGGGAGCAAAGCCTCTCCGTGGGAGGGGACTCTGATATGCCGCTTCGCCGTATGCGGGGATACCGCTCCGGGGGAAGCTGTTATATCCTGTCTGCGGCAGGGGGGCGCTGCCCCCGTAGTTCTGAGGATCGTTGTACAATAATTCCACCTTACCTTATATATCTTATCATGCCTATGACTCTGCCGATAATGGCGATCCCCGAATTTTCGGGGTATGCAAATCTCGGTGCGTCCGCCGTGGGTTCGGGAGTAAAGCGGCGCAGGGAAACCATGTCATCCTTTACTATGAGGATCGTGTCCCCGTCGGAGGCAAAGTCCCTCGGCTCTATCACGGTAATGTCGCCCTTTATGATGCCGCAGTTATGTATGCTTTCGGGAGCGGCGAAGGCATATTCCCTCCCGGACAGCTTTCTGTCCGCCTGATAGTATATGCGCTCCGTTGTCTCGTCTATATCCGGGATGCCGTGGGAAAAGCTGCTTACAAGGGGGAGCCTTGAGGGCAGGAGCCCTGCCGTGCGGAACTTTTTCTCCTTTCCTCCCAGACGCACCAGCAGCCCCTTTTCCGCCAGTCGGTTCAGATAGGAAAAGCCTGTGGATTTGGAGGAAAAGCCCATATGCTCGCAGACTTCGCTCACCGAGGGGGAAAAGCCTTCGCTTTCGCACTTTTCCACAAAGCGGAGGACCTGCCTTTCCTTGTCATTCATGGTACTTTTCTCTCAGCTTGTCAAGTATGAGGTTTGCACACTTGTTCACATCGCCGCAGCCCATGGTAACGATCAGATCGCCCCTTTCGGCATTTTCCGCCACATAGGAGGCTGTGAGTTCAAAGTTGCGGTCGTGATCCTGCTCTTCGGGAAAATAGACGGAGCCTTTCACCTTTTCGCCCAGATCCCTGTCAAAAATGTTGTAGGTGTTTTTCTCTCTGCCGCCCATTATGGCGGTGATAACGCACTTGTCCGCAATGGACAGGGCAGAGGCGAAATCATCCAGCAGCAGGGCTGTCCTTGAGAAGGTAAAGGGCTGAAAAACTGCCCATACCCTGTTAAAACCCCTTTTCACCGCAGCTTCAAGGGTGACCCTCAGCTCTGTGGGGTGGTGCCCGTAGTCGTCGCAGACGGTGATGTCGTTCACCTCGCCGTATTTGTCAAATCTGCGCTTGGCGCCGTGAAATGCCTCTATCCCGGCAGCTATGTCCTCTGCCGGTACTCCGCAAAGGTCTGCCGCAGCCGCCGCAGCAAGGGCATTGAGCACATTGTGCCTGCCGGGGACATTCAATACGAAATCCCCGAACTTTTCACCCCTGCGGTAAACGGTGAAGGTCGTCCTCAGACCATTTTCCGTGCGTATGCAGTCGGGGTAGTAGTCGTTTCCGCTGCCGTAGCCGAAAGTGATGAGGGGCTTGTTTATGCGCTCTGCCGCTGCCTTTGTATTCTCATCCTCCACATTGGCGATGACAGTGTTTGCCATGGAGCCGAATCTCACAAAGGAGTCGATTATATGGGAGAGGTCGCCGAAATAGTCAAGGTGATCCTCATCAATGTTGTTGATAACTGCTATGGTGGGGTGCAGGTGCAGGTAGTGATCCTTGAATTCGCACGCCTCGCAGACTATGGTATCCTCTGTGCCTATGCAGCCGCTGCCCCCTATGAGAGGCAGCTTTCCGCCGATATATGCGGAAATGTCACGGCCGGACAGCTTCATTATGGTGGTTATCATGGAGGTGACGGTGGTCTTTCCGTGGGTGCCGGTGACACAGACGGCTTCAGAGAACCAGCCTGTGACGATGCCCAGCAGCTCCGCACGCTCCAGCATGGGAACGCCGCTGTTTACTGCTGCAACATATTCCGGGTTGTCCGGAAGGATGGCAGCGGTATAGACTATGAGATCCGCACCCTCAATGTTTTCGGCTCTCTGCCCGAGGGGGCAGACTTTTATTCCCATGCTGCGCACGGCTTTCAGGGTGTCGGTCTCGTTGTTGTCGGAGCCGGTGACGAAATATCCCTTTGCATGGAGCATCTGTGCCAGCGGGTACATACCGCTGCCGCCGATGCCCATCATATGTATGTGTTTTTTGCCTTCCAGGATAGAATTATTTACATTATTCATAGTATGTTCACCATAGTTTATGATAAATTGAGTATTTATTAACGGGGGATTTACAAAGCCATATTATACTGGATATAAGACATTTTTTCGGTCATATTACACGGATCCGATCCGCATAAGGAGGATAAACAATGAATATTACAGACATAAGGATCAGAAAAATAATACCCGACGGAAGGCTCAGAGCCATAGTTTCTGTCACCATAGACAATGAGCTTGCCATCCATGACATAAGGATAGTGCAGGGCGAGAACAGGCTTTTTGTTGCGATGCCCAGCCGCAAGGATGAAAACGGTGTGTACAGGGACATTGTCCACCCGATCACCGCAGAGGCGAGAAATGCTGTGGAGGAGCAGATACTTGACACCTACCACAGGCACCTTGAGCTTGCCGAGGCAGAGGGGGAGGCAAAGGAAGCAGGCATTATCTGAGCAGGCTTTCGGGACAGCAGCAGAGGTACAGGAGAGGAAGAGAATGACCCGGCAAAAAGCACCCCTTTGGATCGGATCAAAAAAGCAGGCGGTGCTCATATTTGCGGCAATGCAGCAGAACTCAGGTCCTGCTGCTTTTTATTTGCCCTTTACGACAGCGTAGGTCTTGAGAACTGCGATCTGTGTCTTTGCGTCCGGTATCTCCCCGTCCATTACCATCCTGTAGGCTTCATCCAGAGGGATGCGCTCCACATCAAGGTATTCGCCTTCGTCTGTGTGGGCGCTGCCGAAGTCCAGCCCCCGTGCAAGGTACATATGTATTTTTTCTGTAAGGTATGCCACAGAGGGGTAGCAGACCCCCAGATATTCAAAGGATGAGCAGCTTGCTCCCGTCTCCTCCGAAAGCTCTCTGAGCCCCGCATCCCTGTGATCCTCTCCCGGCTCCAGCTTTCCTGCGGGAACTTCGAGCAGAGGCTCCATAAAGGCGTAGCGGAACTGCCTTACCATGATGATCTCGTTTTTGTCTGTAAGGGGTACCACGCAAACGCCGCCGGAGTGTATCACAAGCTCTCTCGGAGCCTCCTCGCCCGTTTCGAGAAGAGCCTTGTCCTTCCTTACGGTGACTATCCTGCCCTCAAATACCACCTGTTTTTCAACGGTCTTTTCCTTTACTACCATAGCTTACCTCTGTATCCTATTTATGTGCGTGACAGCCTTTTCATTACCTCGTCCACTATCTCTGGGGGGATGAATTCCTTTATCTGACCGCCGTAATAAGCCACCTGCTTCACGGCGCTGGAGCTCAGATACATAAACTCCTCGGAGGTGGTGAGAAAGACGGTCTCCAGGGAAGGGTCCAGCTTGCGGTTCACAAGAGCCATCTGGAATTCGTACTCAAAGTCAGTAATGGCTCTCAGACCTTTGACGATGGCGTTTGCACCGCACTTTCCGGCATAGTCCACTATGAGCCCCGTGCAGGTGTCCACCTCCACATTTTCCAGACCATGTGTGACCTTTTTTATTAGCTGCACTCTTTCCTCCGGTGAAAAGGCGCAGTTCTTCTGATCGTTTACCGCCACAAGGACGATCACCCTGTCAAAAAGCCCGGATGCCCTTTTTATTATATCAAGATGTCCAAGTGTTACCGGGTCGAAGCTGCCCGGGCAAATGGCTGTTTTCATGGCTCTCTCCTTTTTATGCCCTTACTGCTCTGTCATGGGCATCCTGTATACAGTGGTCTCTATCTTTCCGTACCTGTGTGTCCTGCCCTTTACCAGCTCTCCCGCCTTTTCGGGAAGCTCAAGGCCTCTTTCGTGCTCGCAGATGATTATGCCCCGTTCGGACATCTTATCCGCCAGAAGGGGGAGCACCTTTTCTATCAGCCCCATTCTGTACGGGGGGTCAAGAAAGGCTATGTCAAAGGTCATCCTTGCCATTCGCAGGAAATCAAGGCTGTCGGACTGGGTAAAGGAGCTTTGTGTGTTCATCCTGCAATTGGTGACATTCTCCTTTGCACAGTTCAGGGAATCAGCGCTCTTGTCCACGAAGCGGCATTCCTTTGCCCCTCTTGAAAGGGCTTCTATTCCAAGCTGTCCCGAACCGCAGAAAAGGTCCAGAACTCTTGCACCGTCTATCTCAAACTGTATGGAGGAGAACATTGCTTCCTTTACCATATCGGAAGTGGGTCTTATCTCCTCTCCCTCAAGGGTGATGAGCTTTCTGCCTCTTGCTGTTCCTGTAATTACTCTCAATTTGTCTTAACTCCTTTTCAAGCGATGCTTTCGGGAAAGCTCCGTCAAGCGTGATGTCAGGATGGGTCCGTGCTCAGTGGGGCATTGCCGCCTTGCTGACAGCATCTGTCAGCAGTGACACAGCCTCACGGTATGCGCCCAAGTCGGCATAACCCTCCGAAAGATCCCGGCAAATACCGCAGCTTGCGGATGACAGCCGATATCTGATATTGTTTTCGACCCTTATCTGCGTTATTTCCCCTATCTTATCCGTTCCAAGAAAGATGTCGCAGGGGGTTATGGCTGCATAGCCATACTCACAGTCCGCTGTAAAGCTTTTACAGCGGGGACAGATATATATACGGTTTGCCGCAGTTCCCGCAGGGCAGGTGAGCTCCTGTCCGCACACTGTACAGGTGCTTTTTCTTACGCCTGCGACTGCTGTATCATTCATAATGCTGTACATATTCGCAGATATCCTCTGCTACTGCGGCAGGGACTTTTATTGCCGCTGCTATCTCTTCTGCCGTAGCCTCTTTCAGCCGCTCTATGGTCTTGAATTCATCCATGAGCTTCGCAGCCTTTTTGTCTCCTATGCCCCTGATGGATGTGAAGCCCGATGCAACGGAATTTTTCCTGTGCCTGTTCCGCTGGTAGGTAACGGAGTAGCGGTGCACCTCGTCCTGTATGCGGGTGACCAGCATGAATGCGCTGTGGGAGCCCGAAATGGAGATCTCTCCGCCCTTTGAGGTTATGGCTCTCGTGCGGTGCCTGCCGTCCTTCACCATGCCGAAAACGGGGATATCTATCCCCAGCCTGTCCATTACCTGCAAAACACCGTTTAGCTGAGTCTGACCGCCATCCAGAAGTATAAGGTCGGGAAGCGTCCTGAAGCCCTCGTCCGTTTCCTCCGGATCGAGGTAATGGGAAAAGCGGCGGGTCAGCACTTCCTTCATGCACTCCACATCGTTTTGTATAAGGTTTTCCTTTATGGAGAAGCGCTTGTAGTTTTTCTTTGAGGGACGGCCGTTTTCAAAGACTATCATCCCCGCTACCATGTCCACGGAGCCTAAATTCGATATGTCGTAGGATTCTATGTACAGAGGGGGCTTATCAAGGCTCAGCAGCTTTGCCAGATCCTCAAGAGCGCCTATCTCCTTTGCGGTGCGTCCCACACGAATGGACATATATTCCTCGGCATTGGACTTAGCTATCTGCCACAGCCGCATATATCTTCCCTTCTGTGGGGTTATGATGTCAACAGCCCTGCCTGCTCTTTCCCTTATGTAGCGCCGCAGCTCCTCCGGAGACTCGGTGGGGGGAGATGCCACTATATTTCTCGGTATCTCTCTGAGACCCGTGTAGTAGCCCGTGATGAACTCCTCCAGAGTGGAGGCCTCGTCACCCTCGGCACCCAGAAAATACTCAGCCCTGTCAAAGAGCCTGCCGCCTCTGTACATTATAACGGCGGCGCAGGTCTCTCCGCTGTTTCGTGCAAGGGCTATGATGTCGGTGTCGGGAAGCCCCTCCTCGAAAATATGCTGATCGTCGGCGGCACGCGTCACGGCGGATATCCTGTCACGGAGCATGGCAGCCCTTTCAAAATCCAGCTCCTCGGCGGCCTTGTTCATCCTCTCGGTCATCCTTTCCACCGAGAGAGAGGAGCCGTTTTTGATGTATTCCACTGCTTCGCTTATGATGCCGGCATATTCTTCTTCGCTTATCTTTCCGGTGCAGACCCCCATACACCTGCCTATGTGATAGTTGAGACACGGGCGTCCCTTCCGTATGTCACGGGGAAAGACCTTTTTGCAGGAGGGGAGCCTGAACACTCTTGATACCTCGTCTGCGGTCTTTCTCGCCACGAAGGAACTGGTGTAGGGCCCCAGCACCTCGCCGCTCTCGGGCTTCTGCAGCTCGCCCGTTATCCGTGAAAAGGGGGGCGGGGAGATACATATGTATGAATAGCCCTTGTCATCCTTCAGGAGGATGTTGTAGCGGGGGGTATGCTCCTTTATCATGGAGCACTCCAGCACAAGAGCCTCGTATTCGGAATTGGTCACGATGAAATCGTAGTCGTAGACATTTTCCACCATTGCCGCCACCTTGGGGGTGTGGTCGGGGGTCTTGGCAAAGTAGGAGGAAACACGGTTTCGCAGGTTCTTTGCCTTCCCTATGTAGATGATGTTCCCCTCCTCGTCTCTCATGCGGTAGACTCCGGGGGCGGTGGTGAGAAGATATGTTTTCTCACGCAGGATGTCTACTCTGGGATTGGACATACTCTCACTCCTTTTCCGTCAAAGCACTTATCCTATTATTATACCACCTTACGCCTTGTAATT
The DNA here is from genome assembly GCA_018110985.1 of Oscillospiraceae bacterium. Taxonomy (GTDB): domain Bacteria; phylum Bacillota; class Clostridia; order Oscillospirales; family Ruminococcaceae; genus Huintestinicola. The sequence goes on from JAGAWT010000014.1 coordinate 14,477, forward strand.
TATAGATGAAATATATATGATATTTTAATTTACATACAACAAAGGTCTACAATCATAGGGTAAAAAAGCCCTCACCGACCGGAGACAGGCGGTGAGGAAAAAAGATGATTATCAGAAAATGGTGCCGCTGACCGGACTTGAACCGGTACGATGTTGCCATCGGTAGATTTTGAGTCTACTGCGTCTGCCGATTTCGCCACAGCGGCAAACAAAGGATACCTTACCGGCACCCGCTCCAGACAATTATATCAAAAAAGGCTCTTGATATCAATATCATTTAACGCTTTGTAATTATTTGTAATAGAATTGTAAATTATCCCGGATGACCCGAAAAAATTCACAAAAACCCCTTGCAATCAGTGTTGGTTTTAGTGTATAATCAATATATGCGAGTCTTGTCTTTCGTTCAGCGCAGAAGCGTCCACGGGGACGGAACGGCTGACAGACACGGCTCGTGATGATCGTTTCTTTACGGAAGGTGATTTTTATGGATCTGAGAGCCTTTTATCTCGGGGATGTCTTTGATGCCTATGAGTTTTTCGGGGCACACACGGGTCCCGACGGCACCGCCTTCAGGACCTATGCCCCCGCCGCATACAGGGTGAACATCATCGGTGAATGGACGGGCTGGCAGGAGGAGGAGATGCTTAGGAACGGGCAGGTGTACACCTACTCCTCTCCGAAGGCTCTGAAAGGGATGATGTATAAATATGTCATCTATTCCTCATCCGGGCGTATGGAGCACTGCGACCCCTACGGCTTTGCCATGGAGCTGCGTCCTGCCTTTGCATCCGTCATAACCGACCTTATGGAATACCGCTTCACTGATGATGCCTACCTTGCAAAAAGGCGGATGGATCACAGCGCCCCCATAAACATCTACGAAGTACACCTGGGCTCATGGATGAAGGATCCGGATGCTCCCAACGGCTGGTTTACCTATTCAGACATTGCCGACAAGCTGATCAGCTACTGCCGTGAATACCATTTTACACACATAGAGTTCATGCCCCTGGCAGAGCATCCCTCCGATAGCTCATGGGGATACCAGAACACGGGCTTTTACGCTCCTACCGCAAGGTACGGGACTCCGCAGCAGCTTATGGAGCTGGTGGACAAGTGCCATAATGCGGGGATAGGCGTAATAATGGATTTTGTGCCCGTACACTTTGCCATAGACGGCTATGCCCTTGCAAAGTATGACGGCACCGCCCTTTACGAATACCCGGATTCGGATGTTTCCGTAAGCGAATGGGGCACCTACAACTTTATCCATTCCCGCAGAGAGGTATGCTGCTTTTTGCAGTCCGCCGCCAACTACTGGCTCACGGTATTCCATTTTGACGGACTGAGGATGGATGCCATCAGCCGTGCCATTTACTGGCAGGGAGACCCCGCCAGAGGTGTCAACGGCTGTACGCTGGATTTTCTCAAAAAGATGAACGAGGGGCTGAAAAGGCTCCACCCGGATATAATGCTCATGGCGGAGGATTCCACCTCCTACCCCAAGGTGACGGCTCCGGTGGAATACGGCGGACTGGGCTTTGATTTCAAATGGGATCTGGGCTGGATGAACGATACCCTTGAATACCTCAAGACCCCGCCATCGGAAAGACCGTTCTGTCACTCCCGCCTCACCTTCTCCATGCACTATTTTGAAAGGGAGCTGTATATGCTGCCCCTTTCTCACGATGAGAATGTACACGGAAAGGCGACCATAATACAGAAGATGTGGGGCACCTATGAGCAGAAATTTGCACAGGCAAGGCTCCTTTACCTCTATATGTACACGCATCCCGGAAAAAAACTCATTTTCATGGGCTCCGAGTTCGGTCAGTTCAGGGAATGGGACGAAAGCAGGGAACAGGACTGGGAACTGATGGAATACCCGATGCACAGGGAATTTGCAGAGTATATGAAGGCGCTCTTTGCCATGTATGTATCAAGGAAGTCTCTGTATTATGCGGAATACGATCTTGCAAACTTTGAGTGGATAGAGGCGGACAATGCGGAGCAGTCCCTCTTTGTCTACAAGAGGAAGGGCGGGGGAGAGTGCAGCATCATAGCTCTCAACTTTTCGGATGCAGAGCAGAGCACGGTCATTCCGGGAGATGAGCTGACCGAGGTCTTTGCCACCTGCACCGAGACCATTTCCCCCGACGAGAACGGGGTCATCACCCTCCCGCCTTTTTCCGGAGCGGTCTACGACTGCAGGGAAAAGGCGATGGTCAGCAATGGGACAGGCAGGGGAAAAACGGTCAAAAAAAGGACGGCAGCTTCCCGTGGGTAAGCGTATGCCGGTGAGTTTATGCCCGTTGTCAGGTGCATACTTATAGGGAAACAGGGAGGGATAAGGATGAACAGGATCATCGCAGCCTGCGGAAATGACTGTGCTTCTTGCCCGAGGTATACTGCACATCCCTGTGAAAAGACGGATGAGGAGCTGCGAGCCGCAGCCGGACTGTGGCAGAAGATCGGGTACCGGGACAGGGTAGTATCAAAGGAGGAGATCTCCTGTATGGGCTGCCGCCCCGATAATTGGTGCAGATACCGCATTGTGGGCTGCTGTGCGGACAAAGGCATAAACAACTGTTCGGAATGTAGGGAATTCCCGTGTGGCACTGTAAAGGAATGTTTTGAGGTCACGGGCTCCTTTGAGCCGAAGTGCAGGGAAGTCTGCACCGCAGAAGAATATGAGCGGATGAAAACAGCGTTCTTTGAGAAGGAACGGAATTTGACAGAGCTGCGTTCGGCTTATCAAAAGGGCAAAGCATAAAGCCTGTATTTCTAAGGGAAAGAGACATTCCTTTAACAACTGGATCGGCAACAGGACAGATATCAGCAGGACGGCGAAGACCTCGCCGCCCTGCTTTTTGCTTTTTTCGGTGATCGGGAGAAATCTGAGGAACTAAGCCGCAGCCATTATATCCTGTTTTCTGCCTGCTCCAAAAATAACATAGCAGAAAGGGATATGATATGAATGGATATTTATGCCCATGGTATGACACTAAACGACATAAAAAGCAAGGGGTAAACGGCATTTTTGGGGGTCATTTTGGGTGTATTTTTTTCCTGTGTCAGTTATATGATATATAATTAACACAGTCAAAGGGAACAGAGCGAAGGTTCCCGAAAACCCATACGAACCCCGAACGGTTTGTACAATATTAAAAAAGGAGGAATTTCTTATGAGAAATTCAACAGTTAAGGGCTTTACCC
>JAGAWT010000015.1 GCA_018110985.1 Oscillospiraceae bacterium
TAACCCCACTTCCTCGCTGTCTACGCTTTACTGCATACATTACTGTATGCAGCACAAGACTCGCTAACGGTGGCTGGTTAGACCTTACCGTACAGGATTCTCACCTGTTAGACTATCCGCCCTTGGCTGGGCGCACAATTCTGATTTATCTTAACAACCGTATAAAAAATAATGCCCCTAAGCGCATAAACGCTTGGGGGCAAAACTTCTATATGGGTATTCGTCTTAATTGTGCGGCTTTTTTATTATCCCCTGATAACAGCCCTGCCTGTTTGCCGACAATGGTGCCATATTATATAAAAAATCATTGACAAGCCGGGATTTTTCTGTTAAAATTACAAATAAGATATCTTTGACAGAATAAAAGCCGTACCGAGGCGGCAGACAAAGGAGTGATACAATGAGTTTATTTGACAAGCTTGTGACAAAGCTGACTAAAACTCCCGGCGAATCCGAAAAAAAGGCGGAAGCAGCAGAAGAGACAGTCATCACCGAAGAACAGGCAGTACAGAGCGAAGCTGAGGAAGTCCTCCGGCAGGAGCCTGCGGAGGAAGAAGCAGCCGAGAAGCCCGACGGAGCGCCTGCTGACGGGAGTTCCCCCGAAAAGGATGCCATCCCCGATGTGGTGGATATAATGACAGTCCGGAAAGAGATCCTTGTTGTTGACAGCGATGAAAAGAGCGAAAAAGACCTTGCTCAGATACTTAACGGAGAGTATGACCTTGTTTTGGCATCCGACGGGGAAGAAGCCCTTAAAGTGCTCAGGGAGAGAAAGAACACCGTTTCTCTTATCCTTGTGGATGTGATGATGAACGGCAGAAGAGGAATGGATATACTCCAGAGCATAAAGGCAGACAAGGACTTCAAGGACATACCCGCAATGGCGTTCACCTCCGACAGGGATTCCGAGATAAAGAGCATCGGACTGGGCGCACTGGATTTCATCCCCAAGCCCCTGCCCGACCCCTTCATAGTGCGCACAAGGATAAACCGCTGTGCAGAGCTTGCCGAGAGCAGGGAAATAATCAGCTCCACAAAGACCGACAGACAGAGCGGCCTGTTCAACGAAGGCTATTTCAAACACTATGTGGATATATTTGACAGGTATCATCCCAATGCCGCCATGGACAGCATATTTGCGGTCATCGGCAATTTCCGCACCATAAACGAGCACTACGGAAAAAGGTTTGCACGCAGTGCCATCCAGACTGCCGCAGCTGCAATAAAGGATGTCTCCGAGAAGCTGGGAGGAGCCTGCTGCCGTGATTCGGAGGATTCCTTCCTTATATATATCCCCCATACGGAGGATCACAATGCACTTTTGAGAAAGATCACCGCCATTATAGAAGAAGATGCTTCACTGGCGGGAAAGCTGCGCCTTTGTCTGGGTGTTTATGCGGAGAGAGGCAAGAGGATACCCTCCGAGCGCAGGTTTGAACTGGCGGAAATAGCGGCACAGACTGTTCTGAACAGCTACACGGAAAGCGTGGGCATCTATGATGCAAAAATGCAGGAAAGAGCGCTGTTCAAGGAGCAGATACTGAGCGAGTTCATGCCCTCCCTTTCAAAAGACCGCTTCAAGATATACTTCCAGCCGAAATTCGATATCAGGGGAGACAGCCCCATTCTTTACAGTGCGGAAGCCCTTGTGCGCTGGGATCACCCTCAGCTGGGGATGCTGGGACCCGGTGCTTTCATAGAGCTGCTGGAGGAAAACGGTCTTATCACTCAGCTTGACCGCTATGTGTGGAGCCGTGCCGCTGCGGAGATACGCCGCTGGAAGGATGAATTCGGGTTCTCCGTGCCTGTTTCGGTCAATATCTCTCAGATAGATATGCTCCTGCCCCTGCTGAAGGATATTTTCAAGGAGATACTAAAGCAGTATTCCCTCACCGAGAACGACTTCATCCTGGAGATCACCGAATCCGCCTACAACAACGACGGCGATCAGATACTTTCGGCTGCAAGAGAGCTCCAGGGCATGGGTCTGGGTATGCGCATAGAGGTAGGCAGCTTCGGTGCGGGCTATTCCTCTATCGGAACTCTTTCCCATATGCCCATAGATGCTCTGAAGATAGACATGGACTTTGTACACAATTCTCTGGGCGACAAGAAGGATATGAGCATGATCGAGCTTATCATCGACATTGCGGACTATCTTCATGTTCCGGTCGTGGCAGAGGGCGTCGAGACCGAGGAACAGTACCTGCTGCTCAAGGCACTGGGCTGCGATCTGGTACAGGGCTTCTACTTTTCAAAGCCTGTTCCTAAGGAGGAGTTTGAACACTTCATCAGAGAGGCGTGCGAGGACAAGAATGCTCCTGTTATGGCGGAATCAAAAGGCAACTATGTCAGCATCTCCAAGGCACTTACGGGAGAGTATGAGGGCATTTTCTACATCGACATCAGGACAGATCACTATATGCTCTTCTATTCCGGCACAGGCAGCGCTCTGCGTATACAGACAGGCGGCAAGGACTTTTATGCGGATATAGACGAGACCGTCCTCAGCCTTGTCGTGGAGGAGGATAAGGAGAGGATAGCCAAGCTCCTGAGCAAAAAGGAGCTTATGAGCTGGGTCACCTCCGACAAGCCCCTTTCCACACAGTTCAGGCATGTGGATGAAGGGCTGTACACCCTTGAGACCATACACACCAGAAATCAGGACGATCACCATGTGGTCATAGGCATAAGGAGATCCGTAAACACCTGAGAATAACCCCTATGGATACATGAGCGCCGCAGCGGCTCTTATCGGAGCTGCTGCGGCGCTTTTTTCATTCTTTTCCGAATTACGTGTCAGGTGAAGCTGTAGGTCGATGCGATCCTCAGCATATCATCTACCTTTTCGTCGGGACACTCAATGTTGAGAAAATGGGTCAGAAGATCCTCATCCTCGAACACCCAGACTACGGCTGTGCGATCCTTGTCGTCCAGATGCACATCTATGCGGTATGCGGTGCAGCCGCATACATTTGTCCTGATGCTGCCGATAATGGAGTAGTTCTCACGGGACTCATAATCGTCATATATATCATCAGCCGCCATCCGGGAGTAATAGTTCTCCCTGGAGAACATGACTATCTCGCAGGTGCCCTCAGGGTCGTCGTATTCAAGGTACGGAATGGCTATTTCCGGGTCCTGCTCCGCCTGCACCCAGTCTGCGGGCACCGTCACATAACCGTAGGCAGGGTCGCCCCTCTTTTCGCCGTTCTGTATGTCGGCGGAGCATGCGATACTTTCCTCATCGTCCTCGCTCCCGGTGCTCAGTGTGGTCTCGGAGCTGTCATCACTCACATTCTCAGTGTCCTGCCTGAAATATGCCATCTGTTCGTTAAGGTTTTCCAGAAACTCATTGGATGTGGTGGATACAGTCTCCTCCGAAACGCTTTCCTCCGACACAGCCTCGGACATTTCGGAAGCTGCTTGTGTCACGGCTTCTGTCTGCTCTGTCCTTTCTGTCTGCTCCGTTTGGCTAAGGGAGGGTACAGAGACCGCAGTTTCACTCACAGGTGACAGGCTTTCGGCAGGAGCTTTCCCGCAGCCTGCCAGAAGAAGGCATCCTATAAGCAATGCACCGTATCTTTTCATTTGTCATTTTCCTTTCCGATCAATCCGTTCAGGATCTGCTTTGATGTCGGCAGACCCGTGAATTTGCACCTGCTCAGGCACATAAAACACATATGCCTTTTCGCAGCGACCGTGTGAAATTATAACATATCCGCCTTGTTATTGCAAGGAAAACAGGGGTTTTCTAATCTGATTCTAATCATAGAAAAAGCACCCCTCCTTATCTGAGGGGTGCTAATACTGATCCTTCCTCGATGTATAGACGATCTCCAAGCCTCAGATCCCTTATATTCAAGCATTTGCGGCTTGTTTCTTGTCTGTACATAGGTCAGAGATCAGTATAAGTGCTGTCTTACAAAACGGCAGCTTTTTTCAGGAGTATGACATCTCTTATGTCTATAACACCGTCGCCGTTAATATCAAAAGCGGGGATGTAGGATAGTTTTCTGTTCATGATGTGTCGGGAAAGGAGATCAACATCCCTGCGGGTGACTATGCCGTCTCCGTCAAGATCCATCGGCGCTTCGGCGGCAGTGACCGTAACGATGACATCCTCAGAAACATTTCCTACAGAAGCAGTGATAACGACAGTGCCTTCGCCCAGACCGGTTATGCGGACGCCGTTTGCATCGGCAAGAGGCTCCAGAGATACTGTGTATCCATCGGAGGGTGTCCATGTGATGTTCTTGTCTGTGGCATCTGCGGGGAGAACGGCAGCCGTGATGTCGGCGCTCTCATTGACCGCTATGGATACCTTTTCAGAGCTTACTTCTATTGATGCCGCAGGTATAACAGCTTCTGTTACGGTAACAGTGCAGGTCGCCGTCTTTCCGTTGGACGTGGAGGCGGTTATGGTCGCCTTTCCTGCTGAAACTGCGGTCACTGCTGCGGTCGTTGACGAGGTGCCCTCTACCCTTGCCACCTTTTCATTTGAAGATGTCCATTTGACGCTCTTGTCTGCGGCATCTGCGGGGAGAACGGTGGCTGTAAGGCTGAGAGTATCTTCTGCGGTAAGCTCTGCCTTGGTCTTGTCAAGGCTTACGGACGCAGCTTCTATTACCTTGTCCTTTACGGTAACAGTGCAGGTCGCCGTTTTTCCGTTGGGTGTGGAGGCGGTTATGGTCGCCTTTCCTGCGGAAACTGCGGTCACTGCTGCGGTCGTTGACGAGGTGCCCTCTACCTTTGCAACTTTTTCATTTGAAGATGTCCATGTGACGCTCTTGTCTGTGGCATCTGCGGGGAGAACGGTGGCTGTAAGGCTGAGAGTATCTTCTGCGGTAAGCTCTGCTTTGGTCTGTGTAAGTGTGACGAATGCAGGCTCAACAGAAAGACCTCCGCCTACATTTACTGTATAAATGACCCTTGTTTTGCTTTCACCGAAATACATATCCTCATACTTCATGCTGATCGTATGGTCAAGTTCAACTGTATATGTACCCTCTTTCAGAGCTGTAAGGTGTACTGTCTTATCATTTTCGGTGCTTTTTACCACACTCAATGCGCTGCTGTCTTCTGCGGTCCAATCATAGACCTGAGTAAAGCCCAGGACAGAGCCGCTTTGAACAGCCGTTCTCGGGAACGAAAGGGAATAAAGCTCTATGGTGCTTCCCAGCGGCACATTTACAGTGTGACTGAACACGGGAGGATATGTTTCACTGTCATAGTCATACATATCTTCTGCCGCAGCAGGATAATTTTCATAATAGCTTTCCGCTGTATGGGAGCCGTCGCCGTAATCCTCTGCAAGCAGTGCTTCATCGGACACATTGAATATACCCTCATACCTATATGTATCTACACACAGATCATACCCTCCGCTGCCGTCAGGTGTAACGCTTTCTGTGCCAAAGGAATTATCCAGCCATGTAGGGTCAACAGCGTACCATTTGCCGTCAATATCCACCTTGCACCAGCCATGGCCCCTGCTGTGCATGGATATGGTCTTGAGCCCGGAAAGATTGCACAGGTGGGAAAATGCACGCATATAGCCTGCGCATACACAGGTCTTATCCACAATTGCACCATATGCTGTCTGGTCGTGATCGGCTTTGGCGTAGGTCACTGTATCGGCAAGGGTGTCACAGATGAATTTTTCACGCTCGACATCGGTGGTGAAGGCACTGACACTCTGGGCAAACTCATCGATCGCTCTGTCATATTCCACAATGGCATCCTTCAGCGCCGAAACATCGGAGAAAGCGGTCTTGACCGTACCCACATAAACATAATTTTCGAGATAGGGGTGAGGTGTACAGTAATAGCCCTTATCCGGCTCTACAAAGAAATACTCCGGGTGGGAATCTATAAACGAGGTCATCAGGAAGCTTGGTCTTGATGTGGCGGCAGCAGGATCACTGCAGCTTATCATATCCGTGAATGTCGTGGAAGCCGCTGTTCCGTCCAGTACGGATGCCTTGAATTTCTCGCAGGCTTTTTCCAGTCCGAGGAATACTGCCTTTTCATCCTCGTTGAGAACATTCTCAAGAAGGTAATTGCGGTAGTAGTGGTCTTCATAGTTTTCTGCGGAGGCATACTCTTCCTCCGAAAGATCATCTGCGGGAAGCACAAGGTCAGAAGGGAGTTCAAGGAGCACGGGGCTCCTGAAGTCACCCGAAGGTGCATTTTCAGCGGCGGCTGCCGCAGATACTGTGACAGGCGCACTGTCCCCTTCCTCCATATGGGCGGAAGGTGCGAGAGAGGCAGTCAGGAATGTGGAAAGTACCAGGGCTGTAAACATTCTGCTTTTTCTCATATATATCACATCCTGTTGACGTAATTAAGCATATTGACGGTTTTTCAACCGCTTCAACTATAATTTTACCACATATCTTCCATAAATGCAAGAGAAAGGAAAATGCCGCTTGAAAAAACGGCATTTATCACAATCTGCTTTTATTTCTTTAGGTAATTTAGCCAAAAGTCAAGGTCGGAACGAAGCAAATATCCAACTATCACACAAAGGATGAGCCACAGCACAAGAAATACATACACCAGCTTAAACTTTCCCTTCTGTGTTTTGTGGCGGAATACATTCATTCCCAGAGCCGCTCCGAAGGCTCCGCCCAGTGCCGCAAAAAGGATAAGCGTCCTTTCGGGGATCCGCCATGCACCGCTTTTTGCAAAGAGCTTGTCAAGACCGGAAGCGGCAAAGGCTACAAGGGAAAATACAAGAACATAGGCATAAAACACTATTATGAGCATATACTCTCCAGTGCCCCGATGTTCATATCCACAAACTGGGGCTTGACGTTTTTTCTGATGGCGTTCTTTATGTCCTCTGCCGTGATGCCGTCTATGGTTCCGCTCTTTACAGTCAGCCCCAGCATAAGGATATTCAGTACCCTCGGGTTCCCGAGCTCACGGCACCGGGCTGCCATATCCTCCGCAAAGAGCTTTATATAAGAGCCTTTCTCAAGTTCCCGCAGATAGTCCGTCATCTCACTGCCGCTGTAGCTTCCTCCCGTAAGAGCAGCCGTAACCGGCATTACCGGGTTTGTGTTCACTATCACCGTTCCGCCTTTTTTCAGACAGGAGATGTTCCTTACAGCCTCCGAAGGCTCAAAGGCTATGATTATATCTCCCTTTCCCTTCGGAAACATGGGGCAGTAGAGCTTTTCACCCTTTTCCGCAGAGGCTGTGCGCAGGAAACCTGTGACGGAGCCGCCCTTCTGGGCCATTCCTATCGTCTCCGCTCCCATTACATCCATGCCGTTCCCGGAGGCTGCAAAGGCAATGAGCTTTGAGGCAAGGACTATCCCCTGCCCGCCCACACCGGCTATAAGTATATTGTTCATGCCTTTCACCTCTCTATGGCGCCGAACGGACAGACCTGTGCGCACAGGCCGCAGCCCGTGCAGAGGGAAGTGTCTATCTTCACCTTTTCGTTCTCTATGACTATGGCAGGGCAGCCTATCTTTCGTATACAGCCCTTGCAGCCCGTACACTTGTCGGTAATGCTGTAAGCCTTTTCGGGTCTTATGAGCATAGCGCAGGGGGACTTGAATATTATAGCCTTAACGCCTTTTTTCAAAGCTGTATCGGCTACGGTCCGGACAGCTTTTTCGTGGTCGAAGGGGTCAGCGGTGACTACCTCGGTAACGCCCACGCCCTTTAGCACCGCTCCTATATCTATCTTTTCCACTATGTCCCCCATCATGGTGCGGCCTGTGCCGGGGTGGGGCTGGTGTCCTGTCATGGCAGTGGTGGAGTTGTCGAGGATGACAAGGGTCATATCCGCCCCGTTGTACACACCGTTTATGGCGCCTGTAACAGCGGATGCGAAAAAGGTGGAATCTCCCACAAAGGCAAAGCACACAGTATCGGGGTCTGCTCTGCCTATGCCCTGTGCGATATTTACTCCCGCACCCATGCAGAGACAGGTATCCACCATGTCAAGAGGCTTGGCGTTGCCCAGAGTGTAGCAGCCTATATCTCCGCAGAAAACAGCCTTTTTCCCCTTCATGGCGCATTTTACGGCGTAGAAGGAGGCTCTGTGGGGACATCCTGCGCAGAGAACGGGCGGACGGGCGGGAAGTGCGGGGGGATCCGGCATCCTTTCAGTCTGCAAAACATTTCCGAGAACGCTGTTTATCAGGCTGTTCACATAGGAGGGGTCGTTTTCCCCCGCAGTGTGTACATCTCCGGAAAGCTTGCCCAGTATATGCGTATCAAGGCGGTATTCTCCGCAAAGGTAGGTCAGTTCTCTTTCTATGACAGGGTCCAGCTCCTCTATGCAGTAGACCTCGTCGCAGCTTTTAAGGAATCCCACCGCCAGATCCTCAGGGAACGGGAATGGGGTGCCCACCTTCAGGAAGGACGGCTTTTCCGAAAGTCCCTCAAGGGCTTCCGAAACATAGGCGGCACTGATACCGTGGGATGCTATGCCCGTCTTCAGAGTACCCCTCTCAAAGGAATTTCCCTCATAGGATGAAAGCAGGGAAGAAAGCTCACGGTTCCTCTTTTCGATCGCCATATGTGCGTTGTAGGAAAGCTTTGGAAAGATGACCCACCTTGAACTGTCTTTTACAAAGCCCTCCGCAGGTATCTCAAGGTACTCGCTCTCGTCATATACGTCTATGGAAGCATAGCCGTGGCATATCCTTGTGGTGGGGCGCAGTATGACAGGGGTACGGTACTTCTCCGAAAGCTCAAAGGCATCCCTTACCATGCGGTAAGCCTCTTCCACACTGCCCGGGTCGAAACAGGGGAGCTTTGAGTACAGGGCAAAGGTGCGGGTGTCCTGTTCCGTCTGAGAGGATATGGGGCCCGGATCGTCTGCCACAAGTATTATCATGCCGCCCTTTACCCCTACATAGGCAAGGGACATGAGAGGATCCGATGCAACATTGAGCCCTACCTGCTTCATCGTCACCATAGAACGTGCCCCGCAGTAGGCAGCACCCGCAGCCGCCTCAAGAGCAGCCTTTTCGTTTACGGACCACTCCACATAGGTCTTGTCCGTCCTGTATTTTGCGGCAGTTTCAAGCACCTCCGAAGAAGGGGTGCCGGGGTAGCCGGAAATAAAGCTCATTCCCGCTGCAAGTGCCGCTCTGCCTATGGCAGCATTTCCCATAAGGTATTCTTTGTGCATATTATCACCGTCTGCAAAGTGCACATCCCCGAAGGAATGTGCGCTTATGTGTTATCCTGTATTATCGTGAGATCTTTCCGAACTGTGCGGCGGAACACACTGCACGGTGCGCCCCTTTCAGGGAGAGAGCTCATCAGTCCTCTCCGCCTGCGGATACACCGTATCTGGCACAGAAGGCACGGATATCGTCATTTGAAGTGACGAGCTCGCTGTAATGGAGCTTTTTGTCCGCCTTGCTGTAAAAGCCGATGGTCCTTTCGCCTGTGCAGATGCTTGACTCCACTTTTATATCCGCAGCCGTAAAGCCCTCCGGTATAGGCTCAACTGCCTTTTTGCCGAGACCGAACATCAGCTCAGCTTGCTGCCGCAGGGTATGCTGTCATCCACGAAGATCACCTTGCAGTCCTCTCCCACGGAAGCCGCAACGATCATCCCGTTGGATTCCGTTCCGCAGAGGGTGGCAGGCTTCAGGTTAGCCACAAGGATTATCTTCTTTCCGATGAGATCCTCCGGTGCGTACCAGGGAGCGATGCCCGAAACCACCTGTCTTTCACCGAAGCCGTCATCAAGGATAAGGCGCAGCAGCTTCTTGGACTTCTTCACCTTTTCGGCGGTCTTTATGCAGGCGATGCGCAGATCGACCTTTCCGAAATCCTCTATGCCGATAAGCTCGGAAATGGGCACCAGGTCGGCTTTTTCCTCTTCCTTGGGAGCAGAGCTGCGGATTATCTCGTTGAGCTCCTCTATCTCCTTATCCACATCTATCCTGGGGAAGATGATATCTCCCTTCTTTACGGTCACATCAAGGGGAAGAACGCCGAATTTGTCCGCATTCTCATATACGGCAGAATCTCCCGCCCCGATCTGTTCCCATACTTTGGGCATGGTGTTGGGCATAAAGGCGGAAAGGAGAGTGGATGTTATGCGGATAGTTTCAAGAAGAGTGTAAAGGACGGAGGCAAGCCTTGCCTTCCTGCTCTCATCCTTTCCGAGTATCCACGGGGTAGTCTCGTCGATGTACTTGTTGGCACGGGATATGACCTTGAATATCTCCGCAAGAGCAACATTAAGGGTGCAGTCGTCTATACACTTGTCCACGGTGTCACGCAGGGCAACAGCCATGTTTATAAGCTCGTCGTCGACAGCTTCCTTTTCTCTGTCCCTGATAAGGGTGCCGCCGAAGTATTTGTCGGCCATGGCAACGGTGCGGGAAACAAGATTGCCCAGGTCGTTTGCCAGGTCGGTGTTTATCCTGCCTATCATGATCTCGTTGGAGAAGTTGGAGTCGGCACCGTAGGGCATATCACGAAGCATCTGATAACGGACGGCATCAACGCCGTACCTCTCGCCCAGAACAAAGGGATCCACCACATTGCCAAGGGATTTCGACATCTTTGCACCGTTGAAGGTTATCCAGCCGTGGCCGTAGAGCCTGTTTGCCACCGGGATATCGAGCATCATGAGGATGGCGGGCCATACGATGGAATGGAAGCGCACTATCTCCTTTGCGGTCATATGGATATTGGCAGGCCAGTACTTCTCAAAGTCATTGTAGGTGTTGTTTTCATAGCCCAGCGCACTTATATAGTTGATAAGGGCATCCAGCCATACATACACGGTATGCTTTTCGTCAAAGGGAACGGGTATGCCCCATTTAACGGTAGTCCTGGATATGCACAGATCCTCCAGACCGTCCTTGACGAAATTGTTTATCATCTCGTTTACACGGCTCTCCGGGCGCAGATAATCCGTATTCTTCAGAAGATCTATTATCCTGTCGGTCATTACGGACAGCTTCAGGAAATAAGCCTCTTCCTCTGCCTCTATAACATCTCTGCCGCAGTCGGGACATTTGCCGTCCACAAGCTGGGTCTCTGTCCAGAAGCTCTCGCAGGGCACGCAGTATTTGCCCCGATAGGTGCCCTTGTAGATGTAGCCCTTGTCATAGAGCTTTTTGAATATATTCTGCACCGTCTCTATGTGATAGGGGTCGGTAGTCCTCACATAGCGGTCATAGCTTATGCCCATAAAGCTCCAGAGCCGCTTGAAGTTGGCAACTATGCCGTCAACATACTGCTGAGGAGTAAGCCCCTGCTCCTCCGCCTTTTGCTGTATCTTGGCGCCGTGCTCGTCGGTGCCCGTAAGGAACATCACATCCTTGCCCTGCATCCTCTTGTAGCGGGCGATGGAATCGCAGGCAACGGTGGTGTAGCAGTGACCGATGTGGGGGTTCCCGGAAGGATAGTAGATCGGCGTGGTTATATAGAATGTTTCAGACATTTTTCTTTCCTCCAGATATAAATATAGCCAAGGTCAATTGTAACATATAAATGTGAAAAAATCAAGTGGATTTGGATAACAAGCTGACCGCCCGGGGGCACACAAATATGCAGAAAGCCTTCCGGGTGCGGACACAGGTATGTCCTGCGGTGAAAAAGCATGGTCACAGCAGCTTTACCATAAAAATATCCCCCGTGTATGTGCCGTCCTCATACTTGTTGCAGCGGGGCATATGCCCGCACTCCTCAAAGCCCAGCTTCCTGTAAAGAGCAATGGCTCTTTCGTTCTCATCCACCACGCTGAGCTCCGCCTGTTCAAATCCCTCATCCTTTGCCTTTTGCAGCAGCCTTTCAAGCATGAGCCGCCCCAGACCGAAGCCCGTAAAGCGTTCAAGCAGGGATATGCCTATGTCCATACGGTGCCTGTATCTCTTTCCGCAGCGCCCCATGCTCTCAAAGGAGCAGCTGCCCGCAAATTCGCCGTCGGAAAACGCCAGTATCATGACGGAATCCTCCGAGCCGTTGCGGGAGTTTATAAACTCCCTTTCCTCCTCCACGGTGAAGTTTATCTCATCCGGGTCGTGCATAAGGTAGGGGCACTCCCCCGAAACGGTCCTGAGATATTCTGTAAGCAGCGCCGCATCCTCCGGAATGGGGCTGCGCAGTGTGATGTCATGCCCTCTGAGCATGATCCTTTCCTCCGGATATATCATGATCCTCCTTACCGGCCATCAAAGTATGATGTCCCTCGCCCTGCTGCATACCGTCAGCCTATATCCATTTCCGAAATGCTCTGCTCTGTCTCTCTCATTATACCGTTCACATCCGCACCGTCTATGTCAAGCCCTGCTGCTTTGATGAGCCTTACATCTTCTATGCCGTAATAGCTTTGTGCCAGGGCTTTTACATATTCAAACCCGAATGTATCGGGAGCGAAATATCCTCCCGCAGTGCAGACATAAAACAGCCTCTTTGCCCTGCAAAGCCCTTCAGGTATGCCTTCTTCCGAATAGCGGAAGGTGATGCCCACCGCATTTACCTGTTCAAGGTACCGCTTGAGAGACGCAGGGAAGGACAGATCCCAGTAGGGAGCCGCTATAACTATAGTCTCTGCCTCCGAGAAACGCCGTGCCTGCTCAAATATGGGATCGGCGGTCTTCCCTTCGGAAATGAGCCGTTCACGCCTGAGGAGGAACTCCTCATCCGCTTTTGGAAAAGAGAGCTCCTCCGTCCGTATCTCCTCAAAGGGCTCCCCTATCCTTTCAAGCAGCTTTTCAGCCAGTCTTTTTGTCCTCGACCCGCTTCTGACACAGGCATTTATGTACAAAACCTTGTTTTCCATACTTTTCCCACCCAAACTTTATGATTTTTTCCGTCTGTTTTCCCTGAGCTCGTTTTCTCCGGAAGTGTTGTCCGCAATATCGATCCCGTTTTATTTATCTGTCCCTAACCACTGTATGAAGGCTGTCTTGTCACTGCTGTTATACCCTGCCTTTTCATAGAAACGCAGTGTCTCCGGCTTCTTTGAGCCGGTAAGGAGCATCATCTTATAGCAGTTTTCCTGCTCGGCTATTTTCTTTGCATAGTCCAGACATTCCGTCGCAAGACCCTTTCCACGATGGTCTGCCCGTGTCACCACATTCTCAACAAAGGCATAAGGTCTTACATTCCTTGTCAGATTCGGTATGATAACACATACACAGGAGGATACGATCTGACCGTCAATTTCATTCACGAGCAGATGATGATTCGGATCTTCAATAATCTGCGCCCATGTTTTCTCTAAGTGATTATCATGATCCGGAATACTATCTTCATGTAAAAACAGATACAGATCGAGCAATGCATCCAGATCCTCTTTTACCGCTTCCCGTACCATATGTAAATACCCCGCATCGGATAGTATTGCTTTATCCTTATTTATCGTCATTCGTTTCACCTGTATTTCCGATTCAGCAGGGAGCCGATACATCCGTACCGGCTCTCTGCTTTTGTTTCGTTTAGAACAACTGTCCCGGAAGCTTCAGTTTCTCCTTGGGCGGGAAGCCTTTGTCGAACTCTTCCACATCGTCATCATCCACATAATACCCCTGCGGTGTCTGATAAACACCGGTGATGCCGTCAAGGTATCCCGGGATCAATTCCCGGCAGAGGAAGAACGAGTCGTCCGCATCCTTCGGCAGGTCATGGTAGCGGATGCCAAACTCACGGGCATAGGTGAAGCCGCACTTTCCATAAAAGCCAATGTTGCCCTCAAAAAGCACTGCACCAAAGCCAAGCGCCGTTGCTTTCTCCAAAGAGTAATCGAGCAGAGCTTTCCCGTAACCTTTGCGTTTGAGTTCCGGAGTAATGCCGATCGGCCCCATCGTCAGAATGGGGATCACCCTGCCGTCATCCGCTTCGATGATCGTTCTCATGAACATATTCTGCCCAATCAGTCTGCCATTCTGTTTCATAACAAAATCCAGATCCCTGACGAAGGCAGGATCATTGCGAAGCACATGGATCACGTAATGCTCACTGCATCCCGGACGGTACACGTTCCAGAACGATTCTCTGACGAGGTTTTCAACCTCTCTGTAGTCTTTGGGTTTTTCCAAACGAATGGTGTAGTCATTTGTATTCATTGTTTTTCCTCCTGAGTATTGTTGACTGCAATTGCCTTTCAGCGGGAGGTTTGTTCTGATCGTCCGCAAACCTCCCGGTCAGCCGACAATCTCCGGTGTGTTGTACTTTTTCAAACAGTACTCTCCTTAAAATGTTTTTATAATCATGCCTGATGGCTTGATCACTGCTTGATGTTCTTACTTTGTTTCGGCTAATGGACTTATCCCTGTCAATCCAAACAGAGATACCATCCCGGAAGAATCCGTTCCTGTATTGCCTTATAAGCTGCCTTGGCTCCTGCGCTGGTCAGATCCGGCTCGTCCATTCCTGCTTTTACTCCTATGTGATGCTTGGCTTCTTGGATTTGGACAAAAGCGCTACTGCTTCCACATGCGCAGTTCCCGCATACATATCCGCTGCCGACACCTTGTCAAGGGAGTAGCCCCTGTCCGCAAGGTAGCGTATGTCACGGGCGGCGGTGCTCACATCACAGGAGACCATGACTATCCTTTCGGGGCTCATTTTCAGTATGGCATCAAGAGTATCCGTGTCACATCCCTTGCGGGGCGGGTCTGTGACTATTACATGGGGATGCGCTCCCTTTGCAGCATATGCAGCAGCAGCCGCTCCCGCATCCGCACACAGAAATTCTGCCTCTATACCGTTTTCAGCCGCATTGAAACGTGCATTTTCCACCGCATCAGGGATGATCTCCACTCCGGTGAGCTTTTTGGCACCCTTTGCCATGGAAAGACCTATGGTGCCTGCTCCGCAGTACAGATCCAGCACCTCTTCCTCCCCCGTCAGAGCCGCATATTCGTATGCCTTGCGGTATAAGAGCTCTGCGGCAGCGGTGTTTACCTGATAGAAGGAGTGCAGGGACAGCCGCACCTTCACCCCGCACATGATGTCTGTCATGTATTCCCTTCCCGCCAGCAGGACAGTTTTCTTTCCGAGGATGACATTGGTCCTGTCCGGATTTATATTCATAAGTACCGACACTATCTCTCCGAAGCTGCTTATTATGTCACGGGCTATGTCCCTCAGGACAGCACATTCTGCGGATGTGACAAAGCAAAGCATTATCTCTCCCGTGTGGTAGCCTCTCCGCAGAAAGATATGCCGCAGGATGCCCTTCCCTGTTATCTCATCATAGGCGGAAATGCCCTTTTTCTCCAGCATTTCAAGCAGGGTGCACAGGATACGGGAATATATCTCCGGGGCAAGGAGGCAGTCGGTACACTTAGCGACTCTGTGGCTGCGCTTTGAGTAAAAGCCGCAGATAAGGTGTCCGTTTTCCTCCGCCACGGGAAGCTGTGCCTTGTTGCGGTATCTGTCATGTTCGGGACAGGGGATGAATTCGTCAAAGGGGATCTCACTGAAGCCCCCCACACGGGAAAAAGCATCTCTTACCGCCTTTTCCTTTATGCGTGCCTCTTCCTCGTAGGATATGTGCCTGAAACAGCAGCCGCCGCATTTTGAGTATACCCCGCAGCCCCTGTCCTCACGCCGGGGGGATGCCTTTTCGATCCCTGCTATGATGCCGTAGGCATAGTTTTTGCACACCTTTACTATCCTGCATCGTATAACATCCCCCACAGCCGTAAACGGCACGAATACCGCCATGCCCTCATACTTTCCCACTCCGCTGCCGAGGGCATTCATGTCGGTTATTTCAAGAACTGTCTCATCGTTTTTCTTCAAACTTGTCTTTTCCATTTCTACCTGCTTTGAAAAAAGCGGGAACAAGAAAGATGTTTCTCCTGTTCCCGCTCCTTTGGTCATATTTTCCGAAAATATCAGTTATCCAGCCTCGATCCGCACTTTGAACAGAAGGAATCGTCGGGATAATTCTTGTTGCCGCAATAGGGGCAGATCTTCTTCTTTCCGCTCTCCTCCTCCGCAGCCCGCAGATCGGACTTGAGAAGGTTTATCTCGCCTATGAGCCTTTTCATTTTGCCCGTCTCATCCGTGTTGTTCTCGTGCATCTCGTAGCAGACCTTGCCGAGCTCGGTGTACTTTTCCCTTATCTTCACGGATATGTTTGCCCTTTGTGCATAGGCTTTTCCCGTGTCGAGCGCCGCTGTTGCCTTTTCGCTCACAAAGCCCGCAAAGCTCCTTGTGCTTTCAACAAATCTGTTTATATCTGCCATTTTTATCCTCCTTCTGACTGTTTTCAGGGAAAATGCCCCCTGCACAGCCGGACTGCCTGCCTTCCTTTTGCGGAAGGCCTGCTGATACCGCTCGTCAATAATACATTACTACGGGTGTGCCTCTTTCCACCATGTTGTAAAGGGTCTGCACCTCGGAATACCTCATGTTGATACAGCCGTGGGAACCGTTGTTGATGTAGGTGTCGCCGCCGTATGCCGAACGTGAAAGGTCATGCAGACCTATGCCCTCAAAGCTGCAGCGCATGAAATAGGAGCACTTTGCACGGTAGGAATTGTCGGGAGCCACCATGGTGTAGTTGGTCTCCTTGGAATAAACGCTGTAAAGTCCGGGAGGTGTCTTTCTTGAAGGGTCTGTGGCTTTTCCCGAAACGATGGAAGCGGTCTCGAATTTCAGCTCTCCCTCTTCGTAGTACCACAGGTGCTGATTTGAAAGATCCACCTCTATATAGGTGCTGCCTATATCGCCCTCTGCGCTCCTGTCCTTTTCAAAGCCCTCATAGGTATAGCCTGTGTCAAGCTGAACATAAACAGGGTCAATGGTCTTGCTCACGCCCTCCTCTATGTGGGAGAGGAGCCTGTCCACGGTCTTTTCCCGGTCTATCCACCAGCCGTACTGACCTGCGCTGTAACGCCCCTGTGAAATGTCTATCCTTCTGCCGTCGGTGGTGGTGAATGTCCTTGATGTCATAAAGGTGTCGTACTTATTGGCAAGGTTTTCCACAAAAGCCTCAGCCTTGCGCCTGTCCACCTCATGACCGCCGTTTGTCCAGCCGTAGACCTCCGCACCGGTGAGATATTCCTGTGCGTAGTCAAAATCGTAGGTGATGATGAAATCGAAATGAGCCTTGATATTTTCAAGCTCGTCTTTCAGATCCGCCTCTTTTATCCTGGGTTCGGTGTAAAGGTCGGCATCTGAGATGTCTATGTCGAAATTGCCCTTTCCTATCTCCTCTTCCACATACTCCACCAGCAGATCCAGATCCACGTTGTCGCCGTAGACCTCCGGGATTATGTAGTAGCCGCTGTCGCCGTAGGCTATCCTTGCATCCGCCGTGTCGGAGGTGCTCCAGGTGGTGCGTCTGAGCACCCTTTCAAAGTGAGACTTGTCAAAGGAATAGTCTGTGTTTATATCCAGCCTTGACTCCTTGAACAGGGACATGAACCACTTTGAATGATCCTGATCCTCGTACAGTCTCTTTACGGGGCCTGTTATATCCACATTATACCCGAAATCCGCCATGCTGAGCGTCACAACATTTCCGGAGCGGGTGGTTATCTTCACTTCGGGGGCGGAATACTTTCCCGCAAGCTGGGTGGTAGCCTGCAAAGGGGTCATCCCGCTGACATCCGTATCATCTATATAGGTATTTTTGAGGAAGGTCCCCATAGAGGATGACCACCCCACCAGGTAGCCCGCACCCATCAGTATGGCAACGGCAAAGAGCACCGCTATCACAGCGGGAGCCGCACTCTTCTTTTTCTTTCTCCGCCTTTTCCCTGAGGTGTGTTCCCTCACATTCTCACGGTGCTGCGGCTCACGGCGGGGGCTCTCCCTGCGGACAGGTTCCCTGCGCACCGCAGATTCTCCCGAGCCCGCACTCTGTCTCTTCTTCCGTGCGATAGCCTCGGAGAGGTCTATGGATGTGGCCTCAAAATTATTATCATTCATATTGTTCTCCTGTTTATCCCTTTCAAATAAAGAGGGGTTATGACACCCCACATTGATTATATCATACCTAAACAGACCCGTCAACCATTGATTTTCACAAATTTGACTGTCTGTATCCGTTGTTAATGCACGCTTTTTATGAGAATTGTCCAATTATCCGCTCAAAAAATTCTAATCAAAATCTAATCAAAACCCACTTTACTTTAATACTTCCTGGGTGTATAATAGAGACAGTTCCAAAAGAAAAGGTTTTCATGTGAGTATTCTTACGGAGGTACACCATGTTTGATGATATAAACAGGCTTTGCCAGCTCAGCGGAGCATCCTACGAAAAGGCAAAAAAAGAATACACCGATCAGGGCTGTGATTTTTACAGGGCTCTCGGCGTTCTCCAGACACAGGGATTTGACGGCAAGGGCTTTGACAGGCGGCAGGATCCCGGCTACGGCCGCAGCGGAGGCACAGGCAGCACATACAGCTATGCAGGCAGCTACGGCGATGGCAGCTTTGCTCAGAGACGGGCAAGGATGATGGGCAGAAGGAGACAGGGAGTGGAGAATTTCCTGGGGTCTTACTTAAAGATAAACGATCTGAGAGTCCCCCTCATACTTTCGGTCATTTGCCTGGTGTTCGGCTTTGAGATACTCATCCCCGCTGCTATCATCGCTCTTATCTGCGGTGTGAAGTTCTCCTTCGAGGGTCCTCTCTTTGACGGAGGCAGCACGGCTGCTTTCGGCACTGATGCGTTCAGGAAGCAGGCTGAGGCTTTCGGAGCAGAGGCGTTCGGTAACCGTCAGACCACATCCGCACCCGAGGCAGACAAAGGCGTTGCTTACAGGATGCCTCCCAGATATGAATACGAAAGTGCCTATGCCGGCAGGGGCAGCAGCGAGAACAGTGGTTACGAAAGGGATATCAGCGAAGAAAAGGGGTTTTTCTGATCGTGGACAGAGCTCATATCATAAATGAACTTGCCTCCCGTTTCGGTATCTCCTTTGCGGAGGCAGCGGATGCCTTTGAGGAGGCAGGCGGCGACGAATTTGCCGCAGCCGAGCTCATCGGGCGCTATCACGCACGCTACGGCGCAGGCACAGGCTATTCAACAGACCGCCGTTTTTACATGACCGAACAGGATCGCTCAAACGACGGAGACAGCTTCAGGGACTTTGCCCGTTCCCTCTTTGACCAGATAGGAAATTTTATGCGTTCCCTCTTTACCGTCTCTGTGGTGGTAGTTGACAAGAGCGGGCGCAAGGTAACGGGCTTTCCTCTGATACTTGCGGTCATAGGGTGTATCTTTGCCGCACCTGTATTTATAATAATCGCCATTATCCTTCTTTCCTCCGGGAAAGAAATACTTACGGAGGGTATAGAATGAAGATCCTTATAGTAGAGGACGAAGCCAAGATAGCAAGGTTCGTCTCCCTTGAACTCAAGCACGAGGAATATGACACCCGTTCCGTGGGAGACGGCAGGGAGGCTCTTGACATCATCTCCTCCGAGGAATTTGACCTTATTATCCTTGACATAATGCTGCCGGGGCTAAACGGTCTTGAAGTCCTGCGCAGGATGCGCAAGGACGGCAACATGACCCCGGTCATCATGCTCACCGCCCGTGATTCCGTAATGGACAAGGTATCAGGGCTTGACATGGGAGCCAATGACTATCTGACAAAGCCCTTTGCCATCGAGGAGCTCCTCGCACGCATAAGGGCGGTTCTTCGTGCCCCCAAGCCCGTGACCAACGGCGATATCATTTCCTATGAGGGGCTTGTGCTGGACAGACAGGGACACACCGTCACCGTCAACGGCACCGAGGTGGAGCTTACTGTCAAGGAATACGGTCTCCTGCAGGCGCTTCTTGAAAATCTCTCCACCGTTATGTCCAGGGAACAGCTCCTTGAAAAGGTCTGGGGCTACGACTATTTCGGCGAGACCAATGTTGTGGATGTTTATATCAGATATGTACGCAGCAAGCTGGAAGCGGTAACTCCCAAGCGCTACATCCAGACCGTCAGGGGCGTAGGCTACAAGATCGGCTGACCGGCAGCACCGGCTGGCAGGACTACAGGCACGAAGGTCATGGGCAGACAATATAGACTGATACTGATATCCATGTTCAGCATCTCCTCCCCTTTTTCGGGGGAGGATCTTTTTTTGACCTGCTCCTGTCGGCTTATACTGATCTCTGACCCATGTATAGACAAGAAAAAATCCGCAAATGCTTGAGTATAAGGGATCTGAGGCTTGGAGATCGTCTATACATCGAGGAAGGGTCAGTATTAAGCTCACCCCTTTTTCGATTTACAAAACGGTAAAAATAAACCTGTTTTGTAATGTTTACGGGGCTGAACACCTTTAAATTTGGTGAATATCAACAAATTAGTTTTATATTTTTTGATATTTCGGTGGTTGACAAAACCAAATAATTATAGTAAAATTAACTTAAATGAATTGTTTAACTGTAATTTGTCGTCCTAATAAAGTACAGTACGGAGGTCATGATAATGAATTTAAAGAAAACTCTGGCAGGTCTTTCAGCTCTTACTTTTGCTCTTAGCCTTTCTGCCTGCGGCGGCAGCAGCGACAGCGGCAATGCAGGCGGCGGAGAGGGCGTTGCCACCACCGCTGAGACCACCACAGCCATCACCGTTGAGCTCAACACCGAGACAGTTTCCGAAGAGGATCAGGGCACTCTTGACAAGGCTGCCGCTGAATTCCTTCCCGATGTGGAGCTTGAAAACAAGACCATCAAGTGGCTGGCTCACTACGATCTTAACCCCAACACCTCCGCAGGTGTTTCCGAGTCCATCCCCCTGAACCTGTTCAGGACAAAGTACGGCGGACAGATCGAATGGACAACCACCACATGGAACTCCAGGTATTCCGATCTTTCCACAATGGTCCTGGGCGGTGAAGGCATCGACTTCTTCCCCTGCGACACCGCAGCTCTCCCCAAGGGCGTTATCTCCGGAATGTTCCAGCCCATCGATGACTGCATCGACATGAGCGATCCTCTCTGGGACGATGTCAAGGATGCCATGGAGAAGTACAACTTCAACGGCAAGCACTATGAGATAGTTACAGGCGTTTCCGCAGAGCAGGTAGTAGTATACAACAAGCAGACCATCGAAGAAGTAGGTCTTGACGATCCCTGGGAGCTCTATCAGGAGGGCAAGTGGAACTGGGATACCTTCAAGCAGATGCTGGTAGACTATGTTGATCCCGATGCAGAGCGCTACGGTCTTGACGGCTACTGGGCAGAGAAGACACTCTTCCTCTCCGCAGGTGTTCCTTCCGTTGAGTCTATTGACGGTACACTTACCGTGAACCTTTCCAACGAGACTGTTGAAAAGGCTCAGAACTTCCTCTATGACCTCTGGCAGAGCAACCTTATCATAGACCGTGAGATCTTCAACTGGAACGAGCAGCCCGCATTCATGGGCGACGGCAGAGAGCTCTTCTACATCATCGGTGCATGGGCAGTAAACACCGCTCCCGATGCGTGGACCACAAAGATAGATCCTTCCAACCTGGGTCTTGCTCCCGTTCCCTCTCCCGCAGGCTCCGATCCCTATCAGTCCGCTACTCTTGACGGCTGGGTACTCTGCAAGGGTGCTGCAAACCCCGAGGGCGTAAACCTCTTCGCACTCTGCAACAGACTGGCTGCCACCAATGATGAAGCCATTGCCATCGGCGACGAAAAGCTGAAGGCAGATGCAGGCTGGTCCGATGAGCTTGTTGCCATCAACAAGGAGATAAACGCTCTGGCACAGAAGTATCCCGTAGTTGACCTTGCTACCGGTGTTTCCACAGACGTTGCATCCATTACCACCGACGGCGGCGACAATGTAGGCCTCAGAGCTGCAATGCACGGTGTTGAATGGGCTACCAACAAGGAGCAGATCTCCGATGTTGTTGAGATGCTGGTCAAGGAAGCAGACGATCAGCTCAAGGCTATGAACTGATGACCCCAAAAACCTACAGTAAACTTTAAAATGAGCCATGGTATCGCATTTTGCTGATACCATGGCTTTTTGTCTCAGTAAAGCAGAATATATGGTACACCTTCCCGAAGCACCTTATCACAGGTACTTCGGGGAGGTCTTTTCATCCTGTATTATTTCACATATCCCGACTCTTTTAGTATCCGGTCAAGGAGCTCTGCGTTTTTAAGGGAAAGATCCTTGGAAACAAGAGGCTTTTCTCCTTTGAGTATACATCTGTTGATGTCCTCGATCTCAAGGCTGTAATTTGATGCGGCTGTCACCCTTTCCTCTCTGCGGATACGCTCACCCTTGTCGTTTTTCACCGTGATCCAAAGGGAGATCTCCCCCTCCTGATTGTATTCGTAATCCGAGCGGATGTATCCCTTTGAGCCGTGGATAAAGAGCCTGTCGTACCTGTCGGAGGTGTCCGTCCCAAGTATCATCCCCGCATTGAAGGACGCCCTTGCACCGTTCTCAAAGCGCAGGAGCACGGATGCCATGTGATCCACTCCCCTGTCATCCATTTCCGCATCTGCCTTTACATAGCTCACGGGTGAGTCGATAAGCGAAAGTATCATGGTAGTGCAGTAGCACCCCACATCGTATATCCCGCCGCCGCCGTATTCCCTGTAGAGCCTGAAATCCTCCGAATAGTCCTGGGTGAGGAATGCGGTGTCTATATAATCTATGACGCCTATCTCCTTTGACAGACTTTTGAGCAGCTTTATAAAGGGACTGTGAAGGTAGGCATAAGCCTCCGCCAGTATGACGCCGTTTTCTTCTGCGGCTTCAAACATCTTCGCCGCTTCATCCCTGTTCATAGCCAGCGGCTTTTCGCAGAGAACGTGCTTTTTGGCTTTCAGCGCCTTTATGACCCATTCACAGTGGATGTGGTTAGGCAGAGGGATGTAGACCGCTTCCGTCTCCGGATCCGCAAGCAGGGCATCATAGCCCTCATAAGCCTTTTCAAAGCCGAATCTTTCCCTGAAGCTCTCCGCCTTTTTTATGCTTCTTCCCGCAACGGCATAAAGCTCACAGCCATCAGCCTTCTTCATTCCCGGTATGGTGCAGCCCTCTGCTATGCCTGCTGTACCCATTACTCCCCACTTTACTTTTCTGTCCATGATGCTGTCCTCCTGTTCTGTTATCTTAAAAGGAATTTCCTTGCTATACCTATACCCGCCCTGAACGGCAGCGGCCGCAGAGCCTTGTCCGCATTTTTCAGCTCCTGCCTTATGGGGATGCTCTGCGGACAGTGCTTTTCGCATTTCCCGCATTCTATGCAGCCGGTGGCAAAGCCCGGTTCCTTTGTAAGTGCCACGGACTGGGCATATTCAAAGCGCCCCTCGCTCTTCCCCTCAGTAAACATCCTGTTGTAGCACCGAAAGATGTCGGGTATACGCACTCCCTTCGGACATGGCAGACAATATCCGCAGGCGGTGCACCCCACCTTGGTGGACTGTCGGATCATTTCCCTGATGCTGCTCACAAGACCGAACTCCCTGTCGGTGAATTCGTGTTCGTTCACTTGGGAAGCCACACGGCAGTTTTCCTTTACCATATCAAGGCTGTTCATCCCCGACAGCACACAGGTGACCTCCGGCTGATCCCAGAGCCAGCGGAAGGCAAGCTCTGCGGGAGTAAAGCCTGTGCCGCTGTCTTTTATCAGCTTCTTTGCCTTTTCCGGCAGCATATCCACCAGCTTGCCGCCTCTCAGAGGCTCCATTATCACAACAGGTATGCCCTTTTCGGCAGCCGCCTTCAGTCCCCTGACACCCGCCTGTGTGTCCACATCAAGATAGTTGTACTGTATCTGGCACATATCCCAGTCATAGGCATCCAGTATCTTTATGAAGTTCTCCGTGTTGCCGTGGTAGGAAAAGCCTATGTTCCTGATAAAGCCCTTTGCCTTCTTTTCGTAGATCCAGTCCTCTATACCCAGCTTTTTCAGTTTTTCCCACTGGGCAATATCGGTCATGTGATGCATGAGGTAATAGTCCACATAATCCGTGCGCAGCCTTTTCAGCTCCTCGTCAAAGTATTTGTCGATGGCATTTCTGCTCATGACCATGTACTGCGGCAGCTTGGTGGCTATCTTTACCTTGTCCCTTATGCCGTTTTTCTCCAGCACCTCTCCCACAAGAGCCTCGCTCCCGGTATAGATATAGGCGGTGTCAAAGTAGTTCACACCCGCATGATATGCCTCCATCATTTCCTTTTCGGCTTTGCCGTAGTCTATGCCGCCGCCCTTCTTCGTAAACCTCATGCACCCGTAGCCCAGAATGGAAACAGGTTCGCCGTTCCTATCTTTTCTGTACTTCATACTGTCACTCCTTAAACCAAGGCAGGAAGTCAAATAACCGTTACCTAATTGTAGCAGACATATCGTGTATTGTCAAGTCGCCATTGCGGGCAGACATACATGGCGAGCAGTAAAGCAGATGCCTTTGATTCGTTATAAACGGGTGCCTGCGGGTGCTGCCCGCCCGACAAAACCTGTACGCATATGAAAAGTTACCGAGCAGTAAAGCAGTTGCCTTTGGTTCGTTATAAACGGGTGCCTGCGGGCGCTGCCCGCAAAAAATCCTTGACAAGGCTGTATAAATATAGTATCATAAGATTAGTTACCATAGTTTATGAACCAGTTAAGTTTTTTTGAAAACAGGGGAGGCGACAGCCGCAATGTATATCTGCAACATCAGCTTTATCGTGGTAAGCCGTGACGGACATATAGGCTCCATAATAGAAAACACGCCTCTTCCGCCCCGCACCAATGTGAGCGTACTCACCTGTGCAGGTCTCGGAGACGAGATAAATGCCGCCGACACCATAGTTGTATTTGACGGCGAGGCTGCCTACGAAAAGGAGCGGCACCTTGTAAGGGAAAATGCGATCTCCGTCCTCCTCACCAAGGGCTTTGAGCTGCCGAAGGATATGCCCCATCACCTGTGGCTCGCCCCCACCGATGACCATATCCGCTACTTTGCAGCCAGAGCCATTGAGGAACACCGGAAGGCATTTGACTACAGACGGCTGAAGATCTGCTTTGAGACCGCCTTTGACAGTATACCCGACCTTGTGTGGTTCAAGGATGTGAAGGGCTCCCATCTCTGGGTAAACGACAGCTTCTGCGGTGCGGTGGGCAAGACCAAGGACATGGTATTTGACAGAGGTCACTACTACATATGGGACATACCCAAGGAGGAATACGACCAGGGCGAATATGTATGCCTTGAATCCGAGGATGTGGTAATGAAGGAAGGCCGCACCTGCCTTTTCGACGAAAAGGTAAAGACCAAAAACGGCATGAAGCAGTTCCAGACCTACAAATCCCCTCTCTACGACGTGGACGGCACACTTTTCGGCACCTGCGGAGTGGCAGGAGACGTTACCTCTCTCCACAATGTAAAGTGCGAGGTTGATGCCATTCTGGAGACCATGCCTTTCTCCGTCCTTGTGGAGGACGACCTGGGAAAAGTGGTGAGCGTCAGCTCGCATTTCTTTGAGCATTTCCCGGAATACGAGAACAGACCCGAGGACTGGGTGCGGGAGGTCGTAAAGGACAAGTGCGAGATAAGCGTCACCAAAAAGGACGGCTCCCCGGTCATACTCACGGTCTTTAAAAAGAACATCTATTCCGTTTTCCACGATGTGGTGGGCAGGCTCATAATACTTACGGATGTAACGGACGAAAGGGAAAGCTACGACCGTATACTCTCCAACGCCAACACTGACTTTCTCACGGGTCTGTACAACCGCAGGCACATGGACGAATATCTGAAAACTCTTTTGGAGGATCCGTCTGATCTTGCATTTATCTACGTTGACCTTGACAATTTCAAGAACATCAACGACACCCTCGGACACAATGCGGGAGACAATGTGCTCATCCGGACTGCCAAGACCCTCTGCAACTGCTTCGACAAGGATTTCATCGTCAGGATGGGCGGTGATGAGTTCCTTATCATCAGCAAAAGGCATGGAGACACAGCTTTCTTTGAAAGTGAGGCACAAAGGCTCATACAAAAGCTGCACGAGGTTTTTGAAAATGCGGATATGCCCCTCTGTCTGAGCGCTTCTGCAGGTGTTGCCGTGGCAGATCCCTCCGTAAGGAAAACGCCCGCCTACCTTGAAAAGCTGATACGCAAAAGTGACGGTGCTCTGTACCGTGCAAAGCACGACGGAAAGAACTGTGTCAGAACGGAGCATTAACTTGTTCAAAACGTATAAATGTCTTTGTTTTCAGGGATAATATTTGTTATATGAATACAAATTATTTCAGACATAATTCAAAACGTAGACACAATTAAGTGCTATAATAGAAAAAATATTTTAAAGGCCACCGTTAATTATGGAGGAGATCATTATGGCAGATGAAAAGAAGAGCTTTCTTCAGGAATTCAAGGAATTCGCACTCAAAGGCAATGTAATGGACATGGCAGTCGGTGTTATCATCGGCGGAGCTTTCGGCAACATCGTTACCGCACTGACAGACTCTTTCATCACACCGCTTATCCAAGCCATAACAGGCAGTGATTCCGTTGAAGTGGGCGGAGAATTTGTGATAAATGGCGCACATTTCACATACGGTGCTTTCATTTCTGCGATAATCAACTTTATCATCCTGGCGCTCATACTCTTTTGTATGCTCAGAGCCATAAACAAGGCTACGACCGCTGCCGAGGAGGCTGCAAAGAAGCTGAAAAAGGAAGAGGAAAAGAAAGCCGAAGAGGCTGCCGCCGCTCCTGCAGAGCCTTCTAAGGAAGAGGTCCTTCTCACCGAGATAAGAGATCTTCTTGCCAAGAAGTAAGACGACATATAAAAGAGGATAGATCATTCTATCCTCTGTTTCATAAATAAACGACTTTTTTGGAGGGTACTATGCTCAATACTGATATGTCATATAAATTCGGCAAGGAAGGTCTTACCTTCGATGATGTTCTTCTTATCCCCGCCAAGTCAGATGTGGTGCCGAACCAGGTCTCCCTGAAAACAAGGCTCGCAGGTGACATCTATCTCAACACTCCCATCCTCACCTCCGCCATGGATACTGTCACGGAGGCAAGAATGGCGATAGCCATCGCAAGAGAGGGCGGCTGCGGTATCATCCACAAGAATATGACCATTGATGCCCAGGCTGAAGAGGTAGACAAGGTAAAGCGTTCCGAAAACGGAGTTATAGTCAATCCCTTCTCCCTTACCGCCGACAAGACCGTTGCAGAGGCAGACAGGCTCATGGGCAAATACCGCATATCCGGTGTCCCCATAGTTGATGAAAAGGGCAAGCTGGTGGGCATACTCACCAACAGAGACCTCAGGTTCCTTTCTGATTTCAACATCCCCATCAAGGATGTTATGACCCACGAGAACCTTGTTACCGCACCCGTCGGCACCAACCTTGAATCCGCACAGAAGATCCTTATGAGCCACAAGATCGAAAAGCTGCCCATAGTGGATGAAAACGGAACTCTCAAGGGTCTTATCACAATAAAGGATATAGAAAAGGCTGTACGCTACCCCAATTCCGCAAGGGACAAGAGCGGAAGGCTCATCTGCGGCGCTGCGCTGGGCATCACTCCAGATGTGCTCGACCGTGCCAAGGCTCTGCTCGATGCGCAGGTCGATGTGCTTGTGCTGGATTCAGCCCACGGCCATTCCATGAACATCTTCACCTGCATAGACAAGATAAAGAGCGCTTTCCCCGATGCAGTGCTCATTGCAGGCAATATCGCCACCGCACAGGCAGCTGAGGATCTCATCAAGGCAGGTGCGGACTGCATCAAGGTAGGCATAGGTCCCGGCTCCATCTGCACTACAAGAGTAGTGGCAGGTATCGGTGTTCCCCAGATAACCGCAGTTTACGATGCTGCCTGCGTTGCAGCCAAGTATGATATCCCCGTTATAGCCGACGGCGGCATCAAGTATTCCGGAGACATCGTAAAGGCTCTTGCCGCAGGTGCAAGCACCGTTATGCTGGGTTCTGTACTGGCAGGCTGCGATGAAGCTCCCGGCGAGACCGAGATCTATCAGGGCAGGAGCTTCAAGGTATACAGAGGCATGGGCTCCATGGCTGCTATGGCGAAGGGCTCCTCCGACAGATATTTCCAGGAGGGTGCAAAGAAGCTGGTACCCGAGGGCGTTGAGGGACGTGTGCCCTACAAGGGACTTGTATCCGACACCGTATTCCAGCTTGTGGGTGGCATAAGAGCAGGTATGGGCTACTGCGGCTGCAAGGACATCCCCTCTCTCCACGAAAAGGCACAGTTTGTCCGCATCACAGGTGCCGGTCTGAGAGAATCCCATCCCCACGACATCTACATCACCAAGGAAGCACCCAACTACTCCGCAGGTCACGACATCGGATAGGCCGGCACGGCCGGCAGCGAGCCGTATGTTGCTTTATCATTTACCGTTACGAGCGGCTCGACCGCTTGCAAACAATATTTGACAGATGACACCGGATAGCTGGCAGCGAGCCGATACGATCGGCTTCGATAATTATGTTTCATTAGTCGGGAAATCATTACATATGGATTTGACCGCTAAGCAGCGCCGACAGTCACTTTGGAAAGTCACTGTGCAGTAAAGTGTCGTATCATCTAACATATATTTCATTTTTTCCTATGAAAGGAGCTTTTACCATGGATCTCAACGAAGCTAAGGGAATTATCGAAAAGGCAGCCACCACTGCAAAGAACGACCCGGATTTTGCTGCCCGTTTTGCCAAGGAGCCTGTCAAGACCTTAGAGGAGCTTACGGGCTTTGATCTCCCTGACGATCAGATCAATCCCATCATAGAGGGTATCAAGTCCAAGATCGCAGGCGGCAACCTCGCAGAGGGTGTCATGGGCAAGCTGGGCGGACTTTTCGGCGGCAGCAAATAAAAAAGAGGGGAGCGAAAGCTCCCCTTTATTCATATCATACTGATCTCTGACCGATGTATAGACAGGAAACAAGCCGCAAATGCTTGAATATAAGGGATTTGAGGCTTGGAGATCGTCTGTACATCAAGGAAGAATTAGTATCACATATCTTTCGGCAGCAGCACTCTGAAGGTTATCTCCCCGTTTTTGTAGGATACATCTATGCTTCCCCTGTTCAGCTCTGCTATGCTCTTTGCCATTGACAGCCCTATTCCGTACCC
The DNA here is from genome assembly GCA_018110985.1 of Oscillospiraceae bacterium. Lineage (GTDB taxonomy): Bacteria > Bacillota > Clostridia > Oscillospirales > Ruminococcaceae > Huintestinicola. The sequence continues at coordinate 29,023 of JAGAWT010000015.1, forward strand.
CTCCGTGTTTTTATCCTTTCTGGTATGGGATGAATCCTTACGGTAGAACCTTTCAAAGAACCGGCTGTAATCCACGCCCTTTCCGTCCTTATAGGAATTTGACACGCTGATAACGGCGTGTTTCTTTTTATATTCTGCCCTTATGCTCACCGTGCCCCCCTCATCGCAGTACTTCACCCCGTTGTCAAGGAGTATGGATATGAGCTCATACACAGATTTCTCCTGTGCTCTTGCATATATATCATCCGGTATGGAGGAGGTCAGCGCAACATTTCTTTTCCGGGCAACAGGCTCGAACTGAGCGCTGAGCTTTCGTGCGTTTTCGCTCACAGACACCTTTTCAAAGCCTATATCCCTGCTGTCCGCTTCTTCAAGCCTTGCCAGTGTTATAAGCTCATTTACCAGCTTTGTGAGCCTGTCCACCTGTTCAAGCGTGCTCTGTGTCCATTCGCTGCTCCCCTCTGTTGCCTCTATCACCTCTGTATTTGCGGATATGATGGCAAGCGGGGTCTTTAGCTCATGCCCCGCATTGGTTATGAACATCTTCTGTCTGTCATAGTTTTCTATATAAGGCTTCACCGCATAATTTGAAAAGACCGACACCAGTATGAAAAACAAAAGAAATACCAGCAGCCCCAGTGATACGGTAAATATCCTTAAATAATACATCCTGTAGGTGCGTCCCGTATAATCAAGGAACACATATAGGGTATAGGTGCTGTTCTCATCGAAACGATCTATGCTGTCCGTGGCGGAGTAATCGTAGGAACGTGCCGTATATGATCTGTTCAGCTCCCCGCCCGTCACATTCTTTTTCCTGAACATGAACGTGCTTTTGTCTATCATCATCATACCGTATTCCCTGCCCGACCTCTTTACCATGGAATAGACCGTACCCGCATCCTCCTCCGAGATCGCAGCGATGTGCTCATAGTTTGAGCTAACGATATTGTCCGACTTATCTGCAAGAAGTGAGAAATAGCGGGTCTCATAGGGGAGCTCCTCAGTGTATCTGAATGCAAATTTCGGTTCGTTCCCGCCAAAAAGCATAAGACCGTTATTGGCCGTGATAAAATCCAGTATGGACATAGCTTCGGAATAGTTGTTTATCCCCACTATGACATTTATCAGCACCATCAGCACGGTGATTATCAGCACTATTACACCGGATGCTATCAGAATGAACCTCGTTCTCAGGCGGCGTATCATCCATGCCCCTCCTCATCTTTGTGATAACTTAAAGTATAGCACATTTTCACGCCTTTGTCCACCGACAAAATAAACAACTATGTCTGCATCCCGGGAGTATATGCCCGAAAACCTGCTCATTATATCGTTATCGGGTATAATGATATGCCCCGAAACGCCTTTTTCGGCGGATCGGGGCAGAATGTCAGTACGATCTGTTTTCGGTCTCTTTCCTGTCTGTGCGGCAGGCGTACACAGTTTTTACAGCTTTGAGTAGCCGAAGCTGTTTATAAGTGCATCTACCTTTCTTCCGTTCTTGCACATGGGGCATTCACCGGGAAGGCAGTTTATGTATTCGGGCAGATCATCTTCGGTGAAGATGGACTTCACCTCTAAGCCGTGTATCTCATTTATGGCGGAGAATATGGCAGCCGTTCCCACAAGAGTCCCGCTGTAATACTGGAGACAGTCTATGGCACGGTTTATGCTCTTTCCTGTCGAAGCGGAGGAGATAACAAGAAGGACATTCTTCCCCCATATGTTTTTCTGGACATTGTCACGGAAAATAAGCTGGTTGTTGGTGTTGGTCTCGGGAGTGACAACGCTTATATCCTGGTCTACGTTTATTCCCGCACCGGAAAGGTATTCCGCAAGGAATGCGCCGATTATCTCCGTACCCTCAAGGCAGATGATGGTGTCCACCTGGGTGGAGGAGTAAAGAGAGCCCAGCTCCTTGGCAGTCTCTCTTGCCATCTTCATACCGGTCTTAACGGATGTAAGATCCACATAGTAGTTTACATGGGAATGGCTGGTAGCAAAATGACCCGGTATGATGCCGATCTCTATTCTGCTGTTCTTCTTGAATTTGAGGAATTTCTCTCTGGATTCCATAATTATCACTCCTTATGAAAATATGATCTATGAAAGCAGTTCATTGAACCTGTCAACAGGCAGGGGCTTTGAAAAATAGTAGCCCTGAAGGTAATCCGCTCCCATTTTTGTAAGTATTTCTATCTGGCTTGCGGTCTCCACGCCCTCTATCAGCACTCTGTAGCCCAGCTCCTTCATCATGCGCACACAGTTTTCCAGAAGGATATAGCCCTGCCTTGATTCTTCCGCTCCCCACAGGATGCTTTTGTCTATCTTGATAACATCCACTCCCAGTGAGAAAAGGGATGAAAGGTTGGAATAGCCTGTGCCGAAATCATCTATGGAGAAAAGGAAGCCTTTTTCCTTCAGTCCCTTTATGACATTTCTCAGTAAGTCATAGTCGTTGGCGGCAACGGATTCCGTTATCTCAAAGTTGATAAAGTGCCTGTCTATGCCGAAGGTGCCCACAAGACGGTCTATATGATCCGCAAAGCCCTCCTTCATGCACTGGAGAACGGAAAGGTTCACATTTATGCTGTCAAGTCCAAGTTCGCCCGGCTTCCCCGTTGCCACATAGCGGCAGACCTCACAGAGGACGAACTCATCTATCTCATCTATGAGCCCCAGGCTCTCGGCTACGGGTATAAATTCATCCGGGTACAGATCCCCGAGCAAAGGGTCGTGCATCCTCAGCAGTGCCTCCGCCCCGTGGAGGCTTTTGTCAAGGTTGTAGGTGGGCTGGTAGTATACCTCGAAGCTGCCTCTTTCAAGCCCCTTTGATACAGCCGTTTCCACGGACATACGCCTTGTAAAAAGGCTCAGTCCCTCTCCGCAGATGAGCCCGTTTTCCGTGTTTGCGGGGAAAGGGCTGTCCGCAATGTAGAAAAGATCCTCTTCGCTCTGTGCATTTTTGGGTACAGAAGCACAGATGACCGTAACGGAAACGGGAATCTCCGCATCCCCCACTTTCCAGGGGGAATCAAAGCGTTCCCTTATGTGTCCGGAAAACTCCTCCGCCCATCTTTCAGGACTTTCGCCGTGAATGTTTCCCGCAAATTCGTCGTATACCAGCAGGGCGAAGGTGGAGGGATTTGCAAGGTAGATGGAGTAGGAAGGCACCTTCGTGAGAAGGTAGCGCACTATCTCACGGTTCAGAAGGTCTCCGCTCTGCGACCCTGTGAGCCTTTGCACAAGACCGGGGTCGTGGAGCCTTACAAATACTACGCTGAAATGTCTCCTGTTCCTGATACATCCGGCAACATCAAGCCGCAGAGCAGCTCTGTTGTAGCAGCCCGTTTCCACATTCATGCGCTCGTCCTCGTTTTCGATGACGGTCATTACCCCCGTGAAGCCCAGTGCTTCAAAAAGCACCTCTGCTCTGCACAGCGGGTACACAAGCTGTATGAGTATGCCCAGAAGAGCAAGGGCAAAGGAAAAGACCATCATGTACTTGTCACGGCGGGTAAGCACGTTCCAGGAGCGGATGAGAAGGTCAAAGGTGATGACGAAGGAAACAGCCGCACAGATGTATATGACCATTTCCAGCGGTCCCCTGTGGAATTCCCTGCTGCTGTCGTAGTACCAGGTGAGGTGAGTAAAGGGATTGACGATCACCACAGCCTCCGAAGCAATGAAAAGGAACAGGTTCAGCTTGTCCGTCCCCTTCCTGCTTTTCAGTGTGCCCTTTACTGAAAAGGTGACATCTATGACAGACGATACATACCAGTAAAAAAGGGGGCACAGTGCAGAATGGGTGAAAAAGTAGATAAACCTTGTGATCCTGTAGACTTCAAAGGCATTATCCGAGGTGAGCCTCAGACCTGTGTCTATGCCCCTGCCGATTATACCCGTGACAGAATTTATCATGAGTATGGCAAGTATCAGCATAAAGTACCTGTTCTGCTTTTTGCCCATCCTTCCAGCCAGAACGGAAAAGCAGATGTCTGCCAGACACAGAAGGAGTGCTGCGATGTTAAATCCGATACTTATCTGATTAAGATCCATTGTACACCCTCCTTATTCTGCCGTTCATCAGCGCAATGGCCGAAGGTCTGCGCCTGCCGCCTGCTTGCCGAAAGCAGGATCTTGAATAACTACTGTACAGTGGGGTGTGTCTTTGCGTACAGCTTTTTGAGCCGTTTTTCTCTCTGTGCATCGAAGAAAGCGTAGATACGCTTTGCAATGGCACCCATGCCCTTTGCAGCGGCAAACATGAGAGCCACAGTGGAGCAGGCTGTGATTATCAGCAGCAATGCGGTTGGAAATGCCAGTATCCTTGCCTCCAGCTCCGCTGCCCGAACGGTATTCTCCGACCAGGGGTAGGCAAAGGTGGAGATCCTCATCGCTGTGGTGGGGATGTCCCGAACGCCCTTTACAAGCTCTATAAGGTCAAAGCGCTTGGATTGTTCCACGGTGTTTCCCTTGTCGTACTGGGTCTTGAAGACCTCTTCTGCTACTATACGACCGAAATCCCTTACCTTTTCCGGTATACAGTATTCGTAGACCGACAGTGCGGAATAGGGTGAAAAGTCCTTCATTGCCTGATAAGGCACATACACATGGGGCTTTACCCCGTAGGCAGTCCTTGCGATCCTGTCCTGTATATCCGGAGCTCTCACCACTCCCCTGATGCGGTAGTTCCTGCCGTTTATTAATACCTCTCTGCCCACGGTATCCATAGAACCGAACATATTCCATGAGGCGAGGTCGTCAAGAACGATGATATCTATATTGGGGTCACTTTCGGAGAAGTAGGAGCCGTAGAGCAGCTCCTCGGGGTGGAAAACGAAGTAGTCTCCCCACACTCCTGTAGCTATAACATCCGTGTAGACACGGCCGTTGTAGATCGAGGTCTCCGTTTCTGCATAGGCGCAGTCTATCCACTGTCTGCCCGCAGCATCATCCGAAAGGGCTGCCTGATCCTTCAGGGTCTTTTCCATCTGCCTTCTCAGCATAAAGGCATCTACTTCGCTCTTTCCCTCAGATCCCGAAAAGTACACAGATTCCTGTGTGTACTTCACACTGCCGTTTCCCCAGCTGCTTGCAGCGCCGTCAAGGGCATAGTGTTCTTTGAGATAGTTTATCCTGAGCAGCGTACAGGCCGTAAAGATCAGGATAAGCACATTTACGGCTATAAGTACCTTTATCTCTGTTTTCATGCTTGATCCCTTCGGCATCAGGTGCCGCTCTCCGCAAGCCTTACCTGTTCTCCCGGGCTTACGGGCTTGTTGGTGGTGGTGATTATGAACTCACCGCCCGCAAGGCCGTTCACAGCGGTATTGTTGTCGTCCTGAGCTATCTTTTCAACGCTGACTCTCACAGCAGTGTACCTGTTGCCCAGAGGTGTCGCCTTTGACTCGAGAACAAAAACATAGCTGCCGTTTGAATCCTCTCTGAACGCCCTGTTGGGGATGACTGTGGAGTAGGACTGTCCCTTGCTGCCCATTGCCAGGGAAATGGTCTGACCCGGAGTGATATCCGTGCCCTTTATTGAGAACACAAGGATCTTCTGGGTCTGATTGTTGGGGTCGGACTTTATCTCCTTCAGGGTAGCCTCAAAGTCATCGCCGGTATACCAGCTGGTGATCTGCGCCATGTCCCCTACTCTTACCTTTCTTGCCTGATCCTGCTTGCAGGGCATCTCCACCTGTAAGCCCAGATCCACCACATTGATGGTGGCTATCAACTTTCCGGACTCGGTCTGGCTCCCCTCGGTAACATTTATGTCTGCTATCTCTCCGGAGATCTTTGCGGTGATCTCCGTATCCACAGCCTTCTTTGCCTGGTTGCGGGCTATCTTCTCCTTGGCACGCTGTACAGCCTCATTGTAATCCATCTCTGCCTCGGACAGCTTGGAGCGCAGGGTGGTTATCTTGTCACGCTGCTTTTCTATCTCCCTTGCCTTGTCCCTTATCTGTGTCTGTCCGTCCTTGGCGTTCTTCTCGTTTGTTTTGGCATCGGTGTCGTATTTCTTTTCCAGTTCGGTCTCCAGCTTTGTGATGGCAAGCTCCTGATCCTGTATCTTTGTCCTGAGCTGTGAAGCGTTCATAGTGACCGTGGTGCCCGCCTCCGTCTTCTTGTTGTTGGCGGCGTCCACCCTGGGCTGGAGTTCATATAATTCGTTTGTAAGGTTATCTATCCTCTTCTTGATGAGGAGCTTTATCTCACGCTTCAGGTCGGAAAGTGCCTTCTTTGCATCCTTCAGATCCTGATCCGCCTTCTTGACCTTCTTTGCCTCGGCAGCGATAAGATCCTTTGCCTGCTTGGACTTGGCATTCTTAACCATCAGCTCTTCTATCTCATCATGGAGCACACTTATCTGTGCCTCATAGCTTGCGATGTTGGAGTTGTAGGCGGAAACGGTGTTATAGTAGGAGTCCATGTCCTCGGGGTTCATGGCAGTGCCGTTTATCTTGGTGTATTCAATATCTATCTTTCCCCTGAGAGCTGTTATCTCCTTGCGCTTTGCAGCGATGTTCTCATCCTGTGAAGCGGTATTTGAGGAGTTTTCGTCCGTAACCTTCTTCTGGTGCTCCTGTGCCTCTGCAAGGGCGTTCTCCATGCGGGTTATCTTGTCCTGTGCGGCGACTATGCGGTTGTATATGGGCTCGGAAAGATTGAGCATCTCCGTGGTGTCAACAGAGGAGAGCATATTGGTGTACTTTTCCTTCTGCCTTGTCTTTTCGTCCTGCTCCGCTTTCAGCTTGTTGTACTCCTCGGTGGCAACACTGAGGGGATCCTTCCCGCTCTCCACCAGTACCAGCAGATCCTTGTAGTCCTGCAGCTGCTTCTTTGCATTTTCTATCTCAAGGAGCTCGGAGCTGTAGTTGGTGGAGGTAGAGGTGTCAGGAGTGTCAAGCAGTTTCTGATAAGCATATTCAAGGTCGCTAAGGGTGATGAGAGCATCATCCACATTCTGCTTGGCTGTGTCAAGGGTGCTCTTGGCGGAGACCACCTTTGAATCATCCCTGTAATCTTCCGGATCCGCTTCATCGGTCTTGGGCAGCGCAAGCGTGAACAGCTTGTCCCCTGCCGTCACCTTGTCGCCCTTCTTTACCAGCACCTTCTCTATCTCACGGACAGAGTCTATCTTTACTTCGTATTTCTGGGCATAGTCCACTGTGCCGCTTCCCTTTATCTGCTCCGATACCGTGCCCTGATTGGCGTAGGTCGTGGATACCTGGGGCAGGGTGTAGTTCATGATGGTGTTTGAGAACAGGGTGAGCAGAAGCATTATGGACAGAAAGATGATAGCGATATTTTTTATCGTATCCTTCTTCTTTTTTGTCTCTTCCATTTCCATTGTAGTATATCCCTTCTTATAGAGGCTGTAATTTAAGAGTCAAAAAGCAGTTATCGGAAAGCTGCGCATTGGCTGCAGGCACTGCCTGCTATTTCAGAGTAGCGGAGCTGGCGATGCCGTTTACGAGGGCATCCTCACCGTAGAGGAAAAGCAGCAGGGAGGGCACCATATAAATGACCGCCACCGCAAAGGCGAGCCCCGTGTCTCCGGAGTTTATCTTGGAGAGGAACACCGACAGGGGGTGCATGGCTTCGTCCTTCATAAGTATGAGGGGCTGCTCAACCATGTTCCAGTAGTCGATGAAGATCAGTATGGCGACAGATGCAAGAGAGCTGTTCACCATAGGCATCACGATGCGGACGAAAATGTTGAATTCCGACGCACCGTCAAGGCGTGCAGCCTCATAGTAGACCTTCGGTATCCTCCTCATTTCCTTTGTCAGCAGGTATACCGCAAAGGGTGAGAAAATGCCCGGAAGTATGACCGCAAGGCGGGTGTTGAGTATCCCCAGCTTTTCGGATACCAGGTAATTGGGTACCAGTGTTACCTGATAGGGCATCAGCATAACTATGATGTACAGAAAGAACACTATTTCCTTGAGCCGTCCCGTGAGCCTTGAAAAGGAGTAGGAGGCTCCAAGAGCCACCAGCACCTGGAATATCACTATGGGGACCGTAAGTATGACAGAGTTCCAGAATTTGAAAAGGTAATCCGGGTTTTTCAGAAGAACGTCCCTGTACTGGGAAAAGCTCACAATGTCGGGGATGAATTTCAGGTTCACCACCTTGGACATAAAGACCTTTCCCGTCCCTGCGGCGGCGTTGAACACCACGCCGTAGTTGGAGTTTATCTCCGACTGGGACATAAAGGAGTTTGTGATGGTGAGCACCGTGGGCAGCAGGAAGATAACTGCCGAAACTGCCGCAAAGACAGTGAGTATGCCTATACCCACCTTGGTGAAGAAAGCCCTCGGCCCCTGTATCTTCTTTCGCCTGTGAAAGCGTGCAAGGCTTTTCTTCTGTTCATCGGTAAGCTCCTTCGGAGCGTTTTCCTCCGCTTTCTTTTCCTCCTCCGCCTTCCGGGCTATTATAGCCTTTACGGGGCTTTCCGCAGCAGGCGTGACCGGCGGATCACCTGCCGGAGGTGCGGCAGATGCTGCCTTTTCGCCCTCCTCGGCAGCGGGAGCAGACTTTACAGTTTCTTCGGATGTCATTCTTCCACATCCTTTCCGAATATAGATTCTACCACGAAAAGCAGACCTATTATTACCACCATCGCCGCCGCCATGATTATCGCCGCCGATGACAGCTTCTGGTAATCAAGGGAAAGGAAGGTGTTGTTCATGAAGTGCTGCAGCATATACAGGCCGTCATAGGGGTAGGAGCCCGTCAGCAGGTATATCTCTCTGAAAAGCTTGAATGAGTTTATAAGAGAGAGTATGGTCACAAAAAGAAAGGTTGGGGAAAGATAGCGGAATTTGATGTGGAACATCCTCCACACAGGCCCCGCCCCTTCAAGACTTGCCACCTCAAGCAGATCCTTGGGTATGTTGTTTATTCCCGACAGGAAAAGCACCATATTGTATCCCAGGTTTTTCCACAGAAACAGCAGTATTATGACTATAAGGCATTTCGGTGACTTGAACCAGTCCACAGGCTCCCAGGATGAGAGCAGCTTTGACAGGATGGTGTTTGCCGTTCCCCTCTGGTCGAACACCACCTGCCATATAAGGACTATGGAGGCGATAGGAACCATCATGGGTGAAATGAAGAATGTCCTGAAAAGGCTCTTTCCAGGTATCTTGGAATCAAGCAGCACCGCCAGCAGCAGCGACAGCGCCACAGCCAGAGGCACCGCCGTGAAGGACAGCTTCATAGTGTTCACTGCCGCCTGGGTAAATGCCTTGTTGGCAAAGAGTGCCTTGTAGTTTGCAAGCCCGACAAAACTCTTGTTTATAGGGTTATCCAGCACCGAATAGTAAAAAACTATAATGAACGGCACTACGAAAAACACCATCACACCTATGAGGGAGGGTATTACCAGCACTCTTGCAAAAAGCGTGTTGGGATCCGTGATGTCCTTTTTGCGGCGCACCTTTTTCAAGGTCTTTTTCCCTGTCTTCGGGTCCGTGACCTCTACATACCGCACCCTCGGAGGCTTTTTTTCCTTTTCCCTCTTTTCCTTTCCGGGAACAGAGGGAAAGTGGAGCTTTGCCTTTTTTTCGCCCTTGTCCCCGGCTTCCGGACCGGGCTTCGGGAGGGATGCCGCCCCGCTTTCTTTTTTCTCTTTATTATCCATTTTGTGTTACCTGTCTGTATATATAAATGTTTTATCCCAAAAATAAAGACTAAATACCATTTTCATTATATATCCTAATTATAAAAAAATCAAGTTAATTTCTGAATTGTAATATTTTACTGTCAATCTACCCAAAGAAAAAAAGGTCGGTCTGCAATTGACCGACCCTTTAAAAAAGAGAGAAAATGATGGAGGTATTGTCGATATCACTGTTTTTGCTTTTTTACCACCTTTTTGCCGAAATAGGTGGGGCGGAACCACTCTATATAGATCTCCTCTATGGCTTCTATGGTGTAGTCGTAGAGGAAGAAGATCATGCTGACAAAGGCTATGACCCCCAGAGTGATGTATTTGCCCAGAAAGCTGAAATTGGAAAAGAAATCATATATGCCGAAAAGGTAGGTAGTCATCTTGTACCACAGGTACATAGCTGCCATAAAAAGCAGGTATTTCACCGCAAGGCAGAGCGCTTTCGGCTTTATCTTCCTGAAATAGGGCAGTATGATAGGGTAGTAGCCGAAAAAGAAAATGAATATGGTAGATGACTGCTTGTCGGGGGTGAGGAAAAGGGACAGCAGGGAAACGGCAAGGTACGCCGACATCGCCCAGCCCGGTGTGACCTCATGTGATACCACTATCATCAGCGCCCCGGCATATATGGGTATGGCAAAGCTCAGAAGAGGGAAGACTCCCGTAAAGAACATGAGGGTAAGGCTCAGGGCGCAGACTATGCCGCCTATTGCCACCTTGTAGCTTTTTGAATTGTTGTTCATAGACACAATATATCCTTATACTAATTATTTTAATCATACCACAAAATAAAGGAAAATTCAAGGGAATGTTATTGTGCAAATCAACGAAAATCCATGTGCATTTTGCACTACTCACAAGAAGCAGGCACCGGAAATGTTGAAAATGCCCGAAAGTAAAAATATGACATCAAATTAACAAACAAATTGGACAAATCTTACAAAAAACCGTATATATATCAAATTGTAAACCTATACTATTGTAAGAAATACCGATTTATCAGCTATGTAAACCATTATCATAAATATTTCATAATATATTTAGATTAAACTAATGTATTACAGATTGTAATTGACTATAATTGGAAAAGAGGAAAATGTTACAGATTGTAATCATTGTTTCCGATTTGATATTAGATGCTGCCGCACGGAAGGGTGACGGGCAGCACGGGAGGATCATTATGAAGACCAGAAAACAAACGGTAAGACAGTGTGTGTCATTTGCCGCAGCCCTTTTGATGGCGTTTTCTGCTTGCGGCGGTGCATTGCCGCAGATCACCGGCACAGGTATATCCGTAGCCGTATCCGCAGAGGCTGCTAAGGGCTCTTACACCTTTGAGAACGGGAGCGGTATCCTCACTTTCCAGGGCGGTACCTTCTCGGACTATGAAAGCCTTACACACGACACAGCAAATCCCAGGACCTATGAGAACTATATGTACGACGTAGACAGGTTCCTGGTACAGGAGATCCACAATAACGGCGGCTCTTCCACCAAGTTCAGCGGAGACATGAGCCGTCTGTTCAAGGGAATGAAGAACGCCTACACCATTGACCTTTCGGGGCTCGACTCCACGGATGTCACCTGCTACAATGAGATGTTCAAGGGCTGCAACAATCTCCAGACCCTGAACATCGGCTCCTTCAACGTGACACGTTCTCTTATGTACAACGGCAACAATGCCGAGATGTTCGACTTTGCCTACGGCGGAAAGTCCAAGATAAAGTCTCTTACACTGCCCGCATGGTTCAAGGTGACCACCGACCTTAAGCTCCCCAACATCGATGAGAATTATCTGGGCTGGGCAAAGGCAGGCACCACCAAGATAATCTCCGGCAGAGGTCAGTACGCAGACTTCGTTGCAGACACTGCAGGCGAATATGTTCGTATATCCAAGGAGCAGTTCAGAGAGGATGCAGGCACCTATTCCTTCAATGAGAATACGGGTGAGCTGGTCATCACAGGCGGTTCCTTCTCCAACTACGGTCTCAGGCACGTAGAAGGTCATACCTATGAAGAATGGTTCTATGACATCTACAAGCCCCTCATAAAGTCCGTAAGGGTGAATGCTTCCGCAGGTGCAGAGCTTTCCGGCAACTGCACGGGTATGTTCTCCAACATGGAAAACTGCACATCCATAGATCTTACGGGTCTTGCTACCGGCAAGGTCTACAACTTCAATGAGATGTTTGCAAACAACCCTGCCCTCACCAACCTGAAGGTGCCCATCGTAACCAGCAATGCCACATCCATGGCATCCATGTTCTACAACTGCCCCAAGGTATCTACACTTGACATCTCCTCCTTCTATATGGACAAGGTGACAAGCAAGAGCGAGATGCTGGCACTGGCTCCCATGAACGGCTACTCCTCCATCACCACTCTCAAGCTCCCCAGGAACTTCAAGGTGACAAAGAACGAGTACCTCCCCAACAAGGACACAAACTATGTGGGCTGGGCAAAGAGCGGCAGCAAGTCCGTAGTCAGCGGTTCAAAGGACTATGCGGTATTCACCTCCGACAATGCAAATATCGAGACCTATACAAGAGTAAAGACCGATGAGCCCGATTCCAATAACAAGTCCATCCAGCTCTACTACTTTGCAAACGGTTCCTACTATCCTGTTCCCGACGGGATGAACACCACAGGAGTTACACTTTACAAGCTGGTAAACGGTGAGTATGTAAGGTATCAGAACACCGATCAGCTCTACTACTACTCCAACGGCAGCTATTATCCCGTTCCCTCCGGAATGGACACCAATGGCATGACCCTTTACAAGCTGGTGAACGGTGTTTATCAGGTATACAGCCAGGCAAGCTCCACTCAGCTCTACTACTATTCCAACGGTTCCTACTATCCTGTATACACAGGCATGAACACCAACGGGATAACTCTTTACAAGCTGGTGAACGGTGTGTACACCATTTACAGCCAGCCCAATACCAATCAGCTCTACTATTACCTGAACGGTTCCTACTTCCCTGTTTACACGGGAATGAACACCAACGGCATGACCCTTTACAGACTGGTCAACGGCGTTTATCAGGTATACAATCAGGGCAATACCAATCAGCTCTACTACTATTCCAACGGCAGGTACTATCCCGTATATACAGGCATGAACACCAACGGCTTGACACTGTACCGCTATGTTAACGGTCAGTATCAGGTATACAGCCAGGCTAATTCCAACCAGCTGTACTACTACTCCAACGGCAGCTACTATCCTGTATACTCCGGCATGAACACCAACGGCTTGACGCTGTACCGCTATGTGAACGGTCAGTATCAGGTGTACAGCCAGGCTAATTCCAACCAGCTGTACTACTACTCCAACGGCAGCTATTATCCCGTATACTCCGGAATGAACACCAGCGGTATGACACTGTACCGTTATGTGAACGGTCAGTATCAGGTATACAACGGCACCAATGAGCAGCTCTACTACCTGAACAACGGTGTTTACTATCCTGTTACCACAGGAATGAATACCAACGGCATGACTCTGTACCGCTTCGTGAACGGTCAGTATCAGATCTACCAGAACGGCAGCACCAATGAGCAGCTCTATTATCTCAACAACGGCATCTACTATCCCGTTACCACCGGTATGAACACCAACGGCATGACCCTTTATCGTTTTGCCAACGGTCAGTATCAGGTATACAGGAACGCCGTTTCCAATGAACAGCTCTACTATCTCAACAACGGTGTGTACTATCCTGTCACTGCCGGCATGAACACCAACGGCATGACCCTTTATCGCTATGCCAACGGTCAGTACAGCATTTACAACAACAGCAATAACGGTACCCTGAACCTCACCGGCAAGAACTATGTTCTCGTCAACGGTCAGTACTATGAGATAACCTCCAGCACTACCGCTTCCGACGGCACTCAGTATGTATTTGCCAACAACAGGTACTACAACACTAATCAGGTGCAGATAGTTTCCGCCGACAAGCTCCCCAAGAGCGCTTCCGCAACGGGGAACGCAACAGGCATCACTTACTACGCTTCCAACGGCAAGCTCCACATAACATGGGACAACGAGCCCGCAGCTACGAGCTACATCCTCTATCAGGTGAAGTCCGACGGCTACAAGAAGATAAAGGAGACCACTTCCTCCACCGCAACTCTCGGCAATGCCAAGGGCGGCAAGACCTACGAAGTAGTGGTTTGCCCCGTTATCAACGGCAATATCTCCAGCCCTGACAACGCTCAGAGGGTAACTGTGAAGGTACCCGTTACCAAGCCCGTAGTAACAGCAAAGGTAAGCGGTTCCTCCGTAATGCTCTCCTGGGAGACCGTTCCCAACGCAGAAAAGTATCGTGTATACAAGTACGTTGACGGTTCCCTCAAGAAGATGGGAGAGACCAAGAAGCTCAATGTCAAGATCACAAGCCTTGCAAAGGGCAAGTACACCTTCGCAGTAAAGGCTTATGTGAACGGCAAGTGGACTACGGTCACCAAGAGCGACCTTGCAGCTGCCACCGTCAAGTAGCGGGCAGCGGGAGCACGGCTCCCCTATGAAATGATAGTTCCTCATTTCTTCATAAATCCCTTCCAAAGGCTATTCCCCCGGTCTTCTGCAGATCGGGGGTTTAGTCTGTCTGTATGAAAGACAGTGACCTGTCATAACTCTTTCAGGGCACAGATCGGCATTTTCCCGACCGCTTACCACCGTTTTAGTGCTTTTATCTAAACAAAAAATCAAATTTTGTTGCTTTTCACGATTGCATTCAATGCTTTAAAGAGATATAATAGTAGAAAGGGTCGCTGACCCTTGAATACTTTGTCCGCTTATTTTTGGAGTTTAAAGCACTAAATTAAAAGGAGAAGATCTTAATGTTGCTTTGGCTGATTCTCATTCTTTACCTGCTGCTGATGATAGGCATCGGCATCTACTGCCGGAAAATGTCCTCTTCGGTGGATGATTTCGTTCTGGGCGGAAGGAGCATAGGCCCCTGGTTCACCGCCTTCGCCTACGGCACCTCTTACTTTTCCGCAGTCGTTTTCATAGGCTATGCCGGTCAGTTCGGGTGGCTTTACGGCGCATCCTCGACCTGGATAGGCATAGGGAACGCCATCATCGGCTCCCTGCTTGCGTGGATAGTGCTGGGAAAGCGCACAAGAGCCATGACAAAGCACCTTGGTGCATCAACTATGCCCGAATTCTTTGAAAAAAGGTATGGTTCCAGGTCACTGAAAATAGCCTCAGCCGTTATCATCTTCATCTTTCTTATCCCCTACACCGCTTCGGTGTATAACGGTCTCTCAAGGCTCTTTGAATCCGCCTTCCATGTTCCCTACTCTGTCTGTATCATAGTTATGGCAGTGTTCACCGCTGTTTATGTTATACTTGGCGGATACTTTGCCACAGCCATCAACGACTTCATTCAGGGAATGATAATGCTGGCGGGCATCATTGCCGTAGTGGGCTGCTGCGTAAACTACAAGGGCGGCCTTACCGCTGCGCTCTCCGCTCTTGCAGAGATACCCGACAGCGACGGTGTATACGGTTCCATAGTGGGTCCCGACCCCATCAACCTCATAGGTGTTGTTATCCTCACTTCCCTCGGCACATGGGGACTTCCCCAGATGGTGGCAAAGTTCTATGCCATAAAGGATGACAAAGCCATCACAAGAGGAAGCATCATCTCTACTGTCTTTGCGGTCGTTGTTGCAGGCGGTTCCTACTTCCTCGGCGGCTTCGGCAGGCTTTATGCTACTCTTACCGGAGAGCCGGGCAAAACTCCCCTCAACATTCTCTCCAACGGAAAGCCGGAATTTGATGCCATAGTGCCTGCGATGCTTAATGAAGCCCTTCCTCAGGCTCTTCTGGGTCTTGTTGTGGTACTGGTGCTCTCCGCTTCCATGTCCACCCTGTCCTCCCTTGTGCTCACCTCCTCCTCCACCCTTACCATTGACCTTATAAAGCCCCTGAAAAAGGATATGGACGAGAAAAAGCAGGTGCTCTGCATGAGAGTGCTCATAGTGGCTTTCCTTGCCCTTTCCGTTATACTTGCCATGAACAAGAACGCCTATATCACCACCCTTATGTCCATTTCGTGGGGTGCGCTTGCAGGCTCCTTCCTGGCACCCTTCCTGTGGGGTCTTTACTCCAAGAAGATAACCAAGACCGCCTGCTGGTTCTGCCTTGTCTGGGGCGTGAGCATCACGATCCTCCACACCGCTCTTTTCTCAATGGGCTGGTTCCCCGAGATAACCGAAGAGGTCGCAGAGCTGGAACTGAAGCTCAACATCATGTCGCCTCTTAACTGCGGTGCCTTTACCATGCTGTCATCCCTTGTCCTCTGCCCGCTGGTGAGCCTTTTCTCCCCCGTTTCCAAGAAGACTTCCGCCGCAGCCGACAACGCTTTCGCATACAGCACCTGATGTTATCATCCCCTTGCAGCAGCAATTGCTGCAAGGGGATATTTCTGCTTTCCTGTCCGAAAGAGACAGCTTTTTTATGCTTCTGTCCCCACTGATAACTGACCACCCGCTGCCCCGCCATGTTCATCCTTTGCTAATTGCACAAATTATCAAAAAATATATTGACTATTATGCGAATTGATGATATAATAACATTTGTAGGCTGCGGTCACTGTGACGGCGGCAGTAAACAGTTAAAGGAGTTTAGTTATGGATTATTTGCAGATCGAAAAGGTTGTAGGCAGAGAGATCCTTGATTCAAGAGGAAATCCTACAGTTGAGGCTGAGATCACCCTGGCAGACGGCACTGTAGCAAGAGGAACCGCTCCCTCCGGAGCATCCACAGGTGAGTTCGAGGCTCTCGAGCTCAGAGACGGTGACAAGGGCAGATACCTTGGCAAGGGCGTTCAGAAGGCTGTTGATAACATCAACACCGTTATCGCTAAGGCTATAGAGGGCATGGACGCTTCCGATATATATGCAGTTGACGCAGCTATGATAAAGGCTGACGGCACCAAGGACAAGTCCAACCTGGGCGCTAACGCTATACTTGCTGTTTCCATCGCTACCGCAAGAGCAGCAGCAGCTTCCCTCGATATTCCTCTGTACCGTTTCCTGGGCGGCGTTCAGGGCACAAAGCTCCCCGTTCCCATGATGAACATCCTCAACGGCGGTGCTCATGCAGACAGCGCAGTTGATACTCAGGAATTCATGATCATGCCCGTTGGTGCTCCCTCCTTCAAGGAAGGTCTCCGCTGGTGCGCAGAGGTGTTCCACACCCTCAAGAGCCTTATCAAGAAGATGGGCGACGTTACTGCCGTAGGTGATGAGGGCGGCTTCGCTCCCAATCAGCTCAAGTCCGACGAAGAAGCTATCGAGAAGATCCTCGAGGCTATCAAGGCAGCAGGCTTTGAGCCCGGCAAGGACTTCATGATCGCTATGGATGCCGCTTCCTCCGAGTGGAAGGACAAGGAAAAGGGCAAGGGCTTCTACAAGCAGCCCAAGTCCGGCAAGACCTTCACCTCCGATGAGCTCATCGCTCACTGGGAAGCTCTCGTTGACAAGTATCCCATCATCTCCATCGAGGACGGCCTTGATGAAGAGGACTGGGAGGGCTGGCAGAAGATGACCGCAAAGCTTGGCAGCAAGGTACAGCTGGTAGGCGACGATCTCTTCGTTACCAACACCGAAAGACTTGCTAAGGGCATCAAGCTCGGCGCAGGCAACTCCATCCTTATCAAGCTCAACCAGATAGGTTCCGTTTCCGAGACCCTGGAAGCTATAAAGATGGCTCACAAGGCAGGCTACACCGCTATTTCTTCTCACCGTTCCGGCGAGACTGCGGACACCACCATCGCCGATCTGGCTGTTGCTCTCAACACCTGCCAGATCAAGACCGGCGCTCCCAGCCGCTCCGAGAGAGTTGCAAAGTACAACCAGCTCCTCAGGATCGAAGAGCAGCTCGGTGCTTCCGCTTGCTATCCCGGCATGGGCGCATTCAACGTAAAGAAGTAATAGCTTTACACCAAGAAACTAAGGAGAGGGAGCGCTTTGCTCCCTCTTTTTGCATTTGTTCCGCATTGCCGGTATTGATGCGAATAAACAATGTTGGTCTTCTGTTTCAGAGCAGCAGTTGAACGGCAAAAGCAGGACGACCGTCATTGACCCCACAAAACTACTCAATAAATACAAGTAAGGACAGATCTTATGAAAAAAGCATTACTTTCTGTCTGTGCTGCCTTACTCTGCCTTCTCCCCTCCTGCGGAGCGGCGGAGAAGACAGCCGGGAGCACATCGGCAGAGCCTGTCGGTATCACGGTATACGGTATGTCCCCCACAAAGGAGGGAACGGCGAGATTCGAGAAAAAGCTGAAAGCCTCCCCCGACTATGTCCCCGCACAGTTTTTTGAGGATGACGAGTGCTATCTTATCTCCCCCCGTGAAATGGCCGAAAAATACGGCTTTGAGATCTACAAATACGACAAATGCACCGCCACATACCTTTTCTACGAGAACAAGGTATACACTCTGGGAGAATCCTTCGGGGGACTCGGGGCTGTGTCCTTTGCAGTCGCCGATCTGGATCTGAACGATATGCCGGAGCTTTACTACACCTATTCAAGCGGTTCGGGGATGCACCGCTCACAGGCAGGCTATTTTGACACTGCCACTGATACCTACACAAACTTTGAATATATAATGCCCGATACTGATATGGTGCTCAAGGCGGGAACGGACAGACTGGAGCTTTACACGGCTGAAGTCTCCGGCGGGAGCTTTGTGGATATAAGCCTTACCCCCACCGCAAAAGCCGGAGAGATACTCCTTTTGAATGGTACCGTTTCACTGATAGCCCCGGAAAAGGAAGAAGAAAGTACCAAGATATGATATCAGGTGAAACTCTGCGATAACGGTACCCGGGCTTGTCAATGCACTGCTGAAAAGAAAAAACGCAACGGTCTTATAAAGAAAATAGCCGCAGATAATACAGTAAAGCTGCAATATAATGAATAATACAGTATAATACTAATTCTTCCTCGATGTATAGACAATCTCCACTCAAATCCCTTATATTCAAGCATTTGCGGCTTGTTTCTTGTCTATACATCGGTCAGAAATCAGTATAACAGAATGCTCCCGTGAGGATGGATGACCTTCACGGGAGCATTTTTGACATCGCATATCGGCGGGGATCTGTTCTTATCGTGTTGGGTCGGGCAAAGCTGCCCGACAGCAGGATAATCCCTCCTTGAACTGCGGTCACCGGACTTATCTGGATGGAACGAAGCCCACCTTTTTGTACATCTTGCTGAGAGTTTTGTAGGCTATCCTGGTGGCAGTCTCCGCACCCTTGGTGTAGCACTCCTTAAGATAGTCCTTGTTTGCCATAAGGCGGGCAAAGCTTTCCCTTACGGGTGCCAGGTGGTCTGCTACCGCTTCGCCTACGGCGATCTTGAAATCACCGTAGCCCCTGCCCTCAAACTCACGCTCTATATCATCATAGCTTTTGCCCGTAACAACGGAGTAGATAGACATAAGGTTGTTTATGCCGTCCTTGCCCTCCGCAAAGCGGACGCAGGTCTCGGAATCGGTAACGGCACGCTTGAACTTGCGGATGATAGTATCCTTGTCTTCAAGGATGAAGATGCAGGCGTTGGGGTTATCGTCGGATTTGCTCATCTTGGATGTGGGATCCTGAAGGCTCATGATCTTTGCTCCCACTTCTGTGATATATGCCTCCGGCAGCTTGAAGGTGTCGCCGTACTTCTGGTTAAAGCGCTGCGCCACATCCCTTGCAAGCTCCAGATGCTGCTTCTGGTCTATGCCTACGGGCACCAGATCGGACTGATAGAGCAGGATATCTCCCGCCATAAGAACGGGATAGGTGAAAAGTCCTGCGTTGATGTCGTCGGGGTGCTTCTCGGACTTCGCCTTGAACTGGGTCATGCGGGAAAGCTCTCCGAACTGCGTGGAGCAGGCAAGCACCCAGTTGGCCTCGGCATGGGCAGGGTTGTGGCTCTGGATGAACGCCACGGACTTTTCGGGATCTATGCCGCAGGCAAGGAGCAAAGCATATGCCTCTACGGTATGGTTCCTGAGAGCGGCGGGACCCTGCCTTACGGTGATGGCGTGCATATTGGCTATCATGTAGATGCAGTTGTAATCCTCCTGCATCTTTGTCCAGTTGCGCACGGCTCCGATGTAGTTGCCCAGTGTAAAGGTGCCGGTAGGCTGTATGCCGCTTAAAATGATCTTTTTGTCTTCCATTTCTCTCTTTCCTTTATAGCTTATTCAAGGCTTATGGCAAGCCAGTTTTCCGAAGCTCTTTCCTCTTTTACGGTGAATCCCCTGTCAAGGAGAGCACTTCTCACATCATCCGCCCTTGTGTCGATTATACCGGAAACGATAAGAGTGCCGCCCTTTTTGAGAAAACTGCGGAACATGGGTGCCATACCGATGAGCACATCTGCCACTATATTCGCGGTTATGATGTCGTAGCCCGTTCCGAGACGGCCGGCAAGACCGCTGTCCGACAGGATGTTCCCTGTGTGTATGGTGTAGCTCCGAGGGGGAAGGGCGTTTTTCTCAAAGTTCTCCCCTGCTATACGGGTGCTGTTCTCGTCTATGTCAACGGCGGTAACGCTCTCTGCACCCAGAAGAAGTGCTGCTATCCCCAGTATACCGCTGCCGCAGCCCAGATCCAGCACTCTTTCCCCGCCCTTTACAAGGCCGTCCAGAAATTCAAGACAAAGCCTTGTGGTGTTGTGCTGACCCGTTCCGAAGGAGGAGCCGGGGTCTATTTCCAGTATCACACGGCCGGGGTCGGAAAACTCCTCCCATGAGGGCTTTACAGCAAGCCTTTCCCCCACCGTAAAGGGCTTGAAATACTGCTTCCAGTTGTTTTCCCAGTCCGATTCCTTCAGGTGCCTGTCCGTCACAAGCACAAGACGGCCAAAGTCCTCGTCAAGCTCCTTCATTTCGCTCAGCTGACCCAGAGCCGCTTTGAGTATCTCCGCCCCCTGTGCGTTTTCGGGAACATAAAATGAGACAGTGGTCTCTGCGTTTTTCAGTTCGTCCAGGCTGTCGTCATAATAATCCCAGTTGCCGTCCTTTCTTTCAAGGAACTCGTCAAAGTCGGCGCTGTCCACTATCTCAAAGCCTGTGACTCCTATATTCATCAGCCTTCCGGTAAGGGGCTCTATCCCCTCGCCGTTGGTGTATATATCCGCTTTTATCCAGTCCATACCTATACCTTTTTCGCCACGATGGAGCCGAAATTGCCTGTAATGGCATTATAGCCGCAGGAGGTGCAGCGCACCTTGACTCCCGTGTTTCTCCAGCTGCATACGGGACAGTCCCATCCCTCCGGATCCAGCTGTGCCTTTTCGTATTCCTTTATCTGTACATCACTTGCAAAGGCGTTTTCCCTGTCATGCTCATACATGGCATCTCTGAGCCACCTTTTTACGATGTTGCTGTCGGAAACGGCACGGCGTCCCAGAACGCTGTCTTTCAGGGTCTTCTGGAATATGAAGGGTATCTTCAGAGCTGCACGGTCTTTAAGGTTCAGCATGACATAAAGGTAGAATTCGGTCATATACACTCTGTCAGAGCCTTCAAAATCATATTCCTCTTCTGCGGAAACGGTCTGGTTTTTCTGGATGACCTCAACATCGAAAATATCCCTGTAATGGCAGAGCTGAGGCATGGTAGCATTGTTGGGGACAAAGCGGATGAGCTGGCGCACAGCATCCACCTCCACAATGCCTGTAAGGGTCTCGCAGGTCTTGGTAGCTTCAAAGTCATTGAAGGGCACCAGTACTCTGCCCAGGTTCAGATCTACCTTTACGCCGTCCTTGGCAAAGGCATCCTCTCTGGATATACCGCAGGACATACATATGCTCTTGATCCCCCTGTTGACATAGGAGCACCTGGGGCATATCCATGAGGAGGTATCTCTCTTTGCAAGCTCTTCCTTGCGCTTTGTATCCTCCGCCTCATATGCCGTGTCAAGAGGAGCTTCCTTCATGGCACCCCTTACCCAGCGCTTAATGACATAGCTGTCCTCAATGGCTCTTTTCCCGAGAACGCTGTCCTTCAGAGTTCTCTGAAAGATGAAAGGTATGCGGACATTTCCCCTCTCCGGGTCTGCCATGAGAACATAGAGGTAGAATTCCGTGAAGTAGGGAGCATCGTTTTTCTCCCCGGGATCGGTCTTCTTCTCCGCACCCTCATCCTCGCCGTCTGCGTTGGCATACTTCGAGTCGTGGAAGATGGTGTCCGCCTCTAAAATATCCTGATAGTGCATATACACGGGCACCATTCCGTTGGACGGCACAAAGCGCATCATCTGATGCACCGCATCCATTTCAAACATACCCGTAAGGGATTCATAGCTCATGGTGGACTTGAATACATCATAGCCCGCCAGTCTCTTTTTTTCTTCCATAGTTGCCGTCCCCTTTCCGAAAGGTCAAATATCAGCGTTGATACTGTTTTCCTGCCGAAGCTCGTCTGCCCATGGGCGGGAAAACAGTACCGGTCGGCTCATACTAATTTCTGACCGATGTATAGACAAGAAACAAACCGCAAATGCTTGAATATATAGGATTTGAGGCTTGGAGATCGTCTATACATCGAGGAAGAATCAGTATCAGACCCGCTTCACCACGGGCTCGAACTCCACACGCAGGGAGGGGAGCTTTTCCATGGTGCTGATGTAGTCCGTATCCCAGCCTTCTCCCTGTGAAGGGTCGTTCTCGCCTGTGGAGGGAGTTGCAAAAATAACTATATCCATATCGCAGGAGGCATCTATATGCCTGCCGTAGAAAGCACTCATAAGGTCTACGGTCTTCACTCCGGGGGCACGGTAGAACCAGCGGTCGTTTATCTTTATCATGTAGCTGCCCTCATCCTCAAAGCTGAGCTCGCAGAAATGAGGATCTCCCTCAAAGTGGACTGTCATGGCTACGCCGTCGGAATCGTCGGATGCACCCCAGCGCATTTTCACGGGGAAGCTCACCTCATCCGAAAGACTTATGACCGGAGAGAAATCCTTTGAATGGATGATCTCCCTGTAAGTGTCCATGACCGGCTGGGGAATACCCACATCGGGGTTGTTGGGGTCTTCGATCTCAAGACCGAGGCGTCCTCTGTCCCTGAACTGGTAGAAGGTAAAGCCGGTGAACCAGTCCTCCTTGTCCGCAGACATGAGAGCACAGAATTCCTTTACCATCTCTGCCTGATCGTAGGCACCCGTAACATCACCGTCGGCATTGAACTCTGCCATTGTCATGGGCTTTCCTTTGCCGCCGTTGAGGAATCTGAACCTTTCGTAGCTCCTCTTGGTCTTTTCGTAGGTCTCCGCCACATTGCTGCGGGAATACTGATTGGTCTCCTTAGTGGCAACATCAAAGGGCCAGCCCCAGTGAAGAGCCATGTATTTGTCAACAGACCAGATATCGGCGGAGGGCACGACTGCCTTGAACTCCTCCTCCATTATCATCTCTGTCTCATTCAGATCCTCTATGCCGCCTATGCACATAACTGTCTTTACATTGGGGGCATATTCATGGATAATGTCCGTGAAGTGAACGAAGAAATCCCCTACCTCCTTGTAGGAAGCCCTTTTGGTAAAGGAGAACCAGTTGCCCGTAGCCTCGTGGTTTATACGCAGGTACATCCTTCCGAAGGGTTTGAGATCCTTTGCTATGGCTATAAGATGATCGTCCGTGCAGTTAGGGTCAATGGTGAGGGTCAGGTTCACATCCTGCCCGTGGCGGCGTATGTCCCTCATCTGCTCAAAGGGCTCTGCGCCGGTGGCCCTGAGCCCGCCGCCGTAGGTGAAATAGTCATCATAGGGGTAATCCCACTGGAATGCCACATCCGCATCCTTCATGACCTCCGAGATACGGCCCGGCCACTCCTTGTCATAGGGGTAGTAGCAGTACATAAGGCTCACAGCCCTGTGAGGCCTTCCCAGAGAATGGAGGATATAGTCCTGATCTACATACTCCCCTCTTTCTGAGCCGTCTCCCAGATCCACGGAAAAACGTGCCGGTCCTATATGAGCCCTTCTTATTTTGTAATCCATCACATTCCGCTCCCGTTTTTCAGATGATATCGTCGTTTTCCTTCTGTGAAGGCTGCTGGGGAGCTATGGCGCCCTTTGCCCTCTGCACCGCATCTATATTGGCGGTAAGTATCTTTTCCGTGCGTGTGAGCATATCTATGATATAGCTGTCTGTCGCCGCCTTTACCTGCTTTGACTGGTACTGGGCGCTCTTTTCTATCTCCTCAGCCCTTGCCTGTGCAGCCTTGGTCACAGCGTGCATATCCGTCAGCTCTCTCGCCCTTGCCTCGGCTCTGGTGATGACCTCTTCGGCGTTCTTCTTGGCATCATCGATAATGGTCTTGCGCTCGTTCACTATCTTCTTTGCCTGCTTTATCTCGTCGGGAAGATTCATTCTGATATTGTCGATGCAGTCCTGCAAAAACATGGGATCCACCGATTTCTGGTTGGTGAAGGGGACTGTTTTGGACTTCATAACGTGCTCGCTCATCTGGTCAAGGATGACCTCGATCAATTCTTCAGCCATGATAATTCTCCTCTTGTTTTTATTTTAAATGCAAAGTGCCCAAAGCCTTTCCGTCAAAGCACTTCACAGAAAATTCTCCGTCCCGGTACAGGGCATAGGTGGGAGGGTTCCCCTCTTTCGGGAGAGAAGCGGAACCCGTGTTGATGTAGCTTATGCCGTTCTTCGTGTAGGCCTTCCATATGTGAGTGTGTCCGCTCACCACAACGCTGCCCTTTGCCGCATTGGGTATGCTCTCCGGCTCCCACAGGTGTCCGTGGGTAACGAATATCTCCGTACCGTCTGCCCACAGCACCGAATAATCCGCAAGACAGGGGAATGAGAGCATCATCTGATCCACCTCTGCTTCGCAGTTCCCTCTCACGCAGATGATCTTATCCTTCATGGAGTTGAGAGCGGCTGCCACCTCTGCGGGGGAATATCTTTCCGGAAGAGGGTTCCGGGGTCCGTGGTATAGTATATCCCCGACGAGCACCAGCTTTTCCGGCCTTTCCCTTTCAAAGGCATCAATGACCCTTTCGCACCCGCTGAGGCTTCCGTGTATGTCCGATGCGAACATCAGCTTCATCGGATCACCCTCTCCTCCGCAAGATCTATAAGCTTGTCAAGCAGTTCGGAATAGGAAATGCCGAAATCCTCCATGAGCTTGGGGTACATACTGATGGATGTAAAGCCCGGCATGGTGTTTATCTCGTTCAGGTAGACCGTATCCCCGCTGAGGAAGAAATCCACTCTGGAAAGCCCGAAGCAGCCGATGGCCTTAAACGCCTTTACAGCCGTTTCTCTTATCTCCTTTGCCTTCTCTGCGGGAAGGTCTGCGGGGATGGAAAGCCCGGAAGTGCCGAGGATATACTTAGCGTCGTAGTCGTAGAACTCATTGCAGGAGATTATCTCCCCCACGCCCGATGCAAAGGGATTGTCGTCTCCGAGGACGGCACATTCCAGCTCACGCCCCTTTACATACTCCTCAACGATGACCTTCCTGTCATGGGAAAAGGCGATCTTTATGGCGTATTTCAGCTCTTCAAAGCTGTTCGCCTTGTTCACTCCCACGGAGGAGCCGCTGGAGGAGGGCTTAACGAACACGGGGAAACCCAGTTCGTTTATGATATCCTCTGTCACGCTGTCCAGCTTTGAGAGCTGAGACTGCTTTATGACACGGTAGCGTGCCATCTTTATGCCGTGGTATTCAAGAACGGTGTGGGTAAATTCCTTGTCCATGCAGGCAGCCGAGGCAAAACAGCCGCAGCCCACATAGGGGATACCCGACATATCCAGAAGTCCCTGTATGGTGCCGTCCTCCCCGTACTTTCCGTGGAGAACGGGGAATACGGCGTCCACCCTGATAACATTCACCTCGCCGTCAAGAATGGTGGCGATGCCCCTGTACAGAGGGTCGGGCAGTATAGCCGCAGGCACATTGTCCGGGAAGGTCTCCCAGGTATTGTCCTTTATGCCGTCCACAGAGCCGGGGTAGAAGAACCACCGTCCCTTTTTGGTTATGCCTATCTGTATTACCTCATACTTTGATTTGTCGATATTTGAAATGACATTTGCAGCAGAAATAAGAGAAATGTCATGCTCGTTGGATTTGCCGCCGAAAATTACGGCAATGCGTTTCTTAGCCATTTGATATGATCCCCGATCTAAAAAATTCACATAAATACGGATAATAACATTCTATCACAAATTTTGTCGATTTTCAAGGTTTTCGGGAAATATTTTTACAAAAGAAAAGCCTTTCCCTCCTGCCGGTGTCCAATTTTCCGGCGGATATTTGTTGATATCGACGAAAGCTTTTTTTTGCGCAGCAAATAAGCTGCCGCATGAAACGGCAGCTTATCATACTGATCTCTGACCGATGTACAGACAAGAAACAAGCCGCAAATGCTTGAATATAAGGGATCTGAGGCTTGGAGATCGTCTATACATCGAGGAAGGATCAGTATCACATGTCAATGATCTGTGATGCGGTTCCGGCTCCGAAAATGCCGGGCAGCAGAACAGTACAGGTATCACAGACTGACAGGAAAATCAAAGTATGTTTCGGGGAACGGCTCGTTTTCAAGAGTGAAATGCCACCATTCCTGCTCTATGGGGGCAAAGCCGCTGTCCGTCATCGCCTTTTGGAGTATCATGCGGTTTTCATACTGCTCCGGGGTCACAAGGCGGCTGTCAGGGTGGGAAATGTCGTCAAAAAGGTCAAAGGGGCTGCCCATATCCAGATCCTTTCCCGTTTTCATGTCGAAAAGAGTAAGATCCACGGTGCTCCCCCTGCTGTGGGAGGACTTTGAAGCTATATATCCCTCCTTGAAAAGCTCCTGCTTTTCAAGCTTCGGGTAGAAGTATTCCTTCATCCGCACATCCGTGTCCTCAATGCCCCAGTAGACAAAGTGCTTTACAGCGGACGCAGGGCGGTAGGCATCATAGATGCGCAGCCTGTAGCCCCGCACATACAGCTGTACCGCAGCATTTTTCAGCGCCCGTGCCGCCTCCTTTGTGATAAGGGCGACAGGTGCCTCATAGCCGTTTATCCTGTCTCCGATGAAATTGTAAGTGCTGAAATAGCGTATTTCAAGTATAGCACCGGGTATCATGTCCGTAAGGGATATAAAGTCTTTTCTCTCATAAATGCTGTCTGCCATGATATCACCCTTTTTCCGAGTTTTTTTCGGCATATTTCTTCAGGTATTCAAACGCCTGCCTTATGCTTGCCACTCCCACTATCCCCGTTTTGTACTCCTTGGGATCCAGCCCTCTCAGGGAGGTCTTTGGCACGATACAAACGGAGAAGCCCAGTCTTGCGGCTTCGTTCAGCCTCTGGGATATACCGGAAATGCTCCTCACTTCTCCTCCCAGACCCAGCTCTCCGAAAGCGGCGATGTTTTCGGGTATAGGAAGATCTATAAGAGAACTGTAAAGGGCCAGTGCCACAGGGAGATCCGCCGCAGGCTCATCAAGGCGAAAGCCGCCGACCACATTTACATACACATCAAGAGTGCCGTAGAAAAGCCCTGCTCTTTTTTCAAGGACAGCCAGTATTATAGCGAGCCTTGAAAAGTCAAAGCCCTGAGATGTACGCCTCGGGGACGGATAGCCGGATTTTGTCACAAGAGCCTGTATCTCAGCCAGAATGGGGCGGCTGCCCTCCATGACACATCCTACCGAACAGCCCGAGACCCCGACAGGGCGACCCGAAAGGAACATGGCAGAAGGGTTCAGCACCTCCTTCAGCCCCCTGTCGGACATATCAAAGACACCTATCTCATTGGTGGAGCCGTACCTGTTCTTTACCGCACGCAGCAGCCTGTAAGACTGGTTCCTCTCCCCCTCGAAGAAAAGCACCGTGTCCACTATATGCTCCATGACCTTTGGCCCTGCAATGGCACCGTCCTTGTTTACATGACCCACGATAAAGACGGGTATCTCCAGTTCCTTTGCAAGGCGCATGAACAGGTTGGTACACTCCCTCACCTGCGTTATGCTGCCGGATGAAGAATTGAGCTCCCGCAGGTTCATGGTCTGGATGGAGTCGATAATAACTATGTCAGGCGTCCTTTCACGGACACAGTTTGCTATGGAAAGAGCATCGGTGGAGGACAGCAGAGAAAGGCTCTCCCCCTTTACTCCCAGCCTGTCAGCTCTCAGCTTTACCTGCCTTGAGCTCTCCTCTCCCGAGACATAGAGTATGCTGTGCTCCTTTCCGAAATAGGTGCAGATCTGCAGGAGAAGGGTGGACTTTCCTATGCCGGGCTCTCCTCCGAGCAGCACGATAGAGCCTTTCACAAGCCCTCCCCCAAGCACACGGTCAAGTTCTGCGGAGCCTGTGGGATAACGTATCTCCTCGTCCGTATCCACCTCTGACAGCTTTCTCGGAACGGCAGCCTTTGCGGGGTAGTGGACTGCGGCGGTGTTTTTGGCTGAAACGGGAGCCGCACTTTCCTCCACATCCTCTTCAAGGGTGTTCCAGCTGCCGCAGGTGGGACATTTGCCGTACCACCTGGGGGTCTTGTAGCCGCATTCGGAACAGATGTAAACAGTTTTTAGCTTCATATACAAATACAGAATGTGCTCTCCGCCCCGTAAAACAGGGTCGGAGAGTCACTGAAAGGGTGTTTTTTACGTTTTTTATGCTTTGAGTGCCTGTGCCACATCGGCGATAAGGTCGTTCTTGTCCTCTATGCCGCAGGAAAGGCGTACAAGTCCCGCAGGGATACCCGCAGCAGCAAGCTGCTCGTCGGTGAGCTGACGGTGAGTGGAGGTAGCGGGATTGAGGCAACAGGAACGGGCATCTGCCACATGAGTCTCTATGGCGATGATGCGCAGCTTCTTCATAAAGCTCTCTGCTGCGGTTCTTCCGCCCCTGATCTCAAAGGAAACTACGCCGCAGCCGCCGTTGGGCATATACTTCTGCGCCAGATCGTAGTACTTGTCGCCCTTGAGGTGAGGGAAGGTAACGCTTGCCACTTCCGGCTGCTCCTTGAGGAACTCTGCCAGTGCAAGACCGTTCTCGCAGTGACGGGGCATCCTTACATGAAGGGATTCCAGTCCGAGATTAAGATAGAATGCGTTCTGGGGCGACTGTATGGAGCCGAAGTCACGCATGAGCTGGGCTGTAGCCTTGGTGATGAATGCACCCTTGCCGAACTTCTTGGAATAGGTTATGCCGTGATAGCTCTCATCGGGAGTGGTAAGACCGGGGAAAAGCTCTGCATGAGCATCCCAGTCAAAGTTGCCGGAATCCACTATGGCACCGCCGACTCCGGTCCCGTGACCGTCCATGTACTTGGTTGTGGAGTGGGTAACTATGTCCGCACCCCATTCTATGGGACGGCAGTTCACGGGGGTGGGGAAGGTGTTGTCCACTATAAGGGGCACGCCATGGGAGTGGGCGCACCTTGCAAATTTTTCTATGTCAAGAACGGTGAGGGCGGGATTTGCGATGGTCTCGCCGAAAACTGCCCTTGTGTTGGGGCGGAAAGCGGCGTTTATCTCCTCCTCGGAGGCATCCGGGGAAACGAAGGTAACATCTATGCCCATCTTCTTCATGGTAACGGCAATAAGGTTGAAGGTGCCGCCGTAGATGGTGGACGCCGAAACTATATGGGAGCCGTTCTCGCAGATGTTGAAAAGGGCGAAGAAGTTCGCAGCCTGTCCGGAGGATGTGAGCATTCCCGCAGCACCGCCTTCAAGAGCGGTTATCTTAGCTGCCACAAGGTCATTTGTGGGGTTTTGCAGCCTTGTGTAGAAGTAGCCGGATTCTTCAAGGTCGAAGAGCTTCCCCATGAACTCGGAAGTGTCATACTTGAAGGTAGTGGACTGGTATATGGGGACCTGTCTGGGTTCACCGTTCTTGGGAGTATAGCCTGCCTGCACGCATTTGGTATTTACGGAAAGATCCATTTTATTTACCTCTCTTAACATAACTGTAATATATAGAAACAATAAATAAAGTATAATAGATTTTTCCTATAATGTCAAATATGGCAAATCTATAATAAGCTATAAGTAAAAGCTATATCTCGGTTTTACCCGATCATCCCCGACATATCATACATACCCGCAGGCTTGTCCGAAAGGAACACCGCAGCATTCACCGCTCCCACTGCAAACACCTCTTTGGAAGCCGCCTGGTGGGAAAGAGTTATCACCTCGTCACGCCCGGCAAAGATGATGTCGTGTTCGCCTACGATGGTGCCGCCCCTGATGGAACTGATACCCAGTTCCTTTTTGCCTCTCTTCTGCCTTACGGAGTGGCGGTCATAGATGTATTCATACTGTCCGCCGGCAGCCTCGTTTACGGCATCCGCCAGCATGAGAGCCGTTCCCGAGGGAGCATCTATCTTCTGGTTGTGGTGCTTTTCGAGTATCTCTATATCAAACTGACCGCCAAGCACCTTTACAGCCTGCTTTGCAAGGGCTGCAAGGAGATTTACTCCGAGAGACATATTGAAGGTGAAGAAAACGGGTATCTTCTCCGAAACGGCGGTTATCTGCGCCTTCTGTTCGGGAGTGTAGCCTGTTGAGCCGATGACCACGGGCACATTGTTTTCCGTACAGTAGGCAAGCATCGCATCGAGAGCCGAGGGGTGGGAGAAATCTATGACACAGTCCGGCTTTTCTTTAAGTTCGGAAAAGGACTTGTAAACAGGGAACTCCTCGTTCTGCTTGTCATTAAGGTCTATGCCCGCCAGCACCGTGCAGTCCTCACGGTTAGCTATAACGGAGGCGATGACTTTTCCCATATGACCGTTGGCACCGGTGATAACAAATCTTTTCATGTCTGCTCTCCCTTACTTGATAAGACCGCTGTCTGCCAGTATGCGGCGGAGCTTTGCCTTCTTTTCCTCCTCCATCTCATAAAGAGGCAGACGGCACTTGCCTGCGGGGAAGCCTGTCATGTTCATTGCCTCCTTGATACCTATGGGGTTCACATCAAGGAAAAGACCGTTTGCAAGAGGAAGGTACTTTGCAGCCATGGCAGCAGCTTCGGGATAATTGTTGTCAAGGCAGAGCTGTGCGATGGTGTGTGTCTCCAGGGGAGCGATGTTGGACATTACGGATATAACGCCCTTTCCGCCCAGAGACATTATGGGCACGATCTGATCGTCGTTGCCGCTGTAAACATCTATCTTGTCGCCGCAGAGAGCAAAGATCTTGGCGATCTGGGATATGTTGCCGCTGGCCTCCTTTACGGCTGCGATGTTCTTATGCTCCGCAAGAGCCTGTACGGTCTCGGGGGCGATGTTCACGCCTGTGCGGGAGGGAACATTGTAGAGTATGCAGGGGATGTTCACCGCATCCGCAATGGCGGTGTAATGGGCGATAAGTCCTCTCTGTGAGGTCTTGTTGTAGTAAGGTGTCACAAGCAGAAGGGCATCTGCGCCCATAGCCTCAGCCTCCTGTGAAAGGTGGATGGCATAGGCGGTGTCATTGGAGCCTGTCCCTGCAATAACGGGCACACGGTGAGCCACCTTCTCGATGGTGTAGCGTATGCACTCCTTGTGCTCCTCATCATTGAGGGTGGAGGATTCGCCTGTGGTGCCGCATATTATGATAGCATCCGTCTTGTTTGCTATCTGGGTCTCTATGAGTTGTCCCAGTGCCTCGTAATTAACGGAGCCGTCCTCGTTCATGGGAGTTATGATGGCAACTCCCGCACCGGTAAAAATTGTGTTTTTCATCATTATTCTCCTTTATCGGATTCCCTATGAAATTTCAGATTGTTCTCTTTCAGTTCTTCAAACGTCACCGGGGCATAGCCGTTTATCATGACCCCTGCGTTGAAAGCGCTGTCTGTCCTGTGAGTCGCCATAAATCCATATCCGTCATCACGGCTGGCGTGGATATGACCGTATATCAGATAACTTCCTGCGGGGCGTCTGTACCACTCCACAAGAGGATAGTGGTACATGAATATCTTCCGCTCGCCTGTCTCAATATACTTTTCATATACACATTCTTCAAACAGGCTCTGCAGCGCAGGGCTTTCCTTTATACGCCCGTCGTGGTTGCCGTAGATAAGGTGCTTTCTGCCTCTGAGTGCTTCTGCATACCGGCGGATAGTGTCATCACTTTCCTCACCATAGTAGGTGAAGTCGCCGATTATCCACACATCATCACTGTCTGCTACCTTAGCGTTCCATCTGTCACGCATCACATCAAACATATGAGCCGCATTTCTGAAAGGCCTTTTGTCCCATATCACCCTGTCTTCATGACCAAGGTGCAGATCGGATGTGAAGAAATCCATTATCAGTCAAAGTATCCCTTTGCGGCAAGGAGCTCTGCCATGAGCACAGCACCGCCTGCTGCACCTCTCAGGGTGTTGTGGGAGAGGCATACGAACTTGTAGTCGAAGATGAGGTCTTCACGGAGCCTGCCCACGGAAACAGCCATGCCGCCTTCAAGCATCCTGTCCAGCTTGGTCTGCGGACGGTCATCCTCCTCAAAGTAGTTGATGAACTGCTTGGGTGCGGAGGGGAGAGAAAGCTCCTGGGGAACACCGGAGAAGTTCTTCCACGCTTCCAGTATCTGCTCCTTCGTGGGCTTCTTCTCAAACTTCACGAATATAGCTGCCATATGACCGTCGGAAACGGGAACTCTCAGACACTGGGCGGAGATCCTGGGGGAGGTGGCATTCACTATCCTGTCTTCCTCAATGTGTCCCCATATCTTCAGAGGCTCCTGCTCGGACTTTTCCTCTTCGCCGCCTATGTAGGGGATAACATTGTCTATTATCTGGGGCATGGTCTCAAAGGTCTTGCCGGCACCGGATATAGCCTGATAGGTGCAGACAAAGGCTTCCTTCACGCCGAAATCCTTCATGAGAGGATTGAGGGCAGGCACATAGGACTGGAGAGAGCAGTTGGACTTGACTGCTATAAAGCCTCTCTTTGTGCCGAGGCGCTCTCTCTGCGCCTTGATTATCTCTATATGCTCGGGGTTTATCTCGGGGACCACCATGGGGACATCGGGAGTCCCTCTGTTGGCGGAATTGTTGGATACTACGGGGCATTCAGCCTTTGCGTAGCGCTCCTCAAGAGCCTTTATCTCATCCTTCTTCATATCCACCGCACAGAACACGAAATCCACCTGAGAAGCTATCTCATCCACATCTGCCGTGGCATCCTTTATAACGATATCCTTAAGGTTTTCGGGTATGGGAGCATCTCTGAAAGCCCAGCGCTTTCCCACTGCCTCTTCATAGGTCTTGCCGGCACTGCGGGGAGATGCCGCCAGTACCTTTACCTTGAACCAGGGATGATCTGCCAGAAGGAGCGCAAAGCGCTGACCTACCATTCCCGTTGCACCGATGATGCCTACATTATACTGTTTCATTGTCCTTTACCCCGTATGATGAGCGCTCTCCGGCAGAAGGCTGTCATACGTTCCTTTCTGTTGTTTTTTGCTTTTTCTTAAGTGTCTGAGCCGGATGATGTACATTTAAAGTTAAGCTCAATATCCGAATGCCGCCCTGTAAGCCGCATAGTCTGTGAATATCAGCATTATGGCAAGGGCGATAACACCCACTATGAGCGGGAGAGTGGCAAGCCTCTCTTTGCCGCCGCCGCCTGCGTTGCAGGCTTTGAGCTTGTGTGTGCTTTTCTCAACTTCCGCAAGGCGGCGTATAAAGATCACCATAAGAACAAGCCCCACAGCCGCCGCAACTATGCTTCCCGCCTCTATAAGGGGATCTCCAAGATCACGGGCAAGGAGATATTTGAGTATGCTGTCGTTTTCACGGAGAGTAGGTTCCAGAAGAGTGAATGTGACTGTTGCACCCTTTCGCAGTATCTGGAAAAAGATGCAGGGCCATATGGAATCCGTGAGGACGTATATGAGCGCCGCCACAACCCCCAGCACAAAGGCATCAAGAAAGCCTGTGGCAGTCATCTGCACAAGGCCGAATACCAGCGCCGTAAGGAGAACGGTCGCACGGTATCTCCCTGTGGACAGGTAGCTTCCCGCCATACAGCCACGGATGAGAAATTCTTCGAGAATGGCTGTGAGGAACACCAGCGCCACTGCGTTTACTATATGCCCTACGGAAAGCGCCTGCTCTATGTCATCCCTGATGAAAAGAGTGGGGATGATCATCTTCACAAGAGAGGATATAAGGCTTGCAAAGGGATATACGGCAATGGCAATGCCTGCTGTCAGTAAATAGGAGATGGGCTTTGAGCGTTTGAAGCCTATGTCCCTTGCCTTTACTCCCTGCTTTCTGAATACCACAAGAGCCATTATGACTACGGGGATGTAGGCAAGAACGGATCTCCATTCACGGGGTATGATACGCAAAGGGGTGACTGTAAGTGCGATCACCAGCACAGTGAATATAAGGAAGAGCCAGTTTGCCCACTTGACAGGCAGTACCCCCTTTTGGGACTTTGACTGAGCAGATGAGCCTTCGGACTTTGGCTTGGGAACATCCTTTTTGACAGTGGCTGTCTGCTGTGCACTGGCGTTTTTGGCAGGGGCATTGCTCCTGCTCCGGAAAGATCTGTTCTTTTTCTTTTTCTTAGCCATAGCTTCTCCTCCTTTTGTGCCGATCCCCGGCCTGATATAAAAAACGGCCGGATGACCCGACCGAATGACCTATTCCATGCAATACGCCTATATTTACCGCAAGCATCCGAATAGCACTCCACCCGAAGGTGACAGCCGCACACCTGTTCGGTGTACGTCCGGGGCGGCCTTTACAAGCCCTGTTCCGGGCGCCCCTCGGCGGTATTGCCTTTTATGCGGGATAAACGGGCTTTTTCTGCCCCGCACTACTCATCTTTACCGCGCCTCTATCGAATCATATTAGGACTATTCTATCACTTATGATAGCTCTTGTCAATAGTCTTTTTGCACTTTTTCCGCCAATAATGACCGTCTGTTATTGTGCACCCCTACAGGTCGGTACGACCGACAGCCACATAGTCGGCATACCTGCAGCAGCACATATTATTATTCAAAGCCGCATCGTGTCAAGTTTTTTTTCATATCTCCCGACAACTTTGGCTAAAATGTACAGAAAAACATTCGGAAATTCGTTGACATTTTCGGGTCTCATATGCTATACTTAAATAGATATTGTAAAGCTATGCCCGCAAGCGCCTTGCTGCGGCTTATTTAGATATATTCAAAGCGGGGGTCTTATAGAGAATGGAACCGAACACAACCAATATTCAGGCAAACAGGACCGGCAGTGAAGAAACGGAGATAGATCTTCTCAAGCTGGCGGTGAACCTGCTCGATCACATAGTTGTCATTGCTGTCATCACCATTTGTGCGGCCGTTCTCGGCTTCGGAGTCACAAAGCTCTTCATGCCGCTGAAATACACCTCGAGAACGTCCATGTACGTCAAGAACCTTTCCAACAGCGACGACCGTGACACTATCGCCTCCTCGGACCTTGCCACTTCAAGAAACCTGGTAAGCACCTACATCGTCATACTGGAAAACAATGTAGTCGTTCAGAGAGTGGGTCAGGAGCTTGTAAAAAACGAGCTGGTGAAGGATGCCCTCCCCCGCTGCTTCAATCTTAATTCAGACGGCTCCGTAAAGACATCCGAGCTGAAAAAGTGCATAACCATGGCAGCCGACAACAACACGGAGGTACTGGTGGTATCAGCCACCACAAAGGACAGATATGTGAGCGCCGTTATCTGCGACATTTACGCACAGATAGCTCCGGAATACCTTATAAGAGTGGTCGGAGCCGGTTCTGTCGAGGCAATAGGCCCCGCAGAGGTGCCAAACTCCCCCTCCTCTCCCAATGTGATGAAAAACACTGTTATCGCTGCTCTTCTCGGCTTTGTGCTGGTTTGCGGCGTGTATGTCATCATCTTCCTGCTGGACAGATCCATCAAATCCGAGGAAGACCTTAAAGTGTTCAATGTCCCCTATCTGGGCGACATCCCCGAGATAAACACGGCGCAGGGCAAGTCAAACAAGAAGTCCGGAAGCATAACGGATCTGGCGGAGACCACGCTCCTCAACAAGGATCTCCCCTTTGCGGTCTCCGAGTCATACAGAGCTGTCCGCACCAACATAATGTTCTCTCTTTCCGTAAGGGAAAAGAAGATCATCGCCGTCACATCCGCCAACGCCTCGGAAGGAAAGTCCTCCTCCGCTGCGAATATCGCCCTTACACTGGCTCAGACAGAGGCAAGGGTGCTCCTCATAGATGCAGACCTCAGAAAGCCCACCGTTCATATGCGTTTTTCACTTGAAAACGAAAAGGGACTTTCGGAAGTTCTGGGACGTATGGCAAAATTCGATTCTGCCGTTCACAAGAACGTTGCCCATCACCTGGACATACTTTCATCCGGTCACTGCCCTCCGAACCCCTCCGAGCTGCTCAACTCCTCTGTGATGCGTGCTCTGCTCCACGGGCTGGAATCAAGGTATGACTACATCGTTATTGATACTCCTCCCGTAAACGTGGTATCCGATGCACTGGGTCTTGCCCCCTATATCGGCGGTCTGGTGCTTGTTGCAAAGTACAACTCCACCACCGTGGACGAATTCAACGGTGCTATGCAGCAGATACGCTTCACCAATGCTGATGTGCTTGGTGTTATGATAACTCAGGTAGAGCGCAGTGTGGGTGCTTACGGCAAATACGGAAAGTACGGCAAATACGGCAAGTACAGCCGCTACGGCGGAAAGTACGGCTACGGCAAGGGCGGATACGGCTACGGCTACGGTTACGGTTACGAAAACACCGCCTCCCAGGGTGCAAAGGCACAAGGACAATAAACTTGAAAGCGGTCGGAATACCGGCCGCTTTTTGAAAGTACAGGAGTTAGACTGTGGTAATTGATTTTCACTGTCATATACTGCCGGGCTTTGACGACGGCAGCAAAAACACACAAATGTCTCTGGAGATGCTCAGGAAAGAAAGGGCTCAGGGAGTAGACAGGGTCATCCTTACCTCCCATTTTTACAGAGACAGGGAGGAATGCGGTCATTTCCTCAAAAGGAGAAAAGCCGCATTTGAGCACCTTCTTGATGCCATGCAAAAGGACGGCGGGGATTTCCCGGAGCTGAAGCTGGGGGCGGAGGTGGCAATGTGCCGCAGCCTTGCCTATGAGGATCTGAAGCCCCTCTGCATAGAGGGCACCAACACCCTGCTGCTGGAGCTCCCGTTTGAGCCTATGGGCTCATGGTTCAAGGATGTACAGTCCATAATCAACAGCAACAGCGTCAAGGTGGTGCTGGCTCATGTGGAGCGTTTCAGAGCCTGCCTTGACAAAAAGTCCTTTGAGCAGGTAATGGCGCTGCCCGTCACAAAGCAGATAAACACCACCTCCCTTTTGAAGGACGGCTTTTTTCTGAAAAGGCAGCTTTTCAAGCTGGTGGAGAGCGAACAGGTGCATATCCTGGGTACGGATGCCCATAACCTTGATATACGTCCCGTGAATATCGGGGATGCCATGGAGATACTCCGCAAAAAAGGCATGGAAGATCAGCTCAAAGCTATGATGAAAAAAGCAGAAAAGCTCTCCACTTAAAAACGGGACAGTTTTTTCAATTTTTTTTGAAAAAGCTCTTGACAAATCGAAAAATATATGATAAAATAGTCTTTGTCATTTGACATAAGACTTTGCGGGTGTAGTTCAATGGTAGAATTCCAGCCTTCCAAGCTGGCCGCGTGGGTTCGATTCCCATCACCCGCTCCAATGCGCCTTTAACTCAGCTGGATAGAGTAACTGCCTTCTAAGCAGTAAGCCGCTGGTTCGAATCCAGCAAGGCGCGCCATATGGTGGGTATAGCGTAGTCGGTTAACGCGTCAGTTTGTGGCACTGAAGACCCTCGGTTCGAATCCGAGTATCCACCCCAGTTTTGTCGTTGCTGCGCAGTAGCACGGAACTGCGCAGCAAATTAATCGTAAAGAGGAACATCGTTTTCGTTGTCTTACGGCTTTCTTATCCCGGAGGGAGAGGTGTCCGAGTGGTTTAATGAGCCGGGCTTGAAACCCCGTGATTCTCAAAA